>NZ_JBSEYN010000002.1:0-739207 GCF_053627815.1 Cronobacter sp. 153480017-3 | reverse complement strand
TTTCTGCGCGCCACCGGTGTGCAGATTTAACTTCAGGTTAATACGGGCTTTAGGAATTTCTTCCTGAAATGAACCAGACATGACGTGTTCCTTCATTAAGGCAATTTGACGTTGACGGAAAGAACAGGGAGCGTCAGCGACAATCCCTGCCGCATTCTCTGCCGCATCCTTTACGGCAGATAAAATCAAACACTTTAAATATGTTACGCCCGAAGCCAGCGTATACAAGAGGCCCGACTCTTATATCTGTTACACTGCATTTCAAAAAACAATAAAGCTTACAGACAGCCTTTGATATAATACAAAACGACTCCTGCTTCGTGTATTTATACACAAATACAGAAACCGGCAGGCGAAAATGACATCCGAATCTGGACCACGAAGAAATAAACGGAAAAATCCGCACTGCGCAAAGGCGAATCCACCACAAAAATTTCAGCCTCAAAAAAAATTCACCATAAAAATACATATCAGGGAATAACATTCATCCGCAGGCAATTCATCCCAAAAATACATTTGACGCACTAATAATAATCAGGACACCAATTCGAAATTATCCATTAATAAATAACAACACTACTCATTTAAATATTGGCGTTAATACCGCGACACGTTTTCCCTTTCACCACGTATATTCGCTGACAAACGCTTTCTTTTTTGCTTTGTCATACAGACAAATCAGGCTAACCTTGTGTTTCATCTTGCCTGTGTTGCCTTTCATCATTAGCCCTGCCATACCCGTTTCATCCGGGAATAATACCGGTTTCGAAACTTGCACCTCGTCTATCCCGGCCGCGCTGACGCAAGCTTTGTTCATCGCGGAGAACAGCGCCTGCCAGCTGTCATCGCTTGAGGCTAACGCAGGGAGACTGCACATCGCGCTCCCGAAAAACATCATCGTCACGATTAATTTCATCACCTTACTCCGCATAAAAGTTCGCGCGAGGCGCGCCCCAGAAAGCATAGCGTGCGAACAGACTTCTGACCGCAAAGAGGCCGTTATTATGATTTCAACAACCCGTAAAATCGTCATCACCGGCGGGCCCGGCGCAGGCAAAAGTACGCTACTGGCGAGCCTTGCCCGCGCGGGATCGAACACGTCGCCAGAAACCGGCAGAGCAATTATTCAGGAACAGGTAAGCGCGGGCGGCGTTGCGCTGCCGTGGCTCGACAGAGAAGCATTCGCGGCGATGATGCTCAACCGGGAAAAGCAGGCATGGTATGCAGCCGACGCGATGAATGATGTGGTGTTCTTCGACCGGGGCATTCCGGATATCATTGGTTACCTGAATCTGTGTGAGTTGCCTGTACCAGAAACGCTTCACGACGCCGCACTTCGATTGCGCTACGACGCCACCGTTTTTATCGCGCCACCCTGGAAAGCTATCTTCACGCAGGACGCCGAACGCAGGCAGACATTTGAAGAAGCGGTACGTACCTGGGAAGCAATGAAGCAAGTCTACACGCGCTACGGCTATGAACTGGCGGAAATTCCATTCGCCACGCCGCAGGCACGAGCCCACTGGATACGGGCACAAACCGCGTTAATTCCGCCATGCCAGTAATCAACACAAACTGCCCTGATGGCCTGGCCTGTTTCTCATTCCGCCTCTCCCGTGCCGGGATCAAAAAAGGCCACTCGCGTGGCCTCACTCCTTTTACACCTCCGGGAACACCAGGTTGTTCCCTGGCGCTTCGCGATGAAGATGAATAAAGTTCAGGTGACGCTCGTACTGGTCGAGAATATCGATAATCACCTGCTCTTTGTTGTAATCCATCAGGTCATTGCCCTGGCTGCCCTCCAGCAGGAAGGTTTCCAGGCGGAAATAGTGCGATTTTCCGCGGCGGGCGCGGTAGGTAAAGCCCGGCACTGAATACTGCTGCGGCCACACCTGATAAATAAAATCCTGCTCCTCGCCGAGATGCACGCGCAGATCCAGATACCCCAGCGGCGTCTCGTCGTCCGCCGCCACTTTTCTCAGCGTCACGCGGCCACCGCGCAGCTCCAGCTCTTTCGCCACATCTTCCATCGCCGGGTAAATCACGGTTTCCATCATCTGCTGGGTATAGCGCGTTCCCGGATAATTCATCAGGCGTGACAGGCGTTTTTTCCAGCTCAGACGATCATTGCCCGATGGAATATACGGCGCCGTATCGCGGCTGGCGCTGACGCGACGGTGATCTTCCACCTTCAGCGATTTATAGAGGCCTGCCATGATGAAGAAAATGACGAAGCTGAACGGCAGCCCCATGATAACCGTCGTGTTTTGCAGCGCCGAGATGCCGTTGGTCATCAGCATCCCCATCGTCAGCACGCCGATGGCGACCGACCAGAAAATACGCAGCCAGTTCGAAGCGTCGCTGTTAATGTCTTTCAGCTTTGAGGTGAAGTTCGCAAGCACCAACGAGCCGGAATCGGCGGACGTCACATAAAACAGCATGCCGGTGATGGTCGCGACCGACGCGCTCAGTTTAAACGCCGGATACTCTGCCAGCAGGCTGTAAAAGCCGCGTTCGGCATGGGCGATAACCTCCTGCGCAAAGCCTGCGTCGCCGTGAATGATCTCGTACAGCGCCGCGTTGCCGAACACCGAGAGCCACAGCAGCGTAAAGGTAAACGGAATGATCAGCGTGCCGAGCACGAACTGACGAATGGTGCGCCCGCGCGAAATGCGCGCCAGGAACAGCCCGACAAACGGCGACCACGCCACCCACCAGGCCCAGAAGAAGAGCGTCCAGCTGTTCATCCACTGGCGCGGCATGTCAAAAGCGAAGGTATTGAGCGTCATCCCCATAAAACGGTTGATGTAATCGCCAATATTGAGCACCAGCGCGTTCAGCAGGAAATCCGTTTTACCCATAAACAGCACAAACAGGATAAGCCCCAGCGCCAGAATAACGTTCAGCTCCGAAAGAAAACGGATGCCTTTATCGACGCCCGATGTCACCGAAATGGTGGCGATAATCACCGACAGCACAATCAGCGCCATCTGCGCCGTCAGCCCTTCCGGGATATCAAACAGCACTTTCAGGCCGTAGTTAAGCTGTACCACGCCGATGCCAAGCGTCGTCGCGATGCCGAAAATGGTGCCGATCACCGCCGCGATATCAACGGTGTGACCAATCGGGCCGTTAATGCGCTTGCCGAAAATCGGGTACAGCGCGGAGCGAATGGTCAGCGGCAGGTTATAGCGATAGCTAAAGTAGCCAAGCGCAATACCCATCAGCGCGTACATCGACCAGCCCGTCAGACCATAGTGAAACAGCGTCCAGACCATCGCCTGTCGCGCGGCTTCGATGGTTTCCCCTGCCCCAGTCGGCGGTTGCATATACTGTGTGACCGGCTCGGCCACCGAGAAAAACATCAGGTCGATGCCGATGCCTGCGGCAAACAGCATCGCCGACCAGCTCAACAGGCTGAATTCGGGTTTTGACTGCTCAGGCCCGAGTTTAATATCGCCATAGCGCGAGCAGGCCATGAAAATAACGAAAACGATGTAGAGCGTGGCGGCCAGCATGTAATACCAGCCAAACGTCGCCGAGACCCAGTTGACCGCCGTCTGGATCCAGGCCGCAGACAGCTCACTGAAGAAGATAGTGACCAGTGAAAAAGTCAGAATCAGCGCGGCTGAGGTGTAAAACACCACGGGGTTAATTCTGTTTTTTTCACTGGCAGGTGGATTAGTCATCGGTTACCTCTGGTTAATATCCTGTCAAAAATGAAAGCGTTAGCGTGTTTATTGTTCTCCGCCCCTAAGGCGCGTCTCTTCTCTCCTTTCCAATAATTCATGACGGTGATTAATCGCCTTTTAGCGTAGCGTACCGTTTCGCTTTTGCGACAAAACAATCACAGCATCTTAACAATTTCTTTTTTTATATTGAACGTCCAATCAAAAAAAGTTCTAATAGATATTAACAACGTGGTGAAGCGGAGTCCGGGTCATGCCCAAAGTAGGAATGCAGCCGATACGGCGCAGGCAGTTAATTGATGCAACGTTAAGCACCATTAATGATGTTGGGATCAACGACGCCACTATCGCGCAGATCGCGCGCCGGGCGGGCGTCTCGGCAGGCATTATCAGCCACTACTTTAAGGACAAAAACGGCCTGCTCGAAGCGACCATGCGCGACATTACTCGCCAGCTTCGCGATGCCGTCGCCGCCCGCCTGAGGCCGCTGGCGCAGGCCAGTACTGAGGCGCGCCTGCTGGCGATTGTCGAAGGCAACTTTGATGACACCCAGGTACACAGTGCGGCGATGAAAGCCTGGCTCGATTTCTGGGCCAGCAGTATGCATCAGCCGCAGCTCGGGCGGCTTGAGCGCGTCAGCAGCCGCCGCCTGTTTTCGACGCTCGCCGCCGAGTTTCGCCGCGAGCTGCCGCGCGAGCAGGCGCGGCTGGCGGCGCATGGCCTGGCCTCGCTCATTGATGGCCTGTGGCTGCGCGCGGCGCTAAGTGGCCAGCCGTTTAATCTGGAGACAGCCCGCACGCTCACTACCCAATTCATCCGCCAGCAACTGGCTGGCGCAGCACCCCATGAGAAGGAGGAATGATGTCCCGATTCGCAGAACAGCCGCTTTATATTGACGGCAAATATGTACCCTCCGCCACGGGTAACACTTTCCAGACCATCAACCCGGCAAACGGCGAAGTCCTCGCCGACGTCCATGAAGCAGGCAAAGCCGATGTCGATAGTGCCGTGGAAGCGGCCCGCAAAGGCCAGAAAATCTGGGCGGCGATGACCGCGATGGAGCGCTCGCGCATCCTGCGTCGTGCGGTCGATATCCTGCGCGAGCGCAACGATGAACTGGCCGCGCTGGAAACGCTCGATACCGGTAAACCGCTGAGCGAAACCCAGGCGGTGGATATCGTCACCGGTGCCGACGTGCTGGAATACTACGCCGGGCTTATCCCCTCGCTTGAAGGACAGCAGATCCCACTGCGCGACACCGCTTTCGTCTACACGCGCCGCGAGCCGCTCGGCGTGGTGGCGGGCATCGGCGCGTGGAACTACCCGATCCAGATTGCGCTGTGGAAATCCGCGCCGGCGCTTGCCGCCGGTAACGCCATGATTTTCAAGCCAAGCGAAGTGACGCCGCTCACCGCGCTTAAGCTTGCGGAAATCTACACCGAAGCGGGCGTGCCGGACGGCGTCTTTAACGTACTTAACGGCAGCGGCGCGGTCACCGGACAACTGCTGACCGAACATCCGGGCATCGATAAAGTCTCGTTCACGGGCGGCGTCGCCAGCGGCAAAAAAGTCATGGCGAACGCGGCGGGATCGACGCTGAAAGAGGTGACGATGGAGCTGGGTGGTAAATCCCCGCTGATCATTTTTGACGATGCGGATCTCGATCTCGCCGCCGACATCGCCATGATGGCCAACTTCTACAGCTCGGGCCAGGTCTGCACCAACGGCACGCGCGTGTTTATCCCGGCGAAATGGCAGGCGGCCTTTGAAGAGAAAATCGCCGCGCGCGTGGCGCGTATCAAAGCGGGCGACGTGAACGACCCCGCCACGAACTTCGGCCCGCTGGTGAGCTTCGCACACCGCGACAACGTCATGCGTTATATCGACACCGGCATTCGTGAAGGCGCGCGCGTCCTGTGCGGCGGTAAACGTCTGACCGGCGACGGGTTCGATAACGGTGCCTGGGTTGAGCCCACCGTCTTTACCGACTGCCGCGATGACATGACCATCGTGCGCGAAGAGATCTTCGGGCCGGTGATGTCGATTCTGACTTACGAGCGCGAAGACGAAGTCATACAGCGCGCCAACGCCACCGATTACGGCCTCGCCGCAGGCGTCGTCACGCGGGATCTCAACCGCGCGCACCGCGTGATTCACCAGATTGAAGCCGGGATCTGCTGGATCAACACCTGGGGCGAATCCGCAGCCGAGATGCCGGTCGGCGGCTACAAACACTCCGGCGTTGGCCGTGAAAACGGGCTGATGACCCTGCAAAACTACACGCAGGTGAAATCCGTGCAGGTCGAGATGACCCGCTTTCAGTCCGTATTTTGATCCACCTTTTAACCTGAGGAACGACTAATGGAATTTGATTACATCATTATCGGAGCCGGATCCGCAGGGAATGTTTTGGCAACAAGACTGACCGAAGACAGCGATGTCACTGTATTACTGCTGGAGGCGGGCGGTCCTGACTATCGTTTTGATTTCCGCACCCAGATGCCGGCGGCGCTGGCATACCCGTTACAGGGCAAACGCTATAACTGGGCTTATGAAACCGAGCCTGAGCCGTACATGAATAATCGTCGCATGGAGTGCGGGCGCGGCAAGGGCCTCGGCGGCTCGTCGCTGATTAACGGCATGTGCTATGTGCGCGGCAACGCGATGGATCTCGACAACTGGGCACAGCAGCCCGGCCTTGAGCGCTGGACCTATCTCGACTGCCTGCCCTACTACCGTAAGTCGGAAACGCGCGATATCGGCGCTAACGACTACCACGGCGGCGACGGCCCGGTCAGCATCACCACCTGCAAGCCAGGCAACAACCCGCTGTTCGCAGCGATGATAGAAGCAGGCGTGCAGGCGGGCTATCCGCGTACCGACGATCTGAACGGCTATCAGCAGGAAGGCTTCGGCCCGATGGATCGCTTCGTCACGCCGAAGGGCCGCCGCTCCAGCACCGCGCGCGGCTATCTGGATACCGCGAAACAGCGTCCGAACCTGAAAATCATCACCCATGCCACAACCGACCGCATTCTCTTTGAGAACAAACGCGCGGTGGGTGTGGCATATCTTCACGGTGCCAGCAACGCGCCGCAGGAAGTTCATGCGCGCCGCGAAGTGCTGCTCTGCGCGGGCGCTATCGCCTCGCCGCAGATCCTCCAGCGTTCCGGCGTCGGTAATGCGGAACTGCTGAAACAGTTTGATATTCCGGTGGTGCATGATCTGCCGGGCGTCGGCGAAAATCTGCAGGATCACCTGGAGATGTATCTGCAGTACGAATGTAAAGAGCCGGTTTCGCTCTACCCGGCGCTGAAATGGTGGAACCAGCCGAAAATCGGCGCGGAGTGGCTGTTTAACGGCACCGGTATCGGCGCCAGCAACCACTTTGAAGGCGGCGGGTTTATCCGCAGCCGTGACGAGTTCGCATGGCCGAACATTCAGTACCACTTCCTGCCGGTGGCGATTAACTACAACGGCTCCAACGCCGTCGAAGCGCACGGATTCCAGTGTCACGTCGGCTCTATGCGCTCGCCGAGCCGCGGCCACGTGCGCATTAAATCGCGCGACCCGCGCCAGCATCCGGCGATCCTGTTTAACTACATGTCGCACGAGCAGGACTGGCAGGAGTTCCGCGACGCCATTCGCATCACGCGCCAGATAATCAACCAGCCCGCGCTGGATAAATTCCGCGGCCGTGAAATCAGCCCGGGCATCGACTGCCAGACTGACGAACAGCTTGACGAATTTGTCCGTAACCACGCAGAGACCGCCTATCACCCGTGCGGCACCTGCAAAATGGGCAGCGATGAGATGGCCGTTGTGGATGGCGAGGGCCGCGTGCACGGGCTGGAAGGCCTGCGCGTGGTGGATGCGTCCATCATGCCGCTGATTATCACCGGCAACCTGAACGCGACCACCATCATGATCGGCGAGAAAATCGCGGATAACATCCGTGGCCGCACGCCGCTGCCGCGCAGCACCGCCCGCTATTTTGTGGCGGGCGACCGCCCGGTACGTGGCGAACCCCTGCGTCCATAACCCTTCCCTTGCCGGTAAGCTCGCCGCTTACCGGCTTTTCGCCCGCCAGCGCGGCGGCAAACGCCATCTCGTTTATATAACCTCGCCCCGGCGTGATCGCACATCTTGTTTTGGCGCGGGCCTTTATCTGGTCACGTTTCTGCTAACGCGGTTCTTCAGGCGCAGGCCGTCACTTTTCAACCGGCGTGTAACGTAAATAACCGGCGACCCCGCCCCCACCGTCGTTCGGGTGGTGAATACCTTCTGTCACTTTGATTTCAGGAAAATCAAAGGGCGAAACGCCTTCAAGGCAAGCCACATTCACGCCATATTGATCCGGGTTTGAACGTCGCTGGTGAAAGGTATAAATGCCGCATACCGAACAGAAATAGTGCGCGGCCTGGCGGGTATTAAAACGATACTCCGTCAGTTTTTCCTTACCCTCCAGTACCGTAATACCATTGAGCGGTGCCGACACCGTAATAGCGCCGCGCATCCGGCAATAAGAGCAGTTGCAGCGGCGGGCGGTATTCAGCCCGTCCGTTAATTCCACGGTAAATTTCACCGTACCGCAGTGACACTGGCCATTCATTTTTTCCACGCTATATATCTCCTTGCCAATAAAGTATTTTCAGCGGCGCTCGCCCGCGCGAGGCGGTACGTGGGGATTATGCGATTACGCCCGCGCTTTTACGTGTGAATATGCAGACAGACGGGCCTGTTATCGTATATATAATAGGTACCCTATCTCTTTTAATGACATCTTTTAACGACTTTCTCTGAACCACACCTGCGCGCAAGGCACAGGCCGTTGCGTTCAGCATTCTTGCGGCGCGCTGCGCTGATTTAAGACTACACAACATTGCCCGTGCTCGCCTCCCTGATATGCTGGTCGAGCAAAAGGAGGAAGTGCCATGAATAATGTGATTTACAGCATGATTGCTAAAATCTCGAAAATGGATGCGGAAGCGAAAATTCTGACGGCTCAGGTAGAAGCGCAGGCACTGCTGTTAAGCGCCATGCTAATGACTATCGGGAAAAACGGCGGAATGGATGAGATGATTGAGGGCGTGAAAAAAGCCATCAATGCGGCGCTGGATGCAGAAGATAACGCGTTTAAATCGGACACTGAAATATTACTCAACCAGTTTAACGAGCTGTTATCCATTGCCTGCGTACTGGATAAAGAGAAGCCGGAACTGGATATCGACGCCTTGCGTAAACTCTCATCCTCTCTCACCAGCGATAAGCAATTCTGACCGCGAATAAACGTTACAGGGGCTCTGTGCCCCTGTAACCCAACATTAATAGAACTGTCGGATCGCGTTTTCGGTTTCCTGATCGCTCACCAGCCCGGAAAACCGCGCCACCAGATACGTTTCTCCGTCGAGCTTATAACTTTCGATCGGCAGCTCAAGCGTGGCGCCCTTTTCTCCGCTGATCCGCATGACCTGCAGCTCATCATCCACAGCCACATGCTCAACCTGTCCGCCTGGCATAATTGTCACGACATTCTTTGGCATTTATCAGCCCTCTGGTTCGATTAAAAATCGACCTTAACACAGGCTACGCGGACGCGCCTGATTTTATAACCCGCCCGGTAACGCGGGAATAGCACAGGTGACCGCCCTGTGGCCTTAACGCTTGCGTAAACGGCTGACGCTGAAGGCCAGCGCCAGCAGCGAGGTCGCAGCGGCGATCCACAGCGCGAGACGCACGCCTGCGACCTCGGCGATACCACTGGCAGACGTTGCCCCTACAGTGAGGAGCACACCCACCAGCGCCGCGCCCAGACATTGCCCGAAGGTGCGCATAATCGCCAGCACGCCGGAGGCGTAACCGCTGTATTCACGCGGCGCGCCCGCCAGCATCTCGCGGTTATTCGGGCTCTGAAAGCAGCCGAACCCAATGCCGCACAGCAATCCGCGCAGGCTGATGTCCCAGGCGGCGGCGTGCGCAGGCAGCAACGCCAGCGCCACCAGGCCCGCCACAAAAAGCGCAAGACCCGCGGTCGCGATAACCGACGGCGCGTAGCGGTCGGCCAACCGCCCGGCGTGCGGGGCCACCAGAATGATCCCGACAGGCCAGGCGGTGAAGAGCAGCGCGGCGTGGAGCGCGCTGTAACCGTAGACGCTCTGGAACAGAAACGGCAGCGCCACGAAGGTCATCCCCTGGCTCACAAACGACGCCAGCGAGGTCAGCGCCGCGAGCGAAAACCGCGCGTTGGCAAAGAGCTGCGGCGGCAGCAGCGGCGCTGGCGCGCGTTTTAAACGCCAGGCCAGCAGCAGGCCCGCCACCAGCGCCAGTGCGCCGAAGCCGAGTAGCGCCTCAAGCGACAGCGCGTCTGACGCCATCACCGCCGCGCCGAGCATCATCGCCGAAAGCAGCGCGCCTGGCACATCAAACGGCCCGCGCGACGGGTGTGTATCATTGGGTAGCGTGCGCAGCGTCAGCAGCAGCGCCAGCACGCCCGGTGCAATGTTGATCGCGAACAGCCAGGGCCAGCCGAGCGTGGCGAGCAGCGCGCCGCCCAGCACCGGCGCGATGGCCGTGCTGGTGGCGATAAGCAGCGCGTTCATGCCGAGAATGCGCCCGAGCAGCCGGTTCGGGAAAATGGTGCGCAGAATAGCGGGCGCGATGCTGAGCGTCGCCGCGCCGCCCACGCCCTGTAAAATTCGCATCGCCACAAGCCAGGGGAGCGACGGTGAAAGCGCGCAGCCGAGTGAGGCGAGCGTAAACAGCCCGACGCCTGCGGCAAATAACGTGCGAAAGCCGAGCCGCCCGGCCAGCGCGGCGAAAATCGCGAGCGTCATCGCCGCCGAGAGCAGATAACCGTTCGCCACCCAGACAGTCTGCGCCGCCGTCGCATTCAGGGCATGGGCCATTTCCGGCAGCGCGATATTCACCATCGCGCCATCAAAAACCGCCATCGTGGTACTCGTCATCACCGCGATCATCGCCAGCGCGCGCTCGCGCCCCGGCAGCCCTTCATCGCCGGGCAGGTCAGTAAATAACGTCATGGTCACTCCAAAATGTGTGCTTGCGTTCACTCTACTTTCCGGCGATACATAGCGGAAGACGCAACGATTGCATTTTATCCCTGCATGAAACGCCATCTGTCATGATGACACCCGGAGCCTGACGATGAATGACCCGGATTTAAATTTGCTGTTCGCGCTGGATGTTCTGCTCGCCGAGAAAAGCGTGGCGGCGGCGGCGCGTCGCCTGAATTTAAGCGCGTCGGCGATGAGCCGCACGCTGAGCCGCCTGCGCGAGGCCACCGGCGACCCGCTACTGGTGCGCGCCGGACGCCAGATGGTGCTCACGCCCTACGCCGACTCCCTGCGCGAGCGCACCCAGGGCGCGGTCTTTGCCGCGCGCGCCGTGCTGCGCCCTGCGCCGCAGGAATTTGATATCACACGTCACCAGCAGACGTTTACGCTGCGCGCCAACGACGGTTTTGTGGAGGCGTTCGGCCCGGCGCTGATTGCGGCGGCTGCACGATGTGCGCCCGGCATACGCCTGCGTTTTGCGCCCAAGCCGGTGAAAAGCGACCGGCCCTTGCGTGAAGGCGAGGCGGATCTGGAAATCGGTGTGCCGGGCGAGATGGGGCCGGAAATCAAACAGCAGCGGCTGTTCCGCGACCGCTTCGTGGGCGTGGTGAGACGCGGCCATCCGCTCGCCGGGCGCGACGTCACGCCTGAGGAGTACACCGCGTGGGGTCATGTGGCGGCGTCGCGGCGCGGCGTGCTGACCGGGCCGGTCGATGACGCGCTCGCGCAACGGGGGCTGTCACGCAATATTGCCGCGGTGGTGCCGGGGTTCCCAGCGGCGCTCGCCGTCGCGCGCGGTACCGATCTGGTGGCGCTGGTGCCCGCCTCGTTTCTGATTAATCTGCCGGGCGATACCGGGCTTACGTGGTTTGAATTACCTGTGGCGACCCGGCCGATTACCGTGTCGCAGATGTGGCACCCGCGTCTCGATGCCGATCCGGCGCACCGCTGGCTGCGCCAGTTTGTCCTGGCGGAGTGCCGCGCGCGGATGCCGGAAGGCTGAATGCCGGGCAAAAAAATCCCCCTTGCGGGGGATTCGTTATTTAACCCTGCGCGGACTCCCGCAGCCGGGTTTTCAGAGCGTTGTACTCGTCAATCACATACTGCTCGGCGGCTCGCTGATCCGCTATCGGCTCGACGCGCACGGCGCAGTACTTATACTCCGGCGTTTTTGTGATCGGGCTTAGATTCTCCGCCACCAGCTCGTTACAGGCACCAATCCACCACTGGTACGTCATGTAGACCGCGCCTCTGTTCGGCCTGTCGCTCACCTGCGCGCGGGTAATGACTTTGCCTTTGCGCGACACCACCCACACCAGCGCCTCGTCTTTAATGCCGAGGCGCTGTGCGTCGGCGCTGTTGATTTGCGCGTAACCCGGCTCATCCGCCAGCGCCGCCAGCGCGGCGCAGTTGCCGGTCATCGAACGGCAGGAGTAGTGCCCCACTTCGCGCACCGTGGAGAGCACCAGCGGATACTCCTCGTTGATCCGGTCAAGCGGCGGTGCCCAGTCGCAGGTGAAGAACTGCCCGAGCCCGTTCGGCGTGGAGAATTCCTTTTCAAACAGGTAATCGGTGCCCTGATCGGCCTCGGATTCATCACGGCACGGCCACTGAATGTAGCCCAGTTCCCCCATTTTCTCGTAGGTGGCGCCATAAAAATCGGGGCACAGCGCGCGCAGCTCATCCCAGATCTGTTTGGTGTTGTCGTAATGCATCGGGTAGCCCATCCGGGTGGCGATTTCGCTGATGATCTGCCAGTCGGTTTTCAGATCCCACTTGGGCTCCACTGCTTTAAAAAAGCGCTGAAAGCCGCGATCCGCCGCCGTGTAAACCCCTTCATGCTCGCCCCAGGAGGTGGAAGGCAAAATTACGTCCGCCGCTGCAGCGGTTTTGGTCATGAAAATGTCCTGCACAATCACCAGCTCCAGCGTCTCGAATGCCTGGCGCACCGCCGAGAGCTCGGCATCGGTTTGCAGCGGATCTTCGCCCATGATGTAAGCGGCGCGCACTTCGCCATGCGCCGCGCGGTGCGGCAGCTCGCTGATGCGATAACCGGTATGCGCCGGCAGCGACGCCACGCCCCAGGCTTTGGCGAACTTCTCACGGTGCTCGGGGAATTTCACATACTGATAGCCCGGATAGGTATCCGGCAACGCGCCCATGTCGCACGCGCCCTGTACGTTATTCTGCCCGCGTACCGGGTTAACGCCCGCGCTCGGCTTGCCAAGATTTCCCGTCAGCAGCGCGAGGCTGGTCAGTGAACGCACGGTCTCGACGCCCTGGTAAAACTGCGTCACGCCCATGCCCCAGAGGATCGCCGCACGTTCCGCACGCGCGTACATCCGCGCCGCCTCACGGATCTCCTCAGCGCTGACGCCGGTGATGGTTTCCACCGACTCCGGCGTATAGCCTTCAACGATTTTGCGATACTCTTCAAAGCCTTCAGTACGCGCCGACACAAAAGCGTGATCCCAGAGCTCTTCTTCGATAATCACGTGCCCCATCGCGTTCAGCAGCGCGATGTTGGAGCCGTTTTTCAGCGCCAGATGTCTATCCGCAATCCGCGCGGTTTCGATTTTCCGCGGGTCGCAGACGATAATTTTCGCCCCGTTTTTCTTCGCTTTAATCACGCGATTGGCGACGATCGGATGCGAATCCGCCGGGTTGTACCCAAATACAAAGACTAAATCGGTATTTTCAATGCCAGTGATGGAGTTGCTCATGGCGCCGTTACCGACCGACTGGTGCAGACCTGCAACCGAGGGGCCGTGTCAGACGCGCGCGCAGCAATCGACGTTATTGGTGCCGATCACCGCGCGGGCAAATTTTTGCATCACATAGTTGGTTTCGTTGCCGGTGCCGCGTGACGATCCGGTCGTCATGATGGCATCCGGGCCATATTTGGCTTTAATGTCGGCAAGGCGCTGCGCCACATAATCGAGCGCCTCCTCCCAGGAGACCGCTTCCAGCCTGCCGCCGCGCTCACGGCGGATCATCGGCGTTTTCAGGCGCGGAGTGAGGATTTGGGTATCATTGATAAAATCCCAGCCGTAATAGCCCTTCAGGCATAAATCGCCCTGATTGGTTTTCCCCATTGCCGCTTCCGCCTTAACGACCTTGCCGTTATCGACGATCAGGTTGATTTTGCAACCCGACGCGCAATAGGGGCAAACCGTAACGACTTTTTTCATCGGTTATGCTCCAGAGTTAACTGCGTAAAGAGTGGAGCGGATAATGCAGAAAGCGTGCCAGCTGCCGGAAAGCGCGCCGCACGCGGGTTGAAAAGGAAAAATCACTGTCGAGGGCGCGCCTTTCGTCAAAAGTGACGTGACGAAAGGCGCGTGGCGGCTCAGCGCGCAGGCAGCGCGTCGTAGCCTTTCAGTCGGTAGTTGAGAATAGACAGCGCCCAGCAGGCGATGAACAAACCAACCACGATAAACCCGGCGTTGCCGAGATTATCGTTCACGCTCGCCACCCAGCGCCAGAGGCCGCCGGAAAGACCGAATTTATCCATCAGCAGCCCCAGCGCCTCCAGCCCGCCGATAAACAGCGCCACCACCACCGACGTGCCGGTAATGGTCATGTTGTAGTAGAGCTTGCGCTGCGGCTTGCTGAAAGCCCAGCCATACGCGCCGACCATCACCAGATTGTCGAGCGTGTCGACAAGTGCCATACCGCTGGTAAAGAGCGCCGGGAAGACCAGAATCGACCAGACCGACATGCCGTGTGACGCGCCTGCCGCCGAGATGCCCAGCACGCCAATCTCGGTGGCGGTGTCAAAGCCGAGCCCGAAGAGAAAACCGACCAGATACATATGCCAGCTTTTATTGACCAGCCGGAAGGTGGCGCGAAACAGCCAGTTCATCGGCCCGCCTGCGGTCACGGCATCTGCGGGCATATTCAGCGGCTCGCCACGTTTTAAGCGGCTGAAACTCTGCCAGATACCGCGCAGGATAACCAGATTCACCAGCGCCATCGCCAGCAGAAACACCGCCGAGACGGTGGTGCCAATCACGCCGCCCACCTCATGAAACCAGGCCATGTCTTCTTTTACCGCCGCGGCGGTCGCGGCAATGGCGACCGACGCCAGCACCACAATGCTGGAGTGGCCGAGCGAAAACCACGCCCCGACGCCACACGGCCGTTTACCCTGCTGCATCATTTTACGCGTGACGTTATCGATGGCGGCGATATGGTCTGCATCCACCGCGTGGCGCAGGCCGTAGCCCCAGGCGAGCAGACTCGCGGCCATCAGCGCGGGAGTGTCGTGAAACGCATAAAACGCCCAGATCCAGGCGGCCAGGTTGGCAAGACCAAGCACGGCCACCAGGGCCAGCGCACGGGGTGGAAGATTACGCAATTGAGTCAGCATGACGTCGTTCCTGTAAGTGATGAAAACGCGGCGGCGGCAATCGCCGCCTGGCCCAACGCCACCGCGCCGTCGCCTGCAGGCAACGCGTGCGGCAGCAGCAGCCGGAAATCGTGAAGATAAAACGCGAGCCGTTCGCGCAGAAGCTGGTTATGCAGCACGCCACCGCCACAGGCGATGGTGGTGATGCCGCGTGCGCTGGCGTGACGGCGCGCCATTATCGCGAGCCCGCTTGCGAGTGCGTCGTGAAACGCCCAGGCGCGGGCACCCAATGGTGCGTCAAATGCCAGCAGACTCGCCCAGAAGGCGGGCATGTCGAAAGCATCGCCCTTAAGTGACAACGTCACGGAATGCGCTACCGGACCGTGACGCTGCGCCAGCGCTTCCAGGCGGCAGGCCGCCTCGCCTTCATAGCTTTGCGTCTCAGGCGCCACGCCGAGCATCGCCGCCACGGCGTCAAATAAACGCCCGGTCGATGACGCAAGCGGCGCATTAATGCCGCGCGCCATCGCGCGCGTGAGCGGTGCCCAGGGTTTAACGAGAAGCCCGGCGGCCTGCGGGAGCGTTTGCCACTGCGGCACAAACGCCTGCCACTGTGCGAGCCAGTTACGCCACGGCTGACGCGCCGCGAGGTCACCGCCCGGCAGCGCCACCGCAGGCAGGCCGCCGAGCCGTACGCAGCGGTCATAATCCACCAGCAAACACTCGCCGCCCCACAGCGCGCCGCCCTCACCCATGCCGATGCCGTCCAGCGCCAGCGCAATGACGGGGCCGCCGTCGCGCGGCCAGCGGTGCTCGGCAAGGCAGGCGGCAATATGCGCATGGTGATGCAGAACGCGTTTCACCGGCAGCCCCATCGCCTCGCCGAGCGCGCTGCTGCGATACCCCGTATGCGCATCCACCACCACCTGCTGCGGGTGAAAATCGTAAATGTCGCGAAACAGCGCCAGCGCCGTGCGCCACTGTGCTTCGGTCTGCGGATTGCTGAGGTCGCCCAGATGCTGGCTCAGCACCGCCTCGCCGCCACGCGCGAGACAAAAGGTGTTTTTAAGATCGGCTCCGAGGCAGAGCGTGGCGGGGATATCGGCAAAGCCCGGCGGCAGCGGGATGGCGTCCGGCACAAAGCCGCGCGCCCGGCGCAGCATCTCGCCGCAGGATCGCATCACCGAATCATCCATCCGCTGCAGGATGTCGCGGTTATGCAGCAAAAAGCCGTCGGCAATCTCACTAAGCTGCGAGAGCGCCTGCGCACTGGTGAGCGCGGGCGGCTCGCCGCTGCGGTTGCCGGAGGTCATCACCAGCGGACGCCCGACGCCCTGCATCAGCAGGTGTTGCAGCGGGTTCGCAGGCAGCATCACGCCAGTTTCGTTAAGCCCAGGCGCTATGGCCTCACACAGCGGCGGCAGGTGCGCGTTATTCACCAGCACAATCGGGGCGGCGGGCCTGAGTAATTGCGCGCGGGCATCATCAGGCAGCCCTTCGGCGTCCGTCAGCATCACCGCCAGCGGTTTGGCCGGGCGATGTTTACGCACGCGCAGGCGCGCCACGGCGTCAGTGTTTTGCGCATCGCAGGCGAGATGAAACCCGCCGATGCCTTTGATGGCGACAATCTGGCCTGCAATGAGCGCAGCGATGGCGGCCTGCAGCGCCGCCTCTTTTTGTGCCGTCTGTTCACCGCTCACCCAACTCAGCTGCGGGCCACATGTCGGGCAGGCCACGGGCTGCGCGTGAAAGCGCCGGTCGGCCGGGTCACGGTATTGCACCTCGCACGGCGCGCAGAGCGGAAAGCCTGCCATCGCGGTATTGGGGCGGTCATAGGGCATCGCGCGGATAATGGTGAAGCGCGGGCCGCAATGGGTGCAGTTAATAAACGGATAGCGCCAGCGCGGGTCTGCGGGATCGTTGAGTTCGCGCAGGCATTGCGGGCAGGTGGCGGCGTCCGGGGTGATTTGCGTGCGCATCGCCCCGCCGCCGCTCTCGCGAATGGAAAACGCGTCAGGCCGTTGCGGCCAGCGAAACGGCGCGGCGCTGACGCTGTCGATACGCGCGAGCGGCGGGCAGTGCTGCCACAGCGCGGCGATAAACGCCCCTTCACCGCCGGTCAGGCGCACTTCCACCCCCGCGCCGTCGTTGCAGACGTCGCCGGTAAGCGCCAGCCGCTGCGCCAGTTGCCAGACGAAGGGGCGAAAACCGACACCCTGCACGCGGCCCTGAATGCGTAAAATCGTACCGTTAAGGTTCATCGTCTCGTCGAAAACGCGCGGGCACGAGGCCCGCGCAGGCTGAGCTATACCGCAGCGGCGTCGCGCAGGCGCGCCTTCATGCTGGTATAGGTGGTCTGGACATACGCTTCGGCCTCGCGCTGATCGGCGATAGCCTCGACATTCACCGCGCAATATTTGGTTTCCGGCGTTTTGGAGACCGGGTCGAGATTGTCCTGGGTGAGCTCGTTGCACGCGCCGATCCACCACTGGTAGGTCATGTAGACCGCGCCGGGATTGATGCGCTCGCTGACGTCAGCGCGGCTGATGACCCGCCCGCGACGCGAGTTTACCCACACCAGCTGGCCGTCTCGCACGCCGAGGCGTTCCGCGTCCTGCGGGTGCATCTGCACGCGGCCCGGCTCGTCGGCGAGCGTTTGCAGCGCCGCGCAGTTGCCGGTCATCGAGCGGCAGGAGTAGTGCCCCACTTCGCGCACGGTACACAGCACCAGCGGGTAGTCGGCGTCCGGCTGTTCCGCCGGCGCGCGCCACGGTGCCGCGAAAAGCTGGCCTTTGCCGGTCGGCGTATCGAAGTGATTCCCGGCGTAGAGGTACGGCGTGCCGGGGTGTTCCAGCGTCGGGCATGGCCACTGCACGTGCCCCATATCGCCCATTTTCTGGTACGTCACACCGTAAAAGAGCGGGCAGAGCTCGCGCATTTCGTCCCAGATCTGCTGGTTGTTGTCGTAATGCATCGGGTAGCCCATCGCGGTGGCGATAAGGCTGATGATTTCCCAGTCGCGCTTGACGTTATATTTAGGTTCAACCGCCGCTTCAAAGCGCTGGAAACCGCGATCGGCGCAGGTAAAGACGCCGCCATGTTCGCCCCAGGAGGTGGCGGGCAGCAGAACGTCCGCCACTTCGGCGGTTTTGGTCATAAAGATGTCCTGCACCACCACAAAATCGAGCGCGTCGAAGCCCTGACGAACCAGGCCGAGATCGGCTTCGGTCTGGAGCGGATCTTCTCCCATGATGTAGTAGGCTTTGACTTTGCCTTCGAGCGCCAGGTGCGGCACCTCGGTGATGCGCACGCCGATTTTGTCATCCATCACGGCCGGATCGATGCCCCAGGCGCGCGCGAATTTTTCCCGCACCGCCGCGTCTTCGACATCCTGATAGCCAGGGAACTGGTTTGGCAGTACGCCCATATCGCACGCGCCCTGCACGTTGTTCTGACCGCGCACCGGACCGACGCCCACATGCTCGCGCCCGAGATTACCGGTAAGCAGCGCCAGACTTGAGAGCCCCTTAACGACATCCACCGCCTGGCCGAACTGCGTGACGCCCATGCCCCACATAATGGTGGCGGACGGCGCGGCGGCGAACGTGCGCATCGCCTGGCGGATCTGCTGCGCGCTGACGCCGGTGAGATGCTCGACGGCTTCCGGCGCGTAATCTTTTACGGTCTCGCGGTAGGCGTCGAGCCCTTCGGTGTAGCGCGCCACATACTCTTTGTCATACAGCGCTTCTTCAAGCAGCACATAGCCAAAGGCATTGACCAGCGCCATATTGCAGCCGTTATTGATTTGCAGATGCTGATCGGCGATACGCGCGGTTTCGATTTTGCGCGGGTCGCAGACAATTACCTTCGCGCCGTTTTCTTTGGCTTTCAGCACGCGACGCGCCACGATCGGGTGCGAATCAGCACAGTTATAGCCAAACACCAGTAGACATTTCGAGTTTTCTATATCGCCAATGGAGTTGCTCATCGCGCCGTTGCCCAGCGTCTGCTGCAGCCCCGCCACCGACGGCCCGTGACAGACGCGCGCGCAGCAGTCGACATTATTGGTGTTGAGCACTGCGCGGGCGAATTTCTGCATCACGTAGTTGGTTTCGTTGCCGGTGCCACGGGAGGAGCCGGTGGTCATGATGGCGCGCGGGCCATACTGCTTTTTGATGGCCGAGAGGCGCTCTGCGGTATAGCGAATGGCCTCATCCCAGGAGACCGCCTGGAATGCGCCGCCTTTCTGGTAGCGGATCATCGGTTGGGTGAGACGCGGCGTCAGAAGCTGGGTATCGTTAAGAAAATCCCAGCCGTAATAGCCTTTCAGGCAGAGCTGGTTCTGGTTGGTGACGCCTTCGGCGGCCTCGGCGCGAACGATTTTGTTGTTATCCACGACGAGTTTGAGTTTGCAACCCGCACCGCAGTACGGACAGACGCTGGTGATTTTTTTCATCAGTAACAGACCTGTTAAAAGTGAAATCAGTGGCTTAAAAAGCCAGGGATGAGAGGCCATCGAGCGCGGCACGGCGGCGGCGCTCGGCGCTGAGCGCTTCCAGGCGGTTGCGATCGATGCAGACGATGGCGTTAGTCGGGCATGCCTCGATGCAGGCCGGGCCTTCGGCGCGGTGATGGCAGAGATCGCATTTGTTAGCTTCGGCTTTCTCGGCCAGTACGTTGAGGCCCGCGCCGCTGTTGCGTACCACCGGGCGCACCACGACTTCCATCGCGCCGTAAGGACATGCCACGACGCAGGTTTTGCAGCCGATGCAGCGCTGCTGGTGGACGTGGACAAAATCATTGTCGCGGGTGATCGCGCCATTCGGGCAGACGCTGGCGCACGGCGCGTCTTCACACTGGCGGCACATGGTGGCGGTAGAGACATTCACGCCCTTGACGACGTGAATACGCGGCAGAAAGGTTTGCGCGGTGAGCGCGGCGCAGTCCTGGTTTTCCTGGTGCGATACCACGCACGCCACCTCGCAGGTGCGGCATCCTATACATTTACTTGAATCAGCAATGATGAAGCGGTTCATCATGATCTCCGGCTGTGGGTTGAACCCACTCGCTAATACACGATCCGTGCCAGATTTTAATATGATGATTTTAAATGATTTTATTTCCGAGGGAGGCTGGAGCGAAGGTGTCATCGACATTTATGACGATGAAATTGACGGATTTCAGGCAACAAAAAAGCGGGTCTGATAACCCGCTTCATCGGTAGTACGTTTTATGCCGTTACGCGCACAGATTCGTTTCATTACGGGCGGCACTGATGGTCAGTTGCAGCCCTTGTTTACGGTAGTGGTTGTAACGTTCACGAAACCAGGCGGACTGCGCCTCGCTCATATTGCCGGTGACGGCATCGATATCGATACGACGTCCTTCTCCGTTCATACGGGCAAAACTGCTCGCCAGAAAATCAAAGTTCTTGAACGAATAAATATCTTGTCTGTTCATCAGTTTCTCCCTCCAGTTCATCAACTGTATACGATGCTGCACCGCACTTTTTTTATTCAGAGGATTCCTGGTGAGCATGAGGCGGTTTCGGAAGGTTCCTGATGGCGGGAGGCGTTGATTTATAAGGATTGAGGTGAAGCGTGAGCGAGATCTGTCCAGGAAAATTAAAGGTGGGTGCGCGATGCTTACCCACCCTACAAAAAAGCATTCTCACCGTAGGGCGGGTAAGCGCAGCGCACCCGCCATCCAGTTTTTAATATATCAGGTCGGTGAATTCGTTCCGTTCGCCACAACGTCATCTTTATATGGGCGCTTCCCTCACGCGAACGTGCAAAGGGGGCTCACCGCCGCCCCCTTTGCAATCCCGGCTCCCGGCGGAAATCGGCCCTAAGGGGCCGATTTTTTTTAGCCGGAGCAAAACCACCGACATCAGCGCCGCGTGGTTTGTAGTTTGTAGGGCGGGTAAGCATCGCGCACCCGCCATCCCACTCGACTACACACCCTCCTCCACCGCCAGCGCCGCAAACCCACCGTTGTCGGTCCACTGCGCCAGACGGTCATACACGGTATCAACGGCGCGTTTCACCGCATCGGTCATCGGGTAATAAAACCCCACAATATCGGGCTGGATGCCGAGAAAAATCACCTCGCCCACATCCTCGCGCAGCTGATCCACCAGATAATTCAGCGGCATATTGTGGGTCGTCATCATAAACATCTCTGAAATATCGTCCGGATCAATAATGCGGATCTCGCCTGGGTTCAACCCCATCTCGGTGGCATCCACCAGCAACAACCGTCCCGGGCGCAGTTCGCGGATGGCACCGATGTCATTCTCCGGCGCGCTGCCGCCATCCACCAGCACCCACTCGCCCTGCGGCGCGGCGCGGAATTTTTCGGCGAGCAGCGGCCCTGCGCCGTCGTCGCCCATCATGCTGTTCCCGACACACAATAAAACGTCAGACACGATCCCTCCTCACCATCACATACACCGCCGGCTCACGCTGGATGGCCTGAAGCAGCCCTAAAAGCTCGCGGCTCCACGCCTGCTGCTGCGCGTTCTGGCGCGGCAACGCCTCGTCAAACGCCCGCGCCAGCAGCGAGACATGATTCTGGTCGATAACGATCTCCCCGTAGCGCGGCACGCCCTGCATTTTGCGCTGCGCCTCAGCGGGCGCGAGGGTGGCGATCCACGCCTGATAGGCCTCAAACGGGCAGACCAGCGACGCTTTCAGGCAGTCGATCACGCCCAGATGATGGCCTATCGCCAGGCTGTAGTAGATAACCTGCTGCGCCTGCGGCGGCGTCGCATCGTTTTCATCAACGAACTTGCGCGACAGGCGGCTGAACACGACGGTTTCGCTCATCCGATGCTCTCCTGCGCCACCACCGCCTCAAGCTGCGCGACGATTTCGCTAAGACGCGGGTCGTTTTCCTGCGACAGCCACCCCGCCACGCTCTGCTCGCCTGCCGTCAGATGGCGCAGATAGTCATCGGCAATCTGACGTCCATAGCGATACCCCGCCAGACGACGCGCGGCGCGGTCAACGCGCACGCGCAGCGGCTGCACCATCTCCGGGTGCAGAATGGCGGCAGCCTGATTGTCCTCATCGCCAGGCGCGCGGGCGTGGATTTTCTGCTCCAGCAGGCCGAGCGCCATCGCAAAGCCGTAGAGGGTCGCGGCGGGCGTCGGCGGACAGCCGGGGATATAGACATCCACCGGAACGATTTTGTCGGTGCCGCCCCACACGCAGTAGAGATCGTGGAAAATGCCGCCGCTGTTGCCGCACGCGCCGTAAGAGATACAGATTTTCGGATCGGGCGCCGATTCCCAGGCGCGCAGCGCGGGCGAGCGCATGGCGCGCGTCACCGCGCCGGTAAACAGCAGAATGTCGGCGTGACGCGGCGACGGCACCACTTTGATGCCGAAACGCTCGGCGTCAAAGAGCGGCGAAAGCGTGGCGAAAATTTCGATTTCGCAGCCGTTGCAGCCGCCGCAGTCGACGCGGTAGACATACGCCGAGCGCTTGATGTTTTTCAAAAGCGACGTTTTCATACGCGCGATGGATTCCTCCACCGTCACGGGCACCGGAATGTTGTTGTCATCGCGTGGGCCGAGCAGGTTCATCACACCGCCTCCTTCATTTCGCGGGTCAGGTCGATAAGCTCCGAGGGCGCAAGGCCCTGCTGGCGTTTGCAGTCAGGACAGGTTTCAAAGCTTGCGCGATGGCGCTCGGCGCGTTCATCGCCGTTGTGCGCCAGCAACGCTATCGCGTAATCCACCTCTTTTTGCACCGCAAACGGCTGCTGGCAGACGCGGCAGCGACAGAGCGCGAAGCTCGCCTGCTGGAGAAAATCCTCTTTGCGCCAGACCGCCAGTTCATATTCGGGCGTCAGGCGAATGGCCGCCGTCGGGCAGACCTCTTCGCAGCGGCCGCAGAAGATGCAACGGCCGAGATTGAACTGCCAGTCGAGGCGGTCGTGCTGAAGGTCGGTTTCAACCGTCAAGGCATTAGAGGGGCAGGCGTTGATGCAGGCCGCGCAGCCGATACACTGCTGCGGATTGTGCTGCGGCTTGCCGCGAAAATTTTTGTCGACCGGCATCGGTTGCAGCGGATAAGGCTGCGTCGCCACGCCGGTTTTTAAGGCTTTTTTGATAAAGGTAAACATGTTGTCTCCTGTCGCCTGCGCGACGGTTTTACCTGGCGGGTGCGATGCGCTTATCCGCCCTACGATCATTTTGTGACGGTTCTACCCGGCGGGTGCGCTGCGCTTACCCGCCCTACGATCATTTTGCGACGGTTTTACCTGGCGGGTGCGATGCGCTTACCCGCCAGGATTAACAGGTGAGCCGTCGCCGTAGGGTGGGTAAGCGCAGCGCACCCACCGTGGCCGCCTATTTCAGCGGCGAGTTTTTGCGCTCAATGCTGTAGCGCTCCAGCTCTTTATACGGCACCACCTGGCTTTTCTTCTTGCGCACGTCCACCACCGTCATACGGTCGGTGCAGGAGTAGCACGGGTCGAGGCTGCCGATAATCAGCGGCGCGTCCGACACCGTGTTGCCGCGCAGCATATAACGCAGCGTCGGCCAGTTGGCGTAAGTCGCCGCGCGGCAACGCCAGCGGTAGAGCTTCTGGTTGTCGCCGGTCATGCTCCAGTGAATATCATCGCCGCGCGGCGCTTCGGAAAACCCCAGCGCGAAGCGGTTCGGAATATAGGTAAACCCTTCCACCAGCAGCGGCCCACCGGGCAGGTTATCCAGCCCGAAGTCGATCATATTGAGAGCGGTAAACACCTCGTTGATACGCACTTTCAGGCGGGAAATCACGTCGCAACCTTGCTCGCTGTGCACTTCCATCGGCAGCAGGCCGTACCCCACAAACGGATGATCGGCGCGGGTGTCGCGGGCATGACCGCTCGCGCGCACCATCGGCCCGACGTTACTGAAATCACGCGCGATCTGCGGGTCGAGACGGCCAATGCCCGCCGTGCGCTGTTCGATATTCGGCGTGCTGAGCAAAATGCTCACCAGATCCTGCACCTCGCGGCGCATCTGCTGGGCCAGTTGACGGGTCTGCGTCATGTCATCTTTCAGCAGATCGCGGCGAATGCCGCCAATCAGGTTCATGCCGTAGGTTTTGCGCGCGCCGGTGAGGATTTCCGCCATCTTCATGGAGGTTTCACGCACGCGGAAAAACTGCATAAAGCCGGAGTCGAACCCGACAAAATGGCACGCCAGACCGAGATTCAGCAGGTGACTGTGCAGCCGCTCGACTTCCAGCAGAATGGCGCGGATCGCCTGCGCGCGCTCCGGCACCTGAATACCCATCGCGTTTTCCACCGACGTGGTGTAGGCCGTGCTGTGGGCAAAGCCGCAGATACCGCAGACGCGGTCGGAGAGAAACGTCACTTCGTTGTAGCCCATGCGGGTTTCGGCGAGTTTCTCCATGCCGCGGTGGACGTAAAAGAGCCGGTAGTCGGCGTCGATGATGTTTTCGCCATCCACGAACAGCCGGAAGTGGCCCGGCTCGTCGGAGGTGACATGCAGCGGGCCGATGGGCACCACGTTATTTTTGGCATCGCCCAGTTCGTTGATGAACTCGTAGGTCTCTTTATCGCTGGTCGGCGCCGGGCGCTGACGGTAATCCATGCTGTCTTTGCGCAGCGGATAGAGGTCGTCCGGCCAGTCATCCGGCAGCACCAGACGACGCTCATCCGGCAGGCCAACCGGGATCAGGCCATACATATCGCGCACTTCGCGCTCGCCCCAGACGGCGGCGGGCACGCGCGGCGTCACGGACGGAAACTCCGGTTTATTCGCGTCCACCTCGACGCGCACCGTTATCCAGCACTTCACGCCCTGCTCCATCGAGAGCACGTAGTAGACCGCGTAGCTGCCGCAGAGCTTGCGCTCATCGTTGCCAAACAGCACCGACAGCCAGCCGCCCTGCTGGTAGTAAAGAAACTCCACCACTTCCGGCAGATAATTGATTTTCACCGTGACCGTCAGCTGGTCTTTGGTTTGCCAGGCTTCATCAAGCACCACGCCGGGAAACGCCTCGTGCAGCGCGCGCAGATAGTGTTGCCCTGTTTTTTCTTCAGACATCGTTCAGTTCTCTTATCACGCCGCCAGCAAGGAGACGAAAGCTAAAAAGGCCAGGCCGAAACCGGTCCAGGTGACGCGCGAAACGGCGTTAAAGCGCAGGCGCGCCATGCTGTTTTCAAAGAGCGCGATAATCAGTACGCCCACCAGCAGTTTGACGACGGCCAGCGCCAGCGCTATCGCCAGGCCGCTCAGGCTGAAAGTCAGCATCTGGCCCCAGGGCACAAACACGCCGACAAACATCTGTAACACCACCAGTTGCTTGAGGCTGACGCCCCATTTCAGCAGCGCAAAGCCTGAACCGCTGTACTCCGACAGCGGGCCTTCCTGTAACTCCTGCTCCGCTTCGGCGAGATCGAACGGCAGCTTGCCCATTTCGATAAACGTGGCGAAGGCGCAGGCGGCGAGCGCCAGCACCAGCGTCAGGCTGTGCGCGAAAGGCCACTCATAGACGCGTGCGGCTATCTGGCTGATATGTGTTGAACCCGCCACCGTTGCCGCGACCCACAGGCCGAGCAGCAGAATCGGCTCCACCAGCACGCCCAGCATCGCTTCACGGCTTGCGCCGATCCCGGTGAACGGGCTGCCGGTATCCAGCCCGGCAATGGCGAAAAAGAAGCGCGCGATGGCGAAGAGATAGATAAGCGTGATCAAATCCCCCGCGCCTGGCAGCGGTGAGCGAACGGTCACCACCGGCAGTGCGGCGGCGATGGTAAACATCACCGCCAGCATGGCGTACGGCGTGAACCGGAACACCCAGCCGGACGCCGCAGGTGCCACGCTCTGGCGGCCCAGCAGTTTGATGAGATCGCGATATTCCTGAAGCACGCCCGGCCCGCGACGGTTATGCAGGCGCGCGCGCGCCACGCGGGTGACGCCCGCGAGTAGCGGCGCGCAGGCAAACAGCACCAGCGCCTGTAAAAGAGGGAAAATTACGTTTTGCATCTCAGACTCCCCGTGAAATCACGACGACCAGCAACACGGCCAGTTCGACCGCCGCCAGACGACGACACAGCACCGGCAGGCCAGCGCTCTGCCAGCCCGGCAGCAGACGCGCCGGATTAAGGATGTGGCGTAACTGAATCAGCGGCGCGAAGGCGGCCTTGACGGGCCGTGCGAACCCATGCGCGGTAATGACCATCTCCGGCTCGTGGTCGTAACCACAGACCCAGGCGCTGCCACGCGTGCGCGCCGGCAGGCGGTCGCCTTTAAAGAGCGTCATCAGCAGGAACGGCAGCAGCAGCGAGCCTGCCAGCAGCAGCGTAATCACCGGCTGCGAGACGGCAGTGCCTGCGGTGACGATCGGCAGCGGAACGGCGCGGCCCAGCAGCGGCAGCAGCCACGGCGCGGCAACGCCGCCTGCCACACAGCAAATCGCCAGCATCGCGACACAGAAGCGCATGAGCCAGGGCGCGTCAGTCGCCTGCGCAGCGGCCTGCGTGCGCGCCGCGCCGAGGAACGTCACACCGTAGACTTTCGCCATACACATCACCGCCAGCGCGCCGGTGATAGCGAGCCCCACCGCCAGCAGCGGCCCGAGCAGACGCGTGATAAACAGCGGCTGCGCGCCCAGGTTAAAGAACGCCTGATAAATCACCCATTCGCCCGCGAAGCCGTTAAGCGGCGGCAGCGCAGCCATCGCCATCAGGCCCACCAGCATGGAGATCGAAATAAGCGGCATGGTTTTGCCGATACCGCCGAGCTTTTCGATATCGCGCAGGCCGGTGCGGTGAAAGACCGCGCCCGCGCCGAGGAACAGCGTGGTTTTAAAGAGGCTGTGGTTGAAGAGGTGATAGAGCCCACCCACCAGACCGAGCGCCACCAGCGCAGGCTCACCAAGCGAAATCCCCGCAAGCCCCGCGCCGAGCCCCAGCAGGATAATGCCGATGTTTTCAAGCGTGTGGTACGCCAGCAGCCGGTGGATATTGTGCTCAAGCAGCGCGTAAAGCCCGCCGATAAACGCGGTCATCATGCCGAGCAGCAGCACCAGCACCCCACACCAGAGCGGCAGCGCGGCGTTCATCAGCGAAAAGACCAGGATGCCGTAGAGCCCCACTTTCAGCACCACGGCGGAGAAGAGCGCGGCGGCGGGCGCAGTGGCCTGCGCATGGCCCTGCACCACGCCGCCGTGCAGCGGAATAACGCCTGCGAGCAGCCCAAAGCCTGCCAGCCCCGAGAGCCAGATGGTCGCGCTAAACGGCTGCCCGGCGGTGAGCGAACTTAACGCCAGCATGTCGAGCGTCCCGTACTGCCGCCACAACAGCCAGCAGGCGAGCGCCAGCAGCAGCGTGCCGAGACGCCCCAGCGCAAACCAGAGCTTGCCGCCCGCGCTGTCGCCGGTCAGGAATACCGCGGCGAGCGCCATGATTTCCGCCATCACCACCAGCGCGGCGAGGCTCTGCGCCGTGACCGCAAGGGTCGCCGCGCCAAGCAGCAGATTGATAAGCGCCCCGCTGGCGCGCGCCTGCCCGTCGCGCGGAGGAATAAGCGTAAACAGGCAGATAAAAAATCCTGGCAGGCCGAGTGTCGCAAGCCATATGGCGTTAAAGGCAGTGAGATGCACCGCGAGCGCGCCGATGTGCGTCGTAAGCGGCCCGTCGTTCACGTTGATCAGCAGCCAGCCGCCTGCCGCCAGCGCGCACAGGCAACCGAGCGCGCCGCCAAGGCCACCAAGCAGCGCGCTGAGCGGCTTATGCCAGGCGCTCAGCAGCGCGAGCGCAAGCCCCGCGCCAAAGGCCACCAGCGCGCCCTGATATAAGAAAATCGCGTTCATTATTCTCCTCCGCGCGGTTGCAGCAGCAGCGATAAATCGCCGAGGTCGGCGTTAATGGTCAGCTCGCGTTTGCGGCGGCTGGCGCGGGCTATGTCGTGGTTATCGACAAGCTTCAGCGCGCCGGTCGGACAGGTACGTATGCAGGCCGGGCCGTCTGCGTCGAACTGGCAGAGATCGCACTTCATCGCCACAGCGCGCACGCCGGGGGTCCAGTCGAGAAACGCGCCGACGCGCGCAGGCGCAGGCGGCGCGGGCGGCGCTTTCGGGCTGTTGACGTTGGCCGGGATATGCAGCGGGCGGCTGCCGGAGAATTCAATCGCGCCGAATGGACAGGCGATGCCGCAGAGTTTGCAGCTCACGCACAGGCTTTCATTGAGCTGAATCGCCCCCGCCTCGCGGGTGATGGCGTTCGCCGGACAGACCTGCGCGCACGGCGCGTCTTCGCAGTGGTGGCACAGCTGCGGGGCGGAATCTTTTTGGTTACGCATAACCGTCAGGCGCGGCCTGGATTGCAGTCCATGCAGGCGGTGCGTCTCCGAACAGGCGGCCTCACAGGTGTGGCAGCCGATGCAGAGCGTGGAGTCGGCAATGATAAAACGGTTCACCAGGTGTTCCTCAGGTGATGGACATTTTTGACGAAAAGTGACGACGACGGACGATTTCGACAGTCAGCGACACCTCGCCCGGTTAATGTGACGACGCGTCGCGGGCCGCCAGGATCTCGCTGATGCGCAGCGGCGTATCCTGCTGCACGGCGTCATAGAGTCCGTCGACCAGCGCGCCGATTTTGTCGAGATAGTGCGCCAGCACCCGCTCGCGGTCGCGGATATCCACAACGCCATCCAGCAGGCCTTTTGCGTCGAGCTGCGCGGTGGCGAGCAGCGTCTCTTCGCTGCCGTCGCGGCGGGCTATCAGATAGTTAATGGTGCGGCAGTGAAAGCCTTCGGCCTGCTCCACGCGGATGGCGAAGTGCTCAAAAAGAAAGAAGCACAGCCCGTTTTGCGGCTCGCAGCCGAGCGAGTGATGCAGCTTCTGGCGCGACAGCGTAATGGCCTGGACCAGCGTGTTGCAGTAGGTGTGCCAGTGCGTCTGTAACGCGCGGTGACGATCGGCGATAAATTCCGCCTTCTGGCTTAATTCGGAAAGGATCATGGTTATTGGCTCATTTAACAGAGATACCCGTCTTTAGCAGGAACCATGCCATTTTTTAATTTGCTGTTTTTTAATGATTTATTCTTAAACGTCACGTCACGCCGTCTGTCATGACGTGTCATTTCGACAGCCTCGACACCCGCCGCGACAGCCTCCCGCCGCGCCTCTCATGCGCTGGCACCGTTATTGCATTGCCTGTGACATTCGCAAACGCAAAACGTACCGGAGGCGTTATGCACGAACTTACCCTCTGCCAGCGGGCAGTGGAAATTATCGAACAGCAGGCGCAGCAGCGTGGCGCGCGCAAAGTTACCGGCGTGTGGCTGGAAATCGGCGCGTTCTCCTGCGTTGAGCGCAGCGCGCTGGAGTTTTGCTTTGATCTGGCGTGCCGCGACACCCGCGCCGAAGGCTGCACGCTGCATTTAAGCCAGCAGGAGGCGAAGTGCTGGTGTCCGCAGTGCCAGCGCAACGTTCAGTTACTCACGACGCTGGTACGCCGCTGCCCGCATTGCCATAGCGCGGATCTGCGCATCGATGCCGATGACAGCGTGCAAATCAAGCGTCTCGAAATAGAACAGGAGTAGAAGATGTGTACGACCTGCGGTTGCCAGCACGGCAACCTTTATATAGAAGGCGATGAGCACAACCCGCATTCGCCGTTTCGCGCCGCCCCCTTTGCCGCCGCGCCGCGTATCACGGCCCCCATCTCCAGCATAAACGTGAACGCGTTTACCCCTGACGAGGCACCGGATGGTTCTCTCAATTACGGCCACGGCGAGGCGGGCACCCATGCGCCCGGCTTAAGCCAGCGCAAAATGGTGGAGATTGAAATCAATGTGCTCGATAAAAATAACCAGATTGCGCAGCGCAACCGCCAGCGTCTCGCCGCGCGCGGTCAGCTGGCGCTGAACCTGGTCTCCAGCCCCGGCTCCGGCAAAACAACGCTGCTCACCGAAACGCTTAAACGCCTGCGCGACACCACGCCCTGCGCCGTTATCGAAGGCGATCAGCAGACGGTAAACGACGCCGAGCGTATTCGCGCCACCGGTACGCCGGCGATTCAGGTCAATACCGGCAAAGGGTGTCATCTCGACGCGCAGATGATAGAGGACGCGATGGCGCGCCTGCCGCTTGCGGATAACGGCGTGCTGTTTATTGAAAACGTCGGCAATCTGGTCTGCCCGGCGGGGTTTGATCTCGGCGAGCGCCACAAAGTGGCGGTGCTTTCCGTGACCGAGGGCGAAGATAAGCCGCTCAAATACCCGCATATGTTCGCCGCCGCCTCGTTGATGCTGCTTAATAAAATTGACCTGCTGCCGTACCTGAACTTCGACGTTGAGAAATGCATGGCGTACGCGCGCGAGGTCAACCCGAACATCACTATCCTGCTGGTTTCCGCCACGCGCGGCGACGGCATGCGCGCGTGGCTCGCCTGGCTGGAGGAACAGCGATGTGCATAGGCATTCCGGGGCAAATCTGTGAACTGCTCACCGGCAACCTCGCGCGCGTCGAGGTGTGCGGCGTACGGCGCGAGGTTGACTTAACGCTGGTGGGCGCGCATGACGAGAACGGCCAGCCGCGTCTCGGCCAGTGGGTGCTGGTGCATGTCGGTTTCGCCATGAGCCTGATTAACGAGCGCGAGGCGCGCGACACGCTGGAGGCGCTGCAAACGATGTTTGAAGTAGAGCCGGATGTCGGCGCGCTGCTGTATGGCGAGGAGAACCGCTGATGCGTTATGTCGATGAATACCGCAACCCGGAACGGGTGCTGCGCCTGATTGACCGGCTGTGCGAGCGCGCGCCGCGCTTAAGCCACACGGCGCAGAAACCGCTGCGCATTATGGAGGTGTGCGGCGGGCACACCCACGCCATTTTTAAATTCGGCCTCGACCGTCTGCTGCCGGAAAATATCGAGTTTATCCACGGCCCGGGCTGCCCGGTTTGCGTGCTGCCGATGGGACGCATCGACAACGCCACCGAAATCGCCCGCCGCCCGGGCGTTATTTTCTGCACTTTCGGCGACGCCATGCGCGTGCCGGGCAAAAACGGCTCGCTGCTCCAGGCCAAAGCCGAAGGCGCGGACGTGCGTATCGTCTATTCGCCGATGGACGCGCTGAAGATCGCCGGGCAGAACCCGGCGCGCGAGGTGGTGTTTTTCGGCTTAGGCTTTGAAACCACCATGCCCGCCACCGCGCTGACGCTTATCCAGGCGAAAGCGCGCGGCGTGCGTAATTTTTACTTTTTCTGTCAGCACATTACGCTTATCCCGACGCTGCAAAGCCTGCTGGAGCAGCCGGATAACCAGATCGACGCGTTCCTGGCGCCGGGGCATGTCAGCATGGTGATCGGCACGCATCCGTATGATTTCATTGCCGGGCGTTTCGCGCGCCCGCTGGTGGTGGCCGGTTTCGAGCCGCTGGATCTGCTACAGGGCGTGCTGATGCTGGTTGAACAGCGCATCGCCGGAGAAAGCCGGGTGGAAAACCAGTACCGCCGCGTGGTGCCGGACGCGGGCAACCCGGCGGCGCAGCAGGCGATGGACACGGTGTTTTGTGTCGAGGGCGACAGCGAATGGCGCGGACTGGGCGTGATAAACCACTCCGGCGTGCGGCTTCGCGCGCCGTTTCAGGCCTTTGACGCCGAGGCGCATTTCGCGCCAGCGCCACAGCAAGTCAACGATTCCCCCGACGCCCGCTGCGGCGAGGTGCTGACCGGTCGCTGTAAACCCGCCCAGTGCCCGCTCTTCGGCGCTCACTGTAACCCGCAAAACGCCTTCGGCGCACTGATGGTCTCCTCGGAAGGAGCCTGCGCCGCCTGGTATCAGTATCGTTCAGAGGAGTGCGACGCATGAACACCATTACCCTCGCCCACGGCAGCGGCGGCCAGGCGATGCAACAGTTGATCGACCACCTGTTTATGCAGGCGTTTGCAAACCCGTGGCTGGCGGAGCAGGAAGATCAGGCGCGACTGCCGCTCGCCGAACTGACGGCGGCTGGCGACCGGCTGGCGTTTTCCACCGACAGCTATGTTATCGACCCGCTGTTTTTCCCCGGCGGCGACATCGGCAAGCTCGCGGTTTGCGGCACCGCCAATGACGTCGCGGTGAGCGGTGCCATACCGCGCTGGCTCTCCTGCGGGTTTATTCTTGAAGAGGGGCTGGCGATGGCGACGCTTGAGAAAGTCGCCCACAGTATGGCCGCGACGGCGCGCGCAGCGGGCATCCAGATTGTCACCGGCGACACCAAAGTGGTGCCTCGCGGCGCGGCGGATAAGCTTTTTATCAACACCGCCGGGCTTGGGGCTATCCCTGCGGATATTCACTGGGGCGCGCAGCAGCTTGCGCCCGGCGACGTGCTGCTGGTCTCCGGCACGCTTGGCGATCACGGCGCGACGATTCTCAACCTGCGAGAACAACTGGGGCTTGAAGGAGAGCTTGCAAGCGACTGCGCCCTGCTCTCGCCGCTGATTCAGCAATTACGCGCCGTGCCTGGTGTAAAAGCCCTGCGTGACGCTACCCGCGGCGGCGTTAACGCCGTGGCGCATGAATTCGCGGCAAGCGCGGGGTGTGGGATCGAATTACAGGAGCGCGCGCTGCCGCTGAAACCCGCCGTGCGCGGCGTTTGCGAGCTGCTCGGGCTGGATGCGCTGAATTTCGCCAACGAAGGCAAACTGGTGATAGACGTAGCGCGCGAGGCGGCGCAACACGTGCTGGAAGCGCTGCGTGCGCATCCGCTGGGGCAGGATGCGGCCATTATCGGCGAGGTCGTGGCGCAAAAAGGCGTGCGGGTCGCCGGGATTTACGGCGTGAAGCGCACGCTTGATCTGCCGCATAGCGAACCTTTACCCCGGATCTGCTAAACCCTGTTTTTGCGCAAGAACCTGATAAACAGGCTGTGCCTACAATATTGATTTACGTTTCTGCACGTTGCGAACGCATTCTGGATGAGCCAATGTCATACACACCCATGAGCGATCTCGGCCAGCAAGGGCTGTTCGACATCACTCGCACTCTGATGCGCCAGCCCGATCTCTGCGCGCTGGCGGAGGCGCTGAAATCGCTGCTTAACGCCTCCGGCATGGCGGATCGGGTTAACATTCTGCTGTATCACCCGAAACATCAGCGTACCTGTTTTTACAGCGTCGACAGCGTCGGCAATGCCGTGACGTATGAAGACGAAACGGTGCTCTCTCACGGCCCGGTGCGTCGGCTGCTCTCGCGCCCCGAAGTGCTGCACTGCCAGTATGACGAATTCGCCGAGACCTGGCCGCAGCTTGCGGCACTCCCGCTCTACCCGGCCTTTGGCTACTACTGCCTGGCCCCGCTCGCCGCCGAAGGCCATATTTTCGGCGGCTGCGAGTTTATTCGCGACACGCCAGAAAGCTTTAGCGAAAAAGAATTTTCACGGCTGCAGACGCTGACGCAAATCGTGAGCGTCGCGGCGGAGCAAATCCAGACGCGGCTTGGCAACAGCCAGGATTACGCGCTGCTGTGCCGGGAGCGCGACGACTTTCGCATTCTGGTCGCCATCACTAACGCAGTGCTCTCCAAACTGCATCTCGACGAGCTGGTGACTGAGATTTCGCATGAGATCCACCGCTATTTCAGCATCGACTCCATCAGTATCGTTCTGCCGGCGTCGCGCAAAGGCAAACTGACGATTTACTCCACGCACTATGTCGATGAAGCCGCGCCGCTGCACGATCAGAGCGAAGTGCAGGAGAAAGGCACGCTCTCGGCGCGCGTGTTCAGCTCGCGCGAAATGCTGCTGGTGAATCTGCACCAGCGCGACGATCTCGCGCCTTACGAACAGATGCTGTTTGAGATGTGGAATAACCAGATCCAGACCATCTGCCTGCTGCCGCTGATGTTTGGCGAGAAGATGCTGGGCGTGCTGAAGCTCGCGCAGTGCGAGGAGCATATTTTCACCGCCGCTAACTTAAAACTGCTGCGCCAGATTGCCGAGCGCATCGCGATTGCGGTGGATAACGCGCTGGCGTACCAGGAGATCCACCGCCTTAAAGAGCGTCTGGTGGATGAGAACCTGGCGCTGACCGAGCAGATTAACAATGTTCCGGCGGATTTCGGCGAAATCATCGGGCGATCGGATGCGATGATGGCCGTGATGAAGCAGGTGGAAATGGTCGCCAAAAGCGACAGCACGGTGCTAATTCTTGGCGAAACCGGCACCGGCAAAGAGCTTATCGCGCGCGCGATTCATAACCTGAGCGACCGCAACGGGCGGCGCATGGTGAAGATGAACTGTGCTGCGATGCCCGCAGGGCTTCTGGAAAGCGATCTCTTCGGCCACGAGCGCGGCGCGTTTACCGGCGCCAGCGCCCAGCGCATCGGGCGTTTTGAGCTTGCCGATAAAAGCAGCCTGTTTCTGGATGAAGTGGGCGATATGCCGCTGGATCTGCAGCCGAAACTGCTGCGCGTGTTGCAGGAGCAGGAGTTTGAGCGGCTCGGCAGTAACAAAGTTATCCAGACCGACGTGCGGCTGATTGCCGCCACCAACCGCGATTTACGGCAGATGGTGGCGGACCGCGAGTTCAGAAGCGATCTTTACTACCGCCTGAACGTGTTCCCGATCCACCTGCCGCCGCTGCGCGAGCGCCCGGAAGATATTCCGCTGCTGGTGAAAGCGTTCACCTTTAAAATCGCGCGCCGTCTGGGGCGCAGCATCGACAGTATTCCCGCCGAGACGCTGCACACGTTAAGCCAGATGGAGTGGCAGGGTAACGTGCGCGAGCTGGAAAACGTAATTGAGCGCGCGGTGCTGCTGACGCGCGGCAATGTGTTGCAGCTCTCACTGCCGGAGCTGACGCCGCGTCCGGCGAAAAAACCGGTCGCGCCGCCGCCCGTCGAGGTGCGCGACGGTGAAGATGAGGTGGCGCGGATAACGCGGGTTTTGAAGGAAACCAACGGGGTGATCGCCGGGCCGAAAGGCGCTGCCGCGCGCCTGGGCGTGAAGCGCACGACGCTGCTTTCACGAATGAAGCGGCTGGGAATCGATAAGGAAGCGCTGTAAGCGTTGCGGTTTTGGGGAGTGATTTTGAGCGGGGGATTTTTGGCGGGTGCGCTCCGCTTACCCGCCCTACGGTAACGGTGGTTTTCGTTTACTGGCGGGTGCGCTGCGCTTACCCGCCCTACGAGATATTGGGCCTCACGTTTGACGAGATATTGGGCCTCACGTTTGATGTAGGGTGGGTAAGCGAAGCGCACCCACCGTTTTTTTCACCCGGCCACAAAACGAACGGTAAGGTAATGGTTTTACTCCGGCTAAAAAAAATCGGCCCATCAGGGCCGATTTTCCGCCGGGAGCCGGGAGCCGGGATTGCAAAGGGGGCGGCGGCGAGCCCCCTTTGCACGTTCGCGTGAGGAAAGCCTTCATACGAGGGTGACCTCAGGGCGAACGGAACGTGTTCACCGCCCTGGTATATATCATCTGAATCCCCGCCTGATGGCGGGTGCGCGTTGCTTACCCGCCCTACGGTAACGGCGGCTTTCGTTTGCTGGCGGGTGCGCTGCGCTTACCCGCCCTACACGAATCATTCACCCTTAAACATCGGCGGCGGGCGGCGGAAACGGCGCGTCAGCCACGTCAGATACATCAGCCCCAGCGCGGCCCAGATAAGCCCCATCGTCAGCGAACTCTTCTCCAGATTCAGCCACAGCACCGCAACCGTCAGCGCGCCCACCAGCGGAAGGATCAGATAATTAATCCGGTCCTTCCAGCCTTTATTGCGCCCTTCCCGCAGGAAAAAGTGATTCACCACCGAGAGGTTCACAAACGTAAACGCCACCAGCGCGCCGAAGTTAATCAGCGCCGTCGCAGTCACCAGGTCAAAAGAAAGCGCGCTCAGCGCCACGACGCCCACCAGAATCACGTTCAGCGCGGGCGTGCGCCATTTCGGGTGCACATAGCCAAAGACCTTTTCCGGAAAGACGTTATCGCGGCCCATCACATAGAGCAGGCGCGACACGCTGGCGTGCGACGCAAGCCCGGACGCCAGCGTGTTCACAAACGTACAGCAGAGGAAAACCGACTGGAACAGCTTGCCGCCCACGTAAAGCGCGATTTCCGGCAGCGCCGCGTCCGGCTCTTTAAAGCGCCCCATCGTCGGGAAAAAGAGCTGAATAAAAAACGAGGCCGCGATGAAAATCACGCCGCCGTAGAGCGCCGTCAGGAAAATTGCGCGCGGAATGGTCTTGTCTGCATCAGGCGTCTCTTCCGAAAGCGTCGTCACGGCATCGAAACCGAGAAACGAAAAACAGACAATGGTCGCTCCGGTGATAATCGGCAACAGCTGCGCGTTTTCACTGACAAACGGCTGTACCGACCAGATGGTGCCCGTTCCCTCGCCCTTATGCAGACCGTGGATCACAAGAAAAATAAACACCACGATGATGGCCACCTGCACCGTCACAAACAGCGTGTTGAAATTCGCCACCAGATTGACGCTTTTCAGGTTCGCGAGCGTCATGATGCCCACATAAAGCACCACCCAGATCCACTGCGGCACGTCCGGGAACATTGCCGAGAGGTAGAGCTTCGCCAGCAGCACGTTGATCATCGGCAGGAACAGATAATCGAGCAGCGACGACCAGCCCACCAGGAACCCCACGTGCGGGTTAATCGCCTGCTGGGCGTAGGTATAGGCGGAGCCTGCCGTCGGGAAGCGCTTGACCAATTTGCCGTAACTGATGGCGGTAAACAGCACGCCCGCCAGCGCCAGCAAATAAGAGGCTGGCACGTGGCCGTTGCTGATACCGGATACAATGCCGAAGGTGTCGAACACGGTCATCGGGGTCAGATAGGCCAGGCCCATCATCACCACCTGCCAGAGTTTGAGCGATTTGCGCAGCTGCGGACGCGCCGCGGCAACGTTGAGATCGTAGTTAATCGCCATCGCGCGTCCCCCCTTTCGTCTCTTTGATTCGTCGCGAAACAGAGGCCGGAGGGAGTCGTCGTGACGCGCGCTGAAAACGCGGATGAAGCAATGCCTCGGGCGCGGGCCCATAGTTACTGCGGCTCAGGCGGGTGCCCGCGCGCAGCGGACAGACATAAAGTGGCACCATCTCAATATCCTCGTAACGTATCCTGAACGTCGTCTGTAAACCGCTGTCGCGCGCTTATCCTTCACGCGACACCGGAAAAGCCGGCGCAACAGGCCCGGCGAGCTTTCGCCGCGGCCTTCTGTGGCGCGGCATGGTGCGTACTGAATCCGCTTTGGGTATTAACAACCTGTAGCCTGGATAACGCCCGCCTGCCATAAAGCGGGGAAAGTTTCAGGCCAGCCGTCAGGCGTTTTTCAGCATCCACTCAATTTCCGTTTCGGTGATGAGCCGCTCAAACTGGATAAGCTCGTCGTTCTTGCAGGCGTGAAACACCTCGCAAAAACGCGCGCCCAGCCGCTCGCGCATCGCCGGATGAACCTGGAATTCATACAGGGCGTCGCTCTGGCGGATAGGAAACGGCGCTCCTTCCTGCTCCAGACCGTTGCCCTCCACCGCCTCTGGCAGCGGCAAGTCGTTTTCCAGGCCGTGCACTATACCTGCAAGTACCGCAGACATCACGAGATAAGGGTTCGCATCCGCGCCCGCCACGCGATATTCCACGCGGTGGCTGTCGCGATCGCCGCAGGGAATGCGCAGCGCCACAGTGCGGTTGTTGTGGCCCCACGAGGCCTGCGTCGGGACATACATCCCCGGCTGGAAACGGCGGTAGGAGTTAACGTTTGGCGCAAGCAGCGCCATCGAGGCGGGCATCATGTCGATCATCCCGGCGAGCGCCTGCTTAAGCAGCGCGGAATCGTCACCGTCGGGAAGCGCCAGCACATTCTGCCCATTATCATCAACGATGCTGATATGGATGTGCATTCCGCTACCGGCGTGCTCTTCATAGGGTTTAGCCATAAAGGTGGCCTGCATGCCGTGTTTTTCGGCTACCAGGCGCACGAGACGCTTGAGCGCCAGCGCGTGATCGCACGCCTGTAAGACGTTATCGGTATGGTGCAGGTTGATTTCAAACTGGCCCGGCGAGGCTTCCGCCACCGCGCCGTCGGCGGGGATCTGCTGCATACGCGCCAGCTCGTCGATATCGCTTAACACATCAGCGAAGCGATCAAGATTATCGACTGAATAGACCTGGCTTTGCGTGTTGCGATCCTGAGTGCCGGGCGCGCACGGCGGCTGGAGATAGCCTTCGGCGTCACGCTGGCGGTCAATGAGATAGAACTCCAGCTCTACCGCTACCACGGGGTGCAGACCGCGCTGGCGCAGCTGCTGCCAGAGCCGGTTCAGCACGTTGCGCGGCTCAACGTCAAAGGGAGTACCATCTTCATCCTGCATGGTCAGCAAAAGCTGCCCGAGATACTCCGGGTCAGTGGCCGACGGCACCAGGCTTCCCAGGACCGGCACGCAGCGGCGGTCCGGCTCGCCGAGATCCTGCCCTAACCCCGCCTCTTCCACCACATTGCCCAGAATATCCATCGCAAAGACCGAAGCCGGGAAATAACAGCCTTTCTCGACTTTTAAAAGACCCGCCACAGGGATGCGTTTGCCGCGAAAACAGCCGTTGAGATCCGTCAGCATTACGTCGACATACTCGGTCAACGGGTAACGCTCAAGGTAGGCATTCACTTCGCGGGCAAACGCACTGGTTCGCCTCTCTTCACTGTGATGCACAAAATTTTCTACTTCCACGATATTGGTTTCCATGATTCACCGCCGTTGTTGCAGATGCCGGTCCCGCAATCAGACCGTTCGATATAATTTCCACTTTTAGAATCTAGATGCAACAGAAATGTTTTTCAAATGTTAAATCTCGTTTGAATTTTGGTTACATCGCTGCTAGATTGAGAAAATATTGAACAGAAGGCGGTGCAAACGTAGCGTTTGTGCAGAATTTAGACCAGCGCGAGAGGACAGTATGGGCATTATATTTAACAGGCCGATGATAGGCGTCGTGATGTGCAGAAACAGTATTAAGGGGCACCCAAGCCAGACGTTACAAGAGAAGTACATTAACGCCGTGCTGAACGCTGGCGGCTTGCCGGTGCCCCTGCCTCATATCGTCGCTGAGTCTGTTCTTCTCGATCAGCTACTCGCTGAACTTGACGGCATTATGCTGCCGGGCAGCCCCAGCAACGTTCAGCCGCACCTGTATGGTGAAAACGGCGATGAGCCTGCCGCCGATCCCGGGCGGGACACTCTGAGCATCGCGCTGATAGAGCGCGCGCTGGAAAGGCGCATTCCCCTTTTCGCCATCTGTCGCGGGCTTCAGGAACTGGTTGTCGCCACCGGGGGGACGCTGTATCGTCGGCTGTTTGACGAGCCGGAACTGCTGGAACACCGCGAAGATCCTGAACTGCCGCTGGACCAGCAGTACGCGCCCTCTCACGAGGTGCAGGTGGTGCCGGGAGGGCTTCTTGGCAAACTGATACCGGGCTGCAACACGTTTTGGGTAAATTCGCTGCATGGCCAGGGCGCCCGCACGCTGGGCTCGCGGCTGCGCGTGGAAGCGCGCTCGCCGGATGGCCTTGTGGAAGCCGCAAGCGTTATCGATCACCCGTTTGCACTGGGGGTGCAGTGGCACCCGGAATGGAACAGCAGCGAGTACGCACTCTCGCGGCTGTTGTTTGAAGGTTTTATTACCGCCTGTCGGGGGTTTCGGGCCGAGAAGCCCCGACCCGCCTGACGTTACTATGAAGGAAGAGACTCTATGAGCGATGTCACCCTGGCGCCGGGGAAGCGTTTAGCGCAGATCCGCCAGCAACTGGGTTTGTCGCAGCGCCGCGTCGCTGAACTTTCCGGGCTTACGCACAGCGCTATCAGCACCATTGAACAGGACAAAGTGAGTCCGGCCATCAGCACGCTGCAAAAGCTGCTGAAGGTGTACGGGCTCTCGCTGTCGGAATTTTTTGCCGAACCAGAAAAACCGGACGAACCGCAGGTCGTCATCAATCAGGAAGATTTGATTGAGATAGGCAGCCAGGGCGTCTCGATGAAGCTGATTCATAACGGGAATCCGCATCGCACGCTGGCGATGCTGTTTGAAACGTACCAGCCCGGCACCACGACCGGGGAGAGGATCAAACACCAGGGTGAAGAGATTGGCACCCTGCTGGAAGGGGAAATTGTGCTGACCGTTAACGGCCAGACGTTCCACCTGACCGCAGGCCAGAGCTATGCCATCAATACCGGCATACCTCACAGCTTCAGCAATACCTCGGCCGGGATCTGTCGCATCATCAGCGCGCACACGCCCACCACCTTCTGATAACCGTTCAGCGCGTTCGGTTGGAAGAAGACGCCGGGCGCGCCTGACACGGGCCGCATCTGACCTGAGCTAAACGGGCTTTTTTCGCCTGCGGGCTTCTGCGTCAAAAATTCAGGCGGAACCGCCGCCTTACACGCGCTAACCCTTTGTAATCACAGGAGAGGCTATGGAATTTCACGATTTAACCTACTGGCAGAATAAGGCGGCGCGGCTGACCATCGAAGGCCGGCTATTTTATCAGGGCGATTACCGGGCGGCTGCCAGCGGCGACACTTTTAGCGTACTCAACCCGGCCACCGGCGAGACGCTTGCCGAAGTGGCGCGCGGGGCGAAGCGCGACGTGGACGCCGCGGTGGCGAGCGCCCGTGCGGTGTTCGAGCGCGGCGACTGGTCGCAGGCGGCACCCGCTGCGCGCAAAGCGGTGCTCATGCGCCTGGCCGCGCTAATGGAGCAGCATCACGAGGAGCTGGCGCTGCTGGAGTCGCTCGACACCGGTAAACCGATTCGCCATAGCCTGCGTGATGATATTCCAGGCGCGGCCCGCGCGCTGCGCTGGTACGCCGAAGCGGTCGATAAACTCTATGGCGAGGTGGCACCCACCGATAACGCGTCGCTTGCGATGATCGTGCGAGAGCCGGTCGGCGTGGTGGCGGCGGTCGTGCCGTGGAATTTCCCGCTGCTGCTCGCCTGCTGGAAGCTTGGCCCGGCGCTTGCCGCCGGTAACAGCGTGGTGCTCAAACCCTCTGAGAAATCGCCGCTCTCGGCGCTGCGCCTTGCGGGGCTTGCGCGTGAAGCGGGGCTGCCGGATGGCGTGCTGAACGTAATACCGGGCTTTGGCCACGAGGCGGGCCAAGCGCTCTCGCTGCACCCGGATGTGGACGTGATGACCTTTACCGGCTCCACCCGCACCGGCAAACAGCTCCTTAAAGACGCGGGCGAATCGAACATGAAGCGCGTCTGGCTCGAAGCGGGTGGCAAGAGCGCTAATATCGTTTTCGCCGATTGCCCGGATCTCGACCAGGCCGCGGCGTCGGCTGCCGCCGGGATTTTCTATAACCAGGGCCAGGTCTGCATCGCCGGTACGCGCCTGCTGGTGGAAGCCTCCATTAAAGACGCGTTTCTGGCGCGCGTGAAAGCGCATGCGCAGAGCTTTACGCCGGGCGATCCGCTCGACCCGCAAACCACCATGGGCACGCTGATAGATGACGATCACGCCGCCAGCGTGCGCCGCTATATAGAACTTGGCCAGGCGCAGGGCGCGACGCTGTGGCTCGATGGCCGCGCGCAGACGCACCCGGCCTGCGTTGGCCCGACGATTTTTACCGATGTGGATAACCAGATGCGCGTCGCCCGCGAGGAGATTTTCGGCCCGGTGCTGGCGGTCACGACCTTTACCGGCGAAGAGGAAGCGCTGCGGCTCGCCAACGACAGCGACTACGGGCTCGGCGCCGCCGTCTGGACCAACTCGCTCTCCCGCGCCCATCGCATGGCCCGACGTCTGAAGGCGGGCTCCGTCTTTATCAATAACTATAACGACGGCGATATGACCGTGCCGTTCGGCGGCTATAAGCAGAGCGGCAACGGGCGCGATAAATCGCTGCACGCGCTGGAAAAATTCACCGAACTGAAAACCATCTGGATGAGCCTGGAGCACAATCATGACTGAACATGTAAACAGCTACTACGCCGCAAGCGCCAACCCGCATGCGCCCTTCCCGACGCTTACAGAATCACTCCAGTGCGATGTCTGTATTGTCGGCGGCGGCTATACCGGGCTTTCGTCGGCGCTGCATCTGGTGGAGCAAGGCTATGACGTGGTGCTGCTGGAGGCCGCGCGGATTGGGTTTGGCGCGAGCGGACGCAACGGCGGCCAGGTGGTGAACTCGTATAGCCGCGATATTGACGTTATCGAGGCGCGCTACGGCGCAGAAACGGCGCGGATGCTCGGCAGCATGATGTTTGAAGGCGGCGAGATAATCCGCGAGCGCATTACGCGTTATGACATTCAGTGCGACTACCGCCCCGGCGGGATGTTTGTGGCGCTGAACCGCAAACAGTATCTCGGGCTGATGGAGCAAAAGGCCAGCTGGGAGCGCTACGGCAATAACGGTCTTGAGCTGCTGGACGCCGATGCGGTGCGCGGAGAAATCGCGAGCCAGCGTTATACCGGCGCGCTGCTCGATCACAATGGCGGCCATATTCATCCGTTAAACCTGGCGCTCGGCGAGGCGGAGGCGATTCGCTCGCTCGGCGGTAAGATTTTCGAGCAGTCGGCGGCGGTGAGCATTACGCACGGCCAGCCTGCCGTGGTCAAAACCGCGCAGGGCCAGGTGACGGCGCGCTACGTGATTGTGGCGGGCAACGCCTATCTCGGCACGCGTCTTGAGCCTGCGCTCGCGCGGCGCAGTATGCCGTGCGGCACGCAGGTGGTCACGACCGAGCCGCTGGCTCCGGACGTGGCGGCGTCGCTGTTGCCGAATAATTATTGCGTCGAGGATTGTAACTATCTGCTCGATTATTACCGGCTGACGGCGGATAACCGCCTGCTCTATGGCGGCGGCGTGGTCTACGGCGCACGCGACCCGGATGACATCGACCGGCTGATTATGCCGAAGCTTTTGAAGACGTTCCCGCAGCTGAAAGGCGTGAAGATCGATTATCGCTGGACGGGGAATTTCCTGCTGACGCTCTCGCGAATGCCGCAGTTCGGGCGGCTTGAGAACAACATTTATTATATGCAGGGCGACAGCGGCCACGGCGTGACCTGTACGCACCTTGCCGGCAAGCTTATCTCCGAGGCGCTGCGCGGCGACGCCGAGCGTTTCGACGCGTTCGCGACGTTGCCGCATTATCCGTTCCCCGGCGGGCGCTCGTTTCAGATCCCGTTTACCGCGATGGGTGCCGCGTATTACAGCCTGCGGGACCGGCTGGGCGTGTGACTGGTACGCTGGGTGCGTGATTGAAACGGTGGGTGCGCTTCGCTTACCCACCCTACAAAGGAAGATAAGGTCGAATCCGGTGGTTTTGCTCCGGCTTAAAAAAATCGGCTTCGCCGTTTCGCCGCAAACACGGTGGGTGCGCTTCGCTTACCCACCCTACATCTAACGTGCGGCCCAATATCGTAGGGCGGGTAAGCGAAGCGCACCCGCCATCCAGCATTATGGAGAACGCCCTGGCCGGGTGATATATACCAGAGCGGTGAACACGTTCCGTTCGCCATAATGTTCCCTTTATATGGATGCTCGTTTTACGCGAACGTGCAAAGGGGGCTCGCCGCCGCCCCCTTTGCAATCCCGGCTCCCGGCGGAAAATCGGCCCTGATGGGCCGATTTTTTTTTAGCCGGAATAAAACCATCACCTTACCGTTTGTTTTGTGGCGGGTTAAAAAAACGGTGGGTGCGCTGCGCTTACCCACCCTACGAACCACGTGGCGCTGATGCCGCCATCACATCCATTCCTCTTCCTTTATTACACGCAAAAAAAAGCCGCCCCGTGTGGGGCGGCTGTTCTCATTGCGTGTTATCAGAAGCTGACTTTCAGCGTCACCTGGCCACCGTAGCCGCCGGTACCGGCGTCGTCGATGGTTTTGGTGTAACCGGCGCGAACGCCGAGCGTCACGTTGTCGCGGATCTGGCCGTCGATACCCACATCCAGCGCGGCGGCGGTACCGTCCTGATCCGGATTGAAGGAGACCTCGCTGCCTGCCACACCCGGCGCGCTCACGTTAACGTCGCCTTTGGAGTCAAACGTCTGGATAAAGGACGGACGCACCCACCAGCTTACCGGTGGCGGGTTGCCGCTCTCTTTCAGCGTCGCGTTGTTGCCAAAGCGCAGACCGGCACGCACCTGCTGGCTGTGACCGTCGCCGAACTGCACATCAGCAGCATCGTCGTTGCCATCTTTCAGGTTCACGCCGCGGTACTGGTATTGCACCTGCGGTTCGAGCACCAGGCCGCTGCCGATATCAAACGGCAGACCGGTTTCGAAGGAGCCCACATAGCCCCAGCCGTGCGTTTTCATACCGTCGCCATCGCGCGGGTTGGTATCGAAGTTATGACGCGTACCCTGCGCCACCACATCAACCCACCAGCCGCTCTCATGCACACCATTGACATACAGACCGGCGCTGTACGCGTCATCACGCACCGTACCCGCTTTCGATTTCTCGCTGCGCTGAACGTCGATAGCCGACAGACCTGCCGCACCGTAGATGCCGACACCCCATTCCATCGAGGATGCCTGGCCTCTCCACAAATCGCTACCGATCTGCAGGAAGGTGTAGCCGCCTTTGCTTTCCGGCGTGTTGCCGTTACGCAGATCCGCACCACCATGATCGTGGCTCAGTTGGCCTGCCTGGAAGCGCGCCCACAGGTTGCTGCCATCTTCAGACGGGCTGCGTGCCGCGTAGCGACGGCTGTCGAGCGAGCCAAGCAGCGCGCTGTCGTAGTCCATCGCCTGCGCATACAGCGAGGTGTAGAGATACATGGCTGAACGGTAGTTCTGCGGGCCGTTTTCATCGCCGCTACCGGACGCGGTCGTCAGATACCAGCTTTCGTTGCCAGCGCCCTGACGCAGGCTGTAGTTATACGCCCCCGCCTGCAGGTTGTTGGCAAGGCTGAACGCATCGTCGGTGGTGGTCGCACCGTTGATGGCACTCACAACCTGGATGCCGTCGCCGGTGGTGCGCGCACCGAGGCCACCCTGATTACGGATAGCGATGCGGGTGTTGCCGGTCGCGGTGCCGCCGTCAAGGATCAGGCTGTCGGTGGTCGCCGTACCGCCCTGGAACAGGGTGTTCAGGGTGATCGTACCGCCGTTACCTGTCAGATTAGTAACCGTCAGGGTTTTCGGAACGAACGCGCCCGTCGGTGCCTGGTAATCGATGGAGCCGCCGAGCGTCAGGTTGTCCAGCAACGAGTTGCCGGTCATCAGCCAGGTGGAGCCAGCGTCAACGGTCAGATCGGTCGGGTCAATCATACCGGTGAGCGAGGTGCCGTTGGTCAGTTGCAGCGAGGTGCCAAGCTGCGCGATAACGTCCGTCACCGCTTCGAGGCCGCTGAAGACCAGCGTACCGCTCTGCAGCCAGGTGCCGCCGGTCTGCTTCAGAATACCGCTGACGGTCAGTTTGCCGTCGCCGTCTTTGTACAGGCTGCCGGTGCCGTTGATATTCGCGGCAATGGTGTTGTCGCTCTTATCGGTGGTCACGCTCAGCTTGCCGGTATTGGTGACGTTGCCCGCGATGGCCGAGCCATCTTTCAGCGCGGTGGTGCCGGTCAGGATACCGCCATCCGCCACGTTGAGTTTACCGCCATCCTGCACCACGGTGTTGTTGGCGATACCGTCTGCTGCAACGGTCAGCACGCCGCCGCCTTCCAGCAGCACGCTGTTCGCCAGTTTATTGGCGATAGAGAACTGACCCAGCGCGTTGGTGCCGTTAACCGTTGTGTCGGTACCGGCGATAATGCCCGCGCCGCTGTTAAGATCGATGTTGGTCGCTTCGGCCGCATCCGCCACCGCCAGCATACCGCCCTGGTGAATGATGGTTTGGTCGGCGACACCGCCTTTACGGATGTACTGTACGCCGCCTTTGGTCACGGTGGTCGCGATAGCCGTACCGCCCAGCGTCACGCTCTGGCTGCCGTTTTCGCTGACGGTGGAAGACGCCACCGTACCGCCGTTATTGACGACCTGATCGCCCACCACGGTGTTGTCGATGACAATACCGCCTTCATTGACGTTCTGGATCCCGCCCGCCTTGATGATGGTCGAAATCACCGTACCGCCGCTGTTGACGTTCTGCGTACCGCCCAGATTGATGGTGGTGCTGGTCGCCGTACCGCCGGTCAACACGTTCTGAACGCCGCCGTATTCAATATTGGTATTGAAAGCCTGGCCGCCGTTGTAGATATTCTGCGCAGTGCGGCCATACAGGCTGGTGTTTTTCGCCACACCGCCGCGGTAGACGTTCTGTACCGCGTCAGCCGCGAGTTCAGCGCCGTCAGCGGTACCGCGCACGTTCTGTACAGAGCCGTTAATCAGCACGGTATTCTCAGCCGTAGCGCCCGCGCCGATGTTCTGGACAGCGCCGGTATCCATACTGGTGTTCACGGCGCGACCGCCGCTCAGCAGGTTTTGCTCGCCGCCGCGGTTATTGGTTTCGGTAACCACCGCGCCGTTGTAGACGGTCTGTTTCGCATCGTCGTTCAGCCAGGTTGAGGTGACGTTCGCGCCTGCATACACGCGCTGTTCGCCATTCTCATACAGTTCGGAGCCGACAGAAGTCCCGTAAACATCCATCACGCCGTTGTCGAAGACCATCGTCACGTCCGCCAGAGCGTCTTTGTTCACGCGCTGGTAGCCGTTGTTTTGCAGAATGGTCACGATGGAGTGGCCGTCCACAATCTGCGTGCCTTCCACCGTTGTCATATCGGTGGTGCCGCCGGTAAAGACGTTTTCTCTGCCGCCCGTGGCGATGGTGCCGCCGTAGGTGTAACCGCCGGAATTAACGTTCTGAACGCCGCCTTTCTCGACACGGGTGTCGAAGGCTTTACCGCCGCTGCCGATGTTCTGCGTGCCGCCCAGCAGACGGGTCGCCAGCGCCTGCGCGCCGTTGTTGACGTGCTGCTCGCCGCCGTTCATCACGGTAGAGATAGCGACCGCCGAGTTAGCCAAAATCTGGGTGCCGCCGGCGTTAATCACGGTGCTGCGCGACCAGCCGTACGGGTCGACAATCTGCTGCCCGCCGTTGTTAACAACCGCGTCGAACGACTGACCATCGACGCGCTGGACGCCGCCGCTGTTGACCAGCGTGCCTTTCGCGTGACCGCTCGCCATGATGAGCTGCACGCCGCCGTCGCTGATGCTGGTGCCGGACGCGGTGCCTTCAACCAGCTGCGTGCCGCCGCCAAAGACGGTGCCGTCAGACGCCGCGCCGCCCAGTTTCACGTGCTGGACGCCGCCGCTGTGAACGATAGAGCCCGCCGCCAGACCGCCCACATTCACGATTTGCAGACCGCCGTCGTTAATGACAGCCGAAATAGCCGTGCCGTCAACGGATTGCGTGCCGCCCTGGTTGATTTGCGCGTCCACCGCTTTACCGGTTTCCTGCACGAGCTGCGTGCCACGGTCGCCAATGCTGGTGCCGGACGCTGTCCCCGCCACCACCTGGGTGCCACCTGCGAAGATTTTCGCAGTAGACGACGCGCCGCCTTTGTTGATGTGTTGCAGGCCTCCGCTGGTGACGATAGATCCGCGCGCCAGGCCGCCGTTGTTGATAATCTGCGTACCGCCATCTTTCACGACCGCGGACGTCACGGTACCGTCGACGCTCTGTACGCCGCCGCGGTTGACGTGAGTATCGTTCGCCATGCCGGTTTTGGTGACGAGCTGAACACCGCCGTCGCTGATGCTGGTGCCGGACGCCATGCCCGCGACCACCTGAGCGCCGCCGCCAAAGATAACGCCATCGGATGACGCGCCGCCGAAGTTAATATGCTCCAGACCGCCGCTGTTAACCGTGGTGGCACGCGCCAGACCGCCGCTGTTGACAAGCTGAATGCCGTCTTTATTCACGACCGCCGAGGTGGCCGTGCCGTCAACGCGTTGCAGACCGCCCGCGTTCACCAGCGATGCGAAAGCCAGACCGCCGGTTTTCACATGCTGAATAGCGCCCTGACCGATAACGGTACGACCCGCCGTACCGGAGACCGACTGAATGCCGCCGAGCAGCACGGAATCTGACGCTGCGCCGCCCAGTTTCACATCCTGAACGCCGCCGCTGCGCACCACGGCGCTGTTGGCATGGCCGCCGTTCTGCACCAGCTGTACGCCGCCGTCGTTGATGGTCGCGTAGTTGGCGGTACCATCGACATTCTGCAGACCGCCGCTGTTAACGGTCGCGCTAACCGATTTACCGGTCGCTTCGATATGCTGCTCCGCACCAGCATCGATCTGGGTATTAGACGCAGTGCCCGCGAGCTGCTGCACGCCACCAAACAGATGCGCGTCGGCAGAGGCGCCGCCCACGGAGACGTGTTGCAGACCGCCGCTGTTGACCTGGGTGTTTTTCGCCAGACCGCCACTGTTAACAATCTGGGTGCCGCCGTCTTTGACGATGGCGGAAATTGCCGTGCCGTCAACAGCCTGAGTGCCGCGATTGTTGATTTGCGTGCCGGTCGCCTGGCCTGTCACCTGCACCTGCTGCGAGCCGCCGTCGTTCACGCTGGTGCCGGATGCGTTGCCGGAAACCTGCTGGATGCCGCCGCCGAAGACGACGCTGTCAGAGGCGGAGCCGCCTTCTGCCACATACTGCAGGCCGCCGCTGTTGATCGCCGTGCTGTCCGCTTTGCCGCCACGGTTAACGAGCTGGATGCCTTTATCGTTGATGGTGGTGGTTTTTGCAGTACCGTCGACGCGCTGCAGACCGCCTGCGTTAATGAGCGTGCCGGAGGCATTCGCGCCCACCTGCACATGCTGCACGCCGCCGTCGCCGATAATGGTATCGCCCGCCGTACCCGCCAGTTGCTGGGTGCCGCCAAGCAGGATGGAGCCTGAGGCCGCGCCGCCGAGTTTCACATCCTGCACGCCGCCGCTGCGCACCACGGTGCTGTTGGCGTGGCCGCCGGTCTGAATCAGTTGGGTGCCGCCGTCGTTCACGGTGGCGAAATTCGCGGTGCCGTCCACGTTCTGCAGGCCGCCGCTGTTGACCGTCGCGCTGACAGAAAGGCCCGTCGCTTCGATATGCTGTTCGCCGCCAGCGTCAATCTGCGTGTTAGACGCGGTGCCCGCGAGCTGCTGCGTGCCGCCAAAGAGATGCGCATCGGCAGACGCGCCGCCGAGCGACACATGCTGCAGGCCGCCGCTGTTGACCTGGGTATCTTTCGCGAGACCACCCTTGTTGACGATCTGGGTGCCGCCCTCTTTCACCACGGCCGAGATTGCCGTGCCGTCAACGGCCTGGGTACCGCGATTGTTGATCTGGGTGCCGATCGCTTTACCGGTCACCTGCACCTGCTGGGAACCGCCGTCATTTACGCTGGTGCCGGACGCCATGCCGGAAACCTGCTGAATACCGCCGCCAAAAACGGTGCCTTCAGAAGCCGCACCGCCCTGGGCGATGTATTGCAGACCGCCGCTGTGAACCGCGGTGTTGTCCGCAAGGCCGCCGCTGTTGACCAGCTGGATGCCTTTGTCATTGATGGTCGTGTCTTTCGCGGTCCCGTCGACGCGCTGCAGGCCGCCTGCGTTAATCAGCGAGCCGGACGCCGAACCGCCGGTTTTCACATGCTGTACGCCGCCATCGCCAATGATGGTGCCGCCCGCGTTGCCCGCGAGCTGCTGCGTGCCGCCGAGAAGAATGGAGTCAGACGCCGAACCGCCGAGGGCCACGTCCTGAATGCCGCCGTCGCGCACCACGGTACTGTTGGCATGGCCGCCGGTCTGCACCAGTTGCACACCGCCGTCTTTGATAGTGGCATAGTTGGCCGTGCCGTCGACATTCTGCAGACCGCCGCTGTTGACCGTCGCGCTCACGGAAAGCCCGGTCGCTTCGATATGCTGCTGTGCACCAGCGTCGATCTGGGTGTTTGACGCCGTACCCGCCAGCTGTTGCGTGCCGCCGAAAAGATGGGCATCGGCAGACGCGCCGCCAAGCGACACATGCTGCAGGCCGCCACTGTTCACCTGGGTGTTTTTCGCAAGGCCGCCACGGTTGACTATCTGAGTACCGCCGTCTTTGACGATGGCGGAAATCGCCGTGCCGTCAACGGCCTGGGTACCGCGATTGTTGATTTGCGCATCGCGGGACTGACCACCAACCTGGACCTGCTGGCTGCCGCCGTCGTTGATGCTGGTGCCGGACGCAGTGCCGGAAACCTGCTGAATGCCGCCGCCAAAGATCACGCCATCAGAGGAGGAACCGCCCGCGCTGACATACTGCACGCCGCCATTATTAACGGTGGTGTTACGGGCATAACCGCCGCGCTCCACCAGCTGATGGCCCCCGTCGTTGACCACGGCGGAGATGGACGTGCCGTCAACCGACTGCGTACCGCCATTATTGATAATGGTGGTGGTTGCCGTGCCGCTCGCCTGTACATGTTGCTCGCCGCCATTGCCGACGACGGTATGCACCGCTGAACCGGCTACCTGCTGTACGCCACCCTCGAGAACAACCGTTCTCTGCGCCTGGCCATCTTTTTCCACGAACTGCAAACCGTCATTGATGACAGTGCCGTTCGCCACGCCCTGCTGGCGAACAATCTGAACGCCGCCATCATTCAGCGTGGTTTTCTGTGTCAGCCCGCCTGCAACAATCTGATTGCCCTGCGCACCGATAATATGATTTGTCGTCGTCCCGCCGACCAGAACCTGCTGGGTGCCGTTCTGCACCAGCTCATCCTGTACCGACGAGGTGACATCGGGCGTGAACGCGAACGCGCCGCCGCTGGCAAGCGAACTCCCTACCGCTGCCGTCAACAACACCGCCCCGCTGGCGCGTTTGCCCTTCGCTCGCGTGAGCTCGGAGACCACAATAAACGCGCGCTGGACTTCACTCCACACCAGCCGGTAACTGCAATTAAGACTTCTCTTCATATTGATGCCCTCGAAACCCGCTCAGACGCCGTTATGCGGCATGCTGATTTGGGTCTGCCAATGCTGTTGTTTTGATGTCGAATGGGTTGCTTTTCAGGGAGATCAGCCGACGTAAGTGGCCAATCACCTGTTTACCCGTGATAAAACGCGTGCACTCGTACTGCCGGTCCGTGCCTTTGTGGCGCGGACACCAGAAATAGTCCTGATGATCAAAATTAAGCCGCACGTCATCCCAGCAGCCGTTGCAGACGTGGGTATTGATGACGCGCCAGGGGGTATAAAACTCGCTGGCCGGCAGGCTGAAACCGCTAATCAGCACCACCGGAATGCGACAGCCCCAGGCAAGCCAGGAGAGACCGCTGCCGAGGCCGATGAAAAACTCTGCGTGTTCGAGCAGCGCCACGCGGTCGCGCAGCGGCAGGTTGCCGGTGAAATCTTCCGCACCGTGAGGGATTTTGTTCCAGACATAGCCGCGCCCGACAACACGCTCTTTGTCGATGCACAGCACGCGGTAGCCCTGCGCTTTCAGAAATTCAATCACTTCATGCCAGCCGGTGCCGTTATTCCAGAATTTGGCCTGGCTGGTGGATTGCGTGGCGATGCAGACATAGGGTTCGGCTATCTGGCGCGGCGAATGGACGCGCAGATCGGGGACGATTTCGCTCGGGTCGACGCCCAGAATGTGCCCGGCCGTACGGTGCAACCCGACGGCGCGAAAATCAAACGGTTGCTTGTCGAGATCGCCCTGGAAGAACAGCCCGACGCGCCAGGTCGCGTAAGGCAATTCCCGGTGGGTGCGGTGGTTCGCCCAGTTCTCCGGTGCGTAAAACTGCAACTGTGGGTAGACGGGCGCGAAAAGATCGATAATCGGCTGCGCCATCGTGCATTCCACCTGGCAGCCGTAAGTCTGACGAAAGCGTTCGGCATAGGGCACCCATCCCACAAGATCGCCCAGCGTGCCGGTGGGAAAGGAGATCAGCACCGGTTTGTCGCGCATATCGAGCGCGTGGTCGAGCAGCGGTTCGCTCTGCCCTTTTTTCCAGACCTGTAACCGAAACGGGACATAGTATTTCTTGGTACTAATTACCCAGCCTTCGGCGATATCACTCGCAAAAAGTATATTTCCCGTTTCGTCATCGCTTATTTCGACGCGCCAGTCACCTGCGGGGAGCAGCAGTCTGGCGCCGTCATTGAAATCGTAAAAAATGCCTTCCGGACCCTGCTGTGTGGGTATTTCCGGGGGTAAAATAAAGGCGTAGCCATTACTGGCAGATGAAGAAAGCGTCATCGCCATACCTACCTTAATTATCAGTATCAGGGTTATGCTGCTATTAAATAATTAACCCAACGTGTTTCAGACACACTTCAACTCTCGGCGCGCTGTTGCCCGAGACAGTTATTTATCCGACATCTTTCCCGTTCCTTGAGCCATCTTAAAGCTGGTTTTAGTGTAGCTACATCGTTACTTATTGCAAATTTTTACCAAATATAAAAATCCTTTAAAATCAAATATATGAAAAAATGTCACTCTGAGTGACTTTTCACTAAAGCTAAACTTTACAAGCATTTAGCTCTGCTATAGAGACACTCTTTTAGGATTATCCTTACCTTGCAATACGCAGATCAGGCTATTTTCGGGTAGGGAGAATATATTAACCGGGCGACAAGCCAGGCGCTAAAAACATATTCTTTGAAGGATTTCAATAGGACAAACGGAAGCTATAGGCTTTTTCTTAAGACAGATATTAGTAGGGATTGGTTACTGACAGCAATTAATTAATGAATAAAAAATAAACACCCACGACTGAAACCTTATGTGAATAATGATTTTTAGGACTAATACATAAACGATAATAGATATTCCGAAACGTTTTGGGCTGATGAATATATTTTGAGCGTGTTGTTTTATTATTGCGAGCGCATTCACAAGACAGTTGTACAATAACGACGCGCCTATAACGTTTTGTCATCCTTCCTTAACGGGTAAGTAACAGAAACGAAGCGGTGGCAGCTTTTCCATTATGAAACAGCGTTTTTAATTCCTTTCTGTCCTGGTGGAAGCTATAATGCGGGCATTCTAACTTGAATGGTTTCAGCACATTGGATATCGCCTTTACCGTCGAACAATCGCTCACTCGCCGCCTGGCTGAACCACAAGCACACTTTCTCCTGCACGCTTTTTTGATGTCACCTATCCTTAGGCTGTGGCATCACAACTTTCGCAACACAAGTTTACCCAAACGGCAGAGTACGCCGCAGGGCATGATTTCCATATCCTTCAACTAAAGATTAAGACTGTCATGAAAAAGACGAAAATTGTTTGCACCATCGGCCCGAAAACCGAATCCGAAGAAATGCTGACCAAAATGCTCGACGCGGGCATGAACGTGATGCGCCTTAACTTCTCCCACGGCGATTACGAAGAACACGGTCAGCGCATCAAAAACCTGCGCAATGTTCTCGCGAAAACCGGCAAGCAAGCCGCCATTCTGCTGGACACGAAAGGCCCGGAAATCCGCACCATCAAACTGGAAGGCGGCAACGATGTCTCCCTGAAAGCGGGCCAGACCTTTACCTTTACCACCGACAAATCCGTTGTCGGCAACAGCGAAATCGTTGCGGTGACCTACGAAGGCTTCACCAAAGACCTTTCCGTCGGCAACACCGTGCTGGTGGATGACGGCCTGATCGGCATGGAAGTCACAGCCATCGAAGGCAACAAAGTCATCTGTAAAGTGCTGAACAACGGCGATCTGGGTGAAAACAAAGGCGTTAACCTGCCGGGCGTTTCCATCGCGCTGCCGGCACTGGCTGAAAAAGACAAGAAAGACCTGATTTTCGGCTGCGAGCAGGGCGTCGACTTTGTGGCGGCCTCCTTTATTCGTAAACGCTCTGACGTCGAAGAAATTCGCCAGCACCTGAAAGCGCACGGCGGCGAGCACATCCAGATCATCTCCAAAATCGAAAACCAGGAAGGCCTGAACAACTTCGACGATATCCTCGAAGCGTCTGACGGCATCATGGTCGCGCGTGGCGACCTGGGCGTGGAAATCCCGGTAGAAGAAGTGATCTTCGCGCAGAAGATGATGATCGAAAAATGTATCCGCGCGCGTAAAGTCGTTATCACCGCAACGCAGATGCTGGATTCCATGATTAAGAACCCGCGTCCGACCCGCGCTGAAGCAGGCGACGTGGCGAACGCCATTCTCGACGGCACCGATGCTGTGATGCTGTCCGGCGAATCCGCGAAAGGCAAATACCCGCTGGAAGCGGTAACCATCATGGCGACCATCTGCGAGCGTACCGACCGCGTGATGACCAGCCGTCTGGAGTTTAACAACGACAGCCGTAAACTGCGTATCACTGAAGCCGTCTGCCGCGGTGCGGTAGAAACGGCCGAGAAGCTGGAAGCGCCGCTGATCGTGGTGGCGACCGAAGGCGGTAAATCCGCGAAATCCGTTCGTAAATACTTCCCGGACGCGACTATCCTCGCGCTGACCACCAACGAATTGACCGCGCGTCAGCTGGTGCTGAGCAAAGGTGTGGTGCCGCAACTGGTGAAAGAGATCTCTTCTACGGATGATTTCTATCGTCTGGGTAAAGATGCCGCACTGGAAAGTGGTCTCGCGAAGAAAGGCGATGTGGTGGTAATGGTCTCTGGCGCACTGGTACCGAGCGGTACGACCAATACCGCGTCTGTACACGTCCTGTAATAATATCCACCTATTTTTATGTATGATTAAAAAAGGCGCCGCGAGGCGCCTTTTAATTTGGCTTAAATAGACGCTGTGAATAAAAAAGCAAATCGGATTTCACTATTTAAGATTGTTTTTTTCTAAGATGAATCCGATGAAAGTTAGCTGTTTTCCCTCAATTTTTTTAATGATCCGCGTAAGGTCGATGCTTCTTTGAGCGAACGATCAAAATTAAGCGTATTCCCATCAAAAAAATATTCTCAACCTAAAAAACTTTGTGTAATACTTGTAACGCTACATGGAGATTAACTCAATCTAGAGGGTATTAATAATGAATCGTACTAAACTGGTACTGGGCGCGGTAATCCTGGGTTCTACTCTGCTGGCTGGTTGCTCCAGCAACGCTAAAATCGATCAGCTGTCTTCTGACGTTCAGACTCTGAACGCTAAAGTTGACCAGCTGAGCAACGACGTGAACGCAATGCGTTCCGACGTTCAGGCTGCTAAAGACGACGCAGCTCGCGCTAACCAGCGTCTGGACAACATGGCTACTAAATACCGTAAGTAATAGTACCGTGTGAAAGAAAAATGGCGCACATTGTGCGCCATTTTTTTTGCCTGTCTCCAGCCCTCTCGCCTCTTCTGTTTTTACGCTCTGCACTGATAACCAAAACCCGACGCCATAAACTTCCGTATCACCGGGATGCAGCCATACACGATCACTGAATCGTTACGCGCCCTGCTGTGGGTTCTGCCGCGTCAGAGAGTGTCTCACCGCCTGACGGCATCACAGCCGCTTTCACGCTCTGTATCGTCGTCACGGGCGCAGGCGTCGTGCTGTGTGCATCCACCTGAACGGGATAGCCCGCCCTGCGCGTCAGCGCGTTATCCACCGCCACCGCGTCGGTGCCCGCGTCGTCAATAAACTGTCCGAAAGCGGCGTTAATCGCCACGGGCATCGTCTGCGGATTGTCGGCATCACTGCGCGAGAGCGGCTGGTGCACTTCCACATAGCGTCTGCCGTCCGGCTCCGTGGAATATTTCACCGGTTCATTGATGATTTGCACCCGCGTGCCCCACGCCACCTGGGTAAACAGCGATTTGATATCGGCGGCGCGCATACGGATACAACCTGAACTTGCGCGCAGCCCGATACTGCTGCGGGCATTGGTGCCGTGAATAAGATATTCGCCGCCACCCTGCTGTAAACGCAGCGCAAAGCGCCCTAATGGGTTATTTGGCCCGGCAGGTATCACGGCAGGCAGCGTGATGCCCTGCGCCTGCGAACGGGCGCGCATGGCGGCCGTTGGCGTCCAGGTGGGGTTTGGGATTTTCTGGATGATGCGGGTGGTCATGACCGGCGTTTCGCGCCCCGTCAGGCCGATGCCTATCGGATAGACTTCCACGCGGTTCTCGCCTGGCGGATAGTAGTAAAGACGCAGCTCAGCGAGATTAACCACTATCCCCTCGCGCGGCGTGTCGGGCAGCAGCATTTGCGAAGGGATTGTCAGCTCGCTGCCGGGCATCGGCAGATAAGGGTCAACCGTATTATTAGCTTCCAGCAGTAACAGCACGCCGGTCTGATATCGCTCGGCGATTTTCTCAAGGCTTTGACTGTTTGCAGGAACAAGCCAGGTCTGGTTCTGGCCAATCAGGCGGCTGCCGGGCGGCGGGAGCAGGTAATCCACCGCCGACGCCTGCGTCGCGCCCATCAGCAGCAGCGCGAACAGCGGGAAGGAAAAAATCGGTTTCATAAGCACGACCTGTTTTCACCGGCGAGGCCGGAATGCAGAACATCCGCGAGGCCGCAGAGGCCACGCGTGACGAGGAAAAGCCGTGCTTTAAGATTAGCTCAGGTCGGCGGCTTTCGCGCGAATCGCGCGGATCATCGCCTCTAAGCCCTGAGAGCGGGACGGGGTGAGATGCTGGGTAAGCGACATCTCTTCAAACCACGGACGCACGTCGAAGTTTACGATGTCCTGCGCCGTCATCTGCTGGTAGAGCGCGAACACTACGGCGATAAGCCCTTTGACGATGGCGGCATCGCTGTCGCCGCGCATCTCAATCACGCCGTTCTCGCCAGGGTTCATCACAATCCAGACCTGGCTCTGGCAGCCCTGGATGCGGTGCGCGGGCGTGCGTTCGGCGTCATCAAGCGGTGCCAGGCGCTGCCCCAGCTCAATGATATACAGATATTTTTCTTCCCAGTTGGCGCAGCGGTTGAAGTTACGCAGCAGTTTTTCTTTTTCCGGCAAACCAGCCATTCTCGCTCCTTTTAGCCTAACAAACGATGAATGCGGATAAGCCCGGCCACCAGCCGGTCCACTTCATCTTCGGTATTGTACATCGCGAGCGACGCCCGACACATCGCAGGCACGCCGTAGAACTCCATCAGCGGCATCGCGCAGTGATGGCCGGTGCGTACCGCAATACCGTAATTATCGAGAAAACTGCCCACATCATAGGCGTGGTGCTTGCCAAGATTAAACGCGATAACGCCAAGGCGCTCTGCCGGGCCGTAAATCTGTAAGTCCGGCACCGCCTGCAGCTCGCGCAGCGCGTACGCCATCAGCGTGCGCTCGTAATCGTGAATATTCTCAAGGCCGATGGCGTCGACATAATCCATCGCCGCGCCAAGGGCGATAATGCCGCCCGTGTTCGGCGTTCCGGCTTCAAACCGCCACGGCGCTGCCGCCCAGGTGGTGCCTTCGGTCAGGCTGACGGTCGCAATCATCGCCCCGCCCCCCTCCCACGGCGGCATCGCCTGGAGAATCTCTTCTTTAGCGTACAGAATGCCGATCCCGGTCGGCCCGTAAAGCTTATGGCCGGAAAAGAGGTAGAAATCGCAGTCCAGCGCCTGTACGTCTACTTTGTGGTGCATCACCGCCTGCGCGCCGTCCACCAGCACTTTGACGCCCGCCTGGTGCGCCGTCGCGATAATGTCCGCGATCGGGTTTTCAGTGCCGAGCACGTTAGAGACGTGCGTCACCGCCAGCAGGCGGGTGCGCTCATCCATCAGCGACGGCAGTTTATCGAGCTGTAGCGTGCCGTCCTGGTTAATCGGCAACACGCGAAGCTCAGCGCCGGTACGCGCGCAGAGCATCTGCCACGGCACGATATTGGCGTGATGCTCCATCGCCGTGACGATCAGGTTATCGCCCGCGTGCAGCTGGCTGTTGCCCCAGCTGTTCGCCACCAGGTTTATTCCCTCGGTAGTGCCGCGCACAAACACAATCTCTTCCGGCAGACGCGCGTTAATGAACTGCGCCGCGCGGGTGCGCACAGCTTCCATACGCTGGGTCGCGTCTGCGCTCAGGGTATGGATACCGCGATGCACCGCCGCGTAGCCGTGGCGGTAGAACTCCGCCTCAGCCTCAATCACCGCCGTCGGCTTCTGCGCGCTGGCGGCGCTGTCGAGATAGGCCAGCGGCTGGCCGTTGACCTCACGCGACAGTACCGGGAAATCGCTGCGGATCTGCTGTAGAGAAAAACTCATGCCTCTCCCCCTGCAAAGCGCTGGCCGATACGCGCCAGCACCTGCTGTTTAAGCGCCTCGTCGTGGATGCTTTCGGTCAGCTCCGCGGCAAAGGCGTAAATGATCATCTGCTGCGCCGCCTGTTCGTTGATACCGCGCGAGCGCAGATAGAACATCTGTTCGTCGTCGATGCGGCCTACGGTAGCGCCGTGGCTGCATTTCACGTCATCGGCGTAGATTTCCAGCTGCGGTTTGGTGTCCACTTCCGCCAGCCTGCCAAGCAGCAGGTTGTTGTTGGTCATCTGGCCGTCGGTTTTAATGGCGTGCTGCGCCACTTTAATCAGCCCGTTAAATACCGCGCGGCCTTTGTCGCGCACGATGGTTTTATGCAGCTGGCGGCTGTTGCAGTAGCCTTTGTTATGCTCAAGCCAGGTGCGGGTGTCGCACACCTCGTTATTCACCGGCAGCGCCAGGCTATTCACGCGAAGCGTAATATTTTCGCCGTTGAGCTGCGTGCTGGTGTTGTGGCGCAACACGCCCGCGCCCAGCAGATAGCTGCTGCTGGCGGCATGGGCATCCTGCGACACGATTAAATCGTTATGCGCGAAGTGCCAGCTCACCGGGTTTTCAAACGCGAGCTTATAGTGATTAAGCTGCGCGTTAGCGCCCACCTGCATGGTCAGGCGCGCGCCGGTGAAGTGCGGCTTTTCGTCACGGCTGACGTAATGCTCGATAACCGTCGCCTGCGCGCCTTCGGCAAGCTCCAGATGATGACGATAATGCACGGTGTTGATTTCATCGCCCGCACGGCCCGCGCTTATGTGCATCAACAGAAGCGCTTTTGACGGCTGCTGGTTACGCGCCACGTGGATATGCGTCACGCTCTGCGCCAGGCTTTCGGTCAGGTGTAAAAACGCCTCCGGCTGCACCGGCGTGGTCAGCCCGCGGCGGCTGTCGTTCACGCTTATCTCAAAGCCGCTGTTGTCCGTCGCGTCGCTCAGTTCCGGCGCGAAGCGGCCATCGATAAACACCAGGCGCAGCGCGTCAACGGGCAGCGCCAGCGCGCTCAGTGCTTCCTGGCTCAGCGCCTCGGCAACCGGTGCCACGAAATCGTGTTTCAGTAGGCCGTCGAGCGGCGTGTATTTCCAGTCTTCATGTTTACGGGTCGGAAGGCCGAGGCGCAGCAGTTGTTGCAGATGCTCGCGCGCCTCTTCCGAGCGCTCCCCGCCCTGCGCTTCAAACAGGCGATGCCACTGTTGCAGCGCGTTACTGCTGTTCGGTAAGCCAGCCATAGCCCTGCTCCTCCAGCTGTTTGACCAGAGAGAAGTCGCCAGACTTCACAATGCGCCCCTGGTAGAGTACATGGACGAAATCGGGCTTGATGTAGTCCAGAATGCGCTGATAGTGGGTGACGATGATGAATGAACGCTTACCGTCGCGCAGCGCGTTCACGCCTTCGGAGACGATTTTCAGGGCGTCGATATCCAGGCCCGAGTCGGTTTCATCGAGAATACACAGGTCTGGCTCCAGCACGGCCATTTGCAGAATGTCGTTACGCTTTTTCTCACCGCCGGAGAAACCCACATTAACGGAACGGGTCAGCAAGTCTTCCGGCATTTGCAGCAGCTTGATTTTCTCTTCCATCAGATCCTGGAAATCGAAACGATCAAGCTCTTCCTGGCCGCGGTATTCGCGTACCGCATTCAGCGCGGTTTGCAGGAAGAACTGGTTACTGACGCCCGGAATTTCTACCGGATACTGAAACGCCATAAAGATGCCTTCGCCTGCGCGCTCTTCCGGTGACAGCTCCAGCAGATCTTTGCCTTTGAAACGCACTTCGCCGCCAGTGATTTCATAATCTTCGCGCCCGGCAAGCGTTGCGGAAAGCGTACTTTTGCCGGAGCCGTTCGGCCCCATGATGGCGTGTACTTCCCCTGGTTTTATTTCAAGGTTCAAACCGCGCAGGATCGCCTTCTCTTCCACACTGACCTGTAAATCTTTGATGCTTAACATGTCTTATCCTTTTTCTTACCTTAGCCGACGCTGTGCTCAAGGCTAATGGCTAATAATTTTTGCGCTTCGACCGCGAATTCCAGCGGCAGCTCTGAGAAGACATCCTTACAGAAGCCGTTAACGATCATGGAGATAGCGTCTTCTTCGCTGATCCCGCGCTGCAGGCAGTAGAAGAGCTGGTCTTCGCCGATACGCGACGTAGTAGCCTCGTGCTCAAGCTGGGCGCTGTTGTTGCGGCACTCGACATACGGGAAGGTGTGCGCGCCGCAGTCCGGGCCAATCAGCATCGAGTCGCACTGCGTGAAGTTACGGGCGTTGGTGGCGGTCGGCATGATTTTTACCAGCCCGCGGTAGCTGTTCTGACTTTTCCCGGCGGAGATGCCTTTGGAGATGATCGTCGATTTGGTGTTTTTACCGATGTGGATCATCTTGGTGCCGGTATCCGCCTGCTGATGGCCGCTGGTCAGCGCCACCGAGTAGAACTCGCCGATGGAGTTGTCGCCGCGCAGGATGACGCTCGGGTATTTCCAGGTGATGGCCGAACCGGTTTCCGACTGCGTCCAGGACATCTTGCTGTTTTCGCCTTCGCACAGCGCGCGCTTGGTCACGAAGTTCAGGATGCCGCCGGTGTTGTTATCGCCGGGGAACCAGTTCTGCACCGTTGAATATTTCACTTCGGCGTCTTTATGGATGATGACTTCCACCACCGCCGCGTGAAGCTGGTAACTGTCGCGCACCGGCGCGGAACAGCCTTCGATATAGCTCACGTAGCTGCCTTCATCCGCCACCAGAATGGTGCGTTCGAACTGGCCGGTTTTCTCGGCGTTGATACGAAAATAGGTGGAGAGCTCCATCGGGCAGCGCACGCCTTTCGGCACGTAGATAAAGGTGCCGTCGGAGGCGACCGCCGCGTTCAGCGCGGCGAAGAAGTTATCGTTCGACGGCACGACGGTGCCGATGTATTTCTTCACCAGCTCCGGGTGATCGTGGATAGCCTCGCCGAACGAGCAGAAGATAATGCCCTGCTCCGCCAGTTTGTCGCGGTAAGTGGTGGCGACGGAGACGGAGTCAAAAATGGCATCCACCGCCACTTCCCGGCCTTCACGCACCGGTACGCCGAGCTGGTTAAACGCTTCTTCCACTTCCTGCGTCAGGTAGCTGTTATTGTTGCCGCCCGGCTGCTGCACCGCGCCCGGCTGTGACGCGCAGGCGTCGTCGCAATGACCGCAGGAGGGGGCAGAATAGTAGCTGTAGTCCTGATAATTCAGTTTGTCGTAATGCGCATGCAGCCAGTGCGGCTCTTCCATCTCAAGCCAGGCGCGGTACGCGCTCAGGCGAAATTCAAGCATCCACTCAGGCTCGTTGCGTTTGGCTGAAATGGCGCGCACCACCTCTTCGCTGATGCCGTGCGCCAGTTCATCGGTCTGAAGCCGGGTAAAGAAGCCCTCTTTATAGTTCAGGGGGCCGCTCCAGGTGTTCACATCGTCAGTTGCTTCACTGTTACGGGACATAATTACTCCGCCTGGACCCCAAAACTTTCTCCGCAGCCGCACGCGTGCTGCGCTTTAGGGTTATTGAATTTGAAAATCTGATTTAAGCCTTCGCGCACGTAATCCACTTCGGTGCCGTCGATAAACGGCATCGCCTGAAGCGGAACATAAAGCCGCGCGCCATCGGTCTCGAACACGAGGTCTTCGTCTTTCGGCTCGCTGACGGTGTCCAGCACATAGCCAAACCCGGCGCAGCCGCTCTGTTTAACGCTAAGACGCACCCCCAGCAGACCCGGCTTCTGCGCCATTAAGTCGCGAATATGTCTGGCCGCGTCTGGGGTCATCGTCAGGCCCTGCCAGTTAAACTCAGCGGGGTTGAACGTACCGGTTTGTGATTCCATAGGTCTGCCTCCTGGAGTGAGTGCCTTTCGGGCGATAACGCTATGTTAGTGGTAATAATTCTCACTTCAACCTCTGCGCATCAGGGGTATTACCCTAAACGGCACTTTTTGAACACTTTCATTAAGCATAGACCCTCTCTGCGAGCGTGCAGCGGGCAAAAATGGCGAGAAAATATTTTTATTTATCAATAAATTAACAAGCGAGACGAAGAGATTAAGCGGCAGCGTGAGCGCCTGAGGAAAAGATGTATCGTTTATACCTATTTATGCTATAGATTCCTTGGGCAACGATAAATCAAACACTTATTTTTTCTGCGGACTGAAGAGTGTGGCGGACAAGCATGAACGTATGCGGACACTATTTCGCCTCAAACGTTCTCCTCAAAACGCGCCCAGGGGCGATTTTTGCCCGCAAATTTACTCCAAAGGCATAGCTGCCCCAAAATTCGCTTTTAAGCGTACATCTGCCTGTCACGCGCTTTTATCTCCTCAATACCCCGTGAAGGATATTTATCGGTTTATATCAGCCATGACTGCACATTGTGGAACACGTATTGTCTGCACAATGTCATTGAAGCGTTTTAACGAGCACATTCCCTCAGCATTTTTATCCTGACAGGAGGGCAACGGAAGCACAATTTTGTTTGGTAAAGAGGAGGATGATGAAGCCTTAAACTCTCGCATCTGTTGAAGGGTCTGATAAACAAAAGAAATTTGGATCCAGTCAGTATTATCACTTACTCGCTTCCATCTTTCAAAAACCAGCTCCCCGCCTGGAGGCGTATTATCAGGCTGACCGGGTAAAGACCAGTTAAGATCAAATACCCCACTGAGATTGGCAATATTAGTGTCATGCCCCGCAATAAATAATAAAGAGACGGGCAATTTAATACCGTAAGGATTTTCTGTTGCCCCATTGCTGATTAATGCCCGGCTTATCAAATCGAGCAGTGGAGTCGCTCTGGTACGTGCAACTTCAGGCGTTCTTTGCAAAAGGTCGAACTGAGCATTATGCAGACGTAATAATTCTGTCCATTGTTTCTCGCCGTGAATCCGCCCCCATGCGACCTCTGGCATTCCCTGCGCCTCTTGCAACAGAAATATTTCAGTCAGCGTGGAAGACAGGCTCCATGCGCCGGATAATGAGACGTTATCTGGCGAAACGCTGAGTTCTGAAGGTAAGACTCCCGTGAGCGTGCAGCCCGGCTGACGTGGTGATTTGCATGCTGCTGACTGTGAGAAATTGAGCACCTGTTCCAGAGTACGGAATGCAGAGTCATAACGCTGTGTGTACCGTTCAATATTTCCTTCCGCCCGTGTCAGAATCGCTTCCCTGGTCTTTGATACATTAAACGAGCACACACCCGTTTTTACTGGATTAAACAGAGGATCTTTTTTATCGACCTTTTTTTGATAATGAACTTTATTTTGACATCCCGGCGCAAATCCAGCCAGAAATGCCTCACCGGTTTTACGCGTGCGCTGATCGGTATCTGCAATAACGGCCACCTGATCGGGTGAAGGACATCCGTGACTTTCCAGAACCCCTTTATCGATGAGTACGCTCTTTTGGTATCGTCCCAATTCGCTGACAAGCTCGCCGCCCCTGGGCGTCAACCAGCCGAGCGGAACATCCCATTGAGGCCAGGGGTAAGGTGTGATTTCCTGCATTAACGGCGTAAACTTTGTTGGCGCTCTGACTCCGTGGCGACTGACTATCACTACGCGTTCAAGCTTCATTTTATCAGCCCCTTGCGCATGTAACGGGAAAACACCAGGCATGAAAATAAAAATGAAGAGGAATAAATGAAGAAATAGCGTTTTCATTGTCAGCCAACCTTACAGTTAATGAACCATAAATCGCTAAAACAGGCATTCTTTGCTTGTTATTTTATCACAGCAGAACACCTGACACGCCACTTTTCCAGTGGACCTCCTTGCATAAGAGAGTGAGATCATTACCTGCGCCGCTATTATTCACCACTTTAAACAATCGCAAGCATGGATTATTTCAGGTTAAATACTCACCTGTTCCTCTGACAAAATCGGTGCGTGTGTGATTTAACTGATGAGGTGATGACTTTTTATAGAAATAAAAAGGTGAAATAAGATGTTTAATAGAGTTTCACTATAAAAATGAAATCTACAGGCCACAATCAAAAGTAATAACAGTGAAAGCGCTGGGCAAATCAGAAAAATCGGCAAACTGGCTAGGAAATATTGAAAAAAAAGCGCCATCACTGGCGCTTTTTTATGCCGGTGCGAAATCTACACCACCGCTGTCGTCAGCCGTGATGAACAGCAGAGGCGCTCCTGCTCGTCGAAGATCTCTATCTGCCACACCTGATGACGCCGCCCGACATGCACCGCGCGGCAGACGCCGCGGACGCGGCCGCTGCGCACGCTGCGCAGGTGATTGGCGTTAACCTCAAGCCCGACGACGTTCTGCTCGCCCTCGGTGCAGAGATAACCCGCCACCGAGCCGAGCGTTTCCGCCAGCACCACCGACGCGCCGCCGTGCAGCAGCCCGAACGGCTGATGCGTGCGGTGGTCCACCGGCATGGTGGCTTCAATCTCACGCTCATCGAGCCGGGTAAAACGGATATCGAGCAGCCCGACCATATTATTCGCGCCCATGGCGTTGAGCGCCTCAAGCGTCGCGGTACGTTGCCAGATCATACAATCATCCCCAGAAGCGCCTGTAGTGGATGGCGCACGCCGCTGCCCTCGATGCGTTTCACCTGGCTGCGGCACGAATAGCCCGTAGCGAGGCAGCGCGTGCGCGGCAGTCGCTGCATCGCCTGGTGCCACGACAGCTCATAGATACCGAGTGAGTTAGCGTGGTTTTTCACCTCATGTCCGTAGGTGCCCGCCATGCCGCAGCAGCCGACGTTCACGCCTTCAAGCTTCGCGCCGAATTTGGCGAAAATCGCGGCCCACTGCCCGGCAGTGCCCGGCAGCGCGGTCACTTCCGTACAGTGGCCAAAGAGATACCACGGCTCACCACCGACCGGCGAGGCCGGACGATCCGCCAGCGCCGTGGTGAGCCACTCATGCACCAGCTGCACGTGAAACTCGCCGCGCGTCTCGCCAAGCGTCTGCTTATATTCATCGCGATAGCACAGCACCAGCGCCGGATCGACGCCCACCATCGGCATGCCGAGCGCCGCGACGCGGTTTAAGAAATCAGCCGTTTTGCGCGCGGTGCGGGCGAAACGCTGGAGAAAGCCTTTGATGTGCTGCGCTTTGCCGTTCGGCGAGAACGGCAAGACCACCGGCTGGAAGCCGAGCTTTTCGCACAGCCGCACGAAATCGGCCACCACCTGCGCGTCGTAATAGCTGGTGAACGGATCCTGCACCACCAGCACGGTGCGCGCTTTTTCGGCTTCGGTGAGGCGTTCCAGCTCTTCAAGCGTCATGCCCGCGCTGCGATGCCCCACCAGTTGCTGTTGCAGCGTCGGCGTAGAGAGCAGCGGCAGGTCGACCATGCCGATATGCCGTTTTGAAAGTGAGCGCACCCACGGCTGGCTCATAAAGAAGTTAAAGGTTTTCGGCGCGCGGGCCATCAGCGGCGCGTAGCTTTCCACCGTGGCAATCAGGTGGTCGCGCACCGGGCGTAGATAGCGCGTGTGGTAAAGCTGCAAAAAGCGCGACCGGAACTCCGGCACGTCGATTTTAATCGGGCACTGGGTGGAGCAGGCTTTACAGGCGAGACAGCCGCTCATCGCCTCTTTCACCTCGTGCGAGAAGTCATATTCACCGCGTTCGGCGTGCCAGCTATTGCGGGTGCGCTCAATGAGCGAGCGCAGACTGGCGCGCTTTTGCGGCAGCGCTTTTTCGAGCGCCAGCGGGTCAACGCCACGGTCGGAGAGCAGCCGCAGCCACTCGCGCACCAGCGTCGCGCGCCCTTTCGGCGAGTGAATGCGATTGCTGGTGATTTTCATCGACGGGCACATCGGGCTTTTCACATCAAAATTGAAACACAGGCCATTACCGTTGCACTCCATCGCGCCGCGCCAGGAGATGCGCACCGCGAGCGGGATCTGACGGTCAAACGTGCCGCGTTTCACCGCATCCACCTTCATCATCGGCGCGTCGAGGCCGTATGGCGCACAGATTTTACCGGGGTTCAGGCGGTTGTCCGGGTCGAACGCCGCCTTGATGCGTCGCAATTCGTCATACAGCGTTTCGCCAAAAAACGCCGGGCTATATTCCGCACGAAAGCCTTTGCCGTGCTCGCCCCACAACAGGCCACCGTAGCGAGCGGTAAGCGCCACAACCTCATCAGAGATGCGCTTCATCAGGACTTCCTGTTGCGGATCGCACATATCCAGCGCCGGACGCACGTGCAGCACACCCGCGTCCACATGGCCAAACATGCCATAGCTCAGCCCGTGACCATCCAGCAGCGCGCGGAACTCGGCGATGTAATCCGCCAGATGCTCCGGCGGCACGCAGGTGTCTTCCGCAAACGGAATCGGCTTGGCGAGCCCTTTGGCGTTACCGAGCAGCCCGACCGCTTTTTTACGCATCGCGTAGATACGCTCGACGCCCGCGAGATCCCGGCAGACCTGCCAGCCAATGATGCCGCCCTGCTCCTGCGCCATAAACTCATCGAGCCGCGCGCACAGCGCTTCAACGCGCTGGTCAATCAGCGCTTCGTCATCGCCCGCGAACTCCACGATATTAAGACCGAGCATCGTTTTATCCGGCACATCGGTAATCAGCTCGCGCACCGAATGCCAGACGATATCTTCACGCGCCAGGTTCAGCACGCGGGAATCGACGGTTTCCACTGACAGCGCCTGCGCCTCGACCATAAACGGCGCGCTGCGCAGGGCAGAATCGAAAGAGTCATATTTGACGTTCACCAGGCGGCGCACTTTCGGCAGCGGCGTGATATCGAGCCTCGCTTCGGTGATAAACGCCAGCGTACCTTCCGATCCGCACAGAATACGGGTCAGGTCAAATTCTGAAAGTGAGTCGTTAAAGACGTGACGCAGGTCGTAGCCGGTGAGGAAGCGGTTGAGCTTCGGAAACTTCTCCAGAATCAGCGCGCGCTGCTCGCGGCAGCGCTCCAGTACAGTGTGGTAAACGCGCCCGAGCGTGGTCTGCGCTCGGCCCAGCTCTTCGGCAAGCGCGGTCGGCATCGCCTGGGTATCGAGGATATCGCCGCCCAGCAGCACCGCACGCACGCCAAGTACGTGATCGGACGTTTTTCCGTATACCAGCGAGCCTTGCCCTGAGGCATCGGTATTGATCATCCCGCCAAGCGTGGCGCGGTTGCTGGTGGAAAGCTCCGGCGAGAAGAAATAGCCGAAGGGCTTCAGGTATTCGTTAAGCTGATCTTTGATAACGCCCGCTTCGACGCGCACCCAACCCTGTTCCGGGTTGATTTCAATAATGCGGTTCATGTAGCGCGACATATCGACCACGATCCCCTGATTCAGGGACTGGCCGTTGGTGCCGGTGCCGCCGCCGCGCGGGGTGAAAATCAGCGATTTAAAGCGCGGTTCGGCGGCGAGACGCGCCATCAGCGCCACATCGGCGGTGGAGCGGGGGAAAATCACCGCGTCGGGAAGGAGCTGGTAGATACTGTTGTCGGTCGCCATCGTGAGGCGATCGGCGTAGTTCGTGGCGGTATCGCCGGTAAAACCCTGTTGCTCCAGTGCCTGCAAAAAATTCAGCACCACCTGTACCAGCCCGGGTGCCTGAGAAATTTGTGGGATCATGGATCCTGAACCTGCCTGACAATGAGATGTTGGAAGTTATCGTTTGCGTTGTGCCTTCAAGGTTGTATCACATTTTTATATGTCATGCCTGCCAGAAATGCTCCAGGCGTGCGGCTATCCAAATGCGCGGAAATCACTCATCATAAGAGCGCCCCGCATGGGGCGGGAGCGCCTGTTCGGGCGTAACGCGAATGACAAAAGGTGAATGTGGTTTATGGTAAAACTTCGACAGCCCATGGACGTGCCGCAAATTCTGCTGTCCGTGTTGTTTCTCTCGGTCATGATCATCGCCTGCCTGTGGATTGTGCAGCCCTTTATTCTGGGCTTCGCCTGGGCAGGAACGGTGGTCATCGCCACCTGGCCGCTGTTGCTGCGGCTGCAGAAAATGCTGTGGGGCAGACGCTCACTCGCCGTCCTGGTGATGGTGCTTATCCTTATCATGCTGTTTGTGATCCCGGTGGCGCTGCTGGTTAACAGTCTTGTGGACAGCAGCGGGCCGTTTATCCACTGGCTGACGTCCGGGAAGATGACAATTCCGGATCTGGCCTGGCTTAACAGCATCCCCTATATCGGCAATAAGCTTTATCTTGGCTGGCACAATCTCGTGGAGAGCGGCGGCTCGGCCATTATGGCGAAAGTGCGGCCGTATCTTGGCACAACCACCGGCTGGTTTATCGGCCAGGCGGCGCATCTGGGCAGACTGCTGATGCACTGCGGCCTGATGCTGCTGTTCAGCGCCCTGCTCTACTGGCGCGGCGAACAGGTGGCGTATGGCATCCGGCATTTCGCCATTCGTCTTGCCTCGAAGCGCGGCGACGCGGCCGTGCTGCTGGCAGGCCAGGCGATTCGCGCTGTGGCGCTCGGTGTCGTCGTCACGGCGCTGGTGCAGGGCGTGCTGGGTGGTATCGGGCTGGCGATTTCCGGCATCCCTTATGCCACGCTGCTGACGGTCGTGATGATCTTAAGTTGCCTGGTACAGCTTGGGCCGCTGCCGGTGCTGGTCCCGGCGATTATCTGGCTCTACTGGAGCGGCGACGCCACCTGGGGCACCGTACTGCTTATCTGGAGCGCCGTCGTCGGCACGCTCGATAACATTATCCGCCCGATGCTGATTCGTATGGGTGCCGATCTGCCGATGGTGCTGATCCTCTCAGGGGTTATCGGCGGGCTGATTGCATTTGGCATGATTGGCCTGTTTATCGGCCCGGTATTGCTGGCGGTATCCTGGCGTTTGTTCTCCGTCTGGGTGCGCGAAGCGCCGCTGCCGGAGGATGATTCAGAAACGGTTATCGAAGCGCTGGAAGAGAGCGACAAAGAGAAAACCGCACAGTAAAAAACGCAGGCGGGGAAACCCGCCTTTTACTTAAGTATTGCTTATTAATTATTTCACTTCCCTACTGGTCAGACCCGTGATTTATCGTAAATCCCGTGGTTTGAGTCTTTAATAATTCATTAACGCTGAACTATTGAGACGAATCTGATCGACGCTAAAAATGGATAAGCCTACTATTAATCCACGGTTATAAATCAACGCCTTGATTTATAAACATGGAAATCCCCTGAGTGAAACAACGAATTGCTGTGTGTAGTCTTTGCCCATCTCCCACGATGGGCTTTTTTTTATTCTGTGGCTGGTCAATTATTACTCAACACAACACTCACTCAGCATACGCCAGTTATTTCCGAGCACGTGCGTTTCCCCTTCCACCGTCACGATGCCACGGCTGCGGATATCGCCACTGTTAGCGCCGACCCGGATTTCAAACTCGCCAGGCTCGACAATACGAACACCATCGCGGCTCGTGAAATTAAGCATATCGACAGGGATGCGGAACGTAACGCGCGCGCGCTCGCCAGGCGCAAGCGAGACCCGCCTGAAGGCTTTCAGCTCCTGCACCGGCCGCACCAGCGACGCCACGTTATCGCGCACATAGAGCTGCACCACCTCGCTGCCCGGCTGCGTACCGCTGTTGGTGACGGTGACTGATGCCTCAACATCGCCATTCATCGGCACGCGCGACTGCGCGATTTCCAGCTCGCCGTAGCGGAACGTTGTCCAGGTTTTGCCATAGCCGAACGGATAGCGCGAGCCGAAGTGAAACGCGTAAGGCGTGCCGCCGCTCTTGAGCTTGTGATTGTAATAGTAAGGCATCGCGCCCGCGCTTTTCGGCACCGATACGACCAGCCTCCCCTGCGGCTCGCGCTTCCCGGTCAGCAGATCCGCAATCGCGTGGCCGCCCTCCTGCCCCGGCGCCCAGGCCATCACCCACGCCGCAACGCGCGACTCCAGCCCGCCCAGGTGATAAGGCCGCCCGCCGGTCATCACAACCACCACCGGTTTGCCGGTTTCCACCAGCGCCTCCAGTAGCCGTTGCTGCACGCCCGGTAGTTGCAGGCTGTCGGTGTCAGAGCCTTCGCCCACGGTGCCGCTCTGGAAAAGCCCGGAGAGATCGCCTACAAACGCCAGCACCACATCGCTTTCAGTGGCGAGCCGCACCGCCTCCGCGATCAGCGATACGTCATCTGAGACCGGCGACTGCTGCATCGGTTTTTCGCCGCTGTCGCCGGGGAAAACCGGCGCGCCCGCCATACGTTTTTCAATGATATGGCACCCTTTCGCATAACCCGTCAGCGCGATGCCTGGCTGTTCGCGCAGCGCTGCCAGCGGCGTCGTCACCTGACTGGTCTGCTCCAGCATATCGCTGATAATGAGATGCACCGGGAAGCTGTAGCCGCTCAGCAGCGCCAGCGGATCATCCGCCGTCGGCCCGACAACTGCCACGCGCGACGTGCCTTTAAGCGGCAACACGCCGTTATTTTCAAGCAACGTCAGGGAACGCGCCGCTACCTCACGGGCGATGCGGCGCGTGTCGTCGCTTTGCAGCACGATGTCGTTCTCATCGGCGTAAGGATGCTCAAACAGCCCAAGACGGAATTTCTCCGCCAGCACGCGCGCGACAATTTCATCGACTTTTTCCATCGTCATCAGCCCGCGTTCCAGCGCCTGCGCCAGATGGCGCGCGCAGTCATCTTTCGGCAGCTCGATATCCAGACCGGCGTTGAAGGCGAGCGCCGCCGAGTGCGCCGCGTCCTGCGCCACGCCGTGATGCTGATGCAGCAGACTCACGCCGCCGTAGTCGGCAACAATAATGCCGTCGAAGCCCCACTGTTCACGCAGCACTTTGGTGAGGAGGAAATCGTCGGCGTGCGTCGGCACGTTGTCGATATCGTGGTAAGCGGGCATCACTGAACCGGCGTGTGCCAGCTTCACCGCCATCTCAAACGGCAGCAGGAAGGTATCACTCAGTTCGCAATACCCGAGATGTACCGGCGCATGGTTGCGCGCGCCCTCGCTGAAGGAGTGGCCAACATAGTGTTTGAGCGTCGCCAGCAGGTCGCGCTTTGGCCCCTGTAACCCTTTCACATAGTGCGTCGCCATCAGCCCCACCAGCCACGGATCTTCGCCGAAAGTCTCTTCCGTGCGGCCCCAGCGCACATCGCGCGAGACATCCAGCACCGGTGCCAGCCCCTGATGGCAGCCGACAGCCCGCGCCTCCTGGCCAATCGCCTGCGCGGCCTGTTCCACCAGTTCCGGGTCCCAGGTTGAGCCGTAGTTGAGCGAGGACGGAAACAGCGTCGCGTCTTTACACAACAGCCCCACCAGACACTCTTCGTGGAACATGGCCGGGATGCCAAGCCGCGTTTCTTCCACCAGCATCCGCTGTAGCCGGTTGGCGGCGCGCACGCCTTCGCGCGGTGCGACGATATGCGTGCCAAGCGGGCGCGTTATCTGCCCTGCGCCGCGTTTCAGCCGCTCCGCCAGCGCCGCCTGTTGGGTGGCCCCGGAAAACTCATCGCTCAGGTCGGTACGCTCCCGGTGATCGCCATCCGGCGACAACACCAGCCAGTAAGCGTGCATCTGGGCGAATTTCTCCTCCGGCGTCATGCGGGCGAGCAAATCGGCGACGCGTTCAGCCACCGGACGGGTTGGGTCCTTATAGATTGTCATCGGTTACTCCTGAATAGCAGGCTTGAGAGAAGGGGTGTCTTCACGCAACTGGCGTTTTTGCACCAGCTCCGCGGCGATAGCGGCCACGCGGCGGCTGCTGAGCTGATAGAAACAGAGCAGCAGCGCCATCAGTAAAAAGAGCGCGCACGGAATGAGTGTGAACAGCGCGTTAATGGTGGTCAGCACGCTGGCGCTCTGGGTCGCCTGGTTTGGCAGATAATCGACCATGCCGAGGATCCACCCCACCACGGCCCCGCCGAGCGCGAGACCCAGCTTGATGGCGAACAGCGCGGTAGAGAAGACCAGGCCGTCGAGGCGACGCCCGCTGCGGTGCTCTTCGTAATCCACCACGTCGGAAAACATGGTCCACTGCAGCGGCGTGGTCAGGTTCTGAATAAAGCTAAAGACGATATTAATGGCGAAAATTAACCAGACGGCGGTTGGGGGAATAAAGAATATCAGCGCGGCAAGAACCACGAAGCTAATAATCGTCCACTGGTAGGAACGCACGCGGTCATATTTCCCGAGCAGTCGCTCAGATAATAACGCACCGGTAAGATTCGCCACCATGCCGGAGACAATAAATACAAACACTAAATCCGGGCGCAACAGAACATATTTCACGTAATACATGGTCGCGGAGCCGCGCGTCACCACTGCGGTTAATAATAAAATATTGAACAGGAATATGATGCGCCACTGGCTGTTGGCCGCCAGCAGTTTTAAATCCTTGAGCATTGAACTACTGGCGTCATTTACGGGCAGATAGCGCTCGCGGGTCATGAAAAAACAGCAGAAAAAGAGCACCACGCCCAGTAATCCCATCAGCCCCATCGCGTAGAAATAGCCTTTCTGCGCATCGCCGCTGCCAAGCCAGTCGACCATCGGCAGTGCGATGACGGTGACGATAAGCCCGCCGATAAACGACAGCCCAAAGCGCCAGGATTGCAGGGAATGGCGCTCGCGCGGGTCCATCGTCAGCGAGCCGGGCATGGCGCAGTACGGGACGTTAATCGCCGAATAGACGAGGCTCAGCAGGCTATAAGTGACGCAGGCATAAACAATTTTGGTGGTTTCGCTCGCCTGCGGCACATAGAAGGTAATCAGACAGCAGACGCCAAATGGAATGGCGAACCAGAGCAGCCACGGGCGAAAACGGCCATAGCGGGTGCGGGTGCGATCCACCAGCGCGCCGATGCACGGATCGACAAACGCATCCACCGCCCTGACCAGTAAAAACATGGTGCCCATGATCGCGGCAGGCAGGCCGAAAACATCGGTATAGAAATAGGCGAGAAATAGTGTGGCGGTTTGCCAGACGAGCGCGCTCGCCATATCGCCTAAGCCGTATCCTATTTTATCTTTTGTCGTAAGAGCAGAGGTGAGGTTCATTATTATTGGCCTTATCAACGTTAGAAAGCGTGTTTCTCGCACGCAAACTACGGGTGCGATATCAGGCCTAAGTATTGTGAACGCGCCGCCCCCCAACAATTGCAGAAATCCACAGCCAGTTTATGATTTTTTGCTTTTTCCCGTATTTGTGATGTGGTGCAAATTACCCGTTGCAAATAAAAAACCCGCCATCAGGCGGGTTTGGAAATATATCGCAATTATTTTTTTAGCTCGGCCAGACTCAGCCAGGTTTGCACCACGGTATCCGGGTTAAGCGAGAGCGAATCGATCCCCTCTTCCATTAACCAGGCGGCGAAATCCTCATGGTCCGACGGCCCCTGACCGCAAATGCCGACATATTTGCCCTGCTTTTTCGCGGCGCGGATCGCCATCGACAACAGCGCTTTCACGGCGTCGTTACGCTCGTCGAAAAGCTCCGAGACCACGCCGGAGTCGCGGTCGAGGCCGAGCGCGAGCTGCGTCATGTCGTTAGAGCCAATCGAGAAGCCATCGAAGTGCTCAAGGAACTGCTCGGCCAGCAGGGCGTTGGACGGGATTTCGCACATCATAATGACTTTCAGCCCGTTCTCGCCGCGCTTCAGCCCCTGGCGCGCCAGTTCGTCCACCACCGCTTTCGCCTGATCCACGGTACGTACAAACGGGATCATGATCTCCACGTTGGTGAGGCCCATCTCGTTGCGCACGCGTTTCACCGCCTCACACTCCAGCGCGAAGCAGTCGCGGAAGCTGTCGGCCACATAACGCCCCGCGCCACGGAAGCCGAGCATCGGGTTCTCTTCATGCGGCTCGTAATGCTCGCCGCCCACCAGGTTGGCGTATTCGTTAGATTTAAAGTCAGACAGACGCACAATCACGCGCTTCGGCCAGAACGCCGCGCCGAGTGTCGCGATGCCTTCCGTCAGACGGCCCACGTAGAACTCCACCGGGCTGTCGAAGCCTTTCATCATCTCGCGGATCTGGTTTTGCAGCGCGGGCTCCTGCTGGTCAAACTCCAGCAGCGCGCGCGGATGCACGCCAATCATACGGTTGATGATAAATTCGAGACGCGCGAGACCCACGCCCTCATTCGGCAGGCAGGCGAAATCAAACGCGCGGTCCGGGTTGCCGACGTTCATCATCACTTTCAGCGGCAGATCCGGCATGGTATCGACGCTGGAGCTTTTGACGCTGAAATCGAGAAGATCGGCATAGACGTAGCCGGTATCCCCTTCGGCGCAGGAAACCGTCACTTTTTCGTCATCTTTAATACGCTCGGTGGCGTCGCCGCAGCCAACCACCGCCGGAATACCCAGCTCGCGGGCGATGATCGCCGCGTGACAGGTACGCCCGCCGCGGTTGGTGACAATCGCCGCCGCTTTTTTCATGATAGGTTCCCAGTCCGGGTCGGTCATGTCGGTGACCAGCACATCGCCTGGCTGAATACGGTTCATCTCGCTGATGTCGTGGATCACCTTCACGGTGCCCGCGCCGATGCGGTGGCCGATGGCGCGGCCTTCCGCTACCACTTTCCCCTGCGAATGCAGCGTGTAGCGCTCCATCACCTGACCGCGCGAGCGCACGGTTTCCGGGCGCGCCTGGACAATAAACAGCTTGCCGGTGTGGCCATCTTTAGCCCACTCGATATCCATCGGGCGGCCATAGTGTTTCTCAATCTGTACGGCCTGTTTCGCCAGCTCCTGCACCTCTTCCGGCGTGATGCAGAAACGGTCGCGTTCGGCCTGCGGCACATCTTCGATGCGCACCTGCTTGCCGTGCTCCTGGGTATCGGCATACACCATACGGATTTTTTTCGAGCCCATGGTGCGGCGCACAATCGCCGGACGCCCTTCCGCCAGCCCCGGTTTATGCACGTAGAATTCGTCAGGGTTGACCGCGCCCTGCACTACCATTTCACCAAGACCATACGCGGCGGTGATAAACACCACCTGATCGAAGCCCGATTCGGTATCAATGGAGAACATCACGCCGGAGGCGGCGAGATCGGAGCGCACCATGCGCTGCACGCCCGCCGAGAGCGCGACGCCGCGGTGATCGTATCCCTGATGCACGCGGTACGAGATGGCGCGGTCGTTAAACAGCGAGGCGAACACATGTTTCACCGCCACCATCACCGCATCGATGCCCTGTACGTTAAGGAAGGTTTCCTGCTGGCCTGCGAAGGAGGCGTCCGGCATATCTTCGGCGGTGGCGGACGAGCGCACCGCAAAGGAGGCGTCGGCGTCATCGGCGGAGAGCTGCTCATAAGCTTCGCGGATCGCCTGCTCCAGCTCCGGCTGGAAGGGGGTGTCGATAATCCACTGACGGATCTGCGCGCCCGCTTTCGCGAGCTCAGTGACGTCGTCGATATCGGTTTTATCCAGCAGTTCATAAATACGCTGGTTAACGCCACGGCTTTCGAGGAACTGATTAAACGCCACGGCAGTGGTCGCAAACCCGTTAGGCACAGAAACGCCCATGCCGGACAGGTTAGTAATCATTTCACCGAGGGAGGCGTTTTTGCCCCCAACTCTGTCTACATCATTCATGCCGAGCTGGTTATACCAAAGTATGAGCGATGACGAGCCATTGTTGGACATCGAAGCAATCCTTTTATGATATGAACGGAATTAAGAAACACCTGACAGCCGTTTTAGCCTGGCATAGAAAACGCTGCGGGAAAAACGGTGAATCGTTCAAGCAAATTGAAAATTTCATATTTTCAGATAAATTCCGGATTGGGTAACTGCTTGATTAGGCTGGATTACTCTTTTGGACTATGATTTACAGTGATATTTGAAAAATGAAACGCAGCGTTCACTTAAAATAAAAACACCGTTTCAATGTTAAAAATAAGAGAAGTGCCATGCCCCCGGTATAAGCATTATTTTATGCTTAAGATGATACTCAACCTGAATTAAGGACGGATACAATGGATAATGTTGTCGATCGCCAGGTCTTTTATATTTCTGATGGAACCGCTATCACCGCAGAAGTATTAGGCCATGCGGTGATGTCGCAATTCCCGGTCAGCATCAACAGCATTACCCTGCCGTTTGTGGAAAACGAGAGCCGCGCCAGAGCGGTGAAAGAGCAGATTGACGCCATCTACCAGCAGACCGGCGTGCGCCCGCTGGTCTTCTACTCCATCGTGCTGCCGGAGGTCCGTGAGATAATTCTGCAAAGCCAGGGATTTTGTCAGGACATCGTTCAGGCGCTGGTCGCCCCGCTTCAGGAAGAGCTTCGTCTCGATCCGTCGCCCGTCGCCCACCGCACCCACGGTCTCAACCCCGCCAACCTGAATAAATATGATGCGCGCATCGCGGCGATTGATTACACGCTCGCCCATGACGACGGTATTTCGATGCGCAATCTCGATCAGGCGCAGGTGATCCTGCTTGGCGTCTCACGCTGCGGCAAAACGCCCACCAGCCTCTATCTGGCGATGCAATTCGGCATCCGGGCCGCCAACTACCCCTTTATCGCCGACGATATGGATAACCTCAATCTTCCGGCGGCGCTGCGCCCGTTCCAGCACAAACTGTTTGGGCTGACGATTAACCCGGAGCGGCTGGCGGCCATCCGCGAAGAGCGGCGCGAGAACAGCCGCTACGCCTCGATGCGTCAGTGCCGGATGGAAGTGGCCGAAGTGGAAGCGCTTTACCGCAAACATCAGATCCGCTACATCAACAGTACTAACTATTCGGTGGAAGAGATCGCCACCAAAATCCTCGACATCATGGGGCTTAATCGCCGCATGTACTGACAAACTAGTACAAAGGTGCGAGAGTCTGTGTTAGGGTAACGTTACGTGGCCCGGTGAATCTTTTAATAGCCTTGTATTCAGGGCGGATTGGTTTATCGTGATGCCCATCACTTCCGGCGCTGATGCCGATGAAGCAACAGATTCTGAGACACCCATGATTAAAACCGATGAACTTCGTACTGCGCGCATCGACAGCCTGATTACCCCGGCGGAACTCGCAGAACGCTACCCCGTGACACCGGCGGTCGCAGGCCATGTGCTTGACGCCCGCCGCCGTATTGAAAAAATCCTTAACGGCGAAGACCCGCGCCTGCTGGTGATTATCGGCCCCTGCTCGATTCACGATCCACACGCGGCCATTGATTACGCCCACCGTCTGGCGCGAGCGCGCGAGAAATACGATTCCCGTCTGGAAATCGTCATGCGTACCTACTTTGAGAAGCCGCGCACCGTGGTGGGCTGGAAAGGCCTGATCTCCGACCCGGATCTGAACGGCAGCTACCGCGTGAATCACGGTATCGAACAGGCGCGCCGTCTGCTGCTCGAGGTGAACGCACTGGGCGTGCCGACCGCCACCGAGTTTCTCGATATGGTGGTCGGCCAGTATATTTCCGATCTCATTAGCTGGGGCGCTATCGGCGCGCGCACCACCGAGAGCCAGATCCACCGCGAAATGGCCTCGGCGCTCTCGTGCCCGGTAGGCTTTAAAAACGGCACCGACGGCAACACCCGTATCGCGGTGGATGCCATTCGCGCCGCGCGCACCAGCCATATGTTCCTCTCGCCGGATAAACATGGCCGGATGACGATTTACCAGACCAGCGGCAACCCGTACGGGCACATCATTATGCGCGGCGGTAAAACGCCGAATTATCATGCCGAAGCCATTCGCGACGCCTGTGAAGCGCTGCGGGAATTTGATTTACCGCAGCGGCTGGTGGTGGATTTCAGCCACGGCAACTGTCAGAAACAGCATCGCCGTCAGCTCGATGTCTGTGATGATATCTGCCAGCAGATCCGCGCGGGTTCAACCGGTATCGCAGGCGTGATGGTGGAAAGCTTTTTGGTTGAAGGCACCCAGAAAATCACACCCGGCACGCCGCTCACCTACGGCCAGTCGATTACCGACCCGTGCCTTGGCTGGGATGACAGCGAAACGCTGCTGGAACGGCTCGCCAGGGCGGTGGAAAGCCGTCTCTGAAAAGTGCTTTCTGCGTGCATATAAAAAGGGAAACCCAGGGTTTCCCTTTTTTACGCGCCTGCGTTAAAGCATCAGCTTGAACAGCTCACTTCCAGATGCTTACCCCAGTCCGGCGGGCGATGGGTGTAGTCATCGTCGCGGTCGGCGAAAGGGTTACGCAGCGCCTCCAGCAGTCGTGACAGCTCGCTGGCGTCGTCACGCTCCGCAGCTTCGATGGCGCGCTGGGCCAGCCAGTTGCGCAGCACCAGCGCCGGGTTAACGGATTTCATCAGCCGCTGACGCGCATCATCCTCCACGCCCTCTTCTTCCAGCCGCGCGCGGTAACGGGCAAACCAGGCGTCAAAGGTGGCGCGGTCGATAAACTCATCTCGCAGTGGCGAGGCAGACGAGCGCTGTTCCGTCTCGCTCAGCATTCGGAACGTGCGCGTGTAGTCGCTCCCTTCGCGCGCCATCAGAGTGAGCAGCTCGCGCAGATAGTCGTTGTCGCCCTCTTTTTCGACGGTAAAGCCGAGCTTCGCGCGCATCTGGCGGCCCCACTCGCGCAGCAGCGCGGGCTGATAATCGTCCAGCAGCGCATTGAGCCGCTCCGCCGGAATAATCGGCGAAAGCGCCTGCGCCAGACGTTGCAGGTTCCACAGGCCAACGCCCGGCTGGTTGTCAAAGGCGTAACGCCCCTGGTAATCCGTATGGTTGCAGATAAAGCCCGGCTGGTAGTCGTCGAGAAAACCGTAAGGGCCGTAATCCATCGTCAGCCCGAGGATCGACATGTTGTCGGTGTTCATTACACCGTGTGCGAAACCGACGCACTGCCAGCTCGCCATCAGTTGTGCGGTGCGCGTCACCACCTCGCCAAACCAGAGCGCGAAACGATCTTCCTCCTGCGCCAGATGCGCAAAGTGGTGTTCAATCACATACTGCGCCAGTTCACGGACGCGCTCCGGTTCACGACGGTAGTAAAAATGCTCGAAATGGCCGAAGCGCACATGGCTTTCGGCGATACGCATCAGCATCGCGCCGCGCTCGGTGGTTTCACGACGCACCGGCGTATCGCTGGTGACGATACTGAGCGCGCGGGTGGTGGGAATACCAAGCCCGTGCATCGCTTCTGAGGCGAGAAATTCGCGCACCGTCGAGCGCAGCACCGCGCGGCCATCGCCCATCCGTGAATAGGGTGTGAGGCCCGCGCCTTTCAGATGCCAGTCCAGTTTGCGGCCATCGCTGAGCTGCTGTTCGCCGAGCAAAATGCCGCGACCATCGCCGAGCTGGCCTGCCCAGACGCCGAACTGATGACCGCTGTAAACCTGTGCCAGCGGCGCCATGCCCGGCAGCAGCGTTTCGCCGCCCCAGACACCTGCCGGCCCCTGATAGTCAAACAGCGTTTCCGGGAGTTCCAGCGCCTGCGCCAGCGGTGCGTTATGACAGAGCAGACGGCTGTTGTTGAGTGGCGTGGGCGTTAATTCTGTATAAAAACCTGGCAGTTCATCGCGCCAGGTGGCGGTAAAACGGGGATGTTGGCTCATGGCTCCTCCTGCACTAAGTGTAGTGCGTTATGGAGGCATTAAACACGGTAGAGGTTTAAGGTTATTGCGCCATAGCGAGTGTCAGAACGAGGGTTTCACCATCCATTGCGGGCCACAGTGTGCCCTGAGCGCCACTAAAACCGAGACGGCGCGCTTCTTCTAATGTTTCATCGTTATCGACACCAGGCAGGATTAGCGTCTGGCAACTGGGGCCGACCTGATTGGCGATCGCATACATAAACGGCTCAAACATCCCGCCCGCGCGGCGTTTCTGCACGAACGTTTTATCGAGTGCGACCCGGCGGAACAGACCGTCGAAGATCGCGCGCCCCGTGGCAGCACCAGCACCAAAGTTGCTCAGCATTAATGGAAAATAACGCGAAAGTGAAAACATCGTTTTATTTTCTTTACCCTTATTAAGTTCAGGAAAATTCTCATTAATACCTAACTCAAGAAACGGTAATTGCGCGAGGCGCGCCCGTAATGTCGGGCTGGATAAAATGGCGCTGGCTATCTTCTGATCAATGTTTACAACGGCGAACAGCGAATTTTTTATAAATGCTTCACGCCACTTTTCAAGCAAACTTATTTTTTCGTAAAAAAGCATTAATCTTTCTTCAGAATTAATTCGTGGGATAATGAATTCCGTCGGAAAGCGAATCTGCGCATTCAGGCTGGTAAAATGGGCAATAACTTCCATGCCCAGCAGCCCCCCGGAAGTATGGGCGATCGGGGCGAACAGCAGATGAGACTGATACCGTGTATCGAGCGAAACAATCATATTGTCTGCCCTGCGCGTTATTAATGGGAGCCCGCTATACTGTATTAAGTCGCTACCACGTGCAACCAGGTTGATTCTGTTAGACTATTTATCCTGCCGTTTCGGCATCAATTTCAGATTACTCCTTACAGAATGAGCTTATCCTGGTATTTCATTTTTCACCAGAGCCAGTCAGATCCTTTACAGAATCACGCTCCATCATTTTTGGCGTGAATATTTGCTGCTCAGTTTCTTCTTCCAGTAATTTTTTCGCGCCGTAACGTGCCATTTCCGTAATTGGGAAGTGGACGCTGGTCAGACGTGGACGAACAAAATCGGCGCGCTCGCCGCTGTCATAACAGATACAGGAAATATCCTGCGGGATCCTTAAGCCTTTTTCATTAATCGCAAGCATGGCCCCCACGGCCATCTCTTCGTTACAGCAGTAAACCGCCGTTGGCTGGTCACGCTCAAGCAGCGCCTGCATGTTCAGATAGCCGCCCTGGAGCGAGTAATCCGCCTCCAGACAGGCTACCGGCGTCAGGCCTGCCGTTTCCATGACATCAAGAAAGCCCTGCAGACGCAAACGGCTGGAGGCGCGTGAAAGTGGGCCGTGGAGACAGGCAATGGCCGTGTGGCCACGCGTGAGAAAATAGCGGGTGGCAAGCGCGCTGGCCCCCCGATGATCAAACGTGACGCAGCGGGATTCCAGCCCCGGCACGTCGCGATCGAGGATGACAAAGCGTCGCCCCGCCGCCGCCATCGCGCGCAGCGCGTCGTCTTCCAGCATACGCACATGCAGCAACAGGCCGTCGCAGCGCAGGTTATAGAGCTGGCTGATGGCGTCACGTTCGTTTTGCGCGCTGTCACGCCCCTGCGTCACCAGCAGCTGTTTGCCGTGGCGCTGCGCCTCGCTCTGTACGGTATCCATCAGCGCGCCGAAAAAGCCGCCGCGGTAAGAGGTGGTGACGAGCCCAATGGTATGGCTCTGGCTGGAAGCGAGCGCGCGCGCCGCCGGATTAGGCGAATACCCGAGCGCCTGAATCGCCGCTTCGACGCGCGCTCGGGTTTGTGATTTGACGTTGGTGTCGCCGTTGACCACGCGTGACACCGTGGCACGTGACACGCCCGCATGGGCAGCGACATCTTCCAGAGTAACCATCAGGCGATCCCTTTCATCTGTGAGGCCACCTGATAGTACCCGAAATTTTCGCGCCGGGTGAGCTTATCCCCGGAATTGCGGCAGGTAGTCGCGGTTCAGCGTCAGCACTTCTTCGAGCAGTGATTGGGCAAGTACCGCGTCGCCCACCAGCGGGTTGGTCACGAGTGCCAGCAGTCCGCTGTCGCGACAGCCTTCCACCGCCGCCTTAATGGTGAGCCGTTCATACGTTTTCACCTGCACCGTTAAGGCGTGCATCGCAGGTGGCAACGCGCCGAACACCAGCGGGTGCGCGCCCTGCGCGTCCACCACGCAGTTGGTTTCCACTACGGCGTCATCCGGCAGCCCGTGAATAGCCCCGCGGTTGGCAGTGTTAACCACAAGCGTGGTGCCGCGGTCGTTATGAATGGCATCGATAAGCTCCAGCGCCACCTGCGAATAGAACGCGCCGCCGCGAAAGCTGAGCTGCTCCGGTTTTTGCGCCAGGTGCGGATCGCTGTACAGTCTGAAGAGATCCTGTTCTACCGCCATCACCTGTTCGGCGCGGGTGCCACGACCGCGCGCCGCCTCAATCTCTTCTTCCAGCATCTGACGACTTAAGTAGAAATAGCGGTGGTACGGGCACGGAATAGCGCCGAGCGCGCGCAGCAGCGGCGCGGGCCACGGGGCTTCCTGGATGTTGTTCATGGTGAGCGTCGCCCCGTTACACAGTTTGTCGAGCACCTCCTGCGTGCGGTCCTCGCCGCGCACCGTCACCTGATGCACCCACACCATATGATTCAGCCCCGCAAACCGCAGCGCCACCTCCTGCGATGGCGCGCCCAGCATCGCGGCTATCATATGGTGCATGGTGACGGGCACATTACACAGCCCGATGATTTTCGCCCGGCTGTGGCGCTGCACCGCCTCGGTGACAATCGCCGCCGGATTGGTGAAGTTGATTATCCAGGCGTCCGGTGCCAGCGCTTCCACTTTGCGGGCGATATCCAGCAATACCGGAATGGTGCGTAGCGCTTTCGCAAAACCGCCAACGCCAGTGGTCTCCTGGCCCATCAGCCCATATTTCAGACCGAGCCGCTCGTCGGCGGCGCGCGCCGGGAGCTGGCCCACACGTAGTTGCGTCAGCACAAAGCGCGCGCCGCGAATCGCCTCATCGGGCGTGAAATGCACCGTCACGCGCACGTGCGCCAGCCCGTTTTTATCAAGCATACGGCGCGTCAGCCCCGCGATGATCTCTACTTTCTCGCGCCCCGGCTCGACATCCACCAGCGCAAGTTCATGCAGCCTGATGCTCGCTTTGCGGGCGATAAGCCCTTCCACCAGCTCCGGCGTATAGCTGCTGCCGCCGCCGATAATGGCGATTTTAATAGTCTGTTCGGTCATGAGGTTCTCCCTGTGGTCTGTGCCGAAGCGGCGACGGCATCGCTTTCCTGCGCCTGCGCGCGCTCCTGGCTGATAAGCTGTTTTTCATACACTTTAAAAAAGGGGTACCAGAGCAGGCCGTCCACGACCAGCAGAACGACCACCAGCAGTGCGGCACGCATATCCCAGGCGGCGGAAATCATTGCCCCCAGCGGCGCGGGCGCGGTCCAGGGCGCCATCGCCACCATTTTCTGCACCAGATCCATCTCCAGCGCCACATACGCCAGCACGGTATTAACGAGCGGCACCAGCAGCAGCGGCACAAACAGCGTCGGGTTCATCACTACAGGCGACCCGAACAGCAGCGGCTCGTTGATATTAAAGACTGCCGGCACAATACTCAGCCGCCCGATGGTTTTCAGATGCGCTGAACGGCTTCGCAGGTACAGCAGCGCCAGCACCAGCGTTGAACCGGAGCCGCCGATGCAGACATAGAACGCCCAAAACGGGGCCGTGAGGATTTGCGTGGTATGCGCGCCCTGAGAGAGCAGCGCCGCATTGGCGGCGATATTCGCCATGAACAGCGGGTTCAGTAACCCCTGCACCAGATTGTCGCCGTGGATACCCGCAAACCAGAGCAGATTCGCCAGCAGCACACAGAGCAAAATCGCGGGCAGGCTGTCGCCTGCGGCGATCACCGGCTGGAAAAGTTGCATCACCGCCGCCGGGATAAGCATCTGGAATTCGCTCTGCATGACCAGGCTTAACGGGTAGAGAGTGAGCAGAATGCCGGTCATCGGCAGCAGCAGATCAAACGAGCGCGCGATAGCGGGCGGTACCTGCTCCGGCAGGCGCAGCGTAATGCCATATTTTTTAAGCAGCCGCGTCAGCTCAACCGACCAGACAGCGCACAGCAGCGCGGTAAACACACCCTGCCCGCCGAGGAAATCGAGCGACAGTTTATTATCAGCCTGCGGCGCGGCCACGAGCAGAAAGGCGGTCAGTGAGAGCAACCCGGCGGTAAGACCGTCCAGCTGGTACGATTTTGCGAGGCTATAGGCCGTCCCGACAGAAACAAACACGCTCATTAACCCCATCGTCATAAAAAACGGCATGGTGATGGTGTTCCAGTGCGCTTTGGCAAAGCCGAGCCAGAGCCTGCCAAAGGCAGACGTCGTCGACTCATCAAACGGCGGATTGGCGATGATAAGCATGATGCTGCCAATAATGAGAAACGGCATGGCGCAGATAAAACCATCGCGAATAGCGATGATATGCCGCTGGGTACCGATACGTCCGGCGAGCGGCGCGACATGGCGCTCGACCAGCGCCATCACTCCGGTATAAAGACTCATAGCGCACCCCGTGTTGCGTGATACATGCGATTTCCCCCGTTGCGTGACGTTAAAATAAGAGCGCTCTCAATACATAATCACTGTAACTCAGTCGGCAAAGCGCCATTGTGAGAGCGCTCTCATTATGGTTATAAAAAAGACAGCACAGATAAACGTCGGGAGAAATCCCACCGCGGACGCGGTGGGCGAACACTAGATGCGGCGCGCCTGCCAGAACTTTTTGCGCCAGTAGACGTTATCAAGAGAAGAACGCATCACGCCGCGGCTGGTGGAGGCGTGGATAAACTGGTTATCGGTGTCGTAGATGCCGACATGAAGGCCGTGTTGTCCGGAGCCGGTTTTAAAGAAGACTAAATCGCCAGGCAGCAGCTCGTCTTTATCGATTTCGGTGCCAATCTCCGCCTGCTGACGGGTTTCGCGTGGCAGCATCAGCGAGAAACGATCGCGGAAGGTCATCATCACAAAGCCAGAACAGTCCACGCCACCGCGGCTCATGCCGCCGTAGCGGTAAGGCGTGCCGTACCAGTGGTTCAGCTGGTCGTTGAGTTCAGCAATCACGGTGATGGAGTCGGAAAGTCGTGCATTTGGCGGCGGCGCGCGGTGGGAGCTACATCCCGCCAGCAGCAGCGTCGCAACAAGAAAGATCCATAGCCGCATTTTTCAGGCAAATCCTCTGGCCTTGTGATTTTTCGCTAATGTAGCCGCCAGCGCGTCGGCTGGCAAGATGGTCGCGCTCAGAGCGCATTGATAAGCATACTGTGGCCGTCAATCTGTAAACGGCGAAACGGCAAGCCGTAAGCCTCGCCGAGCCGTGAGGGCGTCATTACCTCATCACGCGCGCCCTGGGCGAGCATTTTCCCGTCGCGCAGCAGCCAGACGCGCTGCGCATGACGCAGCGTATGGTTCAAATCGTGACTGCTCATCACCACCGCGATCCCCGCCTGCGACAACAGAGCCAGAAGCCTGTCGAGCGCGGCCTGCTGCGCGACGTCCAGACTGTTCATCGGCTCGTCGAGGATCAGCAGCCTGCCGTGGGGATGATTGCGCGGGTGAATTTGTAAGATAACGCCGGCTAGGCGCACGCGCTGCCATTCGCCGCCGGAGAGCGCGTTAACCGGGCGCGCCAGCTTGTCGTCAAGCATCAGACTGTGCGCCACCTCTTCCAGCGCGGCGGCGCACTGCGCGCCACCGTGGAGCGTCAGATAGTGCCAGACCGGCATGGCGAATGGCGGCGTCTGCTGCTGCGTCAGATACGCCCGCTGACGCGACAGCGTGGCCGCGCTCAGCGACGTAAGCGGTTGGCCGTCAAAGAAGATTTCGCCTGCGCCATCAGACAGGCCCGCCATACGATGCAGCAGCGTGCTTTTGCCCGCCCCGTTAGGGCCGACAAGATGGATAATATCGCCCGCCTCAAGCGTCGCGCAAAGCGGCCCAAGGCGGGTGCCCACCGCGACATCACGCAGCTGCATCAAAGGCATCGTTACTTCGCCAGCGCCAGCTTAATGGCTTCCATCACGATGGGATCTTCCGGCGTCATATCCGGCGAGAAGCGCTGGATCACCTGACCGTCGCGGCCCACGAGAAATTTTTCAAAGTTCCAGAGGATGTCGTCCGGGTAAAGCGGCGCGCGGCCTTTACTCGCCATCCGCTCATAGAAACCGCTCTGCTCCGGCGCGACGGCTTTCGGCGCGGCGGCGATGAGCTTCTGATACAGCGGATGGCGGTTGTCGCCGTTGACGTCAATCTTGCTGAACATCGGGAACGTCACGCCGTAAGTGGTGCTGCAGAACGTTTTAATTTCGTCTTCGCTGCCCGGCTCCTGGCCCAGAAACTGGTTGCAGGGGAAACCCAGTACGCGAAAGCCGGACGGCTCCCAGGCTTTGTGAATATTTTCCAGCTGCTCATACTGGGGCGTCAGCCCGCACTTTGAGGCGACGTTAACGATCAGCAGCACTTTGCCTTTGTACTGCTCAAGCGAAATGGTTTCACCGTCAATGGTGGTCACTTCGGTATTCAGAATGTCGTGTTGCATAGCTTCCCCTTAAGAAGAGTGAGATGGAACTAGCGTCCAGCCTTTAATAATAGCCAGATAAATACCGGCGCGCCCAGGGTGGCGGTGACTACGCCAATCGGCAGCTCTGCGGCCGCGAGCGTCAGACGCGCGATGATATCGGCCGCGAGCAGCACCCCGCCGCCTGCCAGCATCGCGGCGGGCAGTAATGCCCGATGATCGGTAATGCCGCACAGGCGCAGCATATGCGGCACCACAAGGCCGACAAAACCAATCGCGCCAGCGAGCGCCACGCTGACGCCCGCAAGCCAGCCAGTGGCGATGACCAGCGCGTTGCGCCACAGCCAGACCGGCAGACCAAGCTGACGCGCGGACGTTTCGCCAAGAGAAAGCATATTCAGCGCCCTCGCCTGCATCCCGCCCCAGACGAGCGGCGGAAGCAGCGCGAGCATCAGCCAGCCCTGCTGCCAGTCGATGCCGCTGAAACCGCCCATCATCCAGTACATGAGCTGGCGCAGATCGAGGCTGGTGGAAAAATAGACGGCCCAGGTCATGAGCGCGCTACAGACGATACCGAGCGCGACGCCCGCCAGTAGCAAACGGCTGGTGGAGAGATGACGCCGCGCGAAATGCAGCAAAATAAGCGTGGCGATAAGCGCGCCTGCGATGGCGCACAGCCCGAGCGACCAGCCTGGCAGCACGCCGCCGCCGAGCATCACCGCCGCAACCAGCCCCACGCCCGCGCCATTAGAGACACCAAGAAGCCCGGGTTCTGCGAGCGGGTTTTCAAACAGCGCCTGCATCATCGTGCCGCAGAGCGCAAGCGCCGCGCCCACCAGCACAACGGCAAGCGTTCGCGGCAGCCTGATTTGCCAGACGAAGAGTTTCCCTGCGTCGGCTGACCATGCCGCAGGCCAGAGCCAGACATCGCCCGCGCAGAGGCTCACCATGACCGCCAGTACGAGCGCCAGCGCAAGGCCCGTCAGCACGCGTCGCTCGCGGCGGCGTTGGGTATGAATACACAAGGAAAGTGAGGCGAGTTGAGATTTCATGCCTTTGATTTTACGGCTCGTCTGACACAGGACAAAGAAAAAAGGCCGCGGGATGCGGCCTTTTTGGTCAGGTCAGATTAATTTTCTTTCGGCGAAGCGTTCTCTACGCGACTTTTCAACTTCTGCCCCGGGCGGAAGGTAACCACACGGCGAGCCGTAATGGGAATATCTTCACCGGTTTTCGGGTTGCGTCCGGGACGTTGGTTCTTATCACGCAGGTCAAAATTACCGAAACCGGAGAGTTTTACCTGCTCGCCATTTTCCAGAGCGCGACGGATCTCTTCGAAAAACAGCTCTACCAGTTCTTTGGCATCCCGCTTGCTAAGCCCAAGCTTATCAAACAGATATTCTGACATTTCAGCTTTTGTAAGCGCCATAGGTTCAATCCCTCAATGATGCCTGGAATCGCTCTTTTAGTGCCGTTACACATTTCGCAACAGTAGCGGCAATCTCGTCTTCTTCGAGTGTACGGCCGGTATCCTGAAGGATCAGGCTGATGGCAAGGCTCTTATAACCCTCCGCAACACCCTTACCGCGGTACACGTCAAATAAGTTTACGCCAACTACCTGATTTGCGCCAACTTTCTTACACTCGGCCAAAATATCTGCTGCCGGTACGTTTTCAGCGACCACAACGGCGATGTCGCGGCGGTTCGCCGGGAAGCGGGAAACCTCCTGCGCCTGCGGTATGGCACGCTCGGAAATCTTGCTCCAGAGCAGCTCAAACACCAGTGTGCGGCCATTGAGGTCAAGCTTACGCTCAAGCTCAGGATGCACAACGCCAATAAAACCAATGCGTTCGCCTTTTAAATAAATGGCAGCACTTTGGCCGGGATGCAAGGCCGGATTGGCTTCTGCACGGAACTCAATTTCAGATAATTTACCCGTAAGTTCCAGAACCGACTCCAGCGTCCCTTTCAAATCGTAGAAGTCAACGCTGGCTTTCGCCAGATCCCAGTGCTCCTCATAACGGTTGCCGCACAGCGCGCCTGCCAGCATAAGATCCTGGCGAATGCCGAGGTCTGCCTGTGTATCAGGCACAAAGCGCAGGCCCGTTTCAAAGATACGAACGCGGCTCTGCTGACGGTTCTGGTTATAAACGACCGTGGTGAGCAGACCGCTCAGCAGCGACAGGCGCATCGCCGACATTTCGCTGGAGATCGGGCTTGGCAGGATCAACGCTTCTTCACCCGGATGCAGCAGCTGCTGCACTTTAGGATCGACGAAGCTGTAGGTGATCACTTCCTGGAAGCCGTGATCGTTTAGCAGCGTTTTCACGCGCTTGAGCGAGAGATCCGCTTCACGATGATTGCCCATCACCAGCGAGGCCTGTACCGGCTCGTTCGGAATGTTGTCGTAGCCGTAAACGCGGGCCACTTCTTCCACCAGATCTTCTTCAATCGCGATGTCAAAACGCCATGACGGCGCGACAGCCTGCCATTCGTCCTGCCCTGCAGTAACTTCACAACCGAGGCGCTTAAGGATATCGGTGACCTGTGCATCGGCAATGTGATGGCCGATCAGGCGATCGAGTTTACTGCGGCGCAGCGTGATGGTCGCGCGCGTCGGCAGATGGGTTTCACTGGTGACATCGATAACCGGGCCTGCTTCGCCGCCGCAGATATCAAGCAGCAGACGCGTGGCGCGCTCCATCGCTTTGAACTGCAGCTGCGGGTCAACGCCGCGCTCGTAACGGTGAGAAGCGTCGGTGTGCAGGCCATGACGGCGTGCGCGGCCGGTGATGGCGAGCGGCGCGAAGAAGGCGCATTCCAGCAGGACGTTGCGGGTTTCGCCGTTAACACCGGAGTGCTCGCCGCCGAAAATACCGCCCATCGCCAGCGCTTTTTGATGGTCAGCAATCACCAGAGTGTCAGCGTTCAGGGTCGCTTCGTTGCCATCCAGCAGCGTCAGCGTTTCGCCCTCTTTCGCCATACGCACTACGATGCCGCCGTCGATACGGTCGAGATCGAATGCGTGCATCGGCTGGCCCAGTTCAAGCAGCACGTAGTTAGTGACGTCAACCACGGCATCGATTGAACGAATGCCGCAGCGACGCAGTTTTTCACGCATCCACAGCGGCGTCGGCGCGGTCACATCGATGCCTTTCACGACGCGGCCCAGATAGCGCGGGCAGGCGTCTGCGGCGTCGACCTGAATCGGCAGCGTATCGTTGATGGTCGCCGCGACCGGCGCGATGTCCGGTACATTCAGCGGCTCGGCATTAAGCACGGCGACATCGCGCGCCACACCGATAATACCCAGGCAGTCGGCGCGGTTCGGCGTCACGCTGATTTCGATGGTGTTGTCATCAAGCTTCAGGTATTCGCGAATATCCGTACCAATCGGCGCGTCGGCCGGCAGTTCGATAATGCCGCTGTGATCGTCGGAAATCCCAAGCTCAGAGAACGAGCACAGCATCCCTTCGGACGGCTCGCCGCGCAGTTTCGCCGCTTTGATTTTAAAATCGCCCGGCAGGACCGCACCGACGGTCGCTACCGCCACTTTCAGCCCCTGACGGCAGTTCGGCGCGCCGCAGACGATATCGAGCAGGCGTTCGCCGCCCACGTTGACTTTCGTGACGCGCAGTTTGTCGGCATTCGGATGCTGGCCGCATTCGACGACTTCGCCCACGACCACGCCGTGAAACGCGCCCGCGACCGGCTCCACGCCATCCACTTCGAGACCCGCCATCGTGATTTGATTCGCCAGCGCCTCGCTGTCGAGGGCCGGATTAACCCACTCGCGTAACCACAGTTCGCTAAATTTCATTGTTCTGTCCTGCCCTTATTTAAACTGTTTGAGGAAACGCAGATCGTTTTCGAAGAAAGCGCGCAGATCGGTCACGCCATAGCGCAGCATGGTGAGACGTTCCATGCCCATGCCGAACGCGAAGCCGGAGTAAACTTCCGGATCGATGCCGACATTACGCAGCACGTTCGGATGCACCATGCCGCAGCCCAGCACTTCCAGCCACTTGCCGTTTTTCCCCATAACGTCCACTTCAGCGGAAGGCTCGGTAAATGGGAAGTAAGACGGACGGAAACGAATCTGCAGATCTTCTTCAAAGAAGTTACGCAGGAAGTCGTGCAGCGTGCCTTTCAGATTGGTGAAACTGATGTTTTTATCGACGATCAGCCCTTCCATCTGATGGAACATCGGCGTGTGAGTCTGATCGTAGTCGTTACGATAAACACGGCCCGGCGCGATGATGCGAATAGGCGGCTGCTGATTTTTCATGGTGCGGATCTGCACGCCAGAGGTCTGGGTACGCAGCAGGCGCGTCGCGTCGAACCAGAAAGTATCGTGATCCGCACGTGCCGGGTGGTGCCCCGGAATGTTCAGCGCGTCGAAGTTGTGATAGTCATCTTCAATCTCCGGGCCGGTCGCTACCGTAAAACCGAGTTCACCGAAAAAGCTTTCGATACGATCAATAGTACGAGTGACCGGATGCAGACCGCCATTCTCCACGCGGCGGCCCGGAAGCGAAACATCGATAGTTTCTGCCGCCAGACGGGCATTCAGCGCGGCGCTTTCCAGCTCATTTTTACGCGCGTTCAGCGCCTGCTGAACCTGCTCTTTGGCTTCGTTGATAACCGCGCCCGCGGCCGGGCGCTCTTCCGGCGGCAGTTCGCGCAGGGTGGTCATCTGAAGGGTCAGATGCCCTTTTTTCCCTAAATATTCGACGCGTACGTTATCTAACGCGGCAACATCCTGGGCGCTGGTTATGGCCGCCTTTGCACTGGCAACCAGATCTGCGAGATGTGGCATGGTTTTCCTCGTTATTCGGCGCTTGCGCCGGTTTGTTGAACTCTGTCTTGTTATTCTTCTGTTTCAGGTGACACGCCTTGCGGCCAAATAAATCTGCGGCGCGTGTGTCGCCTGCCACTTGAAACAGACCCAAAAACGGCAGATATAAAAAAAGCCTCCTGATGGAGGCTTCTGGCGTTGATTTTCCGTTTCTTTTCTTACGCGCAAAGCCCCTCTGATTCAGGCGCTAAAGTAAAAAAAGAAGCGGAAAATGGCAGCGTTCATGCTTGCGTTACCCTGAGGCTTAATGGCGAATTCTCTTATTGAAAGGCGCGCCAGTAAAAATGTCAACAGATTGATATGGCAGAAATTAAAAGAGGGAGCGTGGCTCCCTCTTTCAACTGGCTTACGCCAGAGCTGCTTTCGCTTTTTCAACCAGGGCAGAGAATGCCACTTTGTCGAATACGGCGATGTCAGCCAGGATCTTACGGTCGATTTCAACAGAGGCTTTTTTCAGGCCGTTGATGAATTTGCTGTAAGAAATACCGTTCTGACGTGCTGCTGCGTTGATACGTGCAATCCACAGCTGACGGAACTGACGCTTACGTTGACGACGGTCACGGTAAGCGTACTGACCTGCTTTGATAACAGCCTGGAAGGCAACGCGGTATACGCGAGAACGCGCACCGTAGTAGCCTTTAGCTTGTTTCAAAATTTTCTTATGACGTGCACGTGCAATCACACCACGTTTTACGCGAGCCATAGTGCTCTCCTGTTTCTATTCTGTAAAAAAGTTAAAAGTTAAACGGCTTATGCGTACGGCAGGCACGCGATTACCAGACCCAGATCGCCTTTGGAAACCATGGCTTTCGGGCGCAGGTGACGTTTACGCTTGGTCGCTTTTTTGGTCAGAATATGACGCAGGTTAGCGTGCTTGTGCTTAAAACCACCTTTACCGGTTTTTTTGAAGCGCTTAGCAGCACCGCGTACGGTCTTAATTTTTGGCATCTTAATTACATCCACTTCGCATTGTTAATTAAACGAAACGTAGGCGAACAAAATCTGTGAAGCCCAAAGGCTCCACAGAAACTGTTACTTGAAGGCCTTACTGTTTCTTCTTAGGAGCGAGCACCATAATCATCTGGCGGCCTTCGATCTTCGTTGGGAAGGATTCGACTACTGCCAGTTCTTGCAAATCGTCTTTCACGCGGTTAAGCACTTCCATACCGATTTGCTGGTGGGCCATCTCACGACCGCGGAAGCGGAGCGTGATTTTGGCCTTATCGCCTTCTTCGAGAAAGCGAATCAGGCTGCGGAGTTTTACCTGATAGTCGCCTTCATCTGTACCAGGACGGAATTTAATTTCCTTAACCTGGATAACTTTTTGCTTCTTCTTCTGTTCCTTAGAAGACTTACTCTTTTCATAAAGGAACTTGCCGTAGTCCATGATACGACAAACTGGCGGCTCGGCGTTAGGGCTGATTTCAACTAAATCTACTCCAGCTTCTTCAGCCTTTTCGATAGCTTCTCTCAGACTCACAATTCCCAGCTGCTCGCCTTCCAGACCTGTTAAGCGAACTTCCTGGGCGCGAATCTCGCCATTGATACGATTCGGACGTGCCGTTTGAACTCGTTTTCCGCCTTTAATACCTTATTCCTCCAGTTGTTGAAGACTGCGGCTGCGAATCTCTTGCTGCAGCTTTTCAATTACGTCGTTAACGTCCAGGCTACCGAGGTCTTTACCACGACGGGTACGAACGGCCACTTTGCCTGCTTCGACCTCTTTATCGCCACAAACTAACATGTATGGAACACGACGTAATGTATGCTCGCGGATTTTAAAGCCAATCTTCTCGTTTCTCAAGTCTGCTTTTACACGAATGCCTGCATTTTGTAGTTTACGGGTCAATTCGTTAACGTATTCAGACTGCGAATCGGTGATATTCATCACCACGACCTGTACCGGAGCAAGCCATGTCGGGAAGAACCCGGCGAACTCCTCGGTCAGGATACCGATAAAACGTTCCATTGAGCCCAGAATCGCGCGGTGAATCATCACCGGCACCTGGCGCTCGTTATTTTCGCCCACATAAGACGCGCTCAGACGCGACGGCAGGGAGAAGTCGAGCTGTACGGTGCCACACTGCCAGGCGCGATCAAGGCAGTCATAGAGCGTAAACTCGATTTTCGGGCCGTAGAACGCGCCCTCACCCGGCTGATATTCAAACGGGATATTGTTCTCTTCCAGCGCAACCGCCAGGTCGGCTTCCGCACGGTCCCACATTTCGTCGGTACCAATACGTTTTTCCGGACGCGTGGAGAGCTTCACCACGATCTTTTCAAAGCCGAAGGTGCTGTACATGTCATAAACCATGCGAATACAGCTGTTCACTTCGTCGCGCACCTGTTCTTCCGTACAGAAGATATGGGCGTCATCCTGGGTGAAACCACGTACACGCATCAGGCCATGCAGCGCGCCCGAAGGCTCGTTACGGTGGCAGCTACCGAACTCCGCCATACGCAATGGCAGGTCGCGGTATGATTTTAGACCCTGATTAAAGATTTGCACGTGGCCCGGGCAGTTCATCGGCTTGATGCAGTATTCACGGTTCTCGGAAGAGGTCGTGAACATCGCGTCTTTATAGTTATCCCAGTGGCCGGTTTTTTCCCACAGTACACGGTCCATCATGAACGGACCTTTAACTTCCTGATACTGATACTCTTTAAGCTTAGAGCGAACAAACGTTTCCAGCTCGCGGAAGATAGTCCAGCCGTCGTTATGCCAGAACACCATACCCGGCGCTTCTTCCTGCATATGATACAGGTCGAGCTGCTTGCCAATTTTACGGTGATCGCGCTTCGCGGCTTCTTCCAGACGCTGCAGATAGGCATTCAGCGCTTTCTTATCTGCCCACGCAGTACCATAGATACGCTGCAGCATTTTGTTGCTGCTGTCGCCACGCCAGTAAGCGCCTGCGGTTTTCATCAGCTTAAAGTGATGGCAGAAGCGCATGTTCGGCACATGCGGACCGCGGCACATATCCACATATTCTTCGTGGTGATACAGGCCCGGTTTATCGTCACGGGAAATATTTTCATCAAGAATAGCGACTTTGTAGTTCTCGCCACGCTTCACAAACGTTTCGCGGGCTTCCTGCCAGCTCACTTTTTTCTTGATGACGTCGTAATTAGTTTCCGCCAGCTCATGCATACGCTTTTCGAGGGCGTCGATATCTTCCTGAGTCAGGGTATGGTCGAGATCGATATCGTAATAAAAGCCGTTGTCGATAACCGGGCCAATCGCCATTTTAGTATGGGGCCACAGCTGTTTGATGGCATGACCCAGCAGGTGCGCACAGGAGTGACGGATAATTTCCAGACCGTCTTCATCTTTCGCGGTAATAATCGCGAGCTGAGCGTCCTGTTCGATACTGTCGTGAGCGTCCACCAGCTCGCCATTCACGCGGCCTGCGATACAGGCTTTCGCGAGTCCCGGACCGATATCCAGGGCAACATCCATGGGGCTGACAGCATGGTCGTAATGGCGTTGGCTGCCATCAGGAAGCGTAATAACAGGCATTATAAATCCTTATTCACAGTGGTGACCCACACGCAAGATCACATATGATTTGAAAAATGGTTTTGATTCAGTAAGTTATGTAGCCATCTGACCAACATTCGCCAAATTGGTACACACTTTTGGTACGCAACGCCTATTCCATATGGTTTTCAGGCTTTGCTTCTATACCCATGGTAACACTAATAAAATGGATAAAGCTATCCATGCTCAGATGGCAGATACTCATGCCCGGAATAAGCGATAAGCGTCAGTTAGAGCGCAAAGTCTCTGTTTCCCGCTTCCTGGACTTAGCGCCCATCGCTTATTACGCCAGCAATAAAAGGCGCATTTATTCGGCAAACTTCAATAGCGCTTCGCCATCAAGGCGATAGCGTACCCATTCAGATTGCGCCGCCGCGCCAATGCTGAGATAAAAATCGATGGCAGGCTGGTTCCAGTCCAGCACGCTCCACTCAAGGCGACCACATTGCCTTTGCACCGCGCACCGGGCGATATGTTTTAACAGGCTTCTTCCCGCCCCTTTACCGCGATATTCAGGCGAAACATATAAATCTTCCATATAAATGCCGTTACGCCCGAGCCATGTGGAATAGCTGGTAAAGAAAACGGCATATCCTACGGCTTTATCGTCAATCTCGCATATCAGCGCTTCCGTTTTGCTGCCTACGCCAAAGAGCGTTTCCCGAATCTCCTCTGGCGTCGTGACCACTTCATGTGGGGCTTTTTCATAGACCGCCAGTTCATAAATCATTTCATAAATTGCCGTTGCATCTTCCGGACGGGCTGCGCGAATGGTGTAGCTCATTGGTTTTCCTGTTATCTCATCATGGGCAGACATTGATGGCGTTAAGCATACGGGGTAATGTCAGGAGAATTAAGTGCAATGAAATCACTCAATGATGAATATTATGCATCCATCCTTAAGGCGTCTTGATTTAAATCTTTTACCGGTTTTTGACGCTATCTATCGGCACCGCTCCGTTCGCAAGGCTGCCGATGAACTGGCGATGAGCACCTCGGCCCTGAGCCACGCGCTGTCGCGGCTGCGCACCACGCTTAACGACCCGTTATTTTACCGGGAAGGCCACCGTATGTGCCCCAGCGTATACGCCTCCCAGCTTGCGCCTTCCATCGCTTCGGCACTGAAATTTCTCAATCAGGAGCTGACGCCGCAGCCAGAGTTTGACCCGGCCAGCAGCACGGAGTGCTTACAGATTGCCATCACCGATTTCACCGCGTTTTGCATTTTCCCTGCCCTCATGCACCGGCTGCAGCGCGACGCGCCCGGCCTGCGTTTTGAGTTACGCTATTTACCCCACAGCCCGGCGCTGAATGAACTGCTGGCGGGCGAAATGGATCTGGCGCTTGGATTCAGCGCACCGGAGGATATCCGACACGCGGAGCTGGACGAAATCAACTGGCTGGAAGATGACTATGTTGTTATCAGCAGCGCACGCAGAGCACAGCTGACGTTTGAGGATTATCTTGCAGCCAGACACGTGGTGGTAACGCCCTGGAATGAAAAGCAAGGCGTGCTTGATTCTCAGTTGGAAAAGATGGGTTATGCGCGCCACATCGCGCTCAAAACCCCTTCTATGCTTGGCGCGCCGTTTATCGTTGCAGAAAGCGACTTACTCATGGCGCTTCCCCGCTTTGCCGCGCAAAAACTGCTGCCGGCAACCGATCTCAGAATATTTGAATTACCTTTCGAAGTACCGTCGTTTGAAGTGAAAATTTATTCACATCAACGCAGTGGTAAACGCGGCGCAACCGACTGGCTTAAGCGCGTCCTGCAAGCGCTGGCAAGAGATAGGTAGCACGTGAAAATCACGTTCTCGTTAATTAAGCACTCAGCGCGCTACAGGCGTCCCGGGCTTTCATCGCGCAGGAGATCCCCCTGCACGGCGGCGTAACGCTCTTTTGCCCTGATGCTTGTGTCAGCGACCGCCTGGTTCTGGGGGGTGAACTTTTCCGGACAATGACAGCACGTTAAACTGCGGGATTCATTTGCCGGCATCGTTCAGAAAGGAAAATAACGCCATGGCTCTGGAACCTGAAATTGCACGTCTTGTTGATGACTTTATCACAGCGGGCCGCCCCTCCCCGCGCACGCAGACATTTGAAGAGCGTCGCGCAGGTTATATCGCCAGTACGGCGCTCGCCGGTGTTCCTGAGAGCCGCGTGAATATTGAAGATACGACGATTGACGCTATGCCTTTACGTATCTTCTCGCCACTGAATAGAGAGAACGCGCTCCCGGCGATTATCTATTATCACGGCGGCTGTTTTGTAAGCGGCGGGTTTGCTACACATGATAATCAACTGCGCCAGCTGGCCTTCCTGAGTGGTTGTCGGGTGATTGCGGTGCAATACCGTTTAGCGCCAGAGCATACTTATCCCGCCGCACATGATGATGCCGAACGCGCCGCGCAGCTTATCTGGCGAAACGCGGAAACACTGGGCATAGATCGCAACCACATAACATTTATGGGCGACAGCGCGGGCGGTCATCTGGCGCTGATAACCGCCCTGCGATTAAAAAATAGCGGCGCGTGGCTGCCCCGCCAGCTGGTGTTGATTTATCCGATGCTGGACGCCACGGCATCCTCTGAGAGTTATCTGTCAAACGGTCGCGATTATGTCCTGACAAGCGACGCGTTTCTGAGCGGTTTCGAGGCTTATCTTGCTGATACCGATATTTTGCACCCTGAAGCCAGCCCGTTATTTCGTAATGATTTCGCAGGATTACCGCTGGTACACATCATCACGGCGGAATATGATGCGTTACGTGATGAAGGCGAAGCGCTGTTTGCGCGGATGACGCAGCAAGGGGTGAACTGCACGGCGCAGCGTTATCTCGGCGTTATTCACGGTTTCTTTCAGCTTGGCGGCATCAGCCAGGCCGCGCGCAATGTAATGCAGGATATTTGTGCCTTAATACGTTCAGGAAATACGCATTAGGGCGCTGCATTTAACCAAGCGTTCTGGAGAGAATAATGAGCCCCTGATGCTCGTCGAACCCATGTTTGCGGTAGAAGAAATCGGAGGGGTAAGCTTTATGGGTGTTGAGAATGATCGCATTCAGACCTTCGTTTAAAGAACGATCGGCGATGAAATTCATCAGCGCGCTACCAACACCCTGTCCCTGACAATCGGGATCGACGAAAAATTCATCGATATAATACTCAACGCCCCCCGGCCACGGTTTCTTAAAACCGATACTCGCTGCGACTATTTTCTCGTCATATCTGGCAATGTAACCTCTGAAATAATTATTTTTAAGATGTTGCTGGATAAAAGCGATGACCGGCGCCAGCTCGCTCTTTTCAAACCAGGGCGCTTCTTTATAGACCTTACAGTAGAGATGGGCGCATTCGGTGATATGGGTATCGTTAAGCGCTGAAAAATCAATTTTCATTTAAGTCCCTGCGTCAGCCGGTTTACGGATCAGGCAAATCTACTTCACCGCACAGAAAAGTGTCAAAAAGAAGGCGTCAGAAAGGAGCAATGAAAGCGAGTCTTAGCAGCTAAAAATGAGAGCGTCAGGCGGCCTGATCAAGTGCCTGACGCTGCGAATCATCGAGATGCGTTATTTCTTGTTAGCGCTAACGAGGGTCTCGTCCGCTTTCCAGAGGCGATATTTCACGTCGATATTTTCGGGCGCATACACCACCACCGGCAGCTTGCTGTTGTAATTCAGCATGCCATTTTCACCAAGGTTTGCGGTGACGAATTTTTTCTCTTTTTTACCGTCCGGGCAGGCCATCATGGTTGAGGTATACATGACCGAGCCGTCTGCATTTTTGGCGGACTCAAACGTGTAATAGTCATATCCCCAGCCTTCGAGTGTTTTACGCTCAAATTTTCCGGCCAGCTGATGCTTATTACAATCAACGTCAAGGGTCTGGCCTATAACCAGTTCGACTTTGTAGGATGCTTCATCCTGGCGCTCAGGCAATTCGATCACCTGACGAACCATGCTTTTTTCCGCCTTTGGGAAAGGCGCGATATTTTCAGACGTTTTTTCGGCGGCGAATACGCTACCGGAAATGCAACCGGCAGCAGCCAGGCTTAACATGAGCGTTGAAATCTTATTCATTATGAAAGTTCTCCACAGGTTTTAGCTCCACGGTAAAAACTGAATTCAATTTCAAAAACCGTGACAATCACTGCCATATTATTCATAAGCAGTGTTTTATGTCACCCTCACGCAAACCATAGCTAATTTTTCTCTGTATCATTTATTTTACAACGCGTAAAAATCAATGGTTACTCACGTTAATAATCGTTAACCGGCTTAGCGCTTCAGAACCGCGGTGCGATACCATGCTTCGGCGATTTAATATTGGCCGCCCAGACTTTGATCTCCTTCTGGCTCATTAAAGTAAAATCTGAACGCAGCTTTTCGACGAGCGCGTTGACTTTATCGGCGTCACGTACCAGATAGTGCTCAATCTTTTCTGAGCCCTGCTGGGTACAAAAATAGTCAGCGGGAATGATGTCACTGTTGATTTCCAGTGCTCTTGGCTGCGCCGGGCATTTTCCTGGCGTCAGAGAAGAGATCACCATATTCGCTGAACGGAAACCCGCCTGCGAAATACTCAGCATGACCGGACTGCCCCCGGCGGTCTGGGTCATATCATATAAAACCGCGTCTTTTTCATACCACGTATTATATTCGCGGCCCTGAACCACTGCGCTGGCAGGGCCAGTGCTGCCAAGAAAAAGGCAGTACATCAGAAAGGATTTTTTCATTGTTATTCATTGCCGGTGTGTGTGCAGCGATCATTCACAATCTGATTTTAAGAATCAAGCTATTAAGTTTTTACTGAGTACAACCGAATGCGGGGATTCAGGAATAACTAAAGGCAGGTAAAGCAGGAAAAAGAAAAGCCCCCGCAGGGGCTTTAGTCTTACTCGTTAATGCGAGGATGCTGGTCAACCAGACGGGTGCGTTTCTCCTGCAACTCGGCGATCTCTTTATCAATATCTTCAATTTTCTGTTCGATATTGTCATGGTGCTCACGCAGAATTTCGCGCGCCTCCTGGATATCCGATGCCGCAGGCGTCGCGCCCTTCAGCGGACGGTTTGCCGTCTCTTTCATCGTCAGGCCAGTAATCAGACCAATGACCGCGATAACCATCAGGTAATAGGCTGGCATCATCAGGTTTTCTGTACCTTCCACCAGCCATGCTGTCACGGTCGGCGTCAGACCGGCAATCAATACCGAGATATTAAACGCGCTTGCCAGTGCGCTGTAGCGGATGTGCGTCGGGAACATCGCCGGGAGCGAAGATGCCATCACACCGGTAAAGCAGTTCAGGATCACCGCCAGCATCAGCAGACCAGAGAAAATCAGGCCGATAACGTTACTGTTAATCAGGACGAACGCAGGGATGGCGAGCACCATCAGCGCCACGCTCCCAAAAATCACGAACGGGCGACGACCAAAACGGTCGCTCAGCAGGCCCATCACCGGCTGGACAAACAGCATACCGATCATAATCGCGATAATAATCAGCACGCCATGCTCTTCCGAGTAGTGCAGATTATGCGACAGATAGCTCGGCATATAAGTAAGCAGCATGTAATAGGTCACGTTGGTGGAAATTACCAGACCGATACACGCCAGCAGGCTGCGCCAGTGTTTAGTCGCAATCTCTTTAAAGGAGACTTTCGGGCCGTGCTGCAAACCTTCGCGATCGCCCTGCTCCAGCTTATCAACATGCTGCTGGAACGCCGGCGTTTCTTCCAGCGCATGGCGCAGGTAGAGACCAATCAGGCCAAGCGGCAGCGCCAGAAAGAACGGCAGTCGCCAGCCCCAGCTCAGGAAATTCTCTTCGCCAAGGATAGCAGAGATAAGCACCACCACGCCTGCGCCCAGTACGAAGCCCGCAATAGAGCCGAAATCCAGCCAGCTGCCCATAAACCCACGTTTACGATCCGGGGAATATTCCGCGACAAATATTGACGCGCCCGTATATTCGCCGCCTACCGAGAACCCCTGCGCCATTTTACAGAGTAACAGCAGGACAGGCGCCCAGATACCTATCGACGCATATGAGGGAATAAGCCCGATACAGAATGTACTGACGGACATAATCACAATAGTTATGGCGAGGATCTTCTGGCGGCCGTATTTATCGCCGAGCATCCCGAAGAACAGCCCACCCAACGGACGGATAAGAAAGGGAACCGAAAACGTCGCCAGCGCGGCGATCATCTGCACGCTTGGATTGGCATCCGGGAAAAACACTTTGCCGAGCGCGTAAGCCACAAAGCCATACACACCAAAATCAAACCACTCCATCGCGTTACCGAGAGAGGCTGCGGTAATCGCCTTACGAAGTTTCGCATCATCAATAATCGTGACGTCACTCAGAGAGATCGGTTCTACTTTTTTTCTTTTAAGCTTCATATCCATCCTCATTGAATTCGCTCTTTGACTTGGGTGGCGGTCAGCCGCTTCCCTCAGTCCGCTTCCTTAGCGATAAAGAAGCCTTATCTTTCCAGGACTTCCTTTAAGAGCGTAGCAGGATCTCGTCCCGCTGTTAGTAATGACACATCCGAATGTGCTTACCTGCGTTTTCAGATGCCTGACCCTTCTTTACCCTAACAGCGAACAAATTTGCGATCAACTTCACAGTTTATTTTATCGCGTTTAAGCGCCTTGATTTGGCATATTTCATTAGTCCGCTAAGGGATGTCAGGCGAAAATACCTGGTTCTGTCAGGGATAATTTTATCAGGGCATTCAGACTGGCTGAGAAGCAGGTAAATAGCGTTGTCAGATCATTATTCTGATAAGAATGAACTTACCGGTACGCACGAGGGTGCATAAAAAATGTAAGAAACATTAAGTAAAATTATGGCGAATAGCAGTAATAAAAAAGCCGAATCAGAGGATCCGGCTTTTACTACGATAAAGCATCACTGACCTTCATCAGGACCAGTCGCCTGCAACCAGCGTTTGCGTGTTAAACGCATCATTCATTGACTGGCCTGTCGAGGCTGCACCTGGCTGAAGACTGGTGCCTGCTTCGATGTCGCTTACGCGCCATCCGGCATACGGGGCTTTATTCTGTGAAGGCTGGGTCGTCGGGGTCGCGAAAGCGCTGAAGGAAAGCACGCTTAACGCCAGAGCGGCGGCCGCGGTTTTGAGGGTATTCATCTTTATTATCTCTTCTTTGCAGCATATAAATGGGTGACGTGTTATGCACCACCTGTGTATAAATGGTAGATCCACATCACACTTTCGAATAGTCAAATTATTTGGTGTGCGACCTCAAAGAAACTGAACCCGGCTACAGCACACTGATAAAAAAGGCTTTTCATTAAACACGCTGCAAAGGCAATAGACACACAATGCTAAAGGAAGCTGAAAGTAACGCATTAAAAAAGGCTGGCAATGCCAGCCTTTCAGAGCCGCGCTAAAAGCGACTTTACATACGGTAACCCAGCGTAACCGAGGTGCGCGTATCGGTATGATCTGGCGCGCTCGCAGGCGGGTTAGAGTTCCAGGTCACGTTATAGGCGACTTTCAGGCCAAAATGTTCGTTGATAGCCACGTCCAGCGCCGTTTCGGAGTTGACGTTGGTATCTTCAGAGCCGAACACGGAAACGCCCTGCGTAAACTTAGCGTTATCCGTAAGCTGCCAGGTATAGATGCCAGACGCGTAACCCAGGCCCTGCGTTTTGGTATCGCCGTTGGTGTATTCGTCGTAACGCACACCCGGACCGAATTCAAAACGCAGGCTGTGCACCGGGCCATTCAGGAACTGACGACCATAACCGAGCGTCAGCACGTCGCGCTCGCGATAGCCGTTATAACGGTCTGTCAGCCAGCTCGCCTGACCAAACAGGTAATCATAATCGGTTACGTTTACGCGGCTACGTCCGCCCACCGCATATTTTTCGGAGGAGCGTTCGTCATTAGAAGAGGTATTGCTGGCATTTCCCCAGAGCGACCAGGCGGTGGTTTCACCATACCAGGTCAGGTTGCTGTCAGCCGTTAAAGAAGAACTTTTGGTATTGCCGGTTTGTGCCAGGTAACCCGCGTTTAAATCACCTTCAAACGGTTTTTTCGCGGTGGAAGGATCGTCCATGACAGTAAAAACGGTATTATCAGCCATCGCGTGCTGGCTCAGCAGCGCGCCACCCGCCAGCAGCATAGCCAGGGGTACTGTCTTAAAAAGCTTCATGTTGATTTTCAGGTCCATACAACAAAAAAAAGGACCATTACGGTCCCGTAACTTTTTCTCTGGATCAATAAAATCCGCCCACAGAAAGGTAACGAATTATAAAAAGGCACCTGTGGCTTAGCAATGAATTCCTTTCGCTATTTAAGAATAAGCGGACTCTTAAAAATAAACTTTTATTTATATAGAACGGTCATCCGATTAATATCGGGCACAAGGTAAAATCAGCACGTTATTCACCCACCGTCTGGCTGTCGGATGCTACGCTTAGGGCAGTCTAAAAAAACGGAGGCGATATGGTACGTATTTATACGCTCACGCTGGCGCCCTCGCTCGACAGCGCCACAATCACGCCGCAAATCTATCCGGAAGGGAAACTACGCTGCAGCGCGCCGGTTTTTGAACCCGGCGGCGGCGGTATTAACGTCGCACGCGCTATCGTCCATCTGGGCGGCAGCGCCACGGCCCTCTTCCCGGCGGGTGGCGCGACGGGCGAGCATCTGGTCTCGCTGCTTAATGATGAAAAGGTCGCGGTCGAGACGGTTTCCGCCCGCGACTGGACCCGCCAGAATCTTCACGTGCATGTCGAATCGAGCGGCGAGCAATACCGCTTCGTTATGCCAGGCGCCACGATTACCGACGATGAATTCCGCCAGCTGGAAGAAAAAGTGCTGACGATTGAATCGGGCGCAATCCTGGTCATCAGCGGCAGCCTGCCGCCCGGTGTCAGCGTGGAGAAACTCCAACAACTGATTAAAGCGGCACGTGCGCAGGGGATTCGCCTGATTGTCGATAGCTCCGGTGACGCGCTGGCCGCCGCGCTGGAAGTTGGCGATATTGAACTGGTTAAACCCAATCAGAAAGAGCTGGCGGCGCTGGTGAAACGCGATCTGACCGCGCCGGACGATGTGCGTAAAGCCGCAGAAGAACTGGTACAACAAGGGAAAGCCCGCCGCGTTGTGGTTTCACTGGGGCCGCAGGGCGCGCTCGGTGTTGATGGCAAAGACTGCGTTCAGGTTGTGCCCCCGCCGATGAAAAGCCAGAGTACGGTCGGCGCGGGTGACAGCATGGTCGGCGCCATGACGCTGCGCTTATCCCAGGATGCCCCGCTGCTGGATATGGTGCGTTATGGTGTCGCTGCCGGCAGCGCCGCAACTATCAATCAAGGTACGCGCCTCTGCTCGCTGGAGAATACCGAGAGTATTTACCACTGGCTGACACGCTAACATTCCGGCCAGCCCCGGCGGGCTGGCATTTTATCGCTGACAATGAGGTTCGCCATGAGTGAAGTGACCCGCTATGTCGTCACCGTGAAGTTTCATGAGAAAAGCCTGACCGATATTAACGAACTGAATAACCATCTGACGCGCGGCGGTTTCCAGCTCACGCTTGCCGACGACGATGGCAAAATACACGAGCTGGGCACCAATACCTTCGGGCTGGTCAGCGCGCTCAGTGAGCAAGAGGTGGCTGAGCTGGCCGAAGGGCTTGGCGAGGCGGCGCTCGATCAGAAGCCGCAAGTCACCGTCACCACGTTCGAAAACTGGCTGCGCGACAACGATACCGTCTGACGTCGCCCGTGCGCGGCAGGTTGTGCGCCTGCGCAGATTTTCGTCTGCACGGGCGCGTTAAGCTGATGTTCTTTACGGGAAACCTGGGAGAGTAATCATGTGGCATGCCATTACGCGTTTGTTAAACGAACAGCTGGGCGCCGGTGAAATCAGCCAGCGAACCGAACTGCCGGGCGGTGAAATTCACGCCGCATGGCGAATCGACTGGGCCGGGCGCGCTATCTTCGTGAAATGCGACGATTCGACGCTGTTGCCCTGCTTTACCGCCGAAGCCGATCAGCTCAACCTGCTGGCGCGCAGTAAAACGGTCACGGTGCCGGAAGTGCTTGGCGTCGGCAGCGATCGCGAATATAGCTTTCTTCTGCTGGAATATCTGCCGCCAAAACCGCTCGATGCGCACAATGCCTTTCTGCTCGGTCAGCAACTGGCGCGCCTGCACCAGTGGAGCGAGCAACCACAATACGGGCTCGATTACGACAACCACCTCTCTACCACGCCACAGCCGAACGCCTGGCAGCGCCGCTGGGCGAGTTTTTTCGCCGAGCAGCGCATCGGCTGGCAGCTGGAGCTGGCCGCGGAAAAAGGTATGGAGTTCGGCGATATCGACAGGATCGTGGATGCGGTCCATCAGCAACTGGTTTCGCACCAGCCCGCGCCTTCACTGCTGCACGGCGATTTGTGGTCCGGCAACTGCGCGCTGGGGCCGGACGGGCCCTATATTTTCGACCCGGCCTGCTACTGGGGCGATCGCGAATGCGATCTGGCGATGCTGCCGCTGCACCCGGAACAGCCGCCGCAGATTTATGACGGCTATCAGTCGGTGCTACCGCTGCCCGCCGGCTTTCTTGAGCGCCAGCCGCTTTATCAGCTCTATACCCTGCTAAACCGCGCCACGCTTTTCGGTGGTCAGCATCTGGTTGCCGCACAGCAGGCGTTAACCCGCGTTCTGGGCATATGATAAAAGCGCGCCGCAGCGCGCGCGTTTACAGGAACCCGAGCAGGGAGAAGAACACGTAGCCCAGCACCAGTACAATCAACGGCAGGATATAGAGCGGGAAGATTTGCAGGAAAATGGTATGGCGCGGCACCACGATGCGTGATTCCAGCGCCTCGCGGCTCAGCCCTTCTTCGCCTTTGGCGCGCTCCAGGATCAGGCTGTCTTCAACATGCTCACGCAGAAAACGCGCCTGGCGACACATCCGCGCGCCCGACGCCTGTAACGCCAGACCAACAAAAATCAAAATATAGATTATCCAGAAGCTGATATTCGCGTGACGCGTGAAATCGGGTTGTGGCGAGTTGTACCAGAAGACATTCAGGAACGGCGTGTTAAAGCGCACCATTTCAATCATCACATGGGCGAAATCCATCATCACGGCGTTAATGCCCGGCTGCTTTTCGCTGTGCTGATACATAAATTTCAGCACGGAGATAATCGTGGAGAGCGTGGCAGGAATGAAAATCACCCATCCGGCGATGCGTTTTAAGACACCAATGCGTCCAGCTTGTTGATACGTCATGCTTTCCCCTTGATAGCGACGCGACAGATTGGCCTAAGTTTACCCTGTGAAGCGCCTTTTCGCCTGAACTTTCCGGCACATGGCAGGAAAGCGGTAGCCATAACGCGTTTTTCCGGCTATTCATTAACCTTCCCGCGTAACAAAAAAGGAGTGACACGATGTCTTCGCCGCGACAGATCCTCGCCGCTATTTTTGATATGGATGGTTTACTGATTGACTCCGAGCCGCTCTGGGACCAGGCGGAACTGGAAGTCATGGCGACGCTCGGGGTCGATACCTCCCGCCGCCACGAGCTGCCCGACACGCTGGGCCTGCGCATCGATCTGGTGGTGGCGCTGTGGTTCGCGCAGCAGCCGTGGAACGGCCCGTCACTGGATGAAGTGACGCAGCGCATCATTACCCGCGCCATGACGCTGGTGGAAGAAAAACGCCCGCTTTTGCCGGGCGTGGCAGACGCGATTGCGCTCTGTAAAGCGCAGGGGCTGAAGGTCGGCCTCGCCTCCGCCTCGCCGCTGCGGATGCTGGAACGCGTACTGACGCTGTTTGATCTGCGCGAGCAGTTTGACGTGCTCGCTTCCGCCGAACACCTGCCTTACAGCAAACCGCACCCGCAGGTCTACCTGGATGCGGCGGCAAAGCTTGGCGTCGATCCGCTCTGCTGCGTGACGCTTGAGGATTCCGTTAACGGCATGGTCGCCACCAAAGCGGCGCGTATGCGCTCCATTGTGGTTCCGGCCGAAGAGAACCGCAGCGACGCGCGCTGGGCGCTCGCCAACGTGCGTCTGAACTCGCTGACCGAGCTTGAGCCCTGGCATCTGAAAGGCTAAGCCCCTTATCGCCGCTGCCGCCCGGCAGCGGTTTTCAGCTTTTGTTCCAAAAAATACCGCCCGCCGTCATATTTTTAAAACGCAGTTTCATTTAGCTTTGTTTTTTCTTCTGGCGACTCCTATCATTGCTCTGAATGCGAAAGGGACTTTCCCTGCGCCGCAATGATGAGTCAAAGAGGAACGGAACATGCTGGAGACATTTTCGCTTGCCGGAAAAGTGGCGATGGTGACCGGTTGCAATACCGGGCTTGGGCAAGGCATGGCGCTTGGGCTCGCCGCCGCCGGATGCGATATCGCAGGCGTCAGCCGTCGTCCTGCGCGGGAGACCGCCGCGAAAGTCCACGCGCTGGGCCGCCGTTTTGTCGCGATTGACGCGGATTTAGCCACGGCACCGGTACAGCCGCTCGTCACAGAAGCCGTCGACGCGCTGGGGCGTATCGATATTCTGGTCAACAACGCCGGGATCATCCGGCGCGACGACGCGCTCGATTTCAGCGAAAAAGACTGGGATGACGTGATGGATCTCAACCTGAAAGCCCTGTTCTTTCTCTCGCAGGCCGTCGCCAGGCAGTTCATTGCTCAGGGCAGCGGCGGCAAAATCATTAACGTCGCCTCCATGCTCTCTTTTCAGGGCGGCATTCGTGTGCCTTCCTACACCGCGTCGAAAAGCGGCGTGCTCGGCCTGACACGGCTGCTCGCCAACGAATGGGCACCGTATGGCATCAATGTTAACGGCATCGCACCGGGCTATATGGCGACCAACAACACGCAGGCGCTGCGCGAGGATGCCGAACGCAATGAGGAAATTCTGGCGCGTATTCCGGCAGGCCGCTGGGGAACGCCGGAAGATTTACAGGGGCCGGTGATTTTTCTCGCCTCAAAGGCATCGGATTATGTGAACGGTTATACCCTGGCGGTGGACGGCGGCTGGCTCGCCCGCTGAGCGCAACGCGAGGCGTCATGCGGGCTGCGGTGACAAAGTGTTACACCGTCACCACTTTTCTCTACTGTATAAAAACCCTATACTGGATAGATTGACAGTTACAGGGTTTTATCATGACGGCGGAAGGCCACCTGCTTTTTTCGATTGCCTGCGCGGTATTTGCCAAAAATGCCGAGCTGACCCCTGTGCTGGCGCAGGGCGACTGGTGGCATATTATCCCCTCCGCCATTCTCACCTGCCTGTTGCCGGATATCGATCACCCGAAGTCGTTCCTGGGGCAGCGGCTAAAGTGGATTTCTAAACCCGTGGCGCGAATGTTCGGCCACCGGGGGTTTACGCACAGCCTGCTCGCGGTGTTTGGCGGGCTGACCCTGTTTCTGTTAAAAGTGCCGGAAACCTGGATACTGCCTGCCGATGCGCTGCAAGGGCTGGTACTCGGCTATCTCAGCCATATTCTCGCCGATATGATAACGCCCGCCGGCGTGCCGCTTTTATGGCCCTGCCGCTGGCGCTTTCGCCTGCCGTTGCTCTACCCGCAAAAAGGCAATCAGCTTGAGCGCGTATTATGCATGGCGCTGTTTGTCTGGGCGGTCTGGATGCCGCAAAGCATGACTGACAGCAGCGCGATGAAATGGTCTTCGGCCGCCATCAATTCCCTGCAAAACACCTTTAATCGGTTTATTCATCACCAGATGGAACAGTAAATAAACTGAAATCGCGTTTTGATATAAACCATTCCATTTGGATATAAGGCACCCTGTTTTGATTCTGATACCCTTTGCGGCATAAAGGCATGCCATTTCGGCCATGCCGGTTATAAAAAAATCAGGAGAACGGGGATGAATCTTCCACTGATAGCGAACGTTGTCGCGTTCGTGGTTCTGCTGCTGTTGCTGGCGCGCACGCGCCACACGCAGTGGAGCCTGGCAAAAAAAGTATTACTCGGTCTCGCGATGGGCGTGGTCTTTGGCCTGGCGCTGCACACCATCTATGGTTCTGACAGCGAGACGCTGAAAACTTCCATCCAGTGGTTCAACATTGTTGGTAACGGCTATGTGCAACTGCTGCAGATGATTGTGATGCCGCTGGTGTTTGCGATGATCCTGAGCGCGGTAGCGCGTCTGCATAACGCCTCGTCGCTGGGTAAAATCAGCGTGCTGACCATCGGCACCCTGCTCTTTACCACGCTTATCGCGGCACTGGTCGGCGTGCTGGTAACCAATCTCTTCGGCCTGACGGCGGAAGGTCTGGTGCAGGGCAGCGCGGAAACCGCGCGTCTGAACGCCATTCAGACCAACTACGCCGGTAAAGTTGCCGATCTGACCGTACCGCAACTGATCCTCTCTTTCATTCCAAAAAACCCGTTTGCCGATCTCACCGGCGCGAGCCCGACGTCCATCATCAGCGTAGTGATTTTCGCGGCGTTCCTGGGCGTGGCGGCGCTGAAACTGCTGAAAGACGACGCGCCGAAAGGCGAGCGCGTGCTTGCCGCTATCGACATCCTGCAGAGCTGGGTGATGAAGCTGGTGCGTCTCGTTATGCAGCTGACGCCATACGGCGTGCTGGCGCTGATGACCAAAGTGGTTGCAGGCTCTAACCTGCAGGACATCATCAAGCTCGGCAGCTTTGTGGTCGCCTCTTATCTGGGCCTCGGCATTATGTTCGTGGTGCACGGCGTGCTGCTGGCCGTGAATGGTGTGAGCCCGCTGCGTTACTTCCGTAAAGTGTGGCCGGTGCTGACGTTTGCCTTCACCAGCCGCTCCAGCGCGGCGAGCATTCCGCTGAATGTGGAAGCGCAGACGCGTCGTCTGGGCGTGCCGGAATCTATCGCCTCTTTCGCGGCGTCCTTTGGCGCGACGATTGGTCAGAACGGCTGCGCGGGTCTCTACCCGACCATGCTCGCGGTGATGGTCGCCCCGACGGTCGGTATTAACCCGCTCGACCCGGTGTGGATAGCAACGCTCGTCGGCATCGTGACCTTAAGCTCCGCCGGTGTAGCGGGCGTGGGCGGCGGTGCCACGTTCGCCGCGCTTATCGTACTGCCAGCGATGGGCCTGCCGGTGACGCTGGTGGCGCTGCTGATTTCCGTCGAGCCGCTGATCGATATGGGCCGTACCGCGCTCAACGTGAGCGGCTCCATGACCGCAGGCACGCTGACCAGCCAGTGGCTGAAGCAGACGGATAAAGCCATCCTGAACAGCGATGACGAGGCCGAACTGGCGCACCGTTAATCACGTAAGATGATGCCCTTATCAACCCCGGCCTGCGCGCCGGGGTTTTCTTTTATGGGCGTTTAGTTTCTGATAAAGACGAAAAAGCCCGCCGGTGAGCGGGCTTTTTTTTCAGGCGACAGCTTTCTTCTGCGCGTCGCGCCGGGCGATAAACCCTGCCCTATACCTCATCCTGTTTGAGCTGGTTCGCCCAGCGCTGGGCGGCTTCGGGGCTGCTGAAGGCGGGCGAGCGGCGAAAACGATCCCCGGACATCACAAACGCCACGTATTTGCCCTTCAGCACCCAGACATCCTCAAAACCCTCCATGCGCTCCGCATGATCCGGCGGAGCCGGCTCCACGCGTGGAACATAGCTGATAACGGGACGATTCTGATGACGAAGTGGTTTCATAAGCGTCGGATTCACTGGCTGAAAACAAAAGATAAACCACTATGATAGCGGATCGGACGGCTCTGCGTCGCATCCTGCGTGCGCTGTACCGTTCATTTGCCGCTTTTTACGCCGTCCCCTTTTCCGCAAGAACTTCAGTGCTGTTCTATAGTTACCTTACATTTCATGCAGCCATCCGGTTGCTTAAGAAAAAGGAAAGGAGACGAGTTCAATGTCGAATGATGAGAAACGCCCTAACCATGAAGCCCCGTTCCACGACGCGCGTTCATCAGAGCCGGGCATGGGATCGCTGGCGCCTGCCGATGGCTCCCACCGCCCTTCTCCGACGCCGACCCCGCCAGGCGAGCAGCCGACCGCGCCAGGTAGCCTGAAGGCACCGCAGGTGACGAACGATAAGCTCGGCGCGCTGGAGACCTTCCGCAAAGGCGGTGAGAACGAGGCGCTGACAACCAACCAGGGCGTGCGCATCGCCAACGATCAGAACTCGCTGCGCGCCGGCACCCGCGGCCCGACGCTGCTGGAAGATTTTATCCTGCGGGAAAAAATCACGCATTTCGACCACGAGCGTATTCCTGAGCGCATCGTCCACGCGCGCGGCTCGGCCGCCCACGGCTACTTTCAGCCGTATAAAAGCCTGAGCGATATCACCAAAGCCGCGTTCTTAAGCGATCCGCAGAAAATCACGCCGGTATTTGTGCGCTTCTCTACGGTACAGGGCGGCGCGGGCTCCGCGGATACGGTGCGCGATATCCGCGGCTTCGCCACCAAGTTTTATACCGAAGAAGGGATTTTCGATCTGGTCGGCAACAATACGCCGGTGTTTTTTATTCAGGACGCCCATAAGTTCCCGGATTTCGTTCATGCTGTGAAGCCGGAGCCGCACTGGGCTATTCCGCAGGGCCAGAGCGCGCATGACACCTTCTGGGATTACGTGTCGCTCCAGCCGGAAACGCTGCACAACGTCATGTGGGCGATGTCTGACCGCGGCATTCCGCGCAGCTACCGCACGATGGAAGGCTTTGGCATTCACACCTTCCGCTTCATTAACGCCGAAGGCAAAGGCACCTTCGTGCGCTTCCACTGGAAACCGGTGGCGGGTAAAGCGTCGCTTATCTGGGATGAGTCACAAAAGCTCACCGGACGCGACCCGGATTTTCACCGTCGCGATCTGTGGGAGGCCATCGAAGCGGGCGACTACCCCGAATATGAACTCGGCGTGCAGCTGATCCCGGAAGAGGACGAATTTAAGTTTGATTTTGACCTCCTTGATGCCACCAAGCTCATCCCCGAAGAGCTGGTGCCGGTGCAGCTGGTCGGCAAAATGGTGCTGAACCGCAACCCGGATAACTTCTTCGCTGAAAACGAACAGGCCGCTTTCCACCCGGGCCATATCGTGCCGGGGCTGGATTTCAGCAACGATCCCCTGCTGCAGGGCCGTCTGTTCTCTTACACCGACACCCAGATAAGCCGTCTCGGCGGGCCGAACTTCCACGAAATCCCGATTAACCGACCGACCTGCCCGTACCATAATTTCCAGCGCGACGGCATGCACCGGATGGATATCGACACCAACCCGGCGAACTACGAGCCAAACTCGATCAACGATAACTGGCCGCGCGAGACGCCGCCTGCGCCAAAAGCGGGCGGGTTTGAAAGCCATCAGGAACGTATTGAGGGCCATAAGATCCGCGAGCGCAGCCCGTCGTTTGGCGAATATTACTCCCAGCCGCGCCTGTTCTGGCAGAGCCAGACGCCGGTCGAGCAGCGCCATATCATCGACGCCTTCAGCTTTGAGCTCAGCAAAGTCGTGCGCAGCTATATCCGCGAGCGCGTGGTGGATCACCTCTGCCATATCGATATTTCGCTGGCGCATCCGGTGGCCACTAATCTTGGCATTACGCTCACTGAAGAGCAGATGCATGTCGCGCCGCCGAAGGACGTTAACGGGCTGAAGAAAGACCCGTCGCTGAGCCTGTATGCCGTACCGGGCGGCACCGTGAAAGGGCGTGTGGTCGCGGTGCTACTCAACGACCATGTGAAATCCGCCGATCTGCTCGCCATGCTGCAGGCGCTGAAATCGCACGGCGTGCATGCCAAATTGCTCTACAGCCGCATGGGCAGCGTGACGGCGGATGATGGCTCGCAACTGGAAGTTGCCGGCACGTTTGCCGGATCGCCGTCCGTGACCGTCGATGCCGTGCTGGTGCCGGGCGGTGCGGCGAGCGCGCTTGCGGATAACGGTGATGCGGTCTACTACCTGCTGGAGGCGTATAAACATCTGAAAGCGATCGGCCTGATGGGCGATGCGCGCGGTCTGAAACGCCATCTGGCGGTGCCGGACACCGGCGAGGAAGGGATTGTCGAAGCTGACGACGCCGCCGGCAGCTTTATGGATGATTTCATCCACCAGCTCGCCTGCCACCGCGTCTGGGCGCGTACGCCGAAAGTGGCGTCAATTCCGGCTTAACCGCCGTATTGCTATCCAAAACGCCGCCTGCTGCGGCGTTTTTTTGTGCTTGTGCCATAAACATCAGACATAAAAAAACCGGCCGGAGCCGGTTTTTTTGTCAACAGCGCGATTATTTCTTCGGTGCCTGCGGGTCGGTGTCGTACTCGGCACAGGTCTGGTAGCCGGAGTTCATCACGTGGCCCGTATCGTCCAGCGCAACGAAATAGGTTTCGGTTTTACCATTACGGCTGCCCAGAATATAGGTCTGGCAGGTACCGCGAGCGTGGATCATGGTCACTTCAGAAGACGGCTTACCGGCAATCTGCATCACCTGCTGACGGCTCATGCCTTTTTTCACATCTTTTACTACCGGTTGGGTAAACTGATCGGCGGTGCGATCGTAAGCGGTACACCCTGCCAGCATCGTCATAACAGCCGCTGCACCCAGAAACCCTGCAAACTTCTTGTTCATTGTGTCATCCTCTTTTTTTCAGCGTGTGCAGATAAGCCTGGAATATAAAATAACATTTTTCAACTTGTTACCTGAAACAACGTTAAATTAAGAGTATTCCCTCAGCCAATACTGATTACGTTAAAACCGCCTGACACCGCGCAGGGCGGCGACAACTTGTCGTTTTGCCCACAACGGGTTAGCTTTAACAAATCACCGTTTCAATGCCTGCGCGTTGCAGGCGAACAAGACTGGAGGGGTAAATGGCATTACAACAAGAAATTATTCAGGCACTTGGTGTGAAACCGCAAATTGACGCTCACGAAGAGATCCGCCGCAGCGTCGATTTTCTCAAATCCTATCTGAAAACCTATCCGTTCCTGAAAACGCTGGTGCTGGGCATCAGCGGCGGTCAGGATTCCACGCTCGCGGGTAAACTGAGCCAGCTTGCCATCAGCGAACTGCGCGATGAAACCGGCGATCAGAGCTATCAGTTTATCGCGGTGCGCCTGCCTTTCGGCGTGCAGTTTGACGAAAAAGATTGTCAGGATGCGCTGGCGTTTATCCAGCCGGATAAAGTGCTGACGGTCAATATTAAAGAAGCGGTGCTGGCGAGCGAGAAAGCGCTGCGTGAAGCAGGCATTGAGCTGAGCGATTTTGTGCGCGGCAACGAAAAAGCGCGTGAGCGTATGAAAGCGCAGTACAGCATCGCCGGGATGACCAAAGGCGTTGTCGTGGGCACCGATCATGCGGCCGAAGCCGTCACCGGCTTTTTCACCAAATATGGCGATGGCGGCACCGACATCAACCCGCTGTTCCGTCTTAATAAACGCCAGGGCAAACTGCTGCTGAAAACCCTGGGCTGTCCGGAGCACCTCTATCTTAAAGTGCCGACCGCCGATCTCGAAGACGACCGCCCGTCCCTGCCGGATGAAGTGGCGCTCGGCGTGACGTACGACAACATCGACGATTACCTGGAAGGCAAACAGATTGATGAAAAAATCAGCCAGATCATCGACGGCTGGTATGTGAAAACCGAGCACAAACGTCGCCCGCCGATCACGATTTTTGACGATTTCTGGAAACAGTAAGCGCGTTTCGGCACCCTCCCCGACCCGGGAGGGTGTCTCTCTCAGCGTCACGTTTTGCGCCACAACGCTTTTTTCACGGATGACGTATGTCAGTTTCAACGCAGCGCGCCACGCTGCCGGGCCTTCTGGCCATTCTGCTCTGGAGTACCTCCGTCGGTTTATTGCGCAGCATCAGCGAGGCGTTCGGCCCGGTGGGCGGCGCAGCGCTCATTTATACCGTCAGTTCGCTGTGTTTGATGGTGTCGCCAGGGCTCGTTCACCCTGGCCGCTTACCGCGCCGCTATTTAATCATCGGCGGTGTGCTCTTTGTTGGCTATGAAATCTGCCTCGCGCTGGCGATTGGGCTTGCGCATACCCGCGCGCAGTCGCTGGAGCTGGGGATGATTAACTACCTCTGGCCGAGCCTGACGGTGCTGCTGGCGGTGCTTATCAACGGCCAGCGCTGCCGCGTCTGGCTCTGGCCGGGGCTGCTGCTTGCGGTCGCGGGCGTGTTTCAGGTGCTGAAAGGCGACGGCGGCTGGTCGCCCGCGCAGCTCTGGCTCAACATGCAGGATAATCCGCCCGCCTATGGCCTCGCGTTCAGCGCCGCGCTGGTCTGGGCGCTCTACTGCAACCTGACGCGCCGCTGGAGCAACGGGCAGAACGGCGTGGCGCTCTTTTTCTGCGCCACCGCCGCCGTCCTCTGGCTGCAATATAGCCTCGCGCCACAGCCACCGATGCAGCTTTCGCTTCCTGCCGTCGCGCAACTGCTCTTTATGGGGCTTTCCACTGCGACCGCCTACGCCGCCTGGAACTACAGTATTCAGCACGGCAATATGACGCTGCTCGCCACCGCCTCTTACTTCACGCCGGTGCTCTCGGCGCTGCTGGCAAGCCTGTGGCTCGGCCTCGCGCCGGGCATCGCGTTCTGGCAGGGCGTGGCGATGGTGGTGGCAGGCTCCCTGCTCTGCTGGCTTGCGACGCGCAATCTCAACTAAGATGGCGCTTTTTCAACCACACATTCCCTGATAGACTGGATAAGTAAACAGTATTCAGGAGAGTGATGTGGTAAGGCGTACTGGCGCGCCGCGGCTGGAGTTTGAAAAAGCGGCAATTTATGAATATCCCGAGCATCTGCGTCCGTGGCTTGACGATCTGCCAAAGCACCCTGGCGTCTATGTTTTTCATGGCGAAAGCGAAACCATGCCGCTTTATATTGGCAAGAGCGTCAATATTCGCAGCCGGGTGCTGTCGCACCTGCGCACGCCGGATGAAGCCTCTATGCTGCGTCAGTCGCGGCGCATCACGTTTATCCGCACCGCGGGCGAAATCGGCGCGCTGCTCTTAGAAGCGCAGATGATCAAAGAGCAGCAGCCGCTGTTTAATAAACGGTTGCGCCGTAACCGGCAGCTCTGCTCCTTGCAGTTCAAAGGCGAAAAACCGGACGTGGTTTACGCGCGCGATGTCGATTTCTCACACCAGCCGGGCCTGTATGGACTCTTTTCGAGCCGCCGCGCGGCGCTCGGCACGCTGCAGTCTATCGCTGACGAACAACAGCTCTGCTACGGCCTGCTGGGGCTGGAATCCGTGCGCCCGGGGCGCGCCTGTTTCCGCTCGGCGCTGAAACGCTGCGCGGGGGCCTGCTGCGGCAAAGAGCCGCTGGAGGCGCACAACGCGCGTCTGATGGAGGCGCTGGAGCGCATGCGCGTTATCTGCTGGCCGTGGGACGGCCCGGTCGGGCTGCGGGAGAGTTTCGGTGACATGACGCAGTACCATATTATCCATAACTGGTACTGGCTGGGATCGGTCGCCTCGTTAAGCGACGTGGCGAGCATCTCGCGCGCGCCGCAGGGCTTTGATAACGACGGCTATCGTATTCTGTGCAAGCCGCTTATCAGCGGCGAGCATGAGATAGTGGAAATCGGCGCGCACGCGCCTCAGAGATAAGTAATTTCGCTAAACAGCACCTGCCCTTCGGCCTTCAGCAGCCGGAGGGTATGGCTTCCCTCCTGCCACCAGGCGCCCTGCTCCGGCGTCAGCAATTTATCATTAAGCTGCCAGGCGCCGCTTAAAACATACACAATCCCGCCGCGCGCGCGGCCGGTCGTAAACGTGCGATCGGCGACGCGCACCTGCGCGCGACAGCGATCGCGCCGGGTCATCAGATTAAAGTCGAGTGACATGCGCCCGTCGGTCAGCTCAGCGCGTACCGGTTGCTCGCCCGCAAACGTAAACGGCTGGTGGCGCTTTAACGTATGACGAAACGCGCCGCCGCCAAGCAATGTGACTTCGCCGCCATCGAGCAGCGTCACCACGCGGTCAACCTGCGGCACAACGTTAAATTCGCCATTGCTGGCAAGAGAAGCAATGCTGGCGCGCCAGTTAAAATCCCGGCTCGGCGGGTAACAACAGATCTCGCGGGTTTCGCCTGCGCCATTACGCCACAGGTTCACCGGCATCTTTTTGACGTCGAAAAATTCCATCCCCACTCCTGGAACGCGCATCATGCGCCAGTCGCCACAGGCGTACTGCGGCAAAAATTATTGTTATGCATTTACAGGCCTGATTATCGGCACGTCAGAGGATGGCGAACGCAGATCCTTAACATACGCAGGCTAAATGCGCCGCACGGCGGCAGCGATGAATGATAACCAACAGAAATTACGTGGCAAGAGGCGTGGGAAAAGAAAAACCGCCGGCCCTGGCCAGCGCCATCAAAGGACGCTTGCCAAAACCGGCGGTCTTAAGCCAGTCAGAAATTATTCTGTATCTGCGGGCATTTTACCTTCCGGAGCCGGACGTTCTGTCAGACGCTTCTCAAAATTGGCATTAAATTGCTTTTTCTGCTCCGGCGTCAGCACGTTATAGATTTTGTTCTGGGTTTCCATGTGCGCCAGCATACGGGCTTTATGCTGCGCTTCCATTTTATCGATCTGGGCCTGCGCTTTGTCTTTATCAAAGCTGTCGCTGGCGATCAGATTGTGCATGGCGCGGCGTTCTTCCAGCGACGGACGCTCGAATTTTTCACGCTGGGCTTTCCGGATGTCGCGAATTTGCTGCTTCTGCGCATCGGTCAGGTTCAGCCCCTGGAACATCATATCGTGATGCGGGCCGCGCGGACCTTTATGGTGCATCATCGGTGCGTTATTCGCATCAGGTGCCGGGGTCTCCGCCGCCTGTGCCAGAGTAGCCGCGCCAAGCGCCAGGGTGGAAGCAACGAAGATAGCCGTTAATTTACGCATAATGTTGTCCTTACTTTCAGTTAATTCAGCAACAGGTTGTCGCCTTGACGAGATTAATTCTACGGGCAGATTCGTCAATCAGTCAGAGTCTGAGTAAAACAGTGAAAGCATAAAAAACAATTATTGTGCGATTATGGAGAAAATAAGGAAAAACGGAGGAGAAGATTCTTTAAATATCACAACCGATTGATTGTGAAGAGAGTGTGAGCGCAGTATATAAGCGCACCGCTGTAAAATAAAGCGCCGCGCTCAGAATTATCCGCATTATTTTTACGGCCCACAGGGGGCCGCATATTATTTAATTTCCCGCAGCATTAATCCCGCGCGTAAACCGAGCGCGACAGAGGGATTCGGAAACAGCACCCGTTCATTTTCCTGCGCGTAATAGCGCTCATCACCATCTTCCGCAAGCAGTGTGCCTGCGTCGAATGCCGTGAAATTTTCGGTCTCAGCGGACATATGCAGCACAAATCGATCGCTTCGCCGGATGATTTGCTGCGCCACCTCAAAGCGGCGCGGCGCATCCATAGCGGCAGGCGCGGGCGAGCCGTCCAGCAGCGCCGACAGCGCCCGCTGCGTTGGGGCGAACTGGCTGAGATCGTTCTGGCCGAACGGCAGCGCCTTCCCAAGCTCCAGCGTACAGCTGAGTGCTGCGAAGCGCTCGCAGGAAAAGTGCGTGAAGGTGCCGCCCGGCGCGCGATGAAATACCAGCGCCTGTAGCCCGGCGTCGCCAAGCCAGGCGAGAAAATCCTCCGGCCACGCCGTCGTGCGCGCGGGCAGTACGCCAAAGCGCGGAAAGCGCGACGCGCGAATGGCGGTATGCAGATCCAGATGCCAGCGCACCGTTTCATCGCCCACCGCAAAAAACGTCTCCAGCGCCTGCTCAAGACGTTCCGCGCGGGCGGTTTCCACACCCGGCGTGGCGGTTTGCCAGCGCCCGCCGAAAAGACGGTTAAGATCGTAATCGACAAACCGGCGTCCGGCCCGCAACGCCGCCGGGCTGCCGAGCACTACCAGCAGCCGCCAGACGAGCGGTTGTTCGCCGCGCACCAGCGGCGCGAGGAGCTGCTCCAGCATCTCAACCGGCGCGGTTTCATTACCGTGAATGCCCGCGCTCACCACCAGCGCGCCGCGCACCTCGCCCGCGGGCGTCAGTTGCAGAATGCCTTCATCCAGCCACTCGATAGCCACGCCGCCACGTTGCCGCGTTTTGGTGGCGGGCGTCTCGCCGCGCAGCGTCTTCGCAATAAAATCGTCCACGGCGTCTCCTTACTGCTGGAACGGATAGACATTGCCGAGCGAAAGCAGGCGCGACAGTTCATCCAGCGCCTCGCGCCCTTCGCGCAGCAACTGTGGATCCACCAGATCTTCCTGCGTCAGCCGGTCGCGGTAATATTTATCCACCCACGCGTTAAGCCGCGTAAAGAGCGCGTCGTTCATCATCACCGCCGGGTTGACCGCCTGGCGCTCGTCGTCGGTCAGCACCACGCGCAGGCGCAGACAGGCGGGGCCGCCGCCGTTGGCCATACTTTCGCGCAGGTCAAAAACTTTCAGCTCGCTAACCGGGTTATCCGCCGCCAGCAGCGTATTCAGATAACGCCAGACGCCTTCGTGGCGGCGCGATTCCTCAGGGAGCACCAGCACCATAGCGCCGTCGTCGCGGCTCAGCAGCTGGCTGTTAAAAAGGTAGGTTTCCACCGCGTCCTGCACCGACACCTCGCCTGCGGGCACCACCAGCGGCGTAAAGCCCGATACTTTTTCAGCAAGCGCGTCAAACAGCGCCTGCTGATGCAAAAACGCGTGCTCATGGCAGAACAGCACCTGGCGGTTGGAAACGGCAATGACATCGTTATGGAACACGCCCTGGTCGATGACCGCCGGGTTTTGCTGCGCGAACATAACGCGCTGCGGATCCACCTGGTTAAGCCGCGCCACGGCCTGCGAGGCTTCCAGCGTCTGGCGCGCCGGGTAGCGGGCAGGCACCAGTGCCCCGCTCTCTTCGCGCCCGTAGATGAAAAGCTGAAGCCCCGGCTCGCCGTAGTCGCCGCCAAGCCGGTTATGGTTGGCCGCGCCTTCGTCGCCAAACATCGCCACCTGCGGCAACGCGCCGTGTACGGCAAAACGGGACTCGTCGCGGAAAATCGCCCGCAGCAGCCGTTCGGTGCCGGGCGCTTCGCTGGCGCGGTGGAATTTATTGTTAAGGTTCGCCACGGTCAGATGCACTTTGCCATCCAGCGCGTCGGCGGACGGACAGACCGTTGCTGCGTTCGCCACCCACATCGACGATGCGGAGCTGGCGGCCGAAAGCAGATGCGGCGCGGCGCGCCAGGCTTTCTCCAGCACCTGTTGATCGCTGCCGGTAAAGCCAATCTGGCGCAGCGCCGCAAGGTTCGGACGCTCCTGCGGCGGGATCACCGCCTGCGGGAAACCGGCGTCCGCCAGCGCTTTCATCTTCGCGAGCCCCTGTCTGGCGGCAAGCTTCGGGTTAGAGACCTGAAAACGATGTTTCGTCGAGGCCTCATTACCGAAAGAGAGCCCGGCGTAGTGGTGGGTCAGCCCCACCAGTCCGTCAAAGTTGACTTCACGTGCTTTCATGCCTGCTCCTTCCCGCTGAAATCGAGGCCGGGGTTTAACGTCTGCGGCAGCGCGAAGGTCGGGCTTTCCAGCGAGGCCATCGGCCAGGCGCAGTAATCCGCCGCATACCAGGCGCTCGGACGATGATTGCCGGACGCCCCGACGCCTCCGAACGGCGCTGTGCTCGCCGCGCCCGTCAGCGGTTTGTTCCAGTTCACGATACCGGCGCGCGCTTCCAGCAGCAGCTGGTCGAATTTCTCGCGAACCGGCGAAATCAGCCCGCAGGAAAGTCCATAACGGGTGGCGTTGGCAAGCGCGATCGCCTCGTCGAAATCGTCGTAACGCCAGACGCCCAATAGCGGCCCGAAAATTTCTTCATCCGGCACGTCGAGCACGCCGGTTAGCTCAATAATGCCCGGTGTGAGCAGCGAGCTTCCCGCCTGCACCAGAGCTGGCGTTAACAGCGGCTTGCCGCCGCGCGACAGATGCCCCTGCCAGGCTTCCAGCACCCGCTCCGCCGCCTGCGCGCTGATAAGTCCGCCCATAAACGGCTGCGGCTCGGCGTCCCAGCGGTCAGGGCGCAAACGCCCGGCGATCTCAACGAGGCGCGCCAGGAAGGCGTCGCCCGCAGCACCGCGTTTCACCAGCAGGCGGCGCGCGCAGGTGCAGCGCTGCCCGGCGGTGATAAACGCCGACTGGATCGCCAGATGCACCGCGCCGTCGATATCGTCAGGATCTTCGACAATCAGCGGGTTATTACCGCCCATCTCCAGCGCCAGAATTTTTTCGGGCTGCCCTGCCAGCTGGCGATGCAGCTGATAACCAGTGCCAGCGCTGCCGGTAAAGAGCAGGCCGTCGAGTTCCGGCTGCGCGGAGAGCGCCTGGCCGGTCGCGCGCGCGCCCTGCACCAGATTCAGCACGCCCGCAGGCAGGCCCGCCTGCTCCCAGAGTTTCATCACGGCTTCGCCGGTGTGCGGCGTCAGTTCGCTCGGTTTAAACACCAGCGTGTTGCCCGCGAGCAGCGCCGGAACCATATGACCGTTTGGCAGGTGACCGGGGAAGTTATACGGCCCGAAAACCGCCAGCACGCCGTGGGGACGGTGGCGCAGCGTGGCCGCGCCGTCCGGCATCGGCGAGTGCTGTTCGCCGGTACGGGTCTGGTACGCTTTGAGCGAAATACCCACTTTATTGATCATCGCGGTCACTTCGGTGGCCGCCTCCCAGCGCGGTTTGCTGGTCTCCAGCGCGATGATGCGCGTCAGTTCTGTTTTGTTCGCCTCAAGCAACGCCGCGAATTTCTCAGCGATAGCCTGACGGTCGGCGAAGGGCCGTTTCGCCCAGGCCGGAAACGCCGCGCGGGCGGCGGCGCAGGCCGCTTTCACCTGCGCGTCGTCCGCCGCATGTCCCTGCCACAGCAGGCCGCCGCCCACCGGATCGCGTTTTTCCAGCGCCTCGCCCTGCCCCGTTGTCCACTCACCGTTGATCCATAAACTCATACTTTTTTCTCCTCAGGGCACAGGCGCACCAGGCGTACACGATCGCCGTGGCGGCATTGCAGGGCATCCAGCGTGGCGGCGTCCAGAATCAGCCTGTCGGCGTCTGGTCTGGCGCGGATCAGCATCACGCGGAAGTTATCGTAATTTTCGTTGGCGACCATGCAGGCCGGTAGTTCGTCGTCGGTAACAGGCTGGCCTTCCGCCACTTCCACGAGGCGGCTTTTACGGATAGCCCGCACCCGGTCGATATCGCACTCCAGCGTCGGCCCGCCGTCAAAGATGTCGACATAGTTGCGATAGCGAAATCCTTCGGCCTCCAGCACGGCGCGCGCGGGCGCGGTGTCTTTATGAACCTGGCCGATGACCGCCTGCGCCTCTTCAGAAAGAAACTGGGTATAAATGGGGTGTTTTGGCATCAGCTCAGCGATAAACGCCTTCTGGCCGGTGCCGCAGAGATAATCGGCGCGGCTGAATTCCATCGAGAAGAAGCGCTGCCCGAGACTTTCCCAGAACGGCGAGTAGCCGTGTTCGTCAATCACCCCGCGCATTTCCGCCACCACTTTTTCGTTAAAGCGTTCGCGAAACGCGGCCATAAACATAAAGCGCGATTTAGAGAGCAGATAGCCGTTGCCGTTTTTGCGCCACTCCGGGTCGAGAAACAGCGTGCAGAGCTCGCTGCTGCCGGTGTGATCGTTGCTGAGAAACAGCGTCGGCAGTGCGTTGTAGACATTCAGCTCTTTCGAGGCGTGTACCAGCGTGCCCACACGGTAGTTATACCAGGGCTCGCTGAGCCCGACGGCCACTTCAATGGCGCAAATGCCGGCAACCGTGCGGCTTTGCGTATCTTCCAGCACAAAGACATAGCCCTGATCGCCTGGCGGCAGTTCGCCGCGCCAGGTTTGCAGGGAGCGCTCGACGCGCGCGCTGAGCGTTTTTTCATCCACCGGCAGCGAGGTCAACCCGCCGCCGGTTTTCGCAGCGAGGCGCAGCAGCGCCGGAACGTCGTGGTGTGCGACGGGGCGAATCACCATCATGATGCACCCTCCTTGAGCCAGTTTTCGCAGGCGCGCGCCATGCGGGCAAGCCCGGTTTCAATCTCCTGATGGCTGATGTTGAGCGCAGGCGCGAAGCGCAGCACGTTAGCGCCCGCGATCAGCACCATCGCGCCTTCTTTCGCGGCGGCGAGCGAAATCGCCTTCGCCTTGCCCGCATACTCGTCTTTCAGCACGCAGCCGATGAGCAGCCCCAGGCCACGGATCTCTTTAAACAGCCCGAGGCGCTGATTCATGGCGTTCAGTTGCTCGACAAACGCGTCGTGACGCGCTTTCACGCCATCGAGCATCTCCGGCGTGTTCACCAGATCCAGCACCTGGCCTGCGACCGCACCCGCCAGTGGGTTGCCGCCATAGGTGGTGCCGTGCGTACCGACGCCCATCACGGCGGCGCAGCGTTCGGTGGTGAGCATCGCGCCAATCGGGAAGCCGCCGCCAAGCGCTTTGGCAGTGGAGAGCACATCCGGCGTCACGCCGTAATGCATATAAGCGTAGAGGTGGCCGGTGCGGCCCACGCCGGTCTGCACTTCATCAAAAATCAGCAGCGCGTTATGGCGATCGCACAGCTCGCGCAGACCCTGCAGGAAGGCTTTAGTAGCAGGCACCACGCCGCCCTCGCCCTGCACCGGCTCGACAATCACCGCGCAGGTGTCGTCATTAATTAACGCGGCGGCGGAATCGAGATCGTTAAACACGGCATGGCTGATTTGCGGCGGCAGCGGCGCGAAATCCTGGGAATACGCAGGCTGACCGCCAGCGGAGACGGTAAACAGCGTGCGGCCGTGGAACGCGTTTTTAAAAGCCACAATGCCGCTTTTCTGCGCGCCGTAGTGGTCGTGAGCATATTTACGGGCGAGCTTCAGCGCCGCCTCGTTGGCTTCCGCGCCGGAGTTACAGAAGAAAACGCGATCGGCGAAGGTGGCGTCAATCAGACGTTTGGCGAGGCGCAGCACCGGCTCGTTGGTATACCCGTTGCCGGTATGCCAGATTTTCGCCGCCTGGGTCTCCAGCGCTTCGCGCAGTTTCGGGTGTGCGTGCCCGAGCGCGTTTACCGCGATGCCGCCCGCGAAATCGATATACTCTTTGCCTTCCTGATCCCAGAGCGTGGAACCCTCAGCGCGCACCGGAATAAACGCGGCCGGAGCATAAACGGGGATCATCCACTCATCAAAGTTCTGGCGGGTAATTGACTGCGACATAGCGACCTCGTCCGGTAAATAAAAGGTTGTTTAGTTGTTAATTAAATGTGCATTTGCGCTCTTACTGTAGATTGCACGCTTCGTGCCAGCCAGAGGAGAAAATGCATACCGGAGAGTCAGTAACGTTAAATCAATAGGTTACGAATCAATGTTATTCACTTTTATTGCATAAAAAGTGAATACTTTTATGACAAAGCGGCCTTCGCCATAAAAAAACCCGCACTTTTATGCATTGATAAAATATTGTTCTGGATTTGTGATCGTGACCGGGATTTGCCATATCAACGCGCCCCATTTCAGGGCGCTCGCGCCGTCCTGGTGCAAAAGCACAGGGTTTGCGCCGCTTTTAACAATCGTCACAACCTTGCCGGGCCGGGAGACGCGCGGGCGGTTTTTCTGTTACCATCGCGCCACTCTTGTTCATCCAGTGTATTCGCGACTATGAAATTCATCTCTTTTAACATCAATGGCCTGCGCGCCCGCCCTCATCAGCTTGCCGCGCTGGTGGAACAGCATCAGCCGGACGTTATCGGCCTGCAGGAAACTAAAGTCCATGACGATATGTTCCCTCTCGAAGAGGTGGCGAAACTGGGCTACAACGTTTTTTATCACGGTCAGAAAGGCCATTACGGCGTGGCGCTGCTGACTAAAGCCACGCCGGTTTCCGTGCGCCGCGGCTTTCCGGGCGACGGCGAAGAAGCGCAGCGCCGTATCATCATGGCCGAAATCCCTTCTTCTATTGGCGATATCACGGTCATTAACGGCTATTTCCCGCAGGGCGAGAGCCGCGATCACGAGGTGAAATTCCCGGCCAAAGCGAAGTTTTACCAGGATTTGCAGGACTATCTTGAGACGGCGCTGAGCAACGATAAGCCAGTGCTGATTATGGGTGATATGAATATCAGCCCAGGCGATCTGGATATCGGCATCGGCGAAGAGAACCGCAAGCGCTGGCTGCGTACCGGCAAATGTTCGTTCCTGCCGGAAGAGCGTGAATGGATGGGCCGCCTGCTGAACTGGGGGCTTAAAGATACGTTCCGTCACGCCAACCCGGAAACCAGCGACCGCTACTCCTGGTTCGACTACCGCTCCAAAGGCTTTGACGATAACCGCGGTCTGCGCATCGACCTGCTGCTGGCGAGCGATCCGCTGATGGCGCGCCTGGCTGAGACCGGCATCGATTACGATATCCGCGCGATGGAAAAACCGTCCGATCACGCACCGGTCTGGGCAACCTTCTCACTGTAATTTGTCGCGATCCTCCCTTCGGGGAGGATCCCTTGCGGAAAATCACCATGCAAATCATTGATGTCGTCGCGGCGATACTCGTGCGCGACGGCCAGGTGCTGCTGGCGCAGCGCTCGCCTGATTGCGATCAGCCGGGGCTGTGGGAATTTCCCGGCGGCAAAGTGGAGCCGGGCGAAAGCCAGCCTGCGGCGCTGGCGCGTGAACTTGCCGAAGAGCTGGCGATAAGCGCGCGTATCGGCGCGTATGTGGCAAGCCACACGCGTGAGGTTTCCGGGCGGGTTATTCGGTTACATGCGTGGCAGGTGAACGATTTTGACGGCGAGCCGCAGGCGCTCTGCCACACCGCGCTCGTCTGGTGTGAGCCGCGCGAGGCGTTCGGCTATGCGCTCGCCCCGGCGGATATTCCACTGCTTGAAGCGTTTATGTCCGCACGCGACGCCACACCAGCGGATTTGTGCTGAGGGTTTTCTCGTCGCGCTGGCACTGCAACAGCACGCCGTCGGCTTTGATCACCGCCCCTTCGGAGTAGTTTTGATCCTGATAGACGCAGCACTGAATACACTGCTGCTGCGAACGCTGGCCGCCGGTACTGAACACCTCTTCCGGTATGTTGACCTGCACATCCGGGCGCAGCCTGTCGGCACCCGCCGGCAGTGTGGCCAGCAGCGCCAGCGCCGCCAGTAAGCTTTTTTTCACTGACACCCCGTTTCCCCTCTTGTGATGTGATGCTGATTTCACTATAGCGCGCCGCGCTCTCCTTGGGACGTTATCGGCGAAACGGGCGCGGAGTTTAGCGCGGCGGGTTACTCCGCCGCAGGCTGGGCGCTGCCGCGCTTGCGGGACGCAGGCTTTTTGCCGCCCTTGCCCGCGCGGCGTTTTTGCGCCTGCTGGGGCGCCACCAGACCGCGGAACTGGCGCACCGGGGCGCTGCGCGCCTGATCAATGAGCGTGTAGAGCGTCTGCACCAGCGGCTGCATGAAATCCTGATAGCGGCACTGCTTCTCGCTGATTTGCGTCAGCGTCGATTCCCACTGCGCGGTCATGTCCGGGCGTGCGGCAAGCTCTGGCAGCGCGTGGATCAGCGCTTTCCCGGCGGGCGTCGAATGAATATAGCGCCCCTGCTTTTCAAGAAAACCGCGCTTAAATAAAAGCTCGATAATGCCTGCGCGGGTCGCCTCGGTGCCGAGCCCGTCGGTGGCGCGCAGGATCTTCTTCAGATCTTTATCCTGCACGAAACGCGCGATGCCGGTCATGGCGGAGAGCAGCGTGGCATCGGTAAAGTGGCGCGGCGGCTGGGTCTGGCGTTCAACCACTTCGCCATGCTCGCAGTGCAGCTCGTCGCCTTTTGCCACCACCGGCAGCGGCGTGCCGTCGTTCTCTTCGTCGCGCTCTTTCGCGCCAAGCAGCGCGCGCCAGCCCGTCTCCGCCAGAAAGCGCGCTTTGGCGATGAATTTGCCGCCCGCGATTTCAAGCTCAATCACGCATTTGCGGAACTGCGCGTCCTGGCAGAATTGCATCAGGTACTGACGGGCAATAAGCCCGTAGATTTTCGCCTCGCCGTCAGAGAGCGACGCGGGCGCGCTGCGGGCGGTCGGGATAATGGCGTGGTGCGCGTCCACTTTTTTGTCATCCCAGCAGCGGTTGCGGCGCTCCGGATCGACGGCGGGCTGCGGCAGGAGATCCGGCGCGTGAACGCCAATCGCCTTCAGCACCGCATGACGGCCCGCGAAATGTTCTTCCGGCAGATAGCGGCAGTCGGAGCGCGGATACGTAATGAGTTTGTGGGTTTCGTATAGCTTCTGGCAGATATCCAGCACCGTCTGCGCGCTCAGGTTGAAGCGTCTGGCGGCCTCGATTTGCAGCGTCGAGAGCGAGAACGGCAGCGGCGCGGCCTCGCTTTCGCGCTTGTCGTTATAGCTGGTGACGACCGCCGGCTGCCCTTCGATACGCTTAACGACATGCTCCGCCAGCGCGCGGTTGAGGAGCCGCCCCTCTTCATCCTGGTACGGTTCGCAGGCCTCGCTCGGCTGCCAGAGCGCGGTGAAGCGCTCCTGCGCGGGCGTGATGATGTGCGCTTTGACCTCAAAGAAATCTTTGGCGACGAAGTTTTCTATCTCTTCGTCGCGCCGCACCACCAGCCCCAGCACGGGCGTCTGGACGCGGCCTACCGAGAGCACGCCCTGGTAGCCCGCGTTCTGCCCGAGCAGCGTCCAGGCGCGCGTCATGTTAATGCCGTAAAGCCAGTCCGCGCGGGCGCGGGCGAGCGCCGAGGTGCTGAGCGGCACAAACTCGCGGTTCTCGCGCAGTTTATCGATAGCACGCTCCACCGCCTGCGGGTTGAGATCGTTAATCAGGCAACGGCGCACCTGCTGGCGCTTTTCCGCGGGCAGTTGCAGGTAGTCGAGCACTTCATCCACCAGCAGTTGCCCTTCGCGGTCCGGGTCGCCTGCGTGAACAATCTCCTGCGCCTCGCGCAGCAGCTTTTTAATCACATTAAGCTGCTTTGCAACCGACGGTTTCGGCTGGAGCTGCCACTTTTCCGGCACGATGGGTAAGTCGGCGAGATTCCAGCGGCCATAGCGGCTGTCATAGGCGTCCGGCTGCGCCTGCTCCAGCAGGTGTCCGACGCACCAGGTGACCACCTGGCCGTTCCCGCACTCAATAAACCCGTCGCCCCGGCGGTGCGGTTTCGGCAACACGTCGGCGATGGCGCGCCCCAGACTGGGCTTTTCGGCAATAAACAACCGCATCGATTAGCGAATCTCCACCATCGGACGGCCGCCGCGCGCGGTTTTCAGCTCGCCGATGGCGCTAAGCGTGATGCCATGCTTCGCCGCCACGGCCTGCACCTGCGCTTCAGCGGCGGGCTCCACCGCCAGCAGCAGGCCGCCGGAGGTTTGCGGATCGCACAGCAGGCTGCGCCAGGCGTCCGGCATATCGCCCATCAGGTGGCCGTAGCTCGCAAAGTTACGGCTGGTGCCGCCCGGCACCGCGCCCTGCGCGATGTATTCTTCAACGCCTGGCAATTTCGGCACGGCCTCATACCAGAGCTCCGCCTGCAGGCCCGCGCCCTGGCACACTTCGCTGAGGTGCCCCAGCAGCCCGAAGCCGGTGACATCCGTCATCGCTCTCACGCCGTCGATCTCTGCGAAATCAGCGCCCGCTTTATTCATGGTGCACATCACTTCTGTCGCAAGATTTTGATGTTCCGGGCGCAGCAGCGATTTTTTCTCAGCGGTGGTCAGCACGCCGATACCCAGCGGCTTGGTGAGAAAGAGTTTGCAGCCCGCCTCGGCGGTGCTGTTTTTCTTCACGCGCTCGGTCGGCACCACGCCGGTGACGGCGAGACCGAAAATCGGCTCCGGCGCGTCGATGGAGTGGCCGCCCGCAAGCGCGATGCCCGCCTGCTGACACGCAAAGCGCCCGCCCTCCACCACCTCGCGCGCGATTTCCGGCGCGAGCGTGTTAACCGGCCAGCCGAGGATCGCAATCGCCATGATCGGTTTACCGCCCATCGCGTAGATGTCGCTGATGGCGTTGGTCGCAGCGATACGGCCAAAATCGAACGGGTTGTCCACGATGGGCATGAAGAAATCCGTGGTGCTGATAACGCTCGTGCCGTTGCCGAGATCGTACACCGCCGCGTCGTCGCGCGTTTCGTTGCCGACAAGCAAGTTGGGGTCGATAAACTTCGCCTGATCGCTGTGCAGGATGGTTTCCAGCACTTTCGGGGAAATTTTACAACCGCAACCTGCTCCGTGGCTGTACTGGGTCAGACGAATCGCTTGCTCACTCATGGACCGCTCCTTGTTTGGTCAGAATCAGGTGATCGTTATCGTTCGATAAAGCGCGCTTATGGTAGCGCCAGAAAGACGGGGTGGTAAGTATGACTGTCTGAATTGCGCCGCTTTTGCTCACAATCCAGACAGTTTTGCGCGCGGGCTTCAGAAATGACGCACGAAGGGGGCGGTGTCCGGCAGGTTAATCGTGGTGGAGGCCTTCAGCTGCGGGGTGCCGAGGTAGAGAAAACCGACAATCTGATCCTGTTCGCGGCACTCAAACGCCTCACGCACCAGAGCGTTATCGGTGAACGGCCCGCTGCGCCAGATGCCGTTAAAGCCCTGGGCGAGCGCCGCCATTTGCATCGCCATTACCGCGCAACCGGCGCTGACCACCTGCTCCCAGCGCGGCACTTTGTGGTGCTCTTCGCAATGCGCCACCACGGTAATGATCAGCGGCGCGCGAAACGGCGCGTTGCGGGCTTTGTCGATGGCTTTTTCATCCTGGCCGTCAGCGATGGCGGCTTTCTCCAGCAGCGCGCTGAAGCGCTCGCGCCCTTCGCCTTCGATAACAAAGAAACGCCACGGCTGCAGTGTGCCGTGATCCGGCGCGCGCATGCCCGCCCGCAGAATGTTTTCCAGCGCGTCGCCCGTTGGCGCAGGCTCAGCGAGACGTGAGGCGCTGCGGCGGTTGACCAGCATATCTAATGCATCCATCTCAACTCTCCTTTGATGATTTTTACTCATAAAATTAACACAGCGGTATGTTTTGTTACACCCTGCCCGCGTTTCCTGCTGACAAGCCCGCCTGTGGTATTTACACTTTGTCGGCGTCCCGCCTGTAGCGGGAGGTTACGGGGTTCCCCGTTATTCACGGATTAGGGAGAGTAAATGCGTACCCTTTGGCGAATTATTGCCGGATTCTTTAAGTGGACCTGGCGCCTGCTCAATATCATCAGAGAGCTGGTGATGAATCTGCTGTTTCTCCTGCTGGTGCTGGTGTGCGTCGGCGTCTGGATGCAGTTTAACAGCGGCCCGTCTGAGCCTGGACGCGGCGCGCTGCTGCTTAATATCAGCGGCGTGGTGGTGGATAAACCGTCGGTCAATAATAAGCTTGGCGCGCTGGGCCGTCAGCTCTTTGGCGCAAGCTCTGACCGCTTACAGGAAAATTCGCTGTTTGATATCGTCAACGCGATCCGCCAGGCGAAAGACGACCGCAATATCACCGGCATCGTGCTGGATCTGAAAGATTTCGCCGGGGCCGATCAGCCATCGATGCAGTATATCGGTAAGGCGCTGCGCGAATTCCGCGACGCCGGTAAGCCGGTGTATGCGATTGGCGATAGCTACAGTCAGGGCCAGTATTACCTCGCGAGCTTCGCCAATAAGATTTGGCTCTCGCCGCAGGGCACCGTCGATCTGCACGGCTTCGCCACCAATGGCCTCTACTACAAATCGCTGCTCGATAAGCTCAAAGTGACTACGCATGTGTTCCGCGTCGGCACCTATAAATCCGCCGTCGAGCCGTTTATCCGCGACGATATGTCACCCGCCGCTCGTGAGGCGGACAGCCGCTGGATTGGCGAGCTGTGGCAGAACTATCTCGGCACGATCGCCGCTAACCGTCAGGTACCGGCAAGCCAGATCTTCCCTGGCGCGCAGGCGATGATCGCAGGGCTCGAAGCCGCTGGCGGCGATACCGCGAAATATGCGCTCGACAATAAGCTGGTGGATGAGCTCGCAAGCAGCGCGACTGTCGACAAAGCGCTGGTGAAACAGTTTGGCTGGAGCGACAAGGATAAAGATTTCCGCGCCGTCAGCATTTACGACTACCCGCTGAACAAGCCGTCCGAACAGGGCGAAAGCATTGCTGTGGTGTTCGCTAACGGTGCCATTATGGATGGCGAAGAAACGCCGGGGAATGTCGGCGGCGATACCACCGCCGCGCAGATCCGCGACGCGCGTCTTGACCCGAAAGTAAAAGCCATTGTGCTGCGGGTGAACAGCCCTGGCGGCAGCGTGACCGCTTCAGAAACCATCCGCCAGGAGCTGGCGGCGGCGAAAGAAGCCGGTAAACCGGTGGTGGTGTCGATGGGCGGCATGGCGGCGTCCGGCGGTTACTGGATCTCCACACCTGCTAACTATATCGTTGCGAACCCCAGTACGCTCACCGGCTCTATCGGCATCTTTGGTGTTATCAACACCGTGGAAAACAGCCTGGATGCGATTGGCGTGCATACCGACGGCGTGGCGACCTCACCGCTGGCGGATGTGTCGGTGACCAAAGCGCTGCCACCGGAAGTGCAGAAGCTGATGCAGTTAACTATCGAAAACGGTTATCAGCGCTTTATCGGCCTGGTGGCGCAGTCGCGTAACAAAACCCCGCAGCAGATTGACCAGATAGCGCAGGGTCACGTCTGGACGGGTAAAGACGCGAAGCAAAACGGTCTGGTGGACAGCCTCGGCGATTTCGACGACGCCGTGAAAAAAGCCGCCGAGCTTGCGAAGCTGAAATCCTGGCATCTCGATTTCTATCAGGATGAGCCTGGCTTTATCGATATGGTGATTGCCAACCTGACCGGCTCGGTGCACGCGATGCTGCCACAGGCGCTTCAGGCCTGGCTGCCTGCGCCAGTGGCCGATGCGGCGCTGGCGGCGAAGAAGGAAGGCGATAAGCTCGCGGCCTTTAACGATCCGCAGAACCGTTACGCCTTCTGCCTTACCTGCGGCGACGTGCGCTAACGCGTCAGCGTCGACCCTGTCACAGCCCGGCCAGCGCCGGGCTGATTTTTTTGCGCAGCACCTCTATACTGCGCGGGTTTATGCACAACGAAAGCTGACCTATGCAAAAGAAATCGATTTACGTTGCCTATACCGGCGGCACCATCGGTATGCAACGCTCCGAACACGGCTACATTCCCGTCTCCGGCCATCTCCAGCAGCAGCTCGCCCAGATGCCGGAGTTCCACCGCCCCGAAATGCCGGATTTCACCATTCACGAATATGCGCCCCTGATGGACTCGTCCGATATGACGCCGCAGGACTGGCAGCATATCGCCGAAGATATCAAAGCCCATTACGATGAGTATGACGGCTTCGTTATCCTTCATGGCACCGATACGATGGCGTTCACGGCGTCGGCGCTCTCGTTTATGCTGGAAAATCTGAGCAAACCGGTTATCGTCACCGGCTCGCAGATCCCGCTCGCGGAGCTGCGCTCTGACGGGCAGATCAACCTGCTTAACTCACTCTACGTGGCGGCGAACTACCCGATTAGCGAAGTGACGCTGTTCTTCAACAACCGGCTCTATCGTGGCAACCGTACCACCAAAGCCCACGCTGACGGTTTCGACGCGTTCGCTTCTCCTAATCTGCCGCCGCTGCTGGAAGCAGGCATTCATATTCGTCGCCTGAATACGCCGCCCGCGCCTCACGGCCACGGCGAGTTGCGCGTGCATACCATTACGCCGCAGCCTATCGGCGTAGTGACTATCTATCCGGGGATCTCCGCTGACGTGGTGCGTAACTTTTTACGCCAGCCAGTGCGGGCGCTGATCCTGCGCTCTTATGGCGTCGGCAACGCGCCGCAGCACGGCGATTTCCTGAAAGAGTTGCAGGAAGCGTGCTCGCGCGGGATTGTGGTGGTTAACCTGACGCAGTGTATGTCCGGTAAAGTCAACATGGGCGGCTACGCCACCGGCAACGCGCTGGCCCATGCGGGCGTTATCAGCGGCTTCGACATGACCGTCGAGGCGACGCTCACCAAACTGCACTATCTGTTAAGCCAGGGGCTGGAGCCGCAGGCGATTCGCGAAGCGATGATGCGTAACCTGCGCGGCGAGCTGACCCCGGACGATTAAAAGGAGCACGGTATGAATTCACACGCCCTGCTGCTGGTGGATCTGCAAAATGATTTTTGCGCCGGCGGCGCGCTGGCGGTCGCGGAAGGCGACAGCACGGTGGATATCGCGAACGCGATGATTGAATGGTGTAAGAGCCGCGGCGAGCCGGTGGTGGCAAGCCAGGACTGGCACCCGGCGAATCACGGCAGCTTTGCTTCTGTTCAGCACGCCGAGCCGTTCACGCAAGGCACGCTCGACGGCCTGCCGCAAACCTGGTGGCCCGATCACTGCATTCAGGAGAGCGACGGCGCGGCGCTCCATCCGCTGCTGAACCAGAAGGCCATTGAGCAGCGCTTTTACAAAGGCGAAAACCCGGCGATTGACAGCTACAGCGCGTTTTTCGATAACGGACACCGCCAGAAAACCGCGCTTGACGCCTGGCTTCGCGAGCATGGCGTAAGCGAGTTGATCGTCATGGGACTTGCCACCGACTACTGCGTCAAATACACGGTGCTTGACGCGCTAAGGCTGGGGTATACGGTGAACGTGATTACCGACGGCTGCCGCGGCGTTAACCTGACGCCGCAGGCCAGTATGCTGGCGTTTCAGGAGATGGCGGCGAGTGGCGCCACGCTCTATACGCTTGACGACTGGCGCGAAACGCAGGCATAAACCGCTTCAGTCATCCGTTGCTTTATAAAAAAAGGCCGCTTTGCAATCCGCGGCCTTTTTTTTACTTCAGCACCCTTCAGCTCATTCAGGCTTGAGCGTGGCGATAGGCTGCTGATTGATACCGAACTCCGCCTTCAGCTGCTGCTTGCTTTTCATCACCAGCTGGCCGTCCGTGCCGATCGTCATATGCTGCGGATTGGTGTTGTGGCGCATCTGCCAGAGCATCACCAGTTGCAGGCTGTTTTCTTTCTGCTCGGGCGTCAGCGCCACGCCGTCGGGCCATTTTCCGAGTTCTACGGCGGTCGCGAGACGCTCGTAAACCTCCGGCGTCATGCTGCTAATCAGGTCTTCCAGGTTCATAAAAATGCGCTCCAGTGGAATAATTTGCTGAATCGATTCTTCAGCCTTTGATTTGCTCGCCGTTATCGTCATCGGTGAAGCTCAGCGACGCCGAATTGACGCAGTAGCGTTCGCCGGTCGGTTGCGGGCCATCCGGGAACACGTGTCCCAGGTGCGCATCACAGTTGCCGCAGCGGATTTCAATGCGCTGCATGCCGTGCGAGTAATCGTTAAGGTAACGGATCGAGTCCTCGCTTACCGGCTCGTAAAAACTCGGCCAGCCGCAGCCCGAATCATACTTAGTTTCAGAGTTAAACAGCGGCGCATCGCACACCAGACAGTGGTAGACGCCATCACGCTTGTTATGCAGCAGACGCCCGGTATACGGCGGTTCCGTGCCGTGATTCTGGGTGACGTAAAACTGCATTTCCGTCAGGGTGTTTTTCAGGTCGTCCTGGGAGTTTTGATTGGCCATAAGGTGACATCTCGGGGAGGTTTAAGCAGTTACATTACCTGCATTATTCTAACAAAACATTAACAGTAACGCGTACACTTTTGGTCTAAACTTAGCACTGAAAATGCAGCTGACAAGCAAATGTGATTAACATCACACTTTTGTTTTCGACGCCCTTTTAAATTCCTCTCGGTGTCCCCATATGGACCTGAGCCCAAAAGGAAGAGTGAGGTGAGTCAGTCGTGCAAAGCTTGTCCACAGGATTGATTTGTCGCAATGATTGACACGATTCCGCTTGACGCTGCGTAAGGTTTTTGTAATTTTACAGCCAACCTTTTATTCACTAACAAATAGCTGGTGGAATATATGACTATCAAAGTAGGTATCAACGGTTTTGGCCGTATCGGTCGCATTGTTTTCCGTGCTGCTCAGAAACGTTCTGACATCGAGATCGTTGCAATCAACGACCTGTTAGACGCTGACTACATGGCCTACATGCTGAAGTATGACTCTACTCACGGTCGTTTCGACGGTACCGTTGAAGTTAAAGACGGTCATCTGATCGTTAACGGTAAAAAAATCCGCGTTACCGCTGAAAAAGACCCGGCTAACCTGAAGTGGGACGAAGTGGGCGTGGACGTGGTTGCTGAAGCAACCGGTATCTTCCTGACCGACGAAACCGCACGTAAACACATCACCGCTGGCGCGAAAAAAGTTGTTCTGACTGGCCCGTCCAAAGACAACACCCCGATGTTCGTTCGTGGCGCTAACTTTGATAAATATGCAGGCCAGGACATCGTGTCCAACGCTTCCTGCACCACCAACTGCCTGGCACCGCTGGCGAAAGTTATCAACGACAACTTCGGCATCATTGAAGGTCTGATGACCACCGTTCACGCGACCACCGCGACTCAGAAAACCGTTGACGGCCCGTCTCACAAAGACTGGCGCGGCGGCCGTGGCGCGGCTCAGAACATCATCCCGTCCTCTACCGGCGCAGCTAAAGCTGTAGGTAAAGTGCTGCCGGAACTGAACGGCAAACTGACTGGTATGGCGTTCCGCGTTCCGACCCCGAACGTATCCGTTGTTGACCTGACCGTTCGTCTGGAAAAAGCAGCGACCTACGAGCAGATCAAAGACGCTATCAAGAAAGCCGCTGAAGGTGAAATGAAAGGCGTTCTGGGTTACACCGAAGATGACGTGGTTTCCACCGACTTCAACGGCGAAGTATGCACTTCCGTGTTCGATGCTAAAGCAGGTATCGCACTGAACGACAACTTCGTGAAACTGGTTTCCTGGTACGACAACGAAACCGGCTACTCCAACAAAGTACTGGACCTGATCGCTCACATCTCCAAATAAGTGAGATGAGATTCTGATCTTAAGGGCGACTTCGGTCGCCCTTTTTATTTGGATTTAAGACAGAGGATTGCCAGAAATGATCAATACGCTTTTTGCCCTGCCGGTGTCAGAGCAGTTAACGCCTTACCTCTCCCGTCGTCAGCATGACGAGCTGGATATCATCGTTATCGACCACCCGCAGGTTCGCGCCGCCGTGGCGCTGCAGGGCGCGCACCTGCTGTGCTGGAAACCGGCTGGCGAAGAAGAGGTGTTATGGCTGAGCGCCAACACGCCGTTTAAAAAAGGCGTCGCGCTGCGCGGCGGCGTGCCGATCTGCTGGCCGTGGTTTGGCCCGTCGGCGCAAAAAGATCTGCCCTCGCACGGTTTCGCCCGCAATCTGCCGTGGAACTTAAGCGCCCATAATGAAGACGACAACGGCGTGGTGCTGACGTTTGAACTGCACGCAAGCGACGCAAGCCGTAAACTCTGGCCGCACGATTTCACGCTCTATGCGCGCTATAAGCTCGGCAAAACCTGCGAAATGGAGCTGGAAGCGCACGGCGAATTCGAAACCACCTCCGCGCTGCACTCCTATTTCAACGTCGGCGACATCGCGGAAGTCAAAGTGAGCGGGCTTGGCGAGGCCTATCTCGACAAAGTGAATGGCGGCGAGGAAGGCAAACTCAACGGCGGCGTGCAGACATTCCCGGACCGTACCGATCGCGTTTACCTGAACCCGGAAGGGTGCAGCCTGATCCATGACGGTGCGCTTAACCGCACCATTGAAGTGGTGCATCACCACAACAGCAACGTGGTGGGCTGGAACCCGGGCCCGGCGCTCTCGGTCAGCATGGGCGATATGCCGGATGACGGTTATAAGACGTTCGTTTGCGTGGAAACCGCCTGCGTAACCACGCCGCAGCAGACGCGTGAAGATAAACCTTCGCGCCTCTCCCAGACGCTGCGCGTTATCAAAAAAGCCTGATAACCCATGGCCTCGCGATGAGCGGGGCCATTTTTTACGCCCTTCCCTGTTTCCCATCAACCTGCGCCATAAAAAAGGGCACCCGAAGGCGCCCCAGTAGATAGCGTTACGAATCAGAACGTGTAAGTCACGCCGGTAGACAGCAGCGCAGACCAGGAACGGTCTACCATCGGGCTGTCTTTCGCTTCGTCGCTAAGATGGGTGTAACGGCCGCTGCCGTAAACGCTCCAGCTGTCAGAGAGACGATAAGTGGCGGTCAGCTCGGCATACGGCGCCCAGCCATCGTCAGCGTCATAGCGGTTAAGCCCGCTGCGGCGCGATTCTTTGCCGCTCACGCCATAGTAGTAATCGTTCTGGTTTTCACTGCTCCACTCAACACCGATGCCCGGCGTCAGGGTCAGACCGCCGTTGGTGTAGCGATAGAGCCACGCGAGATCCCACACGATACCGTTGCTGTTATCCAGCGTATCAGCGGCAAGCGACGTGCGCAGGAAACCATACTGCGTATTATGCACGTAAGAGAGGCCCGCCATCAGCGTTGCTTTGCGCTCATCCAGACGGCGCAGCGCGCGGCTGTCGCTGTCGCCCGGCTTAAAGTGCAGCGGCGAATAGTACGCCATAATGGAAAGCTTATCGGCGGTGTCATTCCACAGGTAGTATCCCGCACCCAGACCGCGCACCCAGAAATTATCGCCTTCATAGTTGATAACCGGCAGCGGGTAAACATCGCGGTCGTACTGTTTATAAGGATTGACTACCCATCCTGCACCCGCGCCAACTGACAGTTTTCCTTCTGCATGCGCAAAGGTAGCGGCTGAAGCCATAACGGCACTCAGTGCCAGAAATTTGAATGTGCTCACAATCCATCAAGTCCTTTAGTCAAATGATCGGCTCGCGAAGTTTAACCGCCCCTGCGCTTCACCCCAAATTTTTTCGCACTTCTTTACATCATTGGATCGCGCAGCCTCGCATTTTCGCGTGACAGGCGGCTTGCAATTTTATGACCTGACGGTGAATTCACGCCATAAATGTAAATCCGCCAGCAGAAACAACGGGATGAGTGCTTGATAAATCACTGAATCCCTCAAACGGCGGCATGCAAGATTTTCAAATGCCATCTACGCTTAAAATTAAGAAGGTGCATTACCCTGACCGCAGTAGCACAGTGCAACGCGCAAAAAAATGCTTAAGTTGGCATTAGGGTTGCTGTACTCAGAATACGTCTTCCGGGAGCCTCCACTATTCATATGAACGGCTCTTAAACCTGTGCTAAAAAACGAAAGGACGGCATGCCATGAATATATTCGATCACTATCGCCAGCGCTATGAAGCTGCCAAGGACGAAGAGTTCACACTGCAGGAATTTCTTACCGTTTGCCGGCAGGATCGCAGTGCATATGCAAATGCGGCGGAACGGCTATTGATGGCCATCGGTGAGCCAGTGATGGTGGATACTGCCCAGGAGCCACGGCTCTCCCGTCTCTTTTCGAACCGGGTGGTCGCCCGGTATCCGGCGTTTGAAGAGTTTTATGGCATGGAAGAGGCCATTGAGCAGATTGTGTCGTACCTGAAACACGCGGCGCAGGGTCTGGAAGAGAAAAAACAGATCCTCTATCTGCTGGGCCCGGTGGGCGGCGGTAAATCGTCGCTTGCCGAGCGTCTGAAATCGCTGATGCAGCGCGTACCCATTTATGTGCTGAGCGCCAACGGCGAGCGCAGCCCGGTCAACGATCACCCGCTGTGCCTCTTCAACCCGCAGGAAGACGCGCAAATTCTGGAAAAAGAGTACAACGTTCCGCGCCGCTATCTCGGTACCATTATGTCGCCGTGGGCCGCGAAGCGCCTGCATGAGTTTGGCGGTGACATCACCAAATTCCGCGTCGTCAAAGTCTGGCCGTCGATTCTTGAGCAAATCGCTATCGCGAAAACCGAGCCGGGCGATGAAAACAACCAGGATATCTCCGCGCTGGTGGGTAAAGTGGATATCCGTAAGCTTGAGCATCACGCGCAAAACGATCCGGACGCCTACGGTTACTCCGGCGCGCTCTGCCGCGCCAACCAGGGCGTGATGGAATTCGTCGAGATGTTTAAAGCGCCGATTAAAGTGCTGCACCCGCTGCTGACGGCGACCCAGGAAGGCAACTACAACGGGACAGAAGGCATCTCCGCCCTGCCCTTTAACGGCATCATTCTGGCGCACTCCAACGAATCGGAATGGGTCACTTTCAGAAATAACAAAAACAACGAGGCGTTCCTGGACCGTGTCTATATCGTCAAGGTGCCTTACTGCCTGCGTATTTCGGAAGAGATCAAAATCTACGAAAAACTGCTTAACCACAGCGAGCTGTCGCATGCCCCCTGCGCGCCCGGTACGCTCGAAACGCTGGCCCGTTTCTCGATCCTCTCGCGCCTGAAAGAGCCGGAAAACTCCAGTATTTACTCAAAAATGCGCGTTTACGACGGCGAAAGCCTCAAGGACACCGACCCGAAAGCGAAGTCTTATCAGGAGTATCGCGACTACGCGGGCGTAGATGAAGGCATGAACGGGCTCTCCACCCGCTTCGCGTTCAAAATCCTCTCGCGCGTCTTTAACTTCGACCATACCGAAGTGGCGGCGAACCCGGTGCATCTTTTTTATGTGCTGGAGCAGCAGATTGAACGCGAACAGTTCCCGCAGGAGCAGGCCGAACGCTATCTCGAATTCCTGAAAGGCTATCTGATCCCGAAATACGCTGAATTTATCGGTAAAGAGATCCAGACGGCGTATCTGGAGTCCTACTCCGAATATGGCCAGAACATCTTTGACCGCTACGTCACCTATGCGGATTTCTGGATCCAGGATCAGGAGTACCGCGACCCGGATACCGGTCAGCTGTTTGATCGCGAATCGCTCAACGCGGAACTGGAGAAAATCGAGAAACCGGCGGGCATCAGCAACCCGAAAGATTTCCGCAATGAAATCGTCAACTTCGTGCTGCGCGCCCGAGCCAACAATAATGGCCGCAATCCGAACTGGACCAGCTATGAGAAGCTGCGCACGGTTATCGAGAAGAAAATGTTCTCGAACACCGAGGAGCTGCTGCCGGTTATCTCCTTTAACGCCAAAACGTCCACTGATGAGCAGAAGAAACACGACGATTTTGTCGATCGCATGATGGAAAAAGGCTATACCCGCAAACAGGTGCGTCTGCTTTGCGAATGGTATCTGCGCGTGCGTAAATCGTCCTGATAAATCGCCCGGCGGTGCTCGCGCCGCCCGGGCCTACAACGAAGCGAACCGTACGCCGGAGCGCACCGCGCATCCGGCGATACGAGTTCGGCATAAAGTTGGCAATGCAGTACGGGGGGCATATGACCTGGTTCATAGACCGACGTCTCAACGGCAAAAACAAGAGCACGGTAAACCGCCAGCGCTTCTTGCGTCGTTATAAAGCACAGATTAAGCAGTCGATCTCCGAGGCGATTAACAAGCGTTCGGTGACCGATGTCCAGAGTGGTGAATCCGTCTCCATTCCGAATGACGATATCAGCGAACCGATGTTCCATCAGGGGCGCGGCGGCCTGCGCCATCGCGTGCATCCGGGTAACGATCATTTTGTTCAGAACGACCGCATTGAGCGCCCACAGGGCGGCGGAGGTGGCGGTGGTAGCGGCCAGGGTCAGGCGAGCGCCGACGGCGAGGGCCAGGATGAGTTCGTTTTCCAGATCTCCAAAGATGAATATCTCGATCTCTTGTTTGAAGATCTCGCCCTGCCGAATCTGAAAAAGAATCAGCACCGCCAGTTAAACGAGTATAAAACGCATCGCTCCGGCTACACCTCTAACGGCGTGCCGGCCAATATCAGCGTGGTGCGCTCGCTGCAAAATTCCCTGGCGCGCCGTACGGCGATGACCGCGGGCAAGCGCCGGGCGCTACGCGAGCTGGAAGCGAATCTCGAAGAAGCCCTGAGAAGCGAACCGGCACAACTGCTCGAAGAGGAGCGGTTACGTAAGGAGATTGCCGAACTGCGCGCCAAAATCGAACGCGTGCCGTTTATTGATACTTTCGACCTGCGCTACAAGAACTTCGAAAAGCGCCCGGAGCCTTCAAGCCAGGCGGTCATGTTCTGCCTGATGGATGTCTCCGGCTCGATGGATCAGGCGACAAAAGATATGGCCAAACGCTTTTATATTCTGCTCTATCTGTTCCTGAGCCGAACCTATAAAAACGTCGATGTGGTCTATATCCGCCACCATACGCAGGCGAAAGAAGTGGATGAACATGAGTTTTTCTACTCGCAAGAGACAGGCGGGACCATTGTTTCCAGCGCGCTTAAGCTGATGGATGAGGTGGTGAAAGCGCGCTACGATCCGGCGCAGTGGAATATTTACGCCGCGCAAGCCTCTGATGGCGATAACTGGGCCGATGACTCGCCGCTCTGTCATGAAATTCTGGCTAAGAAAATCCTGCCAGTGGTGCGATATTACAGTTATATCGAAATCACCCGCCGCGCGCACCAGACGCTGTGGCGTGAATATGAAGATTTACAGGCGAAATATGAGAATTTCGCTATGCAGCATATCCGCGATCAGGATGATATCTACCCGGTATTTCGCGAGCTCTTTCATAAGCAGGCCAGTGAAAACTGGAATTAATCCACAGGGTCGACGTTCGTCGGCCCTGCGTTTTTCTTATTAAATAACCCGCAATTAAAGTGCCGCTAAACTTTTATGTCAGCGTCACTTAATCAAGTGAAACTATTGAGCCATAATATGTAGTAAAGCTGAGGCTGCTTATTAATAACCCTACAGATTTTACTTACAGCCGGTTCGCTATCAGTTATAGTGAGCGGCATTATAAAATAACGACGCGGCGCCGTCGCAGGACCACCGTGAATCATGTTTAACAGGGTCTCATTGGGCTTGAATAAAACGTCCGGGATGGTGGGGATAATCATCGCCAGCCTGTTGTCCGTCCTGGCCGTTGCGCAAATAATATACTGGCGAACAGAAGCAAACCGAATAGAAAACTATACTCAGGCAGTGCTTGAACGCAGCGTCACGCTATTACAGCAGGCAAACTCACTTGCCGCGCGCGAGATGAAAATGGCGCATTATCCCCCCTGCAGCGAGGCCGATCTTAATTCATTGCGCACGATGTTGTGGGAATACCAGATGATCAAAGATGTGGGCCGCACCGGCGCGCGTGGGATTATCTGTTCCGCGCTCTGGGGACATCTTCCTGTTCCACAGCCGCTCACCGCAACGCAAAATATCGTCAGTCGTGACGGTGCCCGCTGGTTATTAAATTTGCCCCTGACAGACACCATTAACGTCAGCGCCTGGTGGCGCAACGATCTGCTGGTAATATTTTCTCCTTTCGTGTTTACCCGCTTTGAAAATGACGCAAAAACGACGCACTACAGCGCGATGATTACCAACTCACAGCGCGACCGCCGCTGGTTTACGCTCGGCCCCACCCAGGCCTTATTATCGGCAACTGATACTTCCTCACATTATGCCTGGTATTTCATCACCAAAGAACGCTGCAATGCGCAATACGATATTTGTGTCATTGCCGGTACGCACCCTTATGGCCTGATCCAGGCGCGCTGGTATACCCTCGTATTGCTCATCGCGCTCGGCCTGGCGCTCGGATTATTACTCTGCACATGCCTGGCGCTTTATCGCAAAAAACAGACGTCACTTACGGTGCGCCTGGAAAACGCGTTAAAAAACGGCGACCTGCGTGTGGCTTATCAGCCCATCTACGAAATTGAAACCGGCCGGATGAAAGGCATGGAGGCGCTGCTGCGCTGGCATGACAGTAATGGCGATGCCGTGTCGCCGGATGTGTTTATCCCGCTTGCGGAAAAAGAAGGGATGATGAGCAAAGTCACCGAATTTGTGACGACGCAAGCCATCGCAGAAACGGTGGAATTGCTGGAACCTTATGACCTGACGCTCAGCATCAATATTAGCCTCAACGATCTCTTCTCCCGTCATTATCTTAATTTTCTCACCCAACTGACGCATAACACCGGCCTTGCGTCGAATCGCATTATGCTGGAAATAACGGAGCGGGAAAACGCAACGCTTGCACATATGGAAGCGGCCATTTCGTTATTTAAACAACACGGGTTTTTAATCGCGCTGGATGATTTCGGCACCGGCTATTCGACCATTTCATGGCTTTCACGCCTGCCGATTGATGAAGTCAAGGTCGATAAAAGCATTACCGATGCGATAGGCACGCCAACGCTTAATAAAACGCTGCTGGTCAATTTAATTGAAATGCTGAAAGCCATGCCACAGCAGGTCGTATTTGAAGGGCTTGAACAGCGGTTGCAGGTCGATTACTTACAGGATAATTTTCCGGGCTGTTACGGCCAGGGCTGGTGGTTCTCGCGCCCCATCGACAACCAGGCATTACGCTTATTACTGACGATGCAGGCAAAATAAAACAGCAGCCCTGAGGCTGCTGCGATAACAGATAAAATCAACAAGCCAGATTATTTACGACCACCGCTGTGGCTGTTCTGGCCGCCTTTTTTACCTGCTTCGGACGCGCGTTCCGGGTCATTTTTAAAATTCCCGCCGCTCTGCTGTCCGCCTTTTTTACCTGCTTCTGATGCTTTTTCACGATTTTCGGCAAAATTGCCGGAACCACCACGATGTTCTGCCATAACAACCTCCGGGATTGGTTTAGTGTTACCAGAAAACGTCAATACTGAAAAAGAGATCATCTACCGAAAGTATCCTTACACTTGCCAGCAAGAGCGCGCTTCCGTGCATTTTTTCGCAAACGTCGCTTCGTGCCGATATTTCCGGCAAAGCCCCGATTGCGAATCGTCTCGCCCTGTTTCGGCGCTGCGCTTATTACGACGCATCACTACGCAGATAATATTGTCTGAATAATGACTGCCGTCGTTTTCATAAGACACTCTTATGACTGTAATACAGCTTCGTAAAGTAAGCCAAACGACAACCTTTATTTTCCGGGCAGAATCATCGTAGCTTGTTTATTTTATTTGCTTTTATTTTTTGAAATTGTGCAGGCGTTGCAAAATAAGCGAACCGCCAGTAAGGTGGAAAACCTTATCCGGTTAACGAGGCGACAAAATGAAAGGGATGGATATTCACCAACAACTCGTGGATTTACTGACGCACGGCCAGGCGCGGTTTCGGGTGATGGAACATGAGGCGATGGGCAAATGCGAAGCGGTATCGGAAATTCGCGGTACGCATTTAAGTCAGGGCGCGAAAGCGCTGGTATGCAAAATTAAAGGCAACGGGATAAAACAGGTTGTGCTCGCCGTACTCGGTGCCGATCTCCAGGCGGATCTTGCCCTGCTCGCGCAGCACCTGGGCGGTACGAAGGCGTCGCTGGCAAGCCCGGCGGAAGTGGATGCACTCACCCGCTGCGTTTTTGGCGCGATCCCCCCATTCAGTTTTCACCCGGAGCTCAAACTGGTGGCCGATCCGCTGTTATTTGAGCGCCACGACGAAATCGCCTTTAATGCTGGCCTGCTTGAGAAATCGATTATCATGGACACCGCCGACTATCTGCGGCTCGCCAAACCCGCACTGGTGGCCTTTCATCGCGCGCCGTCTACCAGCGCCGCTCCAGATAGCGCACCGCAATAATCAGCGTGGCGGCAGTCGCGAAAAAAAACGTGGTTATCCAGAGCGCGTCGGGCGAGAGTAGATCGTTCATCGTTTCTCCGGGAATCTCGCGTTAACATCGGGGGATGCTGCTCTCAGTGATAGCCCCTTTTGATGACAAAACAATGACGACGGGCGGCGCGTTTTCTTTTCTGGCAAGGAGCTAAGAATGTTTGATATCACGCTGCTTATCCTGCTGGCGCTTGCCGGTCTTGGATTTGTCAGCCACAACATGGCCGTAACGGTCTCCGTGCTGGTGCTGATTGTTATCCGCATGACGCCGCTCAGCGCCTGGTTTCCGTGGGTGGAAAAACAGGGCGTCACCGTCGGGATTATTATTCTGACTATCAGCGTGATGGCGCCCATCGCGAGCGGCACGCTGCCCACCTCCACCCTGTTCCACGCCTTTTTAAACTGGAAATCGCTGGTAGCTATCGCTGTGGGCGTTTTCGTCTCGTGGCTTGGCGGTAAAGGCGTGGCGCTGATGGGCAGCCAGCCGTCGATTGTCGCCGGGCTGCTGGTCGGCACCGTTCTTGGCGTGGCGCTTTTTCGCGGCGTGCCGGTTGGGCCGCTTATCGCCGCAGGGCTGGTTTCCTTGCTGATTGGCCGCCAGTAGAATTGCATCCACCACTCTTTTACCTGCTGTACTCACGCATCGCCATGGCGGTTGCGTGTAGATGAGGAACGAATGACAAACCTGACTTCCGGGCGTCGCGCCGGCTGGCTTCTGCTGGCGGGGCTGCTTACCATCGCGACCACCCTTCGTGTAACGTTTACCGGGGCAGCGCCGCTGCTGGACGCTATTCGCGTCGATTTCTCGCTCTCCACCGCCGCTACCGGCCTTCTGACCACGTTGCCGCTGCTGGCTTTCGCGCTGGTGTCACCGCTGGCCGCCGGCAGCGCGCGGCGCTTCGGGATGGAGCGCAGCCTTTGCGGCGCGCTGCTGCTTATCAGTGCGGGCATTCTTCTGCGCTCGTCCGGCAGTGCGGCGGCGCTCTTCGCCGGCACCGCGCTTATCGGCTGTGGGATAGCCATCGGCAACGTACTGCTGCCCGGCATGATCAAGCGGGATTTTCCTGGCAAGGTAGCGAAACTGACCGGCGCGTACTCGCTGACGATGGGCCTTGCGGCCGCCGCTGGCTCAGCGCTGGTGGTGCCGGTCGCAGCCCTTAGCGGCAACTGGCGCGGCGCACTGCTGGCGCTGATTGTCTTTCCGCTGCTCGCCCTGCTCCTCTGGCTGCCGCAGTTGCGCGCCCGCCGCCACGATGCCGTTGGCAGCAACGCGGCGATGCACAGCCGTAGTATCTGGCGCTCGGCGCTCGCCTGGCAGGTGACGCTCTTTCTGGGCGTTAACTCGCTTATCTATTACATCGTTATCGGCTGGCTGCCGTCGATTCTGATAAGCACAGGGTTTAGCGAAGCGCAGGCCGGTTCACTGCATGGGCTCATGCAACTTGCCACCGCCATACCGGGCATTGCGGTGCCGCTGCTGCTCGCACGGCTTCGCGATCAGCGCGGTATCGCCATTCTGACCGCCCTGCTTTGCGCCGTAAGCCCCGTCGGGCTGTGGTTCTTCCCGCATCTTGCCGCCTGGTGGGTGGTGATTTTCGGTTTTGGATCAGGTGCGACGATGATCCTTGGCCTGACGTTTATCGGCCTGCGCGCAAGCTCAGCGCATCAGGCGGCGGCGCTCTCCGGGATGGCGCAGTCGGTGGGTATCTGCTGGCGGCATGCGGGCCGCCAGCTATCGGCAGACTCCACGATCTGCTGCATAGCTGGAGCCTGCCGTTAATGGTCTGCGCCGCCCTTGCCGTCGTGATGGCGATTGCGGGCGGTTTTGCGGGGCGCGCACGGGAAATCGGCGCGCCGTAACTCAGCGCCGGGCGGCGCGTAAAAATTCGCGTACCAGCGGCACCGGACGCCCGGCAAGCGCGCCGCGCTCGTGCTGGAACAGCGTCGCCACAAAAAACGGATGCGTCGTCAGCTCGACGGCGCGCACGTCGCCTTCATTATCCCAGCCGGTGATTTTCAGCGCTTCCTTACTGATCGCCTCGACAAACTCCGGCGCCACGCCAAAATTGCAGTGATAGGCCTCTGCAATTTCCTCACGCCCGTAGGCGCGAGCGATAAGCGTATGCGGGCGCAGTTCAACCTCCCCGGTCTGTTCCACCAGAGAACAACTCAGCGGTGCAATGACCAGTCTGCCGCCTTGTGCGGTTTCGCCGTGGTTCGCGTCGCTCCAGCCCAGAACGTTACGGGCATACTCAATGACCGCATGCTGAAAACCGCCGCAGGTGCCAAGAAACGGAATCGCATTTTCACGCGCATACCGAATGGCGATAAATGCGCCGTCTTCGTTTTCATACGGGCTGCCAGGCACAACCCAGATAGCGTCATAGCCCACCAAATCTTCCGGACTTTTAATATCTTTGGTCGGGAGCCAGTCGTAATCGGCGGTGAGTTCCAGCACGGCGGCGGCGTCGTCAATCGCGAGCGGGATCGCCTGATGCGCGACTGTCGCGCTGTTGTAGTCGCCGACCAGCGCAATACGCAGGGTGGAAGTGAGCGGTGAGGTTTCCATAGGGTTTTCCTTATGCCTGAATGAATCACATACAACATAAGGAGCATCAGCATACCGATCTGCGCGGTGGCTAACAACACCCAAAATCAGCAGTAATAACGCCAATTTGCGAGGCGTCTCGGGCAATCGCGCGCTGTGGTTTGCCTCGCGCCTTTACGCGGCAGATAATTCGAACACAGAGAACGACAAGCCAGGAGGCAAAGATGATTACACTTAAACGCGTTTACGACGAGCCGGACGCGCAGGACGGCTACCGGGTGCTGGTGGACAGGCTCTGGCCACGCGGCATTAAAAAAGCGGATTTGCCGTTAGACGAATGGAATAAAACGCTGGCCCCTTCGACGGCACTGCGTAAGGCGCTGCATGGCGAGGTTATCGATTTTGCCCACTTTAGCGAGCGCTACCGTGAAGAGCTGGCCGCACAGCAGCAAGAAGGCGAGCGTCTGGCGGCGATCTCACGCAAAGGAACGCTCACCCTGCTGTTTGGCGCGAAAGACAGGAGCCAGAACCACGCGCAAATCCTGGCGGCGTGGCTCAGGGAGCTTGCAGACAACGCTTAATCGAGAAGCAGCGCCGTTTCTTCAAGCGGCAACAGCTGGCCGTCAAGCGGCATCAGGTGTTCGGCACGGACAAAGGCAAAGCCAGCCTGGCCGTCGGCGGCCACGACATCGCCCGTCACCAGCCACAGCGGGCGGGCGCAACTTTTGGGCAGTTCCGTCATAAAACCGGTCACCGGATTGATAAAGCGCTCACCCGGCTGGCAGAGGCTGAAGAGTTCTACAGATTTACCGATATTTTCCCGACCGGCAGCGGTACGGGCGCCGATGATAATGGCGAGAGCGCCTGGCTTGAGTTGTTGCATGGTCTTTCCGCGTTCGCAATAAGCAATAAATGAAACGCGTAGATCAGAACATTCTTATGTTGTGATGTAAAGATTTCTGAATCAAAAAACCGTGCATTTCCGCGCGAAATCTCCATTTTTTCTTCATCCTCTCGCCCCGCGTTTTCGCTAAGCTTGCCGTTAACGCTGTGATGACTGACCACACGGCACTCTTTTGCCTCACCTTACCCCGTTGCAGGAGCGGCTTGCGGCTCAATGAAAACGCGATACAGGCAATTGCCCTGCCTGTAAGGCGCATAACGACAGCCCTTCATGCTCTCCTTCTCATCTGCGGGGTGTTTTTTTCTATACACATCACCTGAAATTTGCCTGATTAAAAGACATTGAGCTGTCGTTTAAAAAGCCGTGATCCCGGATCGATATACTGTGGCGATTCGCGTTCTTTCAGGTTTTTCTCATGTCAGTCATCATTTCTCACGCTGAGCCTACCCCCAGTAGCGGCCTGGATCTTATTAAAGCCCTCACGACAGGCACACTGATGCCTGGCGGCTTATGGCAGAAAAAAAGCTATCGTCTTAAATTCGCGCTGCGAAGCTGTCTTTATCTGCCCGCCACGCTGCGTTTTATGAATGCCATGGCGAAAAATCCACGCTTTGAACAACTGCTGAGCGTGCAGAAAACGCTGCCGGGCAAAATTCATCGTCACTATCTGCGTCTGGGGTTAAGCGCGGGCGAGCGGGCGAGCGCCATCATTCATCACTACGATTTTATCCGCGAACGTGCGGCAGCGCGCCTTGCCGATGCGCTCTGCGCCACCAGTCCGCAGCCGCTGTTTACGCTTGCGGCGAAAGAGAAAACGGTCGTCATTAGCGCGTCATCGGCCCATAAAGCCGAGCGCGAAGGCGAAAGCACGCTGTGGCTGCACTGTGATGACGTGCTGCTCGCCAGCCTGACGTTCAGCGTGGTGCGCGACGCCACCGGCTACGGCATCGCCATCGGCGGTCTTCAGGGGCCACGCAGAAACGTGCCACATGAAGCCATTCGCGATGCGACAAAAGCCTGTTACGGCGTTTTCCCGAAACGTCTGCTGATGGAAGTCCTGTGGCTGATGATTCAGCAGCATGACATGACCCATTTCGAGGCGGTGAGCAACCACGGCCATGTGTTCCGCGGCCTGCGTTATCGCTTCAGTAAAGGGCGTCATTTTTTTGCAAGCTACGACGAGTTCTGGGAGTCCGTGGGCGGCGAGCGTCGTGGCGCGCGCTATTTCACGCTGCCGCTTACTGCCGCGCGCAAACCGCTGGAAGATGTCGCCAGCAAGAAACGTTCTGAGTACCGTAAACGCTACGAGCTGCTCGATTCGCTGGCAGCGCAGTGGCGCGAGCTGAACGCGCAGTAATGCTCAGGCGGCCTTCTGGCCGCCTTTTTTATGGCGCTCCCCCCGAGTTTGCGCAGCTTACCCGCTCGTGCCGGGATGGCCTCACACGTTGCGCTGATCCGCGCCCATAAAAAAACCGCCTGCTGGCGGTTTTTTTATTTTGCGTCGTCTTCTGAGCGATACGGCCCTTTCTCGTCGTCATCGCTGTCGTCACGCTTGCGCGTCACTTCCCCTTCCGGGCCCGGCGTGCCGCCACCCTGCTCTTCTGCCTGTAAGCGAAAAGCCTGCTCTTTTTGCGATTCACCGAAGTATCCGAAACCAAAAAACATGATGACCTCCTGTATCCATCAGAGTTAACACATTTAGTGTAGCTGACCAGAAAGCCTTCGCAGGCGCGGTACGCTTACCGTCTGTCTGAAAAGCGCGGGCTCCGGGCCGGCCGGAGCCTGACCGTCAGCTCGCCACTTTATCGAGTACGCGCTGAATCGCCGCGGAGAGTTCGTTGATTTCGAACTTCGCCACGTAGCCATCCGCACCCACTTTTCGCACATGATCTTCGTTAGCGCTGCCGGAGAGCGACGAATGGATAACGACCGGAATTTTTTTCAGGGTCGCGTCCATTTTGATGTTGCGCGTCAGGGTAAAGCCGTCCATTTCAGGCATTTCAAGGTCAGTCAGCACCATCGCGATTTTATCGGTGATCGACTGCCCTTCCGCCTGCGCCTCTTTCGCCATGAGCTTAATTTTTTCCCAGGCTTCGAGGCCTGTGGTGTGCATGAGCGCCGGAATGCCCATACTCTTAAGCCCGTGCTCAAGCATAGAGCGCGCCACTTTGGAGTCTTCCGCCACAATAGCCACCGCGCCCGGTTTGAGTTTGAAGCTGCGCTCTTGCATCACAGTGTTCGGCTGACCGTCACGCACCGACGGAATGATGTCATACAGGATCTGTTCAACATCCAGCACCAGCGCCAGTTCATTACTTTGATTATCGCTGTCGAGGCGCGCGATGCTGGTGATGTTGCGTGAGCTGACGCCCGATTCCGCCGTATGCACCTGGCTCCAGTCGAGGCGGATAATGTTTTCAACCGATTCCACGGCGAACGCCTGGGTGCTGCGCGCATATTCGGTCACCAGCAGCAGGTTCAGGCCAGTGGTCGGTTTGCAGCCTGTCACCGCCGGCAGATCCACAACCGGGATTATCTGGCCGCGGATGTTTGCCATACCAAGCAGCGGCGCCTGCATGCCTGCGGCTTTGGTAATCGTCGGCATCGGCACGATTTCGCGCAGTTTGAAAACGTTAATACCGTACAGCTCAGGTTTCTCCTCTTCATTCGCAGATCCCAGCCGGAAGAGAAGCAGTTCGAATTTGTTCGATAAAGCGAGATTCGCCCTCTCATCGATATCTTTCTGGAAGTTATCCATATTGACCTCAAAGGTACGCTTGTGGGTGGTGGCTCATGCGGCGAAAGGGATAACGCGCTGGTGCCTGGTTTCAGGCACTCCTTGCGCCTGAATTTGGTTTAAATCGTTATCGGCAGGTTTTGCAAAAAGTAGAGGGGGAAGATAAGAACAAATTTCGGTGAGTAACAAAAAGGCGAGCGAGCGCAAAAAACGAAGCCGCCCGCAGGCGGCTGACAGGCGCGAGGATTCAGGGTGCCTTATGCCACGCGTCGCGCAGCGATTCGCGCCCGTGTGGCTCCTCTTTTTCCGGCAGGTCGTCCTCTTCCCACGGATTTATCGTATTCGGCGCATCTTCGGGTAAGCCGTGATGCTCATTATCATCTGCAAGCGGTCTGTCGGGATGGCGATTGTCAGGCATGGCGCTTTTTCCTCATATCCTCGGGACAAAGGAAAAGTGTAGCCTGGCTTGCGGGTGCTGACGCTTTTCTCACATCCCGCTCGCCAACGCCCGGTCAAGCGGCTAAAGTGAAACGTAGCGCCGACGCACTCACCAGAAGAGGTAAAAATGACGGGATCGATTGACGAAATTATTGAAAAACTCCAGACGCGCATCCTGGCGTATGAAATTCTGTTCCAGTCATTGCTGGAAGAAGTGCCTGCTGTGCTGAAAGAACGCGTGGTCGATAATGCGCGTCACCACTTTGCAGGCCTTGAGGCTGGCGTTAACAGCGATCCGGAACGGGCGCAGAAAATTACGGCCGCACGCGCTGTAGTGGAGCAACTGCTGGCCCGCAAACATTAATTCATTAAGAAGCATTATCGCAGCGCGAAAGTGCGACGTATTTATTTCCGACCCTGAATGGAAATAAAAAAGAAAAAGCCCGCAAGCGGGCTTTTTTTACTGAATGAGGCGTATTTTTAGCGATGCGTATTCGTTTCGGAATGCATCATCGCGTAGCTGTCGTAACGTTCAGCCGCTGCAAAACCCACCAGCATGGCGGATTTGCAGAATATACATTTTGCGCCGTGCGGATTTTTATCGGTCACGTCGAAACGGGAAGTACGATACTGCGAGCCATGACACGCAGGGCATCTGAAATGCAAACCTGCTGCAATCATGTTGTCTTTAGAGCGCCACCACATTCACGGCTGACGGGCCTTTCGCGCCGTTTTCAACCGAGAATTCAACCTGCTGACCTTCAGTCAGTGTGCGAAAATTATCGCTCTGGATAGCGGAGAAATGGACGAATACGTCTTTGCTGCCGTCTGCCGGTGCGATAAAACCAAAGCCTTTATCCGCGTTAAACCATTTCACTGAACCATTCATTCTGTTAGCCATATTTTAATACCTTTATACTTGAGCCTTGCGGCGAAAATGGTTTGAATGACAGAAATATTCAGTGCTTAAGAGGGAACTCAAAAGAAGAGATATCGAAGGATAACGTCTGGAGATGAGTACTACTGAAGTGGAGGACTCGTACCAACCACTGCACAACGGGTTCTGCGTATCAAACCGAGGAGTTCATTAACGCATGCCCCACTCTTTTAAGCAAGCAGTAATGTGCCTTTTACAAAACTATATATTTATACCCACACGGCATTGTGCCGCTAGTCGATTTTCTCATTTATTGCCACTCAGACGAAAAATAAATTCTCCGGTTCGTTAAAAAAGCGGCCACGGTTATTTTAGACAATATATTTTGTAACCTTTGATAAAGCGTGACGCTATTTTTCTGACAGCGCCACGCCATTATTTTCAGCCCCATTCGACTCTTCCGTGACTCTCGATTGCCGTTAAAACCCCACGTCGACGTGCGTCATGCGTGAATTATTGTTAAGGTTTGTCTGATGACAACACTGGACGAGGTAATGATGAACACGTTTGTCAGGCCCACGCTGACGCTGCCGAATCAGGAAGAGAAACTGCTGCTGCACTCCTGCTGTGCGCCATGCTCGGGCGAGGTCATGGAGGCGCTGCAGGCTTCCGGTATCGACTACACCATCTTTTTCTATAACCCCAATATTCATCCCCAGAAGGAATACCTGCTGCGTAAAGAGGAAAATATCCGCTTCGCCGAACAGCACGGTATCCCTTTTGTGGACGCCGATTACGATACCGATAACTGGTTCGAGCGCGCTAAAGGGATGGAATGGGAGCCTGAGCGCGGCGTGCGCTGCACCATGTGCTTCGATATGCGATTTGAACGCACCGCGCTTTATGCGCATGAAAACGGCTTTAAGGTGATAAGCAGCTCGCTTGGTATTTCACGCTGGAAAAATATGCAGCAGATTAACGACTGTGGTCACCGCGCCGCGGCCCCGTATGAAGGCATGGTGTACTGGGACTATAACTGGCGTAAACAGGGCGGCTCGGCGCGCATGATCGAAATCAGCAAGCGCGAGCGCTTTTATCAGCAGGAATATTGCGGTTGCGTCTATTCGCTGCGTGACTCCAACCTGCACCGTAAAGCGCAGGGCAGACCGTTAATTAAAATCGGCACGCTCTATTATGGCGATGAGTCATAACGGTAACGGGCATCGTTAAGAATGACCTGATTACGAAAAAGCCAGGTCTCAGACCTGGCTTTTTATTTAATCACTGCTGCTACTGTCGCAGTCGCCCCCTGAGCCGCTGTCCGAACTGCAGCTGTCATGATGCGAGACGTGCGACTGTGTGGATGTCGAATTAGATGAACCGTGGTTCGTCCCCGGGTGATGCGAGGTATCGGTGTAATAACGGGTGTCGCCGCATTGACCGTGCGGCGCAGTCGTAAAAAGCCAGATGACGGTTTTTACCGCGTGCAGCATGACAGGAATTCCCACCAGCGCCTGTGCGACACGTGTAACCCAGATCGAGGAATTTATCACCCTATCCGCCGTGAGGTATTCCATCAGCGGCGTAAATGCGACGACCTGAAACAGCGCCAGCCAAAACCCCAGCAAAAAACTGTAAGCGATAACGCTATACCCCACGAAGGCCAGCAGCTGTTTTATGCTTAAACGATAACCCCAGCGTAAGGTGTTTCGCCAGTATGTGAAGTAGCGGTGTCGCATCCCTGATTCCTCTTATTATTGGTAAACAGGTTACCGCACCGGCACGTAGCCTGAAACTACCAGAATCGTGATCGCGCGGTATAAAAAAAGCGCAGCCGTAAATTAAAAAAATAAAAATCGGGCTATTGCGACTCAATGTGTGTAAGGTGCCCCCTCCACAATTCAAAGAAGATACTTATGGCTATTCATAAAAGAAAATCGCAAGACAGTTACTTAAGCCGTGTCACCTGCCCGAAATGCAACGAAAAATCTGAACACAGCGCCGCCCGCGTCAACAAGCAAAAAACGCTCATCTGCCCCGCCTGCAATCATTTATTTGTCTTCGCGCAGACTCCAGCGCATCCACTCTAAAACCTGTTTGACTATCCGGTTAAAAGCGCCGGTATTCCTGGTGCTTTTAATCAATTACCGCTATTTTATTAGCATGCTAATGCTTCGCCGCCTTATTTAATTCACTACTCCCGCGCCATAAACATCGCGTCACATTCCAATAAAATAAAATTAACGAAAAGCAAATCAGAACACATCCTCTTAAAATCAGCGTCACGCTTTTAATATCATCGCATTTATGTCATCTGTTTTATTAACATCACTACACGCCCATCTGCATTTCTTTGCGTTTATTTACTTTAACCCTGTCTAAAAGCCGATCCTCTGCCGCCGATAAACGCCATGAACCGTTTATATCGCGTGATGGAGAAATATTGTTGAGTATGAAAGTGAATATAAAAAGGATGGCAATGACAGTAAGGTTGTTTTCATTTATAACGCTTGGCGCGTTAATCGTTATTTTTCTCGCCAGTTCCGCCTCTAACCTGTGGTCGTTAACACGCAGTAATCAGGCGCTGGATGATGTGAATAAAGAAATCCGCGTCGTGCTTTCCGTGGTAGACCCGATTAACCATAGCCGGACCGTTCGCGTGCGCCTGATGGAAGCGATGATTAATCAGTCGTTAGGCAAAACCTCACAGGCGGAAACGTCACTGGAGGGCGCGAATGAATTCTTACAGCACGCGGTGGAAACTTTTGATTCCTATATGGCTTCGCCTCGTACGCCGGGAGAAGAGGAAATTTTAGCGCCCTATCGACAGACCTGGCAGAATTATCTCGACAACGGTTTACGCCCCATGATCGAGGCCGCAACCAATAATGACGTAGAGCGCTTTAACCAGCTTGCAAGCTTTACCGTACCGGCGCTGGATTATCAGTTCGAAAATGAATTGCTGAAACTCCTCTCTTTCCGGGAAGATTATGCGCATAACCTTAATCTGGATGCGCAGGAACAATTTAAATACAGCCTTACGTTGCTGGGTGGGTTTACGATTATTTTCATTCTGATTCTGCTTGCGGTATTTATTCTTATCCAGCGTCGGATCCTTAAACCACTGGATATCGCGTACGCCCAGTGCAAGAAAATGGCTGAAGGTGATTTACAGAATCCGATTATTTCGCATTCCGGTGATGAAATTGGCAGGATGCTTACCGCGCTTGAACAAATGCGCCAGTCCCTGTGCAATATTATTATTCAGGTCCGCGATTCCAGCGACAGCGTGGCGCATGCCGCTGATGAAATCGCCGCCGGGAATATCGATCTCTCCGCCCGCACTGAAGAGCAGGCGGCGTCTCTTGGCGAGACCGCGGCCAGCATGGAGCAGTTGACCTCCACTGTGAAGCATACGTCTGACAATACGCATAATGCAGACCTGCTGGCGGGTTCAATGCGTGAATCGGCGCAGGAGGGCAATCAGATTATGGAAGAAGCCGTGGAATCCATGATGGAGCTTGAATCAAGCGCCAGACGTATCGACTCCATTACCGGCATCATCGAAGGCATCGCCTTCCAGACCAATATTCTGGCGCTCAACGCCGCCGTTGAAGCGGCACGCGCGGGCGAACAGGGCCGCGGATTCGCGGTAGTGGCAAGCGAGGTGCGCAATCTGGCGCAGCGCTCTTCCGCCGCCGCCAAAGAGATTAAAGAGCTGATTGAACAGTCCGGCACGCATATTACCTCCGGCAGCGAGAAAGTCAGCCGCGCGGGCGAAAGCATGAAGGCAATCATCAATTCTGTTAATCAGGTGTCGGTGCTTATGTCCGAGCTGGCGTTGTCCACCGGCGAACAGAGCCGCGGTATTGAACAAATTAACCTTGCGGTCAACCAGATGGACGCGGTCACGCAGCAGAACGCGGCGCTCGTGGAAGAAGCCTCTTCCGCCGCAATGTCGCTGAAAGAGCAGTCTCACCTGCTCAAGCAGACCGTCGATATCTTTAAAGTTAGCTGACAGAAAGTATTGGGTTTAGGTCTCAGGGAACACGGCGCCATCAGGCAGTCTCATTCATGTGTTCATGAATAAAGCGCCGGGCGACAGGATGCGCCCGGCGCTTTATTCACTACGCCGCGCCGCGCTCGGTTTCAGGACTGCATAAGACGCATCTCATCCCACTGGCACTATTTTCATGTTAAAAAAGAGATTATTTACGGGCATATGCTTCAGGAAAAACGCATGTCTGCCGATCTCTCCCAAATGGGTAGTGCCCGCGTGACGCTCACGGCGGATAAAACAGGCCGCGCGGTAATTGAAAAATGCCCGGTGGGAGCCGTTGAATACGCTTTCTATCAGGATGTGGCACGTGAACTTGCTGATGCCGGTATCCTGACCCCAACGTTATTCGCTGCCGATGCTGAGCAGCGCAAGCTGACGCTTGAATATATACCACACGCCATTGACCAGGACGACGTGGCAGACGACCGCATTACTTGCGATACTGGCGCGCCTGCACGGTTATCCGGCTCATCCCGGCTGGCATTATCACCCGCATGGCTGGTCAGGTGCGGCGCTTGAAAATGCACTCAGCCGCCTGGCACTTCCTGTGCAAGCCGCCAGGCAGTTACGCACTTTTCACCGCCACAGCGCTGTGCTGTTTGATAAACCCGGCCTGATTTCTGGCGACAGCAATGCGGGCAACTGGGGCAGAAGAGAGAATGGTGAGCGAGTGCTGTTTGACTGGGAACGATTCGGGCGCGCAAGCCCGGCGATTGACCTCGCACCGCTGATTAAAGGCATGGGCACGCCGCAGGCGTTTGTTGAGATGGCCGGGCGTTACTGCCGCTTCTCATCTCATTACCCGGTGAGTGAACTCGCGCGCGAAATCGCCATCGCTAAAGCCTGGATTGTTACCGAGGTGGTCATACTGCTCTATGAGCGACAAAAAGCGTCGCTCCCCTTATATCTCAACTGGTACCGGCAAAATTTGCCAGACTGGCTGAATCAGTCGGTCAGGCTGCTGTAAAAAATACGCTGTTATAAATAGTCAAACCACGGCTCAAAGGCCGTCATCGCGAATAAAATAAAAATGCAGGTTAATCAGTGGAGCGGGCTAAAAGTTGCAGACGCCCTGCTGCTGGATCTTGCATTACCGGGCGCGCGGTATTGTAAAATTCAACAGCAGGAACCCCAGTCGTAATATCGCCGCCCCCCCAAATTAAGGGGGGCGTTCCGGCATGGAATATTTTCATCTTATTAATAGTTCGCGTAAGGTTCGTCATTCCGCCGTTATCCCTGCGTCAGTAAATACGCAGGGATTTTTATAAAGAACAGGAGTTCGCCATGCTAAAACGCTGCTCATCCCTTATTGTATTTTCAATGCTGGCCGCCCCGCTTGCACAGGCTGACACTCTTCGCGCCGTTGATGTGACCACTTTTGATGTCGCCGGTGTCAAAACGGGGATGGATTACGACCAGGCCGTGAAAGCGATCACGGAACATTTCCATGTGCCAGCCTCCGCGCTGAACGTCGATAAATTCCCGATGATGAATGCCGTAACCGGTAATAAGCAGCCACAGTATGTCGGCTATGAAAAAGATGGCGTGGAGCTTTCAGTACACTTTGAAGGCCGCGTACCGGTAGATCCGGCGCACCCTCTCGTGGTATCCATGATTACCTACAAACTGCCATGGTCAACGGATAATAAAACGGCCATGGAAAAGGCAGCTCTGGAAAAATATGGGCCTCAGTCTAACGGCACCTACACTACGCCCATGGTGTGGTGTAAGAATCCTGGAAAAATGGCGAGCGATGCCTGTAGCAATGACAGGAACCAGGCCACGCTGAAACTGGCGAATACCGCGCTCGAACTCTCCGATCCTTCCTGGAGCCAGGCACGCATCACGTTTATGGACAGCAAACAGACCCGCACGCCTGGGTTCTGAAACCGCTTAACGCGTAACCATGAACACAAAGGGCTGACGCTTCAGCCCTTTTCTCTTTCCGGCGCTCGCTCCGCTTTTTCTGGCCTTACGCCACGGTTTTTATGGCTCGTACGGCCTGGAGACGCATACTCAGCGCATTTTTGACATATCCATATTATTCATCTTATTTCGCCGCGTCCCTCGCATTAATAAAAGCATCCTCAAGAAAACGAATCGCGTTACGCAACGCCCGATCGGCTTGCGGCAGGTTACCCGCCAGAAGATGCCAGACATGGAACATCCCTGGCCAGACTTCAAGCGTGGTGCGCACGCGTGCCTCCCCCAGATTTGAAGCAAGCGTTAAGGCACCACTCAGCATGACCTCGTTCTCTCCGATCTGGATGAGGATCGGCGCAAGCCCGTGAACATTTGCGTAAACGGGGGAAGCATCAGGATGAGTGGGCAGCTCGCCGGCGAGAAAACATCGTGCCAGTGCATTAAGAAAATCGACGCGACAGAGCGGATCGATCCCGTCACGTGTCATCGCAGATAAACCGCGATGGGTAAGATCGGCCCAGGGTGAGATGGCCACCCCGCCCGCTGGCAGCGGAAGCCCCGCGTCACGCGCCTTGCGCATTATCGTCACCACCATCGCGCCCCCTGCTGAATCGCCCACCAGTACGAGGTTTTCAGGCGGGATGCCGCTATCAAGCAAGGCGCAATACGCGCGAAAGGCATCGTCAATGGGCGTCGGGAAGGGAAATTCAGGCGCCTGGCGGTAGTCCGGCGTATAAACCCGCGCGTGCAGCGCCGCAGCGATGCGGCCCGTAAGCCCGCGGTATGCGGTAACGCCGCCATGGACATAACCGCCGCCGTGAAGGTAAAGCACCACGCGGTTCTCTGTCTGTTTCTGCGGCTCACTGAGCATCGCCGGTATGTTGCCTAACGTAACGGTGCGGTAAGACACCCCTTCAATAGCAGGAAAGATTTTTTCAAGTCCCTGCATATAGTGAGCGCGCACCTCAGGCCAGCCCGCTTCTGACTGGCCATACAGTTTCTCTACCACGGGACCGGCGACATCGATCCATTTATCCAGGATCTCCTGGGCATTGTTCGGGAGCATGATTGAAACCTCTGTTGTTTAATTTCTACAATGGGATTGTATTTACTCTATTGACGAAAAAGGCTCCCCAATGACAGGCAGAAAAATCGCTTCGGGAAACACAACCGGGGCCGGGCTGGACATTCATACGCTGCGTATCTTTGTTGCGGTGGCGGAAGCCGGGAGTTTCGTGGCGGGCGGTAAGGCAATGGGACTAACGCGTTCTGCGGCGGGCAAAGCGTTGGCACGTTTAGAAGCTTACCTGGAGACACGGCTTTTTCAGCGGACCACCCGCAGTTTGTCTCTCACGGCGGAGGGCCACGCGTTTTATCATCGCTGCTGTCAGATTCTGGAAGATTTAGCAGACGCCGAATCCAGCATCCGCCAGAACCCGCGGCTGGCAAAAGGCATCCTCCGACTGACCGTCTCAGAAGGTTACGGCAAAATGATCGTGCTGCCGTTTATTCGTGAATTTTTACACCGCTCGCCAGATGTAAGTATTGAGGTTAGTTTTAGCGATCGGGTCGTGGATCTTGTCGAAGAAGGTTTCGATCTTGCGCTTCGTGTCGGCAGCGGCGTCACGAGTTATCAATACATTACGCAGGTGATAGACCGGACAACGCCACAGCTTATAGCGTCGCCGGATTATCTGCAGGAATGGGGAATGCCGACCTCGCTTGCTGAGCTGAAAAACCATCGCCGCCTGGTTTATGGGCTTGGGGCAGCCACGACGGCATGGAATTTAATTGATACCAGGCAAGGGCAGCTCGCGCTGAACGGTCGCAATTACGTCAGGTTTGACAGTGGAGATGCCATTCGCACTGCCGCGCTAATGGGGCTGGGTATTGGTTTTTTACCGTCGTTCATGGTGCAAAACGATATCCAGCAAGGCCGCCTTATCCACGTGCTGCCCGAAGCGCAGGGCGAAAATGTTGCCATCCATGCCATTTACCCTAACCGAAGGCATCTTCCTGTTCGGGTACGGGCTTTTATTGATGGTCTTAAACATTTTCTGAGTAATGCATAACCCCCTTTCTGTTGCCCGGCAACGGTGAATGTTAAGACCGGGCATAACGCTGACAAAGTTTGCCGCTCAGGCTGGCTGAGGGAAAAGACATTTTGCCGCCCGCTATTCTTGCCGTAGCGCCACATTCACTGTTGCGCGGGTTTATCCTTTTCCGGGTGGAACGGATAACAAACGCACGCCAGCTTATGTCCATCAGGGTCACGAGGATAGGCCACGTAAAAATCCGGCCCATACATCTCTCTGATGCCGGGCTTTCCTTCATCACTTCCGCCATGGCGCAGGCCTGCCGCATGGAATTCTCTCACCGCTTCCGCGCTGCTGGCTTTGAAGGAAAACATCGTGCCGTTCCCGGCCGTTGCCGGTTTGTTGTTAAACGGCGGACAGATGCAAAAACTGAAGCCCTCACCCAATGGCTCTCCCCACGTCGCCCAGCCTTCGGTCCATGAGGGGATCCGTGGGACTCCCAGTACGTCAAAGATGGCATCATAAAACGCCGTCATACGATCCAGGTGGTTTGTCCCTATCGTCGTGTACATCAGCATGTTGCACCTCCGGTAACGGTTTTCAGACAGCGGGAAGAATCAGGCAAACTTTCGGCAAGCTATCATTCTACTTTGAAGCGGCTCGCCTCAGCGGCAAAAACCTGGCGTCGTTTATGCCATCGTTGCAAGACGAATAGCCTTTCTGAAGCGTCCTTTAAACGTAAGCTGCCAGACCCCAGGCATATGTCATGACGGTAGACGGGTGTGAGACGTTTTTAAAGGGAACAGATGAATGCGCGGGCTTACTTACTGGAGCGTTACGCTATTGCTGAGCAAGCGCAGTGGAAGGTGACATACTCCGTCAAGAAGATATGGCAGGCCTTACGCCTGCCTGTGAATTACTTCTCGGTGTATTGAAATTTACTCACTACACCGTTGTTATTGAATTCCAACAGCAGAAACTGATCTCTGTCCCTGAATATGGGAATAAAGAAATAGAGACGGCGATCCACGACTTTTGAGGCATAAATCCAGTGGCTGGCGGTTTTAAACTCTTTTGGAATAGCAGGTGTACCAAGTAAAAGCAGGACATCTTTTTTAGTGGATTTACCCACAACGATACTCGTACGGATGTCTTTCTCGGAATAATTAGCTAAATCGGAGGCACGTGTTCTATCCACATTGGCAGCACAGCCAGTCAGCACGATTGTAGTGATTATCAGCAAAAGAAAATATTTCACTTTCACTCTACGTCATCCTCGTAATAAATGCCCATATCAGCGTCGTATTTTATTTCTTTGGCATAAATGACGCAGTAACCTGTTTTATCTCCATAGCTGTAACGAATCTCATATAATGCCTTTTTCTTTGGCGTGATATTCAGAACAACCGAGCATCCCCCGTATAAAGAGTGATGGATCGTTGTTTCACGATCCGGAAGCAGGTACGTTTCGAAATAAGTATCGCTATAATCTTTATTCTTCAGTTTGGGGAATCCCAGATCCCGGGTATTTCCAAGAAGGATATTGACGTAAGCGCTATGCTCCTGAACCCAGCCTCCGGTTGTTTTACCCTCGCTATCTGTCTGATACAGGGCATAGCTCATAGGCGCGCCCATCAAGCGAATTCTCGCAACATCGGATGTATTCGCCGGGGGAACATACAGGGCAGGTTTAGGAAATAAATTACTACAGCCAGCTAATAGTAACGTTGTAGAGAGTACCGCAGCTTTAATAGTGCCTGTACCAATAACAGAATAATTCATGATAGTAAAATCCTTATTACGCTACATTAAATTGTGTGTTTTATGAACAGCGGGCGGGGGGCCGTATAATTAATATTTAACGGCAGCACTCTCTTTTTCTTTAGAAGAAATACACGCGATTATTCGATCATGCTAAATGAGGAAATTTTGAGGAAGCATTTGCAGACATAAAAAAACGGGAACCAACTGGTTCCCGTTTTTGCCTAACCCAGCATCTGGATTACATGTTCGCGATAATCGCGTCGCCAAACTCTGAGCACTTCAGCAGTTTAGCGCCTTCCATCAGGCGTTCGAAGTCATAGGTCACGGTCTTGTTGTTGATAGCGCCTTCCATACCTTTAACGATAAGGTCAGCGGCTTCGAACCATCCCATATGACGCAGCATCATCTCAGCTGAGAGAATGATAGAGCCCGGGTTCACTTTGTCCTGGCCTGCGTATTTCGGCGCGGTGCCGTGGGTCGCTTCAAACAGCGCGCACTCGTCACCGATGTTCGCGCCCGGCGCGATGCCGATGCCGCCAACCTGCGCCGCCAGGGCGTCAGAAATGTAGTCGCCATTCAGGTTCATACAGGCGATAACGTCATATTCCGCCGGACGCAGCAGGATCTGCTGCAGGAAGGCGTCGGCGATAACGTCTTTCACAACGATCTCTTTGCCGTTGTTCGGGTTCTTGATTTTCACCCACGGGCCGCCGTCGATAAGCTCGCCGCCGAACTCTTCACGCGCCAGCTGGTAGCCCCAGTCTTTAAACGCGCCTTCGGTGAATTTCATGATGTTGCCTTTGTGCACCAGGGTCACGGATTCGCGATCGTTGGTGATGGCGTATTCAATCGCCGCGCGCACCAGGCGTTTGGTGCCTTCTTCAGAACACGGCTTGATGCCGATGCCGCAATGTTCCGGGAAGCGGATTTTCTTCACGCCCATCTCTTCGCGCAGGAATTTGATCACTTTCTCAGCGTCAGCGGAGTCGGCTTTCCACTCGATACCGGCGTAAATGTCTTCAGAGTTTTCACGGAAGATAACCATGTCGGTCAGTTCCGGGTGTTTAACCGGGCTTGGGGTGCCCTGGTAGTAACGTACCGGGCGCAGGCAGACGTAAAGGTCCAGCTCCTGGCGCAGGGCGACGTTGAGGGAGCGAATACCGCCGCCAACCGGGGTGGTCAGCGGGCCTTTGATGGCAACGCGATATTCACGAATCAGATCCAGGGTTTCCTGGGGCAGCCAGACATCCTGGCCGTAAAGCTGGGTAGATTTCTCACCGGTGTAAATTTCCATCCAGGAAATTTTACGCTCGCCTTTGTAGGCTTTCTCAACCGCGGCATCGACCACTTTCAGCATCGCCGGCGTCACGTCCACACCGATACCATCGCCTTCAATGAACGGGATGATCGGGTTGTGGGGGACATTCAGCTTGCCGTTTTGCGCTGTGATCTTTGCACCTTCCGCCGGAACTACTACTTTGCTTTCCATTCACCTCTCCTTCGAGCGCTTCTGGTTGTGACTCATTATGTTAATGATTTGTAATAGGCGTGATAATACTACCTGAATGTTCTGCCCCATGCCACGCCCTTATGAATAGGGTATAATGCGGCAATTGATAAAGCCTGAAAATAGTATGCAGAAAACTTCTTATAGAAATCACCGGCTTGAGCGATTCAGCTCACAACATTCCCCTAAGCGCCGCAAACCCGAAGGCCCGAAACGGCTGATCCTCTTTAATAAACCTTATGATGTGCTGCCGCAGTTTACCGACGAGGCAGGCCGCCAGACGCTGAAGGATTTTATTCCGGTGGCGGGCGTCTATGCCGCGGGCCGTCTCGATCGCGACAGCGAAGGGTTACTGGTGCTGACCAACGACGGCGCGTTACAGGCTAAACTGACCCAGCCCGGCAAACGCACCGGCAAAATCTATTTTGTGCAGGTGGAAGGCGAGCCGACGGAAGCGGCGCTGGCGCAGTTGCGCACCGGCGTGACGCTGAACGACGGCCCAACGCTTCCGGCGGGCGTTGAGCGCGTTGAAGAGCCCGCCTGGCTGTGGCCGCGCAATCCGCCTATTCGCGAGCGTAAATCGATTCCCACCAGCTGGCTTAAAATCACGCTCTATGAAGGGCGTAACCGTCAGGTGCGGCGCATGACGGCACACGTGGGCTTCCCGACGCTCCGGCTGATTCGTTACGCGATGGGCGACTATACTCTTGATTCTCTGGCCTGCGGCCAGTGGCGAGACGTTCCGCTCAAATAAGGAGAACCGGATGTTCAAACCCCATGTCACCGTCGCCTGCGTGGTACACGCGCAGGGCAAATTCCTGGTCGTGGAAGAGACCATTAATGGCAAAGCGCTCTGGAACCAGCCTGCCGGCCATCTCGAAGCCGACGAAACGCTGGTGGAAGCCGCGCGCCGCGAACTGTGGGAAGAGACCGGCATCCGCGCCGAACCGCAGCATTTTCTGCGTCTGCACCAGTGGCTGGCACCTGACAACACGCCGTTTTTGCGCTTTCTGTTCAGTATTGAGCTCGACGCGCCGCTGCCGACCGAACCGCACGACAGTGATATCGACCTCTGCCGCTGGGTGAGCGCTGAGGAAATTCTTTCGGCGACCAACCTGCGCTCTCCGCTGGTGGCCGAAAGCATTCGCACCTGGCAGCGCGGCGAGCGTTATCCGCTCTCGCTGATTGGCGCGTTTAACTGGCCGCAGCGTTAACTTCACCGCACTATTTGTTTCGCACTGAAACTTTTAACGGCAGCTTAACCTGCTGCCGCCATCCGCTACACTCAGCACTATCTGCCATTCTGGCTACCACCTCGCCATTTACTCCGCCAGACAACTGCTAAATCGCCCGTTTTTCCACCAGTCATTTCGCTTTTTATGCCATTAAAGAACAAAAAATCGACGCCGATAAGAGATTGACCAGGAGGCTCGTAGCGAAGGGAAAGTAATGATTTTTCGTGGTTGATCCTGAGGAGCCGTGATGGCCAGACAATCCGTTCATAAAAAGATGAGCACCCGCGCACAGATGCTGCTGACGGGCGCATTAACCATCACGCTGGGGTTTGTCGTCACCATCGGCGTGCTGAGCTGGCAATCCAGCAACGAACAAAAATCCCTGGCGGAGAGCTATTTACGCCAGATTGCCCAGAGCGAAGCGCTGAAAATTCAGCAGGAACTCAACTACGCGCGCGATGTGGCGCATAATCTTGGCCACAGCATGGCGTCCCTGCCCCGCGCCGGCATCACCGACCGTAAAGTCGCCGATCAACTGCTCGAAGGCGCGCTGCGCGATAACCCAAATTACCTCTCGATTTCCGTCATCTTTGAAGAAAACGCCTTTGACGGTCGCGACGCCGAGTTTGACGGCAAACCCGGCCAGGCGCCGAAAGGCCGTTACGCCTTTTTCGTCGACCACGGTCAGTCGGGTAATTACCAGTTTCACCCCCTGCTCTCCTACCTGACGCCAGGCCAGGGCGACTACTACCTGATCCCGCAGAAAACCCAGAAAGATACGCTGATTGAACCCTACAGCTACGCCTATAACGGCGTGCCGACGCTGCTGACCTCGGTGGCGGCCCCGATTGTCTCCGACGGTCAGCTTAAGGGCGTGGTGACATCCGATATTTCGCTGGCGTCGCTTCAGCAAAAAGTGAATCAGATCAAACCCTGGGAAGGCGTCGGTTATGCCATGCTGCTTTCAACGGCAGGCAAAATCGTCTCCTACCCGGATAAAAAGCTAACCAGCAAACCGTTCCCTGGCGATACCGCGGGTTTCACCAGCAACGTGGTTGAGCAGGACGATCCGATCCTTGGCGAAAAAGCGCTGGTCACCTGGCAGCCTGTCACCATCGGTAATAGCACGGATAAATGGTATCTCGGCATTGTGGCACCGGTAAGCCAGGTGATGGCCGCCGCGAACCGCCAGTTAATGAACGCCATTATTCTTATGGTGGTGAGCATTCTGCTGGTGAGCGCGCTGCTCGGTATCGTCTTTAGCCGCAAAGTGCTCCGGCCTCTCGGCGGTGAGCCGCTGGAAGCCGCGACCATTGCGCTGGCAGTGGCCGATGGCAAGCTCGATAACGCGATTGACGTTAAACCGGGCGATCGCGGCAGCCTGTTCTACGCCCTTCACACTATGCAGGCGCAGCTGCGCGGCATTGTCGGGCAGATTAAAGAGGCAAGCGACTCCGTGCGTCAGGGCGCGGGCGAAATCGTCAGCGGCAACATTAACCTTTCGTCGCGCACCGAAGAACAGGCAGCCGCGCTGGAGCAGACCGCCGCCAGCATGGAGCAGATCAGCGCGACCGTAAAACACAACGCCGCCAACGCGCATCACGCGACGGAACTGACCGCCAACGCCACGCAAATCGCCAGCCGCGGCGAAACGCTGGTCGGCCAGGTGGTACAGACGATGGCGCAGATCGACGACAGCTCGAAGAAAATCAGCGATATCACCACGATGATTAACAGTATCGCGTTCCAGACCAATATCCTGGCGCTCAACGCGGCGGTAGAGGCGGCGCGCGCGGGTGAACAGGGCCGCGGCTTCGCGGTGGTGGCAAGCGAAGTCCGAAGCCTGGCGCAGCGCAGCGCCAACGCGGTGAAAGAGATTGCGGCGCTGATTGAAGAGTCGGGCCAGCGCGTGGCGAGCGGCGTACAACTGGTGAACGACGCCGGCAAAACCATGCAGGAGATGACCCAGGCGGTGCATTCCGTGCAGACCATTATCGGGGAGATTGTCAGCGCTTCGGATGAGCAGTCGAAAGGCATCAGCCAGGTGACGATCGCCGTGAACGAAATGGACGGCGTGACGCAGCAGAACGCCGCGCTGGTGCAGCAGATGGCGGCAGCGGCCAGCTCGCTCGAAGAGCAGGCGCAGCAGCTGGCGCAGACCGTCGAGCAGTTTAGTCTTCAGGAAAGTTACGCCTGATCCCACTCGCGGGGGCCGATGCGCCCCCGCCTCTTTTCCCCCTGTTTTTATACGCACCCGCGCATCGCAATTCTTGCCGTTAAGCCCTTTTCTTCACGCCCGTAGGCAAACCCGGCGCGCTCAGGGGGTGTTTGCGCCGCCAGCGCGTGCTAGAATACGCCGCCTTTGTTTTAAGTCGTGAGTGGTGCAATGTCTGATAACAGCCAGAAAAAAGTCATCGTCGGCATGTCCGGCGGCGTCGATTCCTCCGTTTCCGCATGGTTACTGCAACAGCAGGGCTATCAGGTGGAAGGTCTCTTTATGAAGAACTGGGAAGAGGATGACGGCGAGGATTATTGCACGGCCGCATCCGACCTCGCAGACGCCCAGGCGGTGTGCGATAAGCTCGGCATTGAGCTGCATACCGTGAACTTCGCGGCGGAATACTGGGATAACGTGTTTGAGCATTTCCTGGCGGAATATAAAGCCGGACGCACGCCAAACCCGGATATCCTCTGCAATAAAGAGATCAAATTTAAAGCCTTTCTCGAATTCGCGGCCGAAGATCTCGGCGCGGATTATATCGCGACCGGCCACTATGTGCGTCGCGCCGATGTGGACGGCAAAAGCCGCCTGCTGCGCGGGCTTGATGGCAATAAAGACCAGAGCTACTTCCTCTATACGCTCGGCCACGATCAGGTCGCCCAAAGCCTGTTCCCGGTCGGCGAGCTGGAAAAACCGGAAGTGCGCCGCATTGCCGAAGAGTTAGATCTGGTGACGGCAAAGAAAAAAGATTCCACCGGCATCTGCTTTATCGGCGAGCGTAAGTTTCGCGAATTCCTGGGCCGCTATCTGCCAGCCCAGCCGGGTAAAATCGTGACCGTTGACGGCGATACCATCGGCGAGCACCAGGGGCTGATGTATCACACGCTCGGCCAGCGCAAAGGGCTTGGCATCGGCGGCACCAAAGACGGCGGCGAAGAGCCGTGGTACGTAGTGGATAAAGACGTCGAAAACAATATTCTGATTGTCGCTCAGGGCCACGATCATCCGCGCCTGATGTCAGTCGGTCTTATCGCACAGCAACTGCACTGGGTCGATCGCGAGCCGGTCACCGCGCCGTTTACCTGCACCGTGAAAACGCGCTACCGTCAGGCCGATATTCCCTGCACCGTCCGTCCGCTGGATGACGATCGCATCGAAGTGGTGTTTGACGAGCCGGTCGCCGCGGTCACGCCGGGACAATCCGCCGTGTTTTATCGGGGCGAAGTGTGTCTTGGCGGCGGTATTATCGAACAGCGCCTGCCGCTGCCGGTTTAAGCCTGATGCCGCGTGCGCGGCCATGAATGAACAGCCGCGATAAAAAGGAGTCTGTGTGGCAAAGAACTTCTACGACATCACCCTTGCGCTGGCGGGCATTTGCCAGTCGGCACGTCTGGTTCAGTCGCTCGCGCATGAGGGCACGTGTGACAGCGAGGCCCTGCGCGTCTCGCTTAACAGCGTGATTGATCAGAACCCGGCGTCGACGCTTGACGTTTTCGGCGGCCGCGAAGCCGGGCTGAAAATCGGCCTGGAGACGCTGCTTGGCATGCTGAACACCAGCAGCCGTCAGGGCCTGGGTGCAGAACTGACGCGCTACACACTGAGCCTGATGGTGCTGGAGCGTAAACTTGCCGCCAGCAAAGGCGCGATGAATACGCTTGGCAATCGCATCGCGGATTTAAGCCGCCAGCTTGAGCATTTCGAGCTGGAATCCGATACGCTGATGAACGCGATGGCCGGCATTTATGTGGATGTGATTAGCCCGCTCGGCCCGCGTATTCAGGTCAACGGCTCGCCCAACGTGCTGCAAAGCCCGCAGATCCAGGCGAAAGTTCGCGCCACGCTGCTCGCCGGTATCCGCGCCGCGGTGCTCTGGCAGCAGGTCGGCGGCGGACGCCTGCAACTGATGTTTTCCCGTAATCGTCTGACCACCCAGGCGAAACAAATTCTTGCTCAATGTTAACCTCTCAGGAGTGACTGATGGAATTATCCTCACTGACCGCCGTTTCCCCCGTTGATGGACGCTACGGCGACAAAGTCAGCGCGCTGCGCGCCATTTTCAGCGAATTTGGCCTGCTGAAATTCCGCGTACAGGTTGAAGTACGCTGGCTGCAAAAGCTGGCCGCACACGCAGCGATCAAGGAAGTTCCTGCTTTTGACAAAAACGCAAACGATTTCCTCGATGCGATTGTCGCAGGCTTTAGCGAAGAAGACGCGGCGCGCATTAAGACCATCGAGCGCACCACCAACCACGACGTCAAAGCGGTTGAGTATTTCCTGAAGGAAAAGGTGGCTGACGTTCCGGCGCTGCACGCGGTGTCTGAGTTTATCCACTTCGCCTGTACGTCAGAGGACATCAACAACCTCTCCCACGCGCTGATGCTCTCCACCGCGCGCGAAGAGGTGATCCTGCCGTTCTGGCGCAACATTATTGACGCAGTGAAAGATCTGGCGCACCAGTACCGTGATATCCCGCTGCTCTCCCGCACGCACGGCCAGCCAGCCACGCCGTCCACCATGGGCAAAGAGATGGCGAACGTCGCGTACCGTATGGAGCGCCAGTACCGTCAGCTCCAGCAGGTCGAGATCCTCGGTAAAATCAACGGCGCGGTGGGTAACTATAACGCCCACATCGCTGCGTACCCGGAAGTGGACTGGCACCAGTTCAGCGAGGAGTTTGTGACCTCGCTCGGCATCCAGTGGAACCCGTACACCACCCAGATTGAGCCGCACGACTATATCGCTGAGCTGTTTGACTGCATGGCGCGCTTTAATACCATCCTTATCGACTTCGACCGTGACGTCTGGGGTTACATTGCGCTGAACCATTTCAAACAGAAAACCATCGCTGGCGAAATCGGCTCTTCCACCATGCCGCACAAGGTCAACCCGATTGACTTCGAAAACTCCGAAGGCAACCTCGGGCTTGCGAACGCCGTGCTGCAACATCTGGCGAGCAAACTGCCGGTCTCCCGCTGGCAGCGTGACCTGACCGACTCCACCGTTCTGCGTAACCTGGGCGTCGGCGTCGGTTATTCGCTCATCGCGTATCAGTCGACGCTGAAAGGCGTGAGCAAGCTGGAAGTGAACCGCGATCGCCTGCTGGCTGAGCTCGACAACAACTGGGAAGTACTGGCCGAGCCGATTCAGACCGTGATGCGCCGCTACGGCATTGAGAAACCGTATGAAAAGCTCAAAGAGCTGACCCGCGGTAAACGCGTCGACGCCGAAGGCATGAAACAGTTCATCGACAGCCTCGAACTGCCGGAAGACGAAAAAACCCGTCTGAAAGCGATGACGCCGGCCAATTACATCGGCCGCGCCATCCAGATGGTTGATGACCTGAAATAAGCCTCTGCGCGTCACCTGCGGGTGGCGCGCTGCCTTCTCCCCTCGCCTTTTCCGCCCGCCTGTTGATGCCTCGCTGGTTTATCCAATGTTTATGCCCTTTCAGTAATAATTGGCGTTAAACTATTTATATATTTGATGGATAAGGGGACCCCGGATGCGCGTGCTGGTCGTCGAGGATAACGCCTTACTGCGGCATCACCTGAAAGTGCAGCTCTCGGAGCTTGGCCATCAGGTGGATGCGGCGGAAGATGCCAAAGAAGCAGATTATTACCTGAATGAACACCTGCCGGACGTGGCGATTGTCGACCTGGGTCTGCCGGATGAAGACGGGCTGAGCCTGATCCGTCGCTGGCGCGCCAGTGAGATCACGCTGCCTGTTCTTGTACTCACCGCCCGTGAGGGCTGGCAGGATAAAGTCGAAGTGCTGGGCGCCGGTGCCGATGATTACGTCACCAAGCCGTTTCACATCGAAGAAGTGGTGGCGAGAATGCAGGCGCTTTTGCGCCGCAACAGCGGGCTCGCTTCGCAGGTGATCTCTATGCCGCCGTTCGTGGTGGATCTCTCGCGCCGGGAAGTGACCATCAACGACAATCTGATCCGCCTGACCGCCTTCGAATACACCATTATGGAGACGCTTATCCGCAACGCGGGCAAGGTCGTTAGCAAAGATTCGCTGATGCTTCAGCTCTACCCGGATGCGGAGCTTCGCGAAAGCCACACCATTGACGTGCTGATGGGCCGTCTGCGTAAAAAAATCCAGGCGGAATACCCGGGCGAAGCGATCACGACAGTGCGCGGCCAGGGTTACCGGTTCGATCTACGCTAAATGAAAAAAAACGTCCTGCGCCACTTTCTCCCGCTCTCGCTGCGGGTACGCTTTTTACTCGCGACCGCGGCGGTGGTGCTGGTGCTGTCGCTCGCCTACGGCGTGGTGGCGCTGGTGGGTTACAGCGTCAGTTTCGATAAAACCACCTTCAGACTGCTGCGCGGTGAGAGCAATCTCTTCTATACCCTTGCCCGTTTCGAAAACGGCAAACTGACCGTTGAGATCCCCGACCATATCGACAGGCAGAGCCCGACGCTGACCTTTATCTATAACGAAAAAGGCAAACTCCTCTGGTCGCAGCGCGATGTGCCGCGCCTGATGAAAGCGATTCGCCCCGAGTGGCTCAACGCGAACGGTTTTCACGAGCTGGAGACGCGCTTTAGCGATTCGCGCCTGCTGCTGGGCGCAAACCGGGCGCTGCAAAAGCGGCTTAATGATTACGACCCGGATAAAAACGACGAAACCACGCACTCGGTCGCGGTCAATGTCTATCCGGCGACCACCAATATGCCCGCGCTGACGGTCGTGGTGGTAGACACCATTCCTGACGAGCTGAAAAGCTCATGGAGCGTCTGGAACTGGTTTATCTATGTGCTGGCGGCGAATCTGCTGCTGGTGATCCCGCTCCTGTGGCTCGCCGCCTGGTGGAGCCTGCGCCCCATAGAAGCGCTGGCGCGCGAAGTGCGCGAACTGGAAGAGCACCATCGTGAACAACTGAACCCCTACACCACCCGCGAACTGACAAGCCTTGTGCATAATCTCAACCGGCTGCTGAAAAGCGAGCGCGAGCGCTACGAGAAATACCGCACAACGCTCACCGATCTCACCCACAGCCTGAAAACGCCGCTGTCGGTGCTCCAGAGCACGCTGCGATCGTTGCGCACCGGCAAAACGGATGTGGAACAGGCCGAGCCGGTGATGCTGGAGCAGATCAGCCGTATTTCACAGCAGATAGGCTACTATCTGCATCGCGCCAGTATGCGCAGCGGCAATATGTTGCTGAGCCGCGAACTGCACCCGGTGGCGTCATTACTCGATAATCTCACTTCCGCGCTGAATAAGGTCTACCAGCGCAAAGGCGTCAGCATCACGCTCGATATCTCGCCGGAAATTGTCTTTATCGGCGAGAAAAACGATTTTCTTGAAGTGATGGGCAACGTGCTGGATAACGCCTGTAAATATTGCCTGGAGTTTGTCGAAGTGACCGCGCGGGTGGCGGATGACACGCTGCACCTGGTGGTGGAAGATGACGGGCCTGGTATTCCTGAAAGCAAACGCGCGCTGGTGTTTGATCGCGGTCAGCGGGCCGATACGCTGCGCCCAGGCCAGGGCGTTGGGCTGTCGGTCGCCCGTGAAGTGGTGGAGCAATATAACGGGCAGATCCTTACCAGCACCAGCGCGCTTGGCGGCGCCCGCATGGAAGTGATTTTCGCCCGTCAGCAGCCGCCGGTGGGCGAATCTTCCGCAACGCTTCGAAAAAACCTGTCAGACAACCACGCAGAGTGACGCGCGTCCGTTATAATCCGACTCATCTTCAGAGCCTGCGGAATACAATATGGACTACCACGTAGAGATAAACTGGCCCGATTTCATTGAACGCTACTGGCAAAAACGCCCGGTGGTGTTAAAGCGCGGCATTAAGAATTTTGTCGACCCGCTCTCCCCGGACGAACTGGCCGGTCTTGCGATGGAGAACGAGGTGGACAGCCGCCTGGTCAGTCATCAGGACGGCAAATGGGACGTGAGCCACGGCCCGTTCCAGAGCTACGATCATTTAGGCGAAACCAACTGGTCGCTGCTGGTACAGGCGGTTAATAACTGGCACGAGCCGAGCGCCGCGCTGATGCGCCCGTTCCGCGCCCTGCCGGACTGGCGTATTGACGATCTGATGATCTCCTTTTCGGTGCCGGGTGGCGGCGTTGGCCCGCATCTTGATCAATACGATGTGTTTATTATCCAGGGCGTTGGCCGTCGCCGCTGGCGCGTGGGCGAAAAAGTGCCGATGAAACAGCACTGCCCGCACCCGGATCTGCTGCAGGTCGCGCCGTTTGAAGCGCTGATCGACGAAGAGCTGGAGCCGGGCGATATTCTCTATATTCCGCCGGGATTCCCGCACGAAGGCTATTCGCTGGAAAACTCGATGAACTATTCCGTAGGCTTTCGCGCACCGAGCGGTCGCGAGCTTATCAGCGGGTTCGCCGATTATGTGTTGCAGCGTGAGCTCGGCAGCCATCGTTACAGCGATCCGGATGTGCCCGCACGCGAATGTCCGGCAGACATTGTGCCTGCGGAAGTCGAAAAGCTGCGCGACATGATGCTGGATCTGATCCGCGACCCGGATAATTTCAATGAGTGGTTTGGTGAGTTTATCACCCAGTCGCGTCACGAGCTGGATGTGTCGCCGCCGGAGCCGCCGTACCAGCCGGATGAAATTTACGATGCGCTGAAACAGGGTGATACGCTGGTACGTCTCGGCGGTTTGCGCGTATTGCGTATCGGCGAGGACGTCTTTGTGAACGGCGAGAAGATAGATACGCCGCACCGCCCGGCGCTGCATCAGCTGGCCAATGAAGTGGTGCTGAATGAGGCGATGTTCGGCGAGGCGCTGGAAGACCCGTCATTCCTGGCAATGCTGGCCGCGCTGGTAAACAGCGGGTACTGGTATTTTGCGGAGTAAGGCGTCGGTTATCGCGGGTATTACGGTGGGTGCGCTCCGCTTACCCACCCTACGACATAACGTGAAGGGTTTGATGTGAATGGTGGATGCGCTTCGCTTACCCACCCTACGACATAACGTGAAGGGTTTGATGTGAATGGTGGGTGCGCTTCGCTTACCCACCCTACGACATAACGCGATGGATTTGATGTCAATGGTGGGTGCGCTCCGCTTACCCACCCTACATAAATGATCCCTGAATTTGTAGGGCGGGTAAGCGCAGCGCACCCGCCTCTTTTACGCCTTTTGCGCCTTTACGCCTCCCGCTGTGCGGTTAATTCGGCGATACGCACAATCACCTGCACCGCTTTTTCCATCCCTTCCAGCGTCGCAAACTCATGTTTGCCGTGATAATTGTACCCGCCGGTGAAGATGTTCGGGCACGGCAGTCCCATAAACGACAGCTGCGCGCCGTCGGTGCCGCCGCGAATCGGCTTTAACTGCGGCTCCATGCCGCAATCGACAATCGCCTGACGCGCAATCTCGATGATATGCGGATGCTCCGCCACCTTCTCGCTCATATTGTAATAGCTGTCCTCGATGGCAAGCTCAATATAACAATCCGGGTGCAGCCCCTTACCGACCTGTTTCGCGATATCCATCATACGGCGTTTGCGCGCTTCGAAATTCTCGCGGTCGAAATCGCGGATGATGTAATGCATCTCGGCACGATCCACCGAGCCTTTCATGGTGTGCAGATGGTAAAACCCCTCGTACCCTTCGGTGCACTCCGGGCTTTCGTCGGCAGGCACCAGCGCGTGAATGCGCGCGGCGAGCGACAGCGCGTTCACCATCACGCCTTTGGCGCTGCCGGGGTGCACGTTGTTGCCAACAATTTTGATGGTCACCGAGGCCGCGTTGAAATTCTCATACTCCAGCTCGCCGATACCGCTGCCGTCCATGGTGTACGCCCAGCGCGCATCAAACGCTTCAACGTCAAAATACTTCGCCCCCTTGCCCACCTCTTCATCCGGCGTAAAGGCCACGCGAATATCGCCGTGGGGAATGTTTTTCTGCGAGAGCGTCGCCATGGCGGTCATGATCTCTGCGACACCCGCTTTGTCATCCGCGCCTAACAGCGTTTTGCCGTCAGTGGTGATAAGCGTGTGGCCGAGCAACTGATGGAGCACCGGAAACATCACCGGTGAAAGGATCTCTTCGCCGGTGCCGAGCGCGATATCCCCGCCGCGGTAGTTTTCAACGATTTGCGGGTTCACGTTTTTGGCGGTGAAATCTGGCGAGGTATCGACATGAGAAATGAATCCGATGGGCGGGACGGGTTTATTCACGTTGGCGGGCAGCGTGCCCATCAACGTGCCGTGTTCGCTCAGCGACACGTTAACCATGCCCAGTTCTTCCATCTGGTTCTTCAGCAGGTTTAACAGCTTCCACTGGCTTTCGGTGCTGGGAACATGCTTCACCCCGGCCCGTGACTGGGTATCCATAGTGACATATTGCAGGAAACGTTCGAGTAATTTATCCATGTTCTCACCCCTGTTATTTTGTGACGTTATTATCATTAAGCATTAAAAGACAAATATTGTTTCAGGTCACCTTTCGCCCGGCGAAGAGGAATAATCCTGCGGGGAAAAAGGGGGTATCTCCTTCTTCATGCGCCTGACGTGACAGAAAACGTGGAAAACCACGCGAAACCGGCAAGAAAGCGTCTGTGGCATTGGCGATTTCAATGGTTTGCCGTAGAATGCCTGCCCTTATCACGTGCCAGACCCAAAGGTGGTTCATCACAAACCCCGCATCCGGTTTCTTCTTGATGCGTTTTTTACGGGACAGAGTCAAAAAATTGAATACACAGCCGCGCTCGCTTTCCCCGCTTCTGCAACTGGCGGATATCGGGAAAAGCTTTGATGGTAAAACCGTCATTTCTGATTTCTCACTGACCATCAATCATGGTGAATTCCTCACGCTCCTCGGCCCCTCCGGCTGCGGTAAAACCACCGTGCTGCGCCTTATCGCAGGCCTTGAGAACGCCGACGCCGGGCGGATCACGCTCGATTCACAAGACATCACCGACGTTCCCGCCGAGCATCGCCACGTCAATACCGTTTTCCAGAGCTACGCCCTGTTTCCGCATATGACGGTGTTTGAGAACGTCGCGTTTGGCCTGCGGATGCAAAAAACACCCACCGCTGAGATAACGCCGCGCGTGATGGATGCTTTAAAGATGGTGCAGCTTGAGGAATTTGCCCAGCGCAAACCGCATCAACTTTCCGGCGGCCAGCAGCAACGCGTGGCGATCGCCCGCGCCGTGGTCAATAAACCCCGCCTGCTGCTGCTTGATGAATCCCTCTCGGCGCTCGACTATAAACTGCGCAAACAGATGCAGAACGAGCTGAAAGCGCTGCAACGCAAGCTGGGTATTACGTTTGTGTTCGTGACGCACGATCAGGAAGAAGCGCTGACGATGTCCGATCGCATCGTGGTGATGCGCGACGGGCGCATCGAGCAGGACGGCACGCCGCGCGAAATTTACGAAGAACCCAAAAACCTGTTTGTGGCGAGCTTTATCGGCGAAATCAATATTTTTGACGCCACCGTCATTGAGCGTATCGACGCGCAGCGCGTGCGCGCAAATGTGGAAGGCCGCGAATGCGTGCTGTATGTCGCCTTCCCGGTGACGGCGGGCCAGAAACTCAACGTCCTGCTGCGCCCGGAAGATCTGCGCGTTGAAGAGATCAACGGCGACGGCGAAGCCGACGGCCTGATTGGTTTTGTGCGCGAGCGCAACTATAAAGGCATGACGCTGGAATCTGTCGTTGAGCTGGAAAACGGCAAAATGGTGCTGGTCAGCGAATTCTTTAACGAAGACGACCCCGATTTCGACCACTCGCTCGATCAGAAAATGGCCGTGACCTGGGTGGAAAGCTGGGAGGTGGTGCTGGCCGATGAAGAGCTCGCGTAAATTCCAGAATGTGGTGATCGCCACCATCGTCGGCTGGCTGGTGCTGTTTGTTTTTCTGCCCAACCTGATGATCATCGCCACCAGCTTTCTCACCCGCGACGACGCGCATTTCGTAAGCCTGGTCTTTACGCTGGATAACTACGCGCGCCTGCTCGACCCGCTCTATTTTCAGGTGCTGCTGCATTCGCTGAATATGGCGCTGCAGGCGACGCTGGCGTGCCTGGTGCTGGGCTACCCGTTTGCATGGTTTCTGGCGAAACTGCCCGCGAAAGTGCGCCCGCTGCTGCTGTTTTTGCTGATAGTGCCGTTCTGGACAAACTCGCTTATCCGCATCTACGGCCTCAAGCTGTTTCTCAGCACGCGCGGCTATCTGAACGAGTTTCTGCTGTGGCTTGGCGTCATCGACACCCCGATGCGCATTATGTACACGCCATCGGCGGTGATTATCGGCCTGGTCTATATTCTGCTGCCGTTTATGGTGATGCCGCTCTACTCCAGCATCGAGAAGCTCGATAAGCCGCTGCTCGAAGCCGCAAAAGATCTCGGGGCCAGCAAACTGCAAACCTTTGTGCGCATCATTCTGCCGCTGACGATGCCGGGGATTATCGCCGGGTGTCTGCTGGTAATGCTGCCCGCGATGGGGCTGTTTTATGTCTCCGATCTAATGGGTGGCGCGAAAAACCTGCTTATCGGCAACGTTATCAAGAGCCAGTTCCTGAATATCCGCGACTGGCCGTTTGGCGCGGCCACCAGCATTACGCTGACGCTGGTAATGGGGCTGATGCTGCTGGTGTACTGGCGCGCCGCGCGCCTGCTTAACAAGAAGGTGGAACTGGAATGATCGGTCGCCTGCTGCGCGGCGGTTTTATGACCGCCATTTACGCTTATCTTTATATCCCGATCGTGATCCTGATTGTGAATTCGTTCAACAGCTCGCGTTTCGGCATTAACTGGCAGGGCTTTACCACCAACTGGTACAGCCTGCTGATGAATAACGACAGCCTGTTACAGGCCGCGCAACACTCGCTGACAATGGCGGTGTTCTCCGCCACGTTCGCGACCATGATCGGCGCGCTGACGGCGGTCGCGCTCTACCGCTACCGTTTTCGCGGCAAACCGTTTGTCAGCGGCATGCTGTTTGTGGTGATGATGTCGCCCGATATCGTGATGGCGATTTCCCTGCTGGTGCTTTTTATGCTGGTGGGCATTCAGCTTGGCTTCTGGTCGCTGCTGTTCTCGCACATCACCTTCTGCCTGCCGTTTGTGGTCGTGACCGTCTATTCACGGCTGAAAGGCTTTGACGTGCGAATGCTTGAAGCGGCGCGCGATCTGGGCGCCAGCGAAATCACGATTCTGCGCAAAATCATTCTGCCGCTGGCGATGCCGGCGGTGGCGGCGGGCTGGCTGCTGAGCTTTACGCTGTCGATGGATGACGTGGTGGTGTCGTCGTTCGTGACGGGGCCGGGCTATGAAATCCTGCCGCTGAAAATTTACTCGATGGTCAAAGTGGGCGTGTCGCCGGAGGTGAACGCGCTCGCCACCATTCTGCTGATGCTGTCGCTGGTTCTCGTACTGGCAAGCCAGCTGATGCTTCGCGATAAAACGAAAAGCCTGCCTCGCCAGGCCTTAAATCCAGGGGACGTAAAATGAAAAAATGGTCACGCCACCTGCTTGCTGCGGGTGCTCTGGCGTTCGGCATGAGCGCCGCGCATGCTGATGATAAAAACACGCTCTATTTCTACAACTGGACCGAGTATGTGCCGCCGGGCCTGCTTGAGCAGTTCACGAAGGAGACGGGCATTAAGGTTATCTATTCGACCTATGAATCGAATGAAACCATGTACGCCAAGCTGAAGACCTATCAGCAGGGTGCCTACGATCTCGTGGTGCCGTCCACCTACTTTGTCGACAAGATGCGCAAAGAAGGGATGATCCAGAAGATCGACAAGAGCAAGCTGTCGAATTTTCACAATCTGGATCCGGCGATGCTGAATAAGCCTTTCGATCCGAATAACGACTACTCCATTCCCTACATTTGGGGCGCGACGGCGATAGGCGTGAACAGCGACGCCATCGATCCGAAAAGCGTGACCTCCTGGGCCGATCTCTGGAAGCCGGAATACAAAGGTAGCCTGCTGTTAACCGACGATGCGCGCGAAGTGTTCCAGATGGCGCTGCGTAAGCTCGGACTTTCCGGCAATACCACCGATCCGAAAGAGATTGAAGCGGCCTATAACGAGCTGAAAAAGCTGATGCCAAACGTGGCGGCGTTTAACTCCGACAACCCGGCGAACCCGTATCTGGAAGGCGAAGTGAATCTCGGTATGGTGTGGAACGGCTCCGCGTGGGTCGCTCGTCAGGCGGGCGCGCCGCTGGATGTCGTCTGGCCGAAAGAAGGCGGGATTTTCTGGATGGACAGCCTCGCTATTCCGGCGAATGCGAAGAATGTTGAAGGCGCGCATAAGCTGATTAACTTCCTGCTGCGTCCGGATGTGGCAAAACAGGTGGCAGAGACCATCGGTTACCCGACGCCGAACCTGGCGGCCCGTAAGCTTCTGAAGAAAGAGGTGGCGGAAGATAAGTCGCTCTATCCGGACGAAGCTACCATCAAGAAGGGCGAATGGCAGAACGATGTCGGCGACGCCAGCGCGATTTACGAGTCGTATTACCAGAAGTTAAAGGCGGGACGGTAAGTTTCATTGTGGTGAAAAGGTGGGTGCGCTTCGCTTACCCACCCTACGATCCGGAAATGTAGCGTTACATGGTGGGTGCGCTTCGCTTACCCACCCTACGATCCGGAAATGTGACGTTACATGGTGGGTGCGCTTCGCTTACCCACCCTACGAAAACCGGTTAACGATCTGTGTAGGGCGGGTAAGCGTTAGCGCACCCGCCGTTTCCCTGTGACACCACTGCCGTCACAGACCTTTCAACAGCTTCTCGACATACTCCGGCACCACCTGGCTTGCCAGCCCGTAATGCTTCTCTTCAAACTCGCTGCCGACCTGGCTTGGCTCCAGGTTAAGCTCCACGGTATGCGCGCCCTGAAGCTTCGCTTCATGCACGAATCCGGCTGCCGGATAAACGTGCCCGGAGGTGCCGATGGCGATAAACACATCGGCGCGCGCGAGTGCCTCATAAATACGATCCATCCCGAACGGCATCTCGCCGAACCACACTACGTGCGGGCGCAGCGGCGCGGGGAACTGGCAACAGTGGCACTTATCGCCAGGCGTCACATCGCCCGTCCACTCCAGCACCTGCCCGCTCTGCGAACAACGCACCTTCAGCAGTTCGCCATGCATATGCACCACATTTTTGCTGCCCGCGCGCTCGTGCAGGTTATCGATATTCTGGGTGACCAGTAAAAAACGGTCGCCGAGCGCCTCTTCCAGCCGCGCCAGCGCCAGATGCGCCGCGTTAGGCTTAATCTCCGGCTGCTGTAGCTGGCGGCGCCGGGCGTTATAAAACTCCTGCACCAGCTGCGGATTGCGCGCGAACCCTTCCGGCGTCGCCACATCTTCCACGCGATGCTCTTCCCACAGGCCATCAGCGGCGCGGAACGTGCGAATGCCCGATTCCGCCGAGATCCCCGCCCCGGTTAAGACCACTACCACAGGTTTATTCATCACTTCAGGTGTCATAATTCTGTCCCGGAAAAAAATACGCTGGCGCAAGCGCTCGCGCAGCCGACGTTTATTCCTTCGAAACCGGCCCAGCCGGTGCAGACGACGCGATTGCATTTCAACTCCGTGAGCGTGTGAGATGGAGAAAAGCCGCGCCGCGCATACCGCCCGCGTCGCCGTGGCGCGCCTGCTCAATACGCGGCACTTTCGCCACGGGCAGCAGATACGCAGGCAGCTTCGCGCTGAGCGCCGTTGTCAGATGCGAAAACCCCGACAGCCCGCCGCCGAGCACTACCAGCTGCGGGTCCAGCACGGTCAACAGGCTCGCGACACAGGCCGCCAGCAGGTCGGTATAGCGCTCAACATGCGCCTGCGCCTGCGTGTCACCCTGCTGCCAGCGCATGATGATTTGCGGCGCGTCCAGTGATTCATGGTAGAAGTGATGCCAGAGCCATGCAAAGCCCCGGCCTGAAAGATAATTCTCAATACAGCCGTATTGCCCGCAGCCGCAGCGGATGAGCGGGATATCGCGCCCGAGGATGGCGAGCGCGTCCACCGGCAGGCGGATATGGCCGAATTCGCCCGTGATAAAGCTGCGTCCGGTCACCGGTTTGCCATCAACAACCACGCCGCCGCCGACGCCAGTGCCGAGGATAAGCCCCATCACAACAGGATACGCGCTGAACTCATCGTCCCACGCTTCGGAGAGCGCAAAACAGTTGGCGTCGTTATCGATACGCACGTCGCGCCCGAGCCGCGCGCTGAGATCGCGCCTCACCGCCCTGCCGCTGGCGGCGGGCAGATTGGCGGCATACAGCAGGCCGTCGTCCGTTTCCGGGATGCCGGGAATGCCAACGCCGACATACCCCGCGCCGCCAAAGCGGCGGTCAGCCTCTGCCACCAGCGCGCTGATGGCATCGAGAAAGTTCTCGTAGCGGTCATGCGGCGTCGCGACGCGGGTTTGCCATTGCAGACGCCGCGCGTCATCGTATACCCCGAGGGCGATTTTGCTGCCGCCAATGTCAAACCCGTAATACATCCGCCGCTCCCTGAATTATTGTCCGCTCAGTACCCGCGCCGGATCGATGCGGCTCGCGCGCCGTGCCGGATACCAGCTCGCCAGCAGGCTCAGCACCAGCGCCGTCAGCAGCACATAGACCACGTCGAGCGCGTGCAGCTCCGATGGCAGGAAGTCGATAAAATAGATATCGCCGGAGAGGAAATGATGGCCGATCAGTTTTTCAATCCCGTGAATGATAGCGGTCAACTGCCATGACGCCAGCACGCCCACCACCACGCCGCTGACCGAGCCGAGCAGCCCGGCGAGCAGTCCGTACCAGACGAAAATCGCACGGATAAGCCCGTCTTTCGCACCGAGCGTACGCAGCACCGCGATATCGCTGCTTTTATCTTTCACCGCCATCACCAGCGTCGAAACGATGTTAAAGCAGGCGACGCCAATCACCAGCACCATCGCCAGATACATAATCGCGCGGATCATCTGGATATCGCGGTACATGTAGCCGTAGGTGTTGATCCAGCTTTTGATATAGACATAGGCGTCCGTCACCTGACCCGCGTCACGCACCAGTTGATTCGCGTTAAAGACGTCATTCACCTTGATGGCGATGCCCGTGACACTGTCACCGAGGTTCAGATAGCCCTGCGCATCGGCCAGCGGCACCATCGCAAAGCTGTGATCGAGCTGGCCGCTCAGTTGCAGAATACCTGCTACCTGCAAACGCACGCGTTTGGGCTGCAACAGCTTATGGTCGGCGTCAGAATTCGGGATCATGATGGAGAGCCAGTCGCCCTGCTTCACTTTCAGCGCATCCGCAACACCTTTACCGATGATGATTTGCTGTTTGCCCGCCTGAAAACTCTGCCAGGCGTTGTTTTGCACATAATGCGGCAGCGCGCTTAAACGCTGCTCCTGCGCCGGGTCAACGCCTTTCACCTGAATGGCGCGCAGGTTCGCCCCGCTCTCCACCAGCCCGGTAAAGTTGACGTATGGCGCCGCCGCGACGATGCCGTTGACCTTCTCAACGCGCGTCACAACATCCTGCCAGCCGCGCCACGGCTGCTCCACCGGCTCGATTTCACCATGCGGCACGACCGCCAGAATGCGATTGTTCAGCTCACGCTCAAAGCCGTTCATGGCGCTTAAGCCCACAATCAGCACCGCCACGCCAAGCGCGATGCCAATCGTTGAAATAACGGAGATAAGCGACACCATGCCGCTGCGTCTGCGTCCCCGGCTAAAGCGCAGACCAATCAGTAATGATAACGGGGAAGCCATTACGCCCTCCCCATCAGGGTTAGCTCAGGGTTCAGGTGTCCGTCGCGCATCTCCAGCTGGCGCGACAGCCGCTTCGCCAGTTGCAGATCGTGCGTCACCACCAGAAAGGCGGTGCCCTGGGTTTTATTCAGCTCGCCGAGCAGGTCGAAAATGCTGTCAGCGTTACGGGCATCAAGGTTACCGGTCGGTTCATCCGCCAGCACCAGACGCGGATTATTCACCAGCGCGCGGGCAATCGCGACACGCTGGCGCTCGCCGCCGGAAAGCTCAGACGGACGGTGGCTGCTGCGGTGCGCGAGCCCCACGGCGTCCAGCATCGCGAGCGCCCGGCGCTCGGTCTCGGCCTTCGGCGCTTTGCCGATAAGCAGCGGCATCGCCACGTTTTCCATCGCGGTGAAATCGGGAAGCAGATGGTGGAACTGGTAAATAAAACCGAGCTCGCGGTTACGCAGCTCCGCTTTGGCGGAAGAAGAGAGCGTGCTCAGCGCCCGACCGCTGAAAATCACGTCGCCGGAGGTAGGCGTATCCAGCCCGCCCAGCAGGTGCAACAGCGTACTTTTACCGGAGCCGGAGCTGCCGACAATCGCCATCATTTCGCCCGCGTCGATGCTGAAGCTGACGTTGTGCAACACATCCGTTTGCACTTTGCCTTCCTGGTAGCGTTTGCACAGGTTGTCGCACTGTAACAGCACAGAATTACTCATAACGTAAAGCCTCAGCGGGTTCGGTGGCGGCAGCGCGCCAGGAAGGATAAAGCGTGGACAACAGCGCGACGGCCATCGCCGAGAGCGCAATACCGATGACCTGCCACGGTTCGATAACGACTGGCAGCGCAGCGCCATCAAGGAACGCGCCAATCACCGGCATCAGATTATTCAACTGGCTGGCAAGGAGCGCGCCGAGCAGCGCGCCAAACAGCGCGCCGATAACGCCCGCGCTTGCCCCCTGCACCATAAACACCGCCATGATCTGACGGCGCGTAAGCCCCTGGGTTTGCAGGATAGCCACCTCGCCCTGCTTCTCCATCACCATCAGCCCGAGCGACGTAATGATGTTAAACGCGGCGACGGCGACAATCAGGCTCAGCAGCAGGCCCATCATGTTTTTCTCCATGCGCACGGCCTGGAACAGCTCGCCTTTACGCTCGCGCCAGTCCTGCCACTGCGTGCCGGGCGGTAACGTCTGCTGGCTCAGCGTATCCACTTTCAGCGGCTCATTCAGCCACAGTCGCCAGCCGGTGATATTTCCGGCCGGGTAGCGCATCAGGCGTGAAGCGTCCTGAATATTGACCAGCATCTGATAGCCATCCACTTCGCTGTTGGCGGCAAAAGTGCCGATAATGGTGAAGAGACGCTGGCTCGGCAGGCGGCCCATCGGCGTGAACTGGCTGGCGGACGGCACCATCAGGCGCAGCTGGTCGCCGCGTTTCACGCCAAGCTGGCCCGCGAGCTGCTCGCCGAGAATAATGTTGTATTTCCCGGCCGCCAGGGCCTGCTGGTTGACGTTGACCAGATACGGCGTCAGCGGGTCGCGCTGCGCCGGGTCAATCCCCAGCATCACCCCGACCGCCACGCTGCGGGCGCTTTGCAGCACCACATCGCCGGTGGTCAGCGGCGCGATACGGTTAACGCCCTGCAGGTGGAGGCTGTCAGCAGGCAGTTGCTGCGGGTTGACAGAGCCTTTGGATGAACTGATAAGCGCCTGCGGCATCAGCCCGAGAATGTTGTTTTGCAGTTCTCGCTCGAAACCATTCATCACCGAGAGCACGGTCACTAGCGCCAGCACGCCGAGCGTGATGCCGATAGTGGAGAGCCAGGAGACGAAACGGCCGAAGCGGTCTGCTGCACGCCCGCGCATATAGCGCAGGCCGATAAATAACGCGACAGGTTGATACATGAAATCCGTCTTGTACGGTTGCTAATGCAAAGTGATCAACGATAATAAAGCCCAGATCTGATTTATGGAACCACTAACCCACTCTGTCGCCGGGTTTTTATCCCGGACAAGCGGCACAACCGGAGCACGCTTCGCCTTCTATGCCTGAACAATATCGTTACTCTCTGCCCGTCAAAGCGGGCGATCAGCGTCAACTGGGTGAACTGACCGGCGCGGCCTGCGCCGTTGAGGTGGCGGAAATGGCGGAACGCCATGCCGGCCCGCTGGTGCTTATCGCGCCGGATATGCAAACCGCCCTGCGTCTGCACGATGAAATTCAACAATTTACCGAAAGCCTGGTGATGAACCTGGCTGACTGGGAGACGCTGCCGTATGACAGCTTCTCGCCGCATCAGGAGATTATCTCCTCGCGCCTGTCGACGCTCTATCAGCTGCCTGGCATGCAGCGCGGCGTGCTTATCCTGCCGGTGAATACGCTGATGCAGCGCGTCTGTCCGCACAGCTTCCTGCACGGTCACGCGCTGGTGATGCAAAAAGGCCAGCAGCTCTCGCGCGACACCCTGCGCGCGCAGCTGGACCAGGCGGGCTATCGCCATGTGGATCAGGTGATGGCGCATGGCGAATACGCCACCCGCGGCGCGCTGCTCGATCTCTACCCTATGGGTAGCGAGCAGCCCTACCGCATCGACTTTTTCGACGACGAAATCGACAGCCTGCGGCTGTTTGACGTCGATACCCAGCGCACGCTGGAAGAGGTTGAGGCGATTAACCTGCTGCCGGCGCACGAATTCCCGACCGACAAAGCGGCCATTGAGCTGTTCCGCAGCCAGTGGCGCGACCGTTTCGAGGTCAAGCGTGACCCGGAGCATATCTACCAGCAGGTGAGCAAAGGCACCCTGCCCGCGGGTATTGAATACTGGCAGCCGCTGTTCTTTAGCGAGCCGCTGCCGCCGCTGTTCAGCTATTTCCCGAAAAATACGCTGGTGGTGAGCACGGGCGATCTGGAAGCGAGCGCCGATCGCTTCTGGGCCGATGCCGTGGCGCGCTTTGAGAACCGCGGCGTCGACCCGATGCGTCCGCTGCTGCCGCCGGAAGCACTCTGGCTGCGCACCGATGAACTTCATGCGCAGTTAAAAGCCTGGCCGCGCGTGCAGCTGAAAACCGAGGCGCTGGCTGACAAAGCCGCCAATACCAATCTGGGCTACCAGCCGCTGCCGGATATCGCCGTGCAGGCGCAGCAGAAATCGCCGCTCGACAGCCTGCGTCGCTTTCTGGAGTCCTTCACCGGCCCGGTGATTTTCTCGGTGGAAAGTGAAGGCCGCCGCGAGGCGCTCTCGGAGCTCCTTTCGCGCATTAAAGTTATGCCGAAGCGCCTTCTGCGGCTTGAAGACGCGCAGGCGGGTGAGCGCTATCTGAGCATCGGCGCGTCGGAGCGCGGATTTATCGATACCCTGCGCCAGCGCGCGTTTATTTGCGAGAGCGATCTGCTGGGCGAGCGCGTCACGCGCCGTCGCCAGGAGAGCCGCCGCACCATTAACCCGGATACGCTCATCCGCAACCTGGCGGAGCTGCGCCCCGGTCAGCCGGTGGTGCATCTGGAGCATGGCGTGGGCCGCTACGCGGGGCTGACGACCCTTGAAGCGGGCGGCATCACGGCGGAATACCTGATGCTCACCTATGCCAACGACGCGAAGCTCTATGTGCCGGTGTCGTCGCTGCATCTCATCAGCCGCTATGCGGGCGGTGCCGAAGAGAACGCGCCGCTGCACAAGCTTGGCGGCGACGCGTGGTCGAAAGCGCGCCAGAAAGCGGCGGAAAAAGTGCGCGACGTGGCGGCGGAGCTGCTGGATATCTACGCCCAGCGCGCCGCGAAATCCGGTTTCGCCTTTAAGCATGACAAAGAGCAGTATCAGCTCTTCTGCGAGGGGTTTCCGTTTGAGACTACGCCCGATCAGGCGCAGGCGATTAACGCGGTGCTGAGCGATATGTGCCAGCCGCTGGCGATGGATCGTCTGGTGTGCGGCGACGTGGGCTTCGGTAAAACCGAAGTAGCGATGCGCGCGGCGTTCCTGGCGGTCGAGAACAATAAACAGGTGGCGGTGCTGGTGCCGACCACGCTTCTGGCCCAGCAGCATTACGACAACTTCCGCGATCGCTTCGCCAACTGGCCGGTGCGCATTGAGTTACTGTCGCGCTTTCGCAGCGCCAAAGAGCAGGCGCAGGTGCTGGAACAGGCCGCTGAAGGCAAAGTCGATATTCTTATCGGCACCCACAAGCTGTTGCAGAGCGACGTCAAAATGAAAGATCTCGGTCTTTTGATCGTCGATGAAGAACACCGCTTCGGGGTGCGTCACAAAGAGCGTATTAAAGCGATGCGCGCCGATGTGGATATTCTGACGCTCACCGCGACGCCTATTCCGCGCACGCTGAACATGGCGATGAGCGGCATGCGTGACCTGTCGATTATTGCCACGCCGCCCGCGCGTCGTCTGGCGGTGAAAACCTTCGTGCGCGAGTATGACAATCTGGTGGTGCGCGAGGCCATCCTGCGTGAAGTGCTGCGCGGCGGTCAGGTCTATTACCTCTACAATGATGTCGAGAATATCCAGAAGGCCGCCGAGCGGCTGGCGAATCTGGTGCCGGAGGCGCGCATCGCCATCGGTCACGGCCAGATGCGCGAGCGCGAGCTTGAGCGGGTGATGAACGATTTCCATCATCAGCGCTTTAACGTGCTGGTGTGTACCACAATCATTGAAACCGGTATCGATATTCCGACCGCCAATACCATTATCATCGAGCGCGCCGATCATTTTGGTCTCGCCCAGCTGCACCAGCTGCGCGGCCGCGTCGGGCGTTCGCATCATCAGGCGTATGCGTGGCTGCTGACGCCGCCGCCGAAGGCGATGACCACCGACGCGCAGAAGCGTCTTGAGGCGATCGCGTCGCTGGAAGATCTCGGCGCGGGCTTTGCGCTCGCGACGCACGATCTGGAAATTCGCGGCGCGGGCGAGCTGCTGGGCGAAGATCAGAGCGGCCAGATGGAAACCATCGGCTTCTCACTCTATATGGAGCTTCTGGAAAACGCGGTGGACGCGCTGAAAGCCGGGCGCGAGCCGTCGCTTGAAGATCTCACCAGTCAGCAGACGGAAGTGGAACTGCGGATGCCGTCGCTACTGCCGGAGGCGTTTATCCCGGATGTGAACACGCGCCTGTCGTTCTATAAGCGCATCGCCAGCGCCAAAAAAGAGCAGGAGCTTGAAGAGATCAAAGTGGAGCTTATTGACCGCTTTGGCCTGCTGCCGGACCCGGCGCGCAATCTGCTGGATATCGCGGCCCTGCGCCAGCAGGCGCAGAAGCTTGGCGTGCGTAAAATTGAGGCTAACGAGAAAGGCGGCACCATCGAGTTTGCCGAGAAAAATCATGTCGATCCGGGCTGGCTTATCGGCCTGCTGCAAAAAGAGCCACAGCATTACCGTCTCGACGGGCCGACGCGCCTGAAATTCTTCCGCGAGCTGGATGAGCGGAAAACCCGAATGGAATGGGTGCGTCAGTTTATGGCGCAACTCGCCGAACACTCGCTGCCTTAAATCCTTGACGCCCCCGCGCGGGGCGTAACTTTACAATCCTTTGCAATCGTCCAGGGTTTCCCTGGACGAAGCCCCGCCATACTTCTCTCTTTATCTATGTATTACAAAAACTTCTCCGCCTTTGGGATCTGTAAATGAAAAGAGAACACGCGCGTTTTTCTCGCTGGCTGTCATGGCTGGCGCTTGTCGCTGGCATGACGTTTGGCGCAAGCCAGGCGCTGGCGAATACTTACCCTCTCCCCGCACCAGGCAGCCGGTTGATTGGCGAAACCCTCTACCACACGGTGGCGGACGACGGCGGCTCGCTGGAGGCGATCGCCAAACGCTATAACGTCGGGTTTCTGGCGCTGTTGCAGGCAAATCTAGGCGTTGATCCGTATGTGCCGCGCGCGGGTAGCGTGCTGACCATTCCGCGCCAGATGCTGCTGCCGGACGCCCCGCGCGAAGGCATTCTGATTAATCTTGCCGAGCTGCGGCTCTACTATTTTGCGCCGGGCGAGAACACAGTGACCGTCTACCCGATTGGCATCGGCCAGCTTGACGGCGACACGCTCACGCCAAACATGCAGACCACGGTATCGCAAAAGCGCGCCAACCCGACCTGGACGCCGACGGCCAATATTCGCGCACGTTATAAAGCACAAGGGATCGATTTACCGGCCGTGATGCCTGCCGGGCCGGACAACCCGATGGGCCATCACGCCATTCGCCTTGCAGCTTACGGCGGCGTCTATCTGCTGCACGGCACGAATGCGGATTTCGGTATCGGAATGCGCGTCAGCTCGGGCTGTATCCGTCTGCGCGATGACGACATCAAACACCTGTTCAGCGCAGTGCCGGTCGGCACGCGCGTCAATATCATCAACGCGCCAGTGAAAGCGTCTGTCGAGCCGGACGGGCGTCGGTTTGTTGAAGTCCATCAGCCGCTCTCAAAGCGCATTGAGGATGACCCGAAAACGCTGCCGATAACTCTTAACGCGACGCTCAAAACTTTTGAAGCCGCAGAGCAAACCGACCGCGAGGTGATGGAACAGGCGCTGCGACTGCGCTCCGGCATACCGGTTAACGTCACTGCTCACCCGCCAGCGCCTGCCAGCGACGCCATCTGAAACAAAAAAGGCCCTGTCCGGAGACAGGGCCTTTTAACAGGTGATCTTGACGGCTTATTTATAGATGACAGCGGTGCCGTGCAGATTATTCGGGCCGTTAACAGAGGTGATACGGAACGATTTTGCGCCCATATCGTCAGCTTTCTGCGCAAGCTCGGCTTCCAGCGAAGACAGGTTAGTCCCTGCGGTCGCAGAGATGGTGCCCGCTTTTTGTTGACCTGCCGGGGTGGACTGCACCTCAACGGCAGCGACGCTTGCAAACGACAACGAACTCAGTACAGCGGCGGCGAACAGTGCTTTAACGGTTTTCATGTGGGTACCCTTTCTTTTGTAATGCGGATTTAGTTACGTGGTCGTTAATATTTATTTAATTAACGATCGATAGATAAATGATAGTTGTGATCTGCGTCACGTGTCAATATAATTTTTAACGATCGTTATTTTAATCACTTAAACGCCTGTCACGTCGCCTGTGGCGCACCTGCAGCGCGGTTTTGCTGGTACTGCGGGGGCAAAAAGGGGTATTTTGAGGGCAGGTTTACATAAAGAGGTTAAACGGCACTATGACTACAGAAGCCCACAGTGGCGCTAAAAAAAGCCGTGGCCGACCAAAAGTGTTCGACAGGGAAGCGGCGCTTGATAAGGCCATGGCACTATTCTGGCAACACGGATACGAAGCGACGTCACTTGCGCACCTGGTCGAAGCGACTGGCGCCAAGGCACCCACGCTGTATGCGGAGTTCACCAATAAAGAGGGCTTGTTCCGGGCTGTGCTCGATCGCTATATCGCGCGTTTCGCACAGCAGCAGGAAACCCTGCTGTTTCACGCCGAAAAACGCGTCGACGAAGCGCTGCACGATTATCTATGCGCGGTGGCACGTTGCTTCGCCAGCAAAGAGACGCCCGCTGGCTGTTTTATGGTCACCACCTCCGCTGCGCTGGCCGCCTCGTCAGAGGAGATCGCCGCCACGCTGAAAGCGCGTAATACGCAACGTGAGGCCATTTTGCTGCGGTTCTTCAGTGAACGTCAGGCGCAAAAGGAAATCCCGGAAAACTGCAATTTGCCTGCGCTGGTGCGCTTTATCAGTTGCCTGGTCCACGGCATGTCTGTCAGTGCCCGTGAAGGCGCGACGCAGGAAGAATTAATTGAGATTGTGAATATGACTATGCGGTTGTGGCCGCATCTGCTGTAAAGCAATTCTCTCCCTTCGTGAGCGGTACCCGCCGCTCACCCTTCACATATAACCGCAATGAATACCATATTCCTTCTGGATCTCTTTTTCTGACGATCATTAATAGGTAAAAACTGGCAAATATATCCTCCAGAATAGCTACTCTTTTACCGTTAAAGAAATGATTATTCGTGTGCTAATTAATTAGCACCACCAATTATTAGAACAGGAGCGATTTACGTCATGAAGACGGGGCCGTGCAGGGACGAGGACGTTTTTCCACACAGTATCCGTGGTGTATCGAGTTTCACAGATGGACGACACGAGACGCGTTTTGGCTATACACCTACAGAAGGAAGATGAACATGGCTTTGCTATTACCATTATTTAAGGTGTTAATAGTAATAACATTGTTATTTGGCCTTTGGTTGTTCTGCGGTGGTTCTATTCTTTTTGCGTTTCTCTCAGTGCTGATAACTGGTTTTATCTTATTCAGACAACACAATGCTATGTAATGGTTTTCCGACGCTCATGCCTGCATTTTGTCAGGCATGAGCGTTTTCCTGTTAGGTTTTCTGGTTGTTATTCACCTGCAAAAAACCAAAAAAAAGCCCCTCCGCCTGAGTGCAAGAGGGGCAATAATGATGTGAAGCTATTTTATTTTCAGGTTTTCTGATTCAGAACCAGCTGTCCGTTGCTGTCCAGCGGGATACGGCTACCCGGGTCGTTATCCATACGGATTTTGCCCTGCTCTTCCCCGATGCGGTATGTCACATCGTAACCCAGCATTTTCTCTGATTTGTCATACACCGTTTTGCAGCGCTGCTGCGTTGTGGTGTAGGTATCGCCTTCCTGCAGGTGGCCCTGGATCTGGTTGCCCGCATAACCACCGCCGAGCGCCCCCACCACCGTCGCGACGTCTCTGCCGCGTCCGCCGCCAAACTGATGGCCGATAACGCCGCCTGCGACCGCACCCAGTACCGAGCCGGTCAGGCGATTTTCATCCTGAACCGGACGGCGATGCGTGACAGTGACGTTACGGCACTCCTGACGCGGCGTTTTCACCGTCTCTTTGATAGGGGTGGCAGAAACCACCTGGGCATACTTTGGCGAAGTGCTGAAAACATTCAGACTGGCCACCGCCGCTACGCCCAGCGCAGCTGCTACCCCGATACCAATACCCGCTAACATTGATTTATTCACAGGAATTCCTCCCGGCTGTGCAATTAGTAACAATTTTGCAATTAAGGCCACAGAGTGGATATCGGAAAACGACTCAAAAAACAGGATAACGTGGGGTGGATCAGCGGATTGAGAGTTGTCTGAGGGGAAATATGACGGAAACAAAATGACATCCGCCCCTGTATGACAGAGGCGGAGGCTGAACTTAGTGCAGCTTGAGGCGCGGTCGGATCACGCGGTTAATGCTGCCTACCAGCATCATCAGCCCGGTTTTAAAGTAACCGTGCAGCGCAATCTGGTGCATGCGGTACAGCGAGATGTAGACAAAGCGCGCGATGCGCCCTTCAATCATCATTGAGCCGCGCATCAGGTTACCCATCAGGCTGCCGACCGTCGAGAATTTCGACAGTGACACCAGCGAGCCTTTGTCTTTGTAGACATACGGCTTAAGCGGCTTGCCTTTGATCTGCGCCAGGATGTTATCCAGCGCGCAGGAAGCCATCTGGTGCGCGGCCTGGGCGCGCGGCGGGACGAAGCCGCCCTCCGGGCGCGGGCAGGAGGCGCAATCGCCAATGGCGAAGATATCCGGGTCGCGCGTGGTTTGCAGCGTCTGCTCCACCACCAGCTGATTGATGCGGTTGGTTTCCAGCCCGCCAATCTCTTTCATGAAATCCGGCGCTTTGATGCCCGCCGCCCAGACCATCAGATCAGCCTGGATAAATTCGCCGTCTTTGGTGTTAAGCCCATCTTCCTGCGCGCTGGTCACCATGGTATTGGTGAGCACGCGCACGCCGAGTTTGGTCAGCTCATTATGCGCCGCACTGGAGATGCGCGGCGGCAGCGCAGGCAGAATACGTTCGCCCGCCTCCACCAGCGTCACGTTCAGCGCTTCGTTGGTCAGCCCTTTGTAACCGTAGCTGTGCAGCTGTTTCACCGCGTTATGCAGCTCAGCGGAAAGCTCAACGCCCGTCGCGCCGCCACCGACAATCGCGATGTTGACTTTGCCGTTAGCGCCCAGGTTAGCGGAATATTTCAGGAACAGGTTGAGCATTTCCTGATGGAAACGGCGCGCCTGATGCGGGTTGTCGAGGAAGATGCAGTGATCTTTCACGCCCGGCGTGTTGAAGTCGTTAGAGGTACTGCCGAGCGCCATGATCAGCGTGTCATACGGCACTTTACGCTCGGCCACCAGCAGCTCGCCTTTTTCATCACGCAGTTCAGCAAGCGTAATGGTTTTGGCTTCGCGGTTGATATCCACCACCGAACCGAGCTGGAACTGGAAACCGTGGTTGCGCGCGTGCGCCAGATAGCTCAGCGCGTCGACGCCTTCATCCAGCGAACCGGTTGCCACTTCATGCAGCAGCGGCTTCCACAGGTGACTATGGTTGCGATCCACCAGCGTGACTTTCGCTTTTTTGCCACGGCCCAGTTTGTGACCGAGCTGCGTTGCGAGCTCCAGTCCGCCGGCGCCGCCGCCCACGATAACGATCTTTCTTAATGGCGTAGTCAACGTGACCCCCTTAAAGTGTTTAACTAATTGTTAATTCAAAGTTATTAAAAATAGCTTTTAATTAACAATAGTTTAGCAACCCGGCTCACAACAGATATGAGCATAACATGAACGGTGCATTGGTCATACCAAATTTGATGTGCATCAATTTTTATGCATTAAAGTTAAACAAAAACGGGCCAGCGTTTGGCTGACCCGTTTGTTCGTTGATGCAAAATATCGGCGTGACGGCGGGATTACCCCAGCGCTTTGAATGCCTTAATGCGCTGAAGGTGCGGCGAGATATTTTTGAACTTGTGCGTCTGCTCTTCATCCCAGACGATTTCATAATACTGATGCAGCAGCTCGGCGGAGCGCTGGCTGTCGAGCGCTTCATCCTCACGCGAGAGAATCACGAGGCAGCGATCGCGGTTTTTCTCACGGAAGTTCTCAACGCATTTAGTGGCGATATCGAGATACTCCTCCGGCCGGTCGATTTTCCCTTCCATGTTTTCATACGGAAACAGGTTCGGGTTGAAAATCACCTGCCGGATGTCGCACAAAAAGCCGATTCGCTCAGCCCAGAATCCGCCGAGCCCCACACCGCAGATGAGCGGGCGGTCATCGACATTCAGTTGCAGCATTTTGTCCACTTCACGCAGCAGATGCTGCATGTCATGTTTCGGGTGACGCGTGCTGTAGCTGATAAGCCGCACATCCGGGTCGATAAACTGCAGTTGCAGCACTTTCTCGTGGTTACCCGGACTGTTTGAATCGAAACCGTGTAAGTAGATTATCATCGCATTCTCATCCCAGCGTAGCAGCTTCAGGGCAAGCGTTATTGCCCCGCCTTGTGCGTCTGCCAGCGCTCATGCAGCGCGGTAAGCTCCCCGCTTACCTGCTTCCAGCGCGCCGACGCCATCAGTTCCTGACGCGTAATTACACCTTTATGATACAAACGTGTAACACGCTCTGCTTTGATCGGTGACAGGTTATCAAGAACGCTTACGGCACCCTTACGATTATTACAGACAAGGATCATATCGCAACCGGCATCCAGCGCCGCCTGGCCGCGCTCCGCGTAGCTTCCGAGGATAGCCGCGCCTTCCATCGACAGATCGTCTGAGAAAATCACGCCGTCAAAACCGAGCTCCTTGCGCAGCACCTGCTTAAGCCAGTAAGGCGAACCGCTGGCTGGCAGCGGATCGACGTCGCTATAGACGACGTGTGCCGGCATCACCGCATCAAGCATGTTGTAACTAATCAGCTCGCGAAACGGCAGCATATCGTGGCGGCGGATTTCCGCGGCCGGACGCGGGTCGCGCGGCGTCTCTTTATGGGAATCGGCGCTGACGGCACCGTGACCGGGGAAGTGTTTGCCCGTCGCTTTCATTCCCGCGCTCTGCATGCCGGTAATGAAACGCTTCGCCATCGCCAGCACGTTTTCAGGCTCTTCGTGGAAGGAACGCTCGCCAATCGCGGCGCTGAGATGCCCGACATCCAGCACCGGCGCAAAGCTGATATCGATATCCATCGCGATCATTTCACACGCCATCAGCCAGCCGGCTTCTTCCGCCAGTTTGCCACCGGCGTCCATTCCCAGCAGCGCGGCGAAACTTTGTGCCGCTGGCAGACGCGTAAAGCCCTCGCGAAAACGCTGTACGCGTCCGCCCTCCTGGTCTACGGCAATCACCAGATGATTGCGGGCACTTGCGCGGATCTGGCGGACCAGTTCACGCAGTTGCTCTGGATCGTGATAGTTGCGGGTAAAGAGGATAAGCCCTCCCACCAGCGGATGCGCGAGGATTTCACGCTCTTCGGCATCAAGCTCAAAGCCTTCCACATCCAGCATGACCGGACCCATGTTTTTCTCCCTTGGTGTTAACGCGTTTGCAGCTGGCGCCAGACCTCGTCTGCAAGTGTGATAAATGTGCGGTCGCCGGTTTCCTGATAGCGGCGCTCGTACCAGCCCGCCATCAGCAACCCGCTCCACGGTATCCAGCGCGCCACCTGACGGCGCAGTTGCGTCTCGTCGATAGCCGCGCGATGCGCATAATCGGTAATCAGCGCCTGCCGCGTCTCGTCATTGAGCCAGACGCACGCGAGCTCCAGCGCCACGTCGCCGTCACCGGCGTATTCCCAGTCAATAAGCATGAGTCTGTTTGACTGCCAGACCAGATTGCCGGGATGCACGTCCATATGCAGCGGCGCGAGGCGCAGCGGACGGGGCTCGCCCGTGCGACGTAACCGGTGCAACAGTCGCAGCCAGAAGCGCGTGCGGCGCGACGGCGCGCTTTGCTGCCAGTCGCGCAGCAGAAGCGGCAGCAGCTCGATGCACCAGCCAAAACGCGGCTGCTGGTGCAGATAATACAGCAGCGCACCCAGTTGCGGCACCGGTGGCAGCGCATCCCGTATCTCACCGGGTAAAAACGTGACCGCCAGCCAGCCGTTGACGCAACAGCGCGGACGCGGCGCGAGCGTTGCCGGCAGCCGTTTCAGCGCGCGGTACTGACGCGGGCTACGGGCACGGCTTTGGCGTAGGTCCCGGCGCGCCACCAGCGTTTCGTCATCGACAACCACCTGCCAGGCACCGTCGCTGAGACCGGGTAGCGCGCAAACGACACCGGCGGCCGAAGCCGCCGGGAAATTCTGCGCTAAGAACCCTTCCAGGTTCAGATTACTGGGTTTGCTGAACGGCACCTTTACCTGACCAGATAATTTCGCCGGTCTGTACCAGCATCAGCTGCATTTGCAGCGTAGGCGCATTCACGTTGCCGCTGGCGTTGGCATACAGCACATACTGCGCGCCCACGTTGCGGGCGATACCGATGGCTTTGCTGCGTGAACCCAGGCTGTCCTGCGGCGAAAGCCCCAGTTGCTGTTTCGCCATGGAGAGCTGCTGTGCGGAGACCAGCGTGAATTTACCGTTATTCGCCAGCGCGCCGCGCAGGGCTTCGGTGGCCGGGCCGGTTTGCATTGAACCGTTGGTGCGGTTGTTTACGCTATCGACCAGCAGCACGCTGCCTGCGTTCACCCCGTCAGCCTGCAACATTTTGCCGACCATCGGTGCCATCGCGCTGTTCCAGTCATAGGTACGCGCTTTTGGCTCAGGCGTTGCGTTTTCAGGCTGATGTTCAATCGGGCCAGGCTGCGCCGGAATCGACGGCACGGACGGCACGGTCGGTACCGGCTGCGTCGGTTGTGGTACAGGCTGCGTGGGTTGCTGCGTGCCTGGCTGCGCTTCTTCGACCGGTGCCGGTTTTTGCTCGCCGGGCAAAATACAGCCCGACAGCGCCAGGGCGACGGTCGCCAGCAGCGCATAGCGATACATTCTGTTCAACATTTCCCCCTTCAGAGATAGAGATAAAGACGGGCTTTCCGTGCCGCCAGATAATTAGTCTGACTGGTCACCGTTACGCGTCCCTGGGCCGGGATAACGACTGTCTGCGGGACTTCCAGCGGCTGTCCTTCCAGCCCACGGGCGTCATACCAGTAAAAGCGGTAGTGCACGGTAACGGGCGCGTCTTTGTTATTGTAAATGGTCGCGGCGGCGACAGGCTTGCCGTTTTGCAAAGAAAAGTCTGGTTTTTCAGCGGTGATGCCCGCTGCCAGCACGCTGGATTCCATGACAATGGCCTGCTCATCGCCGACGGGAATGGTCGGCGTGGAACGGCACCCCGCCATCAGCAGAGCGGCCAGCAACCAGCCTGTGCGTACGCGTGCCATCTCAGAGGCCTTTATGCGCAAGCATTGGCCCCAGCGCACGGCCGCCGACCAGATGCATATGGATGTGGTAGACCTCCTGCCCGCCATGACGATTGCAGTTCATGATAAGGCGATAGCCGTCTTCGGCGATGCCTTCCTGCTGTGCGATTTTCGCCGCGACAGTAAAAAGACGCCCCAGCGCCTGTTCGTGTTCCGCCGTGACGTCATTGACCGTCGGCACCAGCACATTCGGGACGATTAAAATATGGGTCGGGGCCTGGGGAGAAATATCGCGAAACGCGGTGACAAGCTCATCCTGATAGACGATGTCGGCGGGGATCTCGCGACGAATAATTTTGCTGAAAATGGTTTCTTCGGCCATGGTTTTTTTCCTTCTTGGATAAACGTTAAGAGTATGAGCGAGATAATCGCATCCTTTCAACCTTTGCCCCGGTTTTTCTTTATAAAGCGGATATTTATAGCGCGCTGCACGCGACTCCTGATGCCGCTGCGCCTGACAGTTATTCCGCCCTGGTTACGCATGAGTTTGTAACGCCTCTTACATTTGTTTACAGCGCAAAGACAAATGATTATATTTCTCATTCTTATTGACAGCGGAACGTTGTTTTAGTCTGCGAACATTTTCCATCAGGACGGGAAGCCTGGGGAGAGCGTCGTATGACAACAGCCTGATGCACAGCATCATTTTCTTATTTTAAGGGCAACACATGGCTAAGCATGCACTCCGTCAGGGCGTCGTTCCGGCGTCTTCCCTTCCCTCTTTGCTCGCGCTCAGTATCGCCAGCGCGCTGGCGGTGCCCGCGGTTTACGCAGCGCCTGCCGCCAGCGACACGATAGTGGTCGATGCCGCCGCCGACAGCGGCACGCCTGACGAATCACAGGATTACAGCGTCAAAACCACCACGTCCGGCACCAAAATGCTCCTGGTGCCGCGTGATATTCCGCAGTCGGTCAGCGTCATTAGCCAGCCGCGCATGCAGGATCAGCAGTTAACGACTATTGAAGATGTGCTGGAAAACACCACGGGCGTGACCGCCTCGCGCATCGACACCAGCCGGACCAACTTTTTCGCGCGCGGTTTTTACATCAGCAATTTCGCCTACGAAGATATGCCGACGTTTCTTGATAACCGCTGGAACTTTGGCGACACCGCGGGCGACACGGCGATATACGATAAAATCGAGATCGTGCGCGGCGCGGCCGGGCTGATGAGCGGCACCGGCAACCCGTCGGCGTATGTGAATATGGTGCGTAAACACGCCGACAGCCAGACGTTTAAAGGCAACGTCTCTGCCACTTATGGCAGCTGGGACAAACAACGCTACGTGATGGATGTGCAGTCACCGCTGGTGGAGTCCGGTAAGGTGCGCGGTCGCGTGGTCGCCGGTTATCAGGATAACGACAGCTTCGTTGAGCGTAACCATTACCGCAAAAAATTCATTTATGGCGTCGTGGATGCCGACATCACCGAGTCAACGCTGCTGTCACTCGGCTATGACTATCAGAAAAGCGAAGAAGACAGCCCGACCTGGGGCGGATTCCCTTCGCTTTACAGCGACGGCAGCCGGACGCATTTCCGCCGCGGTTTTAATACCGCCGCCGACTGGGCCTACTCCGATCTCGATTCCACCAAAATTTTCGCCAACCTGACGCAGCGCTTTAATAACGGCTGGGAGGCGAAAGTGAACGCGATGCACGCCGAAACCAATTTCGACAACCGCATGATGTATATCGACGGTTTCCCGGATAAAACCACCGGTCGCTACAATGCCGCGCTCTGGCAGGGCGCGTGGGGCGGCTGGAACGTGGGCGAGCGTAAGCAGGATTCGGTCGACGCCTTCGTGCGCGGCGGCTACGAGCTGGCGGGACGTCAGCATGAAATGATGTTTGGCGGCAGCTACAGCCGCCAGCGCAACAATTATGATAATTCATATCCGGTGAATGATAATTCCGGCCTGATGGATGTCGGAAATATTCACGATTATGACGGCAACACGGTGGCGAACCCGACGTGGTCCAGCTTTGCGCTTTACCAGCGCGACGTGATTCGTCAGAAATCCATTTACGCCGCCACGCGCCTCTCGCTTGCCGATCCGCTGCATCTGATTCTGGGCGCGCGCTACACCGAGTGGAACGCAAAATACAATCTGGAGCGCAAGCCGGATGAAATTCGTCGCAGCAAAGCGGATGACGTGACGCCTTACGCGGGCCTGATTTACGATATCGACGATACGTGGTCGGCGTATGCCAGCTATACCTCTATCTTCCAGCCGAGCGGTCAGCGCGATGTAAACAGCGAGTTCCTCGATCCGACCACCGGTAAAGCCTATGAAGCCGGGCTCAAAGCCGACTGGTTTAACACCCGTCTGACGGCCTCGCTCGCGGTGTTCCGCATCGAGCAGGATAACGTGGCGTTGAACACCGGTGTGATCATCCCTGGCTCCGGCGGGCAGACGGCGTATAAATCCGTTGATGGCACCGTCAGTAAAGGGGTTGAGCTTGAGCTGAACGGCGCGCTGACCGATAACTGGCAGCTGACCTTCGGTGCGAGCCGCTATGTGGCCGAAGCGGGCGATGGCGTGGCCGTCAACCCGGACCAGCCGCGCACCACCATGAAATTGTTTACCCGTTATCAGTTGCCGACGCTGCCCGCATTGACCGTTGGCGGCGGCGCGCGCTGGCAGACCAAAACCTGGCAGGATATCGCAGGGCCGAATGGCGACACGCGCATTTCCCAGAACGGCTATACCGTGGTGGATCTGTTCACGCGCTACCAGGCGACCAAAAATCTTGCGGTACAGGCGAACCTGAACAACGTCTTCGATAAAGTGTATTACGATTATCTGGGCACGTATGGCGTCTACGGCGCGCCGCGCAACTTCTCCGTGACGGCGAGCTACAGCTTCTGACATTTATTACTACGAACAAAAGGGAGCCTGATGGCTCCCTTTTTTATTCCCTGATTAACGTCTGCCGCGATCCAGGTTTATCGATGCTATCCCTGTGCGCTCTCATCTTTACCCTTATGACAGACGTAAAAAAGGGAGGCTTACGCCTCCCTCTTTTTATCTCCCCGTCAGCCAGGATTAGCTGTTACGGATGTACTCATCCATTTCGGTTTTCAGGTTATCGGATTTAGTCCCGAAAATCGCCTGAACGCCGGAGCCTGCGACAACCACGCCCGCAGCACCCAGTTTCTTCAGGCCAGCCTGATCCACTTTCGCCACATCCGCCACGCTTACGCGCAGACGAGTAATACAGGCGTCAAGGTTAGTGATGTTCTCTTTACCACCAAACGCGGCCACCAGAGCCGGCGCCATTTCGCTGGTGCCAGCGGCTTTGGCGTCTTCGGTCGCGTCTTCACGGCCCGGGGTTTTCAGATCCAGCGCTTTGATAAGCACACGGAAGATGGTGTAGTAAACCACCGCGTAGCCCGCGCCCACAATCGGAAACAGCCACAGTTTGCTGCTGTTACCGGACAGAACGATAAAGTCGATCAGGCCGTGGGAGAAGGACGTACCGTCACGCATACCCAGAAGGATACAGATCGGGAAAGCCAGACCTGCCAGAATCGCGTGGATAACGTACAGGATCGGTGCCACGAACATGAAGGAGAACTCGATCGGCTCGGTGATACCGGTCAGGAACGAGGTCAGCGCCGCGGAGATCATGATACCGCCCACTTTGGCGCGGTTTTCCGGTTTAGCCGAATGCCAGATAGCGATGGCAGCAGCCGGCAGACCGTACATTTTGAACAGGAAGCCGCCAGAGAGTTTGCCCGCGGTCGGGTCGCCCGCCATGTAGCGCGGGATATCGCCGTGGAACACCTGACCTGCCGCGTTGGTGAATTCGCCGATCTGCATCTGGAAAGGTACGTTCCAGATATGGTGCAGACCAAAGGGCACCAGGCAGCGTTCGATGAAGCCGTAGATACCAAACGCGACAACCGGGTTCTGGTAAGCCGCCCACTGAGAGAACGTCTGGATAGCGGAACCAATCGGCGGCCAAATGAAGGACAGGATAACGCCGGTGAAGATCGCCGCCAGACCAGAGATGATCGGCACGAAGCGTTTACCGGCGAAGAAGCCCAGATACTCAGGAAGCTTAATGCGGTAGAAACGGTTGAACATATAGGCTGCAATCGCACCCGAGATGATCCCGCCCAGCACACCGGTATCAGCCAGGTGTTTCGCCGCGATTTCGTCCGGTGGGAGGTGCAGAACCAGTGGTGCAACGACTGCCATGGTTTTCACCATGATGCCGTAAGCCACCACAGCGGCCAGTGCAGAAACGCCGTCGTTATTGGTGAAGCCCAGCGCAACACCGATAGCGAAAATAAGCGGCATGTTGGCGAAAACCGATCCGCCCGCTTCCGCCATAACGTGGGAAACCACGGCTGGCAGCCAGCTGAAGTTTGCAGAACCGACGCCCAGCAGGATACCTGCGATAGGCAGTACGGAGACTGGCAGCATCAGCGATTTACCCACCTTCTGCAGGTTAGCAAATGCATTCTTAAACATAATTGAGAGTGCTCCTGAGTATTTGTGCTTTTTTTACGCGTTTCACGCATCAGCCCGGGGGAGAAACGGGCCATAAACAGGGCATCTGAGCGCCCTTTATTTATTACGCAGAGTAAAATAAATCACGCGATCTTTGTTTGACGGCTATCACGTTTCAAACAAGCCCTGGGCAAAAACTTGCGATTCTTTACATTAAGTGTTTCAGGATGTTTATAAATCGCCGTTCACCGCCCGAATTTCGGCGGTGAACTTTACTCGCTTTGCCCATTAATTACGAGCTTTAAAATAACTCAGATTTTCAGGCAGATTGCAGCGTGGCGAGGTCGATATGAAACAGCGTGGAGAAGTTGCGGGTAGTGGTTTCAGCAAGCGTTTCCAGGCTTACGCCCTTAAGTACCGCCATATATTCCGCCACATCGCGCACCATCGCTGGCTGATTCTCTTTACCGCGATGCGGAACCGGCGCCAGGTACGGCGAGTCAGTTTCCACCAGTATCCGGTCGAGCGGAACATAGCGCGCGGCCTCGCGGATCTGCTCCGCATTGCGGAAGGTCACAATGCCGGAAAAGGAGATGTAAAAACCCAGATCCAGAAGTTTACCCGCCGTCTCTTTGTCTTCCGTAAAACAGTGTAGTACGCCTGAACAGTCCGTCACTTTTTCTTCGCGCAGAATAGCGAGCGTATCCTCGCGGGCATCGCGTGTATGGACGATAACGGGCTTGTTCAGCTCACGGCCAATGCGGATATGATGGCGGAAGGATTCCTGCTGGCGGGCTTTAGTTTCCGGCGTGTAGTAGTAATCAAGGCCCGTTTCGCCCATCGCAACCACGCGCGGATCGGCGGCCAGGCGACGAAGCTCTTCCACATCGTACGCTTCGTCCTGATTGAGCGGATGCACGCCGCAGGAGTAAGCCACGTTGTCACGCTCGCCAATAAGCTCGCGCATCGTTTTATAGCCCGGCAGCGTCGTGGCCACCGCCAGTAAATATTTCACGTCGCGCGCGGCGGCTTTCGCCAGCACGTCATCCACATCTTTATGCAGAGACTGATAATCCAGGCCATCGAGATGGCAGTGTGAGTCGACTAAAAACATAACGTCTCTCTCAGAGGTGATAAGAAGGAAGCACCGCGTCAGGGCGCATGTAGCGCTCCCAGGTGAGTAACAGTTCGGTGAGCAGCAGTTCGCGATTGACGGCTGCGACATTGAGCAGCCTGTCGCGACAGCGGAACAGAGAATCGAGCATCGCCTGAATGACGGCAGGTGAAAACCGTTGCGCCAGTTGCGCCACCAGCACCGGGTAATCGGTATTGACCAGCGCGCTCTGCGCTCCGTGTCGCCACTTCAGCGCGTCCATCAAAAACGCGGCCAGCCAGTGCAGACGAAATGGCGCCTGTTCATGGTTAAGCGCAGGCAACAGAGAGAGCCAGTCGCCGCTCGTCAGCGCCGCTGTCATTTTATCGCCAAGCGCCACGCGCTGCTGCCACTGCTCCGGCTGGAGCAGCTCAAGCGCGGCGGCGGGCGCACCGCCGGTAAGACGCAGCGCGGCGTTGATACGCGACGGCTCCGCCTGCGTCTCGCGTGCAAGCCAGGCCTCGGCATAGCGCGTGTCGGGTGGCGCGAGATGCCAGCTAAAACAGCGGCTGCGAAGCGTTGCGGGCAGCTGCTCCGGCACGCGGCAGCCCAGCAAAAACCAGGTGTTTTCCGGCGGCTCTTCCAGCGTTTTCAAAAGCGCATTCGCCGCCGCTTCGGTCAGCTGCGCCGCCTCTTTGATCCAGACCACTTTGGCGCCGCCGAGCCGCGCGCGATCGTAGAGCTTTTCGCTGATGTCGCGGATAGCGTCGATGCCGAGCGTCGATTTGCCCTTCTCCGGCTCCGCCAGATAATAATCCGGGTGCGTGCCCGCCTGCATCAGCTGGCAGGCGCGGCACTCGCCGCAGCTTTTCTGGCCCTGCGGCTGCTGACACATGCGCCAGCGGCTCAGCGCGTAAATCAGCGCGTCGTCGCCCATGCCGGGCAGCGCGTGGATCAATACCGCATGGTGTCCCCTGCCGGCCTGCCAGTTGCCGACCAGATGTTCAAACGAGGGGCGCAGCCACGGATACCATTTCATTATTGCTGCTCCTGCACCCAGCGCGTCACCGTCGCACGAATATCGTGACTGACTGCCTCCAGCGGCTGGCAGGCGTCAATCGTGATGATGCGCGGATCGGCGGCGGCCAGTTCAAGATAGCGGGCGCGAGTGCGATTAAAGAAGTCGAGCGACTCCTGTTCGATACGATCGAGCTCACCGCGCGCGCGCGCGCGTTCAAGCCCGATGCGCGGATCGACATCCAGATAAAGCGTCAGATCGGGGGCGAAATCGCCGAGCACCGCCTGACGCAGTGTCGCCAGCAGCTGTCGGTCGATACCGCGCCCGCCGCCCTGATAGGCCTGCGTTGAGAGGTCATGACGATCGCCGATCACCCATTCGCCACGCGCAAGCGCAGGCTTAATGACCGTTTCCACCAGTTGTACGCGCGCCGCGTAAAACAGCAGCACTTCCGCGTTATCGGTAATCACTTCATCGCCGACCGATTTAATATCCAGCACCAGGCTGCGTAGTTTTTCCGCCAGCACCGTGCCGCCCGGCTCGCGGGTAAACGTCATGTCGGTCACGCCAAGCGATTTCAGCGTCTCCACCACCAGATTGCGCGCTGTGGTTTTCCCCGCGCCCTCCAGGCCTTCAATAACAATATATTTACTGCTCATTTTTATCCTTAAGCGCCTTGAGATAATCCTGCACCGCACGATTATGGCTGGCGAGATTCGTGGTAAACGTGTGGCCACCCTTGCCGTCCGCCACGAAATAGAGATACGGCGTTTTCGCCGGATGCGCTGCCGCCTTCAGCGACGCCTCGCCCGGTATGGCAATAGGGCCTGGCGGCAAGCCGCTAATGACGTAGGTATTATACGGCGTCGGCGTTTCCAGATCTTTACGCGACAGCTTACCGTTGTAATCCTTACCCATGCCGTAAATGACCGTTGGGTCCGTTTGCAGGCGCATGCCGATACGCAGGCGGTTGATAAAGACAGAGGCGACGCGATCGCGTTCAGCAGCCACCGCCGTCTCTTTCTCAATAATCGAGGCCATCGTCACCAGTTGGTTCGGATCCTGATACGGCAGTCCGTCCATACGCTCTTTCCAGACGTTATCGACCGCTTTTACCATCTTGTCGTGAGCGCGTTTCAGCAGTGTCACGTCAGACGTATTCGCCGTATAGAGCCAGGTATCTGGCCAGAACCAGCCTTCCACCCACTCCGGATGCTCAAACTTGAGCGCCTGCGCGACCGTCGCGTAGTCGTCATCTTTAAGCGTATGTTTGATATACGGCGCGTCGCGCAGCTGTTTCAGCCAGTCGCTCAGCTTCATCCCTTCGACGAAGCGGATCGGGAACTGCGCCTCTTTGCCGCTCGCCAGCAAACGCAGGGCGTCACGAACGGTCATTTGTGGCGTGAATCGATAAGTGCCCGCTTTAAAATGTGAAAGCTCAGGCTCCAGGCGCAACAGCCATTGAAACACGCGCGGGCGCGTGATGAGCTTTTCGTCGTAGAGCTGCTGACCAAGCGCCAGACGCCCGGTGCCGGGCTTCAGCGTGAAAATCGTTTCTGCCGTAATCGGCAGCGGGCTTTGCGCCAGCTGGCGCACTTTCCAGTAACCGACGCCGGCCGCGATGGCAAGCACAAGAACCAGCAGAAGCGCGACGCGCAACATTTTCTTCATGGGAACCCGGTTATTCACAGTGGGGAATGAGGTAGTGATACAGTTCGCGCGAGGCGTAAGCGTGGCCGTCAATGCTGCGCACCGGCACCAGCGGCATCAGCGCGTTACAGATGAAGACTTCATCCGCCTCTTCAAGCGCACTGGCGGGCGCGTTAATTTCAGACAATCGCCAGACTGACTGATTCAGCAAACCAATAATATGACGCCGCATAAGGCCGTCAACGCCAGCCTGATCGAGACGGGGAGTGAACACCGCTTTTCCTTTACGCCAGAACAAATTAGCCGCACAGCATTCCGTAACCCACCCTTCGCTGTCAAGCACCAGCGCCTCATCGGCGGATGTCTGCTCAAGATGCGTGCGGATCAACACCTGTTCGAGTCGGTTAAGATGTTTAATGCCTGCGAGATGGGGGTTGCGCCCGAGGCGCACGGGGCTTGTCGCGAGGCTTACGCCGCGCTCGCGCCATTCGCTATAAAAGTCAGGGTACGCGCCGCGCGACACAATGCGCGTGGGCGCGCTGCAACCGGCAATACTGTAGCCGCGCTTGCCTGCGCCGCGGGAAATAATAACTTTCACAACTGCGCTCCCCTGCCCCTGCGCCGCCTGGCGCATTTCGTTACGCAACGTGTCGATATCCAGCACGGGGATCATGAGCCGTTCACAGCCTTCGTGCAGGCGCGCCAGATGCGCTTCCAGTAAATGAACGACGCCATCACGAACGCGGGCGGTCGTAAAGCAGCCATCACCGAACTGCACGGCGCGATCGGTCGCCGACAGGCAATCCTGTTCGATACCATTAATTAACAGCATAGAGGCTCCTTAACGGGTAGCGCATTAGTCTCGCAGGATGACCGACAGGGAGCAAGAGGAAGGGAGAATGTACAAAGGCCCGCGCGGGGCGGGCCTTTGTGACGACTGTCAGACCTTTTTGAAGATCAGAGAGCCGTTGGTGCCACCGAAGCCGAAGGAGTTACACAGGGTATACTCCATACCGCTTACCTGGCGCGCTTCATGCGGAACGAAGTCGAGGTCGCAGCCTTCGTCCGGATTGTCCAGGTTGATAGTCGGCGGAACAGCCTGATCGCGCAGCGCGAGGATGGAGTAGATAGACTCTACCGCACCCGCCGCGCCAAGCAGATGGCCGGTCATCGATTTGGTGGAGCTCACCAGTACGCGTTTTGCCGCGTCGCCGAAGACCGATTTCACTGCCTGCGCTTCGGCAACGTCGCCTGCAGGCGTAGAAGTGCCGTGCGCGTTGACATAGCCGATCTGGCCTGCGTCGATACCGGCGTCACGCAGCGCATTGACCATCGCCAGCGCCGCGCCTGCGCCGTTTTCCGGCGGAGAGGTCATGTGGTAAGCATCGCTGCTCATACCAAAACCGACCAGTTCAGCGTAAATCTTCGCGCCGCGTTTTTTTGCGTGCTCGTACTCTTCGAGTACGATGATGCCCGCGCCGTCGCCCAGCACAAAACCATCCCTGTCTTTATCCCACGGACGGCTTGCCGCCTGCGGGTTATCGTTACGGGTGGAGAGCGCACGCGCCGCGCCGAAACCGCCGACGCCAAGCGGCGTACTGGCTTTCTCAGCACCGCCTGCGAGCATAACGTCAGCATCGCCATAGGCGATGATACGCGCCGCATGGCCGATGTTGTGCACGCCTGAAGTACACGCAGTGGCGATGGAAATGCTGGGACCGCGCAGACCGTACATGATGGTCAGGTGACCGGCCACCATGTTGACAATCGTTGATGGCACGAAGAAAGGGCTGATTTTCCGCGGGCCGCCGTTAACCAGCGAACTGTGGTTTTCTTCGATAAGGCCAAGACCGCCGATGCCGGAACCGATAGCCGCTCCGATGCGGGTGGCGTTCTCTTCCGTCACTTCAAGGCCGGAATCCTGCATGGCCTGCACGCCGGCGACAATTCCATATTGAATGAAGGCATCCATCTTGCGCTGTTCTTTGCGCGAGATGATCTCTTCACAGTTAAAATCCTTTACTAAGCCAGCAAATTTCGTTGCATAGGCGCTAGTATCGAAATGGTCGATCAGGCTGATGCCACTCTGACCGGCAAGGAGAGCTTTCCAGGTAGACTCTACGGTATTGCCGACAGGAGACAACATGCCCAGTCCGGTCACAACTACACGACGCTTAGACACGTTTGTCCTCCAGGGAGGGATGATATTAGTAGATACTTGTGGGACTAAAAGATAAAACTCAGGCGGTCGAGCGACCGCCTGGAGATGTTCACTTACGCCTGGTGGCCGTTGATGTAATCAATGGCAGCCTGAACGGTGGTGATTTTCTCAGCTTCTTCGTCCGGAATCTCAGTATCAAACTCTTCTTCCAGAGCCATTACCAGCTCAACGGTGTCAAGAGAATCAGCGCCCAGGTCTTCAACGAAGGAAGCATTGTTGGTAACTTCTTCCTGCTTAACGCCCAGCTGTTCGCCGATAATTTTCTTAACGCGTTCTTCGATAGTGCTCATACTCTTAAATTTCCTATCAAAACTCGCTTTCGCGATGGTTTTCGTAGTGTATAAAATGTTGAAAAAGTTGCAACTAAATCCCGGCAGGTCTTACCACGATTTTACGCTATTTTGCGGGCAATTGCCCTGATAACGCAAATAATTTTATTCGTGGTTAAACCATGTACATTCCGCCGTTGACGTGCAGGGTCTCACCAGTGATGTACCCGGCCTCGTCAGAGGCTAAAAATGCAACCGCACTGGCGATTTCTTTTGCGTCGCCTAAACGACCCGCAGGAACTTCCGCCAGAATACCCGCACGCTGATCGTCAGACAGCGCACGCGTCATGTCCGTTTCAATAAAGCCCGGAGCAACAACGTTTACCGTAATACCGCGGGACGCCACTTCGCGTGCCAGCGATTTACTGAAACCGATAAGACCCGCTTTCGCCGCAGCGTAGTTGGCCTGACCGGCATTTCCCATGGTACCGACCACAGAACCGATAGTGATAATGCGACCGTGACGTTTCTTCATCATAGCTCGCATTACCGCTTTTGACAGACGGAAAACCGATGACAGGTTGGTTTCGATGATATCGTTCCACTCGTCATCTTTCATTCGCATCAGCAGGTTGTCACGGGTGATTCCGGCATTATTGACCAGAATGTCCACTTCGCCAAATTCTGCGCGAATATTTTCCAGAACCGATTCGATGGATGCCGCATCGGTCACATTCAGCATCAGGCCTTTGCCATTCGCGCCCAGATAGTCGCTAATCGCTTGCGCGCCGCTTTCGCTGGTCGCGGTGCCGATAACCTTAGCGCCACGTGCGGCCAGGGTTTCGGCGATAGCGCGGCCGATACCGCGGCTCGCACCGGTGACCAGCGCGATTTTTCCTTCAAAGCTCATGGTTTTCCTCGTTTTATTGCGCAAGTGCCGCTGACAGGCTGGCAGGCTCGTTAATCGCCGCCGCCGTCAGGGTGTCAACAATACGTTTTGTCAGGCCGGTCAGCACTTTGCCCGGGCCCACTTCATACAGCTGCGTGACGCCCTGCGCCGCGATAAATTCAACGCTCTTCGTCCACTGCACCGGGCTATAAAGCTGGCGCACCAGCGCATCGCGGATAGCTTCCGGCGACGTTTCGCATTTCACGTCAACGTTGTTTACTACCGGAATCTGCGGGGCGTTAAACGTAATTTTTTCAAGCTCAGCAGCCAGTTTCTCAGCGGCAGGCTTCATCAGCGCGCAGTGGGATGGCACGCTCACCGGCAGCGGCAGCGCACGTTTAGCGCCCGCGGCTTTACAGGCAGCGCCCGCACGCTCAACGGCTTCTTTGTGACCAGCGATAACCACCTGGCCTGGCGAGTTGAAGTTAACCGGTGAAACCACCTGCCCTTCAGCCGCCTCTTCACAGGCTTTAGCAATCGCGTCGTCGTCCAGACCGATAATCGCGGCCATCGCGCCCGTGCCTTCCGGCACCGCTTCCTGCATGAATTTACCGCGCAGTTCAACCAGACGAACCGCATCAGCGAAATCGATAACGCCTGCGCACACCAGCGCGGAATATTCGCCAAGGCTGTGACCGGCCATCAGCGCAGGCGCTTTACCGCCCTGCTCCTGCCATACACGCCACAGCGCGACGGAAGCGGCCAGCAGCGCAGGCTGCGTCTGCCAGGTTTTGTTCAGCTCTTCCGCCGGGCCTTGCTGCACCAGCGCCCAGAGATCATAGCCCAGCGCCGCGGAGGCTTCGCGAAACGTCGCTTCAATAACGGGAAAATTTGCCGCCATGTCAGACAGCATTCCCACGGCCTGAGAGCCCTGGCCCGGGAATACAAAAGCAAATTGCGTCATTTTTTTATCCTTCTCGATTAAAAACGAACCAGTGCGGAACCCCAGGTAAAGCCGCCGCCGAAGGCTTCCAGCAGCACCAGTTGGCCCCGCTGAATGCGCCCGTCGCGTACCGCTTCATCCAGCGCACATGGCACGGAAGCCGCAGAGGTGTTGCCGTGTCGGTCGAGAGTGACAACGACATTATCCATCGACATGCCGAGTTTTTTCGCAGTGGCGCTGATGATGCGCAGGTTCGCCTGATGCGGTACCAGCCAGTCGAGATCGGCGCGATCCAGTTTATTCGCTTCCAGCGTCTCGTCGACAATATGTGCCAGTTCCGTCACTGCCACTTTAAAGACTTCATTCCCGGCCATGGTCAGGAAGGTCGGGCTGTCCGGGTTTACGCGATCCTGGTTTGGCAGGGTCAGCAGTTCGCCGTAGCTACCGTCGGCATGCAGATGCGTGGAGAGAATGCCCGGCTCTTCGCTGGCACCCAGTACAACTGCTCCAGCGCCATCGCCGAACAGAATGATCGTACCGCGATCCTCAGGATCGAGCGTACGCGCCAGCACGTCGGAGCCGATCACCAGCGCATTGTTGACCGCACCGGATTTCACGTATTGATCGGCAATGCTTAACGCATAGGTAAAACCGGCGCAGGCGGCGGCAACGTCAAATGCCGGGCAGCCTTTGATGCCGAGCATGCCCTGCACCTGGCAGGCGGCGCTCGGGAAAGCGTGCGTGGCGGAGGTGGTGGCGACGATAATCAGGCCAATCTGTTCTTTGTCGATACCGGCCATGTCGATGGCGCGCAGTGCCGCTTCGTAGCCCATAGTGGCGACGGTTTCGCCGGGCGCCGCAATGCGACGCTCGCGGATACCAGTGCGAGTGACAATCCACTCATCAGAGGTTTCCACCATTTTTTCCAGATCGGCGTTCGTCCGCACGTGTTCAGGCAGATAGCTGCCTGTACCAATAATCTTCGTATACATGTACGCTCAGTCACTCTTGGGTAATACAGATTCCAGGCGAGCGGCAATCCGCTGAGGAACTTGTCGCTGCACCGCCTGCACTGCCTGTTCAATCGCGACCGCAAAAGCTCGCTGATTGGCTGCACCGTGGCTCTTAATCACCGTGCCGCGCAATCCTAACAGACAGGCGCCATTATACTGGTCGGGGTTGAGGTGACTGAATCGCCTTGAGAGGCTTTTTTGTAACCAACGCTTTAATAAAAGCCACCACCACGACCGTTTTTTTCCTTCGCCCTGCGATTTGAGCAGCGAAAGGAACATCCTGACAACACCTTCCATCGTTTTTAGCGTGACGTTACCGACAAAACCGTCGCATACCAGCACATCGGTTTTGCCGGTCAGTAATTCGTTGGCTTCGAGATAGCCGATATAGTTCAACGATGGCACCGTTTTTAACAACGCGGCAGCGTCACGAATGCTATCCAGCCCTTTCGTTTCTTCTTCGCCGATATTGAGCAGCGCGACGCGCGGATTTTTGATGCCGAGCACCTCTTCCGCCATCACTGAGCCCATAATCGCAAACTGCGCGAGCATCGTGCTGTCGCAATCCACGTTGGCGCCTAAATCGAGCACCACCGTTTTTCCTTTCTGCTGATGCGGCAGCACCGTCACCAGCGCGGGCCGCTCAATCCCGTCGACCGGTTTAAGCAGCAGTTTAGCAAGCCCCATCAGCGCGCCGGTGTTACCGGCGCTGATGCAGGCCTGCGCGCGCCCTTCTTTCACCAGCTCCAGCGCGATACGCATAGAACTGCCGCGGCTGTTGCGCACAGCCTGTGAAGGACGGACATCACTGGCAATAACCGACTCTGCCGCAATGATCTGCAGCCGCGAACGTTGTTCAAAATCAGCTCTGGCAAGTAATGGCGTGATGGCGTCGGGATCGCCGACTAAAAGAAGATGCAAATGTGGATCAGAATTCAGTGCCTGCAATGCTGCAGGCACTGTCACGGCAGGACCAAAGTCCCCGCCCATGACATCTAACGCCAGGGTTAGAGGTGTCAAGATATCGCCAGGTTACGGTTATCCCCGCTTAAGCGGGGAAAGCGCACTAAGCTCAACCACGCTTACGCGTGATTACTTAGTGATAACCTTGCGACCGCGGTAGTAACCGTCGGCGGTGATGTGGTGACGCAGATGGGTTTCACCAGAAGTTTTGTCTACAGACAGGCTGGTGACAGCGGTCAGCGCGTCATGAGAACGACGCATACCGCGCTTGGAACGAGTGGGTTTATTCTGTTGTACGGCCATGGACCTTACTCCTCAATTACGGCTTATTCCCGCTCGCGCGGGAAACGCCAATTACTTACGCTTTAAACTGGCTAACACGGCAAATGGATTTGGTTTCTGTGCCTCTTCAGGCAGTTCGCCAAACACCATGTCCGCCTCGGACACTTCACAGTGTTCAGAATCATGCACCGGAACTACAGGCAGAGCGAGGATGAGTTCATCTTCAACCGTTGCCAGCAGGTCGATTTCGCCGAATTCATTAACTTCAATCGGCTCATACGCTTCCGGGAGTGCTTCCGCCTGATCGTCGTTAGAGATCGGGCTGAAACAATACGTTGTGTGGACTTGATGACTAAACGGCTGGCCGCAACGCTGACACGCGAGCGTTACCGTAACCGTCGCATCGCCTTTCATCACGGCGAGACGCTGGTTATCGATAGCGAACGACATGGAGCATTCGACATCGCTGTCCACACTGACCACAGATTCGGCGATACGCTCTACCTGTTCAGGAGTATAGATACCCTGGTAATCGAGGCGTTTTTGAGCCGTACGAACCGGATCAAGAGTCAGGGGTAATTTTACCTTTTGCATAGGGCGCGCATATTAACTTTGTAACGTCATAGAGTCAAAGAAAAAGGCGGGTTTGAAACACCTTTTACCATTTATTCGCACACATTGCGGCCGACAGTTTAAAATAGCGCACATCGATTCGCTATCTTTCCCTGAAAAATATGACCTCAATCGTGCTTGCTTCCACGTCGCCGTTCCGCCGTAGCCTGTTAGAAAAGCTCGGTTTACCGTTTGAAACCGCAGCCCCCGAGACCGACGAAACCCCATACGCGGATGAAACCGCACAACAATTAGTATTAAGGCTGGCTTTGCAAAAAGCGCAAGCGCTGCGGGAGAAATATCCCCGGCATTTGATTATCGGCAGCGATCAGGTTTGCGTGCTGAATAATACCATTACCGGCAAACCGCACACCTTTGAAAATGGGATTAAGCAGTTGCAACAGGCCAGCGGTAACGTTGTGACGTTTTATACTGGCCTCGCGCTTTATAATAGCGAGACCGGCGCGTATCAGGTCGACTGCGAGCCCTTTCACGTCCATTTCCGCTCGCTGACTACAAGTGAAATCGAAAACTATCTGCATCGCGAAACACCGTGGCAATGCGCGGGCAGTTTTAAAAGCGAAGGGCTTGGCATCACGCTCTTTGAGCGTCTCGACGGGCGCGACCCGAACACGCTGGTGGGCCTGCCTCTCATTCGGCTTTGTGAAATGCTCAGAAACGAAGGGGTCGATCCTCTCGCCCATCGCTGAGCGCTTAAAACGCAAAAGCCCTGCAATGCAGGGCTTTTTTATAGTGCGGGGCGAGACTTACTGCATGCCTGCCAGCTGACGCGCAACGGTCAGCAGCTCTTGCTGCTTCTCACGCATCGCGCTCAGTTTTTCGTTAAACAGATCCAGCTGTTTCTGGTCGGTAAACTGTGCCATCGCGCCAGTGTACTGCACTTTATTGCCAAGGCTATTCAGGTAGTTGCCGATATCCAGCGCCTGGCCAAGAATGGCGTCGGTCAGCGACAGCGTCTGGGTCAGCAGCGCGTTCGGGCGCACCACAGTTTTCTGATAGGCCTGGTCAAACACCGCTTTCAGGTCGTCCGGCTGTTTCAGTTTGGAATAACGATCTTCCACGCTCTTCATGGTGTCGGCACGTTTTGACTCGATATTCCCCACTTCTTTGCGGGATTTCTCGATAGTGTCGCGCTTTTCCACCATATCTTTCGCACTGGTCACGCTGCGCATCTGGCGCATCGCCTGATCGTTGCCGGAAAACGCCGTGGTCATTTCGCTGGAGTAATCGCTAAGGATGGCATAATCATCAGCGTACTTGCCAAAGCTCTCTTTTTCCTGCGCGGTCAGCGTCGGGACGGACAGTTTTTCAGACGGCAGAATGCGAGTCTGGAGGAACTGGATAAACGCTTTGCGCTGCTCCGGTTCTTTATCGTTATCGCATCCAGCGAGCTGCCACACCATGCCTGTCAGAAACAGGGTAAAGAAAACACGTTTCCATGTCCGGGATTGTAACCAGGCCATTTTCATCTCCATGCGGTTGTAATTGTATAAAAAAACACCCGGCCTAAGCCGGGTGTTCAGTATAGTGCATTTCAAACCGCAACGCGGGGAGGCAAACCTGAGAACTACTACATTCGGGAGGCTGTCAGCCGCCCGCGCGTAACACTTTCAGACAATGCTTAAGTTCGTCGTCCAGTGGCGCTTCAATACGCATCGTCTCGCCGGTGCCTGGATGCTCAAAGCGCAGCGCCGCCGCATGCAGGAAAAGCCGGTTAAGGCCGGTTGACGCCAGCTGCATGTCAAACGCGCGGTCGCCATAGCGATCGTCAAACGCGATGGGGTGGCCCGCATACTGCGTATGAACGCGGATCTGATGCGTGCGTCCTGTCACCGGGCTACAGCGTACCAGCGTCGCAATGGCAAAGCGCTCTTCCACTTTAAAACGCGTCTCGGAGGGTTTCCCTTCCTGATTCACGCGCACGATACGCTCGCCACTTTGCAGAATATTTTTCAGAAGCGGCGCCTGCACGTTTTTCACATGCGACTGCCACTGTCCGCGCACCAGCGCCAGATAATCTTTCTGCATCCCTTTCTCGCGCAACTGTTCATGCAGGGAACGCAGCGCCGAGCGCTTTTTCGCCACCAGCAGCACGCCGGAGGTATCGCGATCGAGGCGATGTACCAGCTCCAGGAAACGCGCCTCAGGGCGCAACGCGCGCAGCCCCTCGATAACACCGAAGCTCAGCCCGCTGCCGCCGTGCACGGCGGTGCCGGACGGTTTATTCAGCACCAGAATATGGTCATCTTCATAAAGGATAACGTCGCTTAACGCCGCCACCTTCTGTAAATGCGGGGAAACCGCCTCTTCTTCGCGCTCCGCTACGCGAACCGGCGGAATGCGCACTTCATCGCCCGCTTCGAGCTTATATTCTGGCTTAATGCGTTTTTTGTTCACGCGCACTTCGCCTTTGCGCAGGATGCGGTAAATCATGCTTTTCGGCACGCCTTTCAACTGGGTGCGCAAAAAATTATCGATACGCTGCCCGGCCTGATCGGCGGAAACGGCAACGATTTTTACGGATGGAGTCTCTGTTTTCATGGTGCGCGATTCTAAATACCGGATGCCCGTAGCGCCACACATTTTTATATGCTTATATTTACTAACTCATCGATTCACACAGCTAATGAGTTCGTTTTGTCACCGCTTCGGCGGAACTGACGAACAAGAAGTTAAAAAACTGTGAGTAAGTCGGTGATAAAGGGCAAAAGTCAGCTTGCTATATCAAGCTTAGCAATGGAATAATGCGACTGTTTTCCGTGTTGAGACTTGTTTAGACAAGGAATTTTGCGGAATTACCAGTTTTGCCTGACAGTCCTTCCACGCGGCAATGGCGTAAGACGTGTTGAACTTTCAGGCAGTTAGCGGGCTGCGGGTTGCAGCCTGGCCGGTAAAGGGAAGCTTCCGGAGAAACAATCCCGGTCATTCCTCTGATAATTGCGCTGTATTTCCACCTGAAATACAGGCTACCGACACTCTGCGCCTCTTAAGCGTTCGACAACCGGGAGGTTGACGGCGCGAACAGTCACGAGGCCATCGGTTCACTCCCGGTCAGCGTCACCATGCCCGCAGCTTTGTCGTCAATGTAAGAATAACGAGTAAGTTACGATGAAAAGAATGCTAATTAACGCAACTCAGCAGGAAGAGTTGCGCGTCGCCCTCGTGGATGGGCAACGTCTGTACGACCTGGATATCGAAAGTCCTGGACACGAGCAGAAAAAAGCGAACATCTACAAAGGCAAAATCACCCGCATTGAACCCAGTCTCGAAGCCGCATTTGTGGATTATGGCGCCGAAAGACACGGTTTCCTCCCCTTAAAAGAAATCGCCCGCGAATATTTCCCCGCAAACTACGCCTCTCATGGTCGTCCGAATATTAAAGATGTCCTGCGCGAAGGCCAGGAAGTCATCGTTCAGATAGACAAAGAAGAGCGTGGCAACAAAGGCGCAGCGCTGACGACGTTTATCAGCCTCGCGGGCAGCTACCTCGTGCTGATGCCGAACAACCCGCGTGCGGGCGGTATCTCTCGCCGTATCGAAGGCGACGATCGCACCGAGCTTAAAGAAGCGCTTTCAAGCCTGGAGCTGCCGGATGGCATGGGGCTTATCGTGCGCACCGCAGGCGTCGGTAAATCCGCCGAAGCGCTGCAGTGGGATTTAAGCTTCCGCCTCAAGCACTGGGAAGCCATAAAAAAAGCCGCTGAAAACCGCCCGGCACCGTTCCTTATCCATCAGGAAAGTAACGTCATCGTGCGCGCGTTTCGCGACTATCTGCGCCAGGACATCGGCGAAATCCTTATCGATAACCCGAAAGTGCTTGAGCTGGCCCGCCAGCACATCGCGGCGCTGGGTCGTCCGGATTTCAGCAGCAAAATTAAGCTCTACACCGGTGAAATTCCGCTGTTCAGCCACTATCAGATAGAATCCCAGATTGAGTCCGCCTTCCAGCGCGAAGTGCGTCTGCCGTCCGGCGGCTCGATTGTTATCGACACCACCGAAGCGCTGACCGCTATCGACATCAACTCCGCCCGCGCGACCCGCGGCGGCGATATCGAAGAGACGGCGTTTAACACCAACCTGGAAGCGGCGGATGAAATCGCCCGCCAGCTGCGCCTGCGCGACTTAGGCGGTCTTATCGTTATCGACTTCATCGATATGACGCCGGTACGCCACCAGCGCGCGGTGGAAAACCGTCTGCGCGAAGCGGTGCGTCAGGATCGCGCGCGCATCCAGATTAGCCATATTTCCCGCTTCGGCCTGCTGGAGATGTCCCGTCAGCGCCTGAGCCCGTCGCTTGGCGAATCCAGCCATCACGTCTGTCCGCGCTGTAGCGGCACCGGCACCATCCGCGATAACGAATCTCTGTCGCTCTCCATTCTGCGTCTGATTGAAGAAGAAGCGCTGAAAGAGAACACCCAGGAAGTTCACGCTATCGTTCCGGTGCCCATCGCCTCCTACCTGCTTAACGAGAAGCGTGAAGCCATCACCGCTATCGAAACCCGTCAGGGCGGCGTGCGCTGCGTGATCGTGCCAAACGATCAGATGGAAACGCCGCACTACTCCGTACTGCGCGTGCGTAAAGGCGAAGAGACGCATACCCTGAGCTACATGCTGCCGAAGCTGCATGAAGAAGCGATGGCACTGCCGTCTGAAGACGAATACGCCGAGCGTAAACGTCCTGAGCAGCCTGCACTTGCCACATTCGTAATGCCGGACGTGCCGCCAGTGCCGCAGGAAACCACCGCACCGAAAGCCGAAACCGCCGCGCCGAAAGCGCCGGTCAATGCCGCAGCGCCTGCCAAAGAAGGCTTCCTGAGCCGCGCCATCAGCGCGCTGAAGAGCCTGTTCGCCAGCGAGCCGCAGGCACAGCCTGTCGCGAGCGAGCCGGAGCAGCAGCCTGCGAAAAACCGCGACGAGAAACAACAGGAGCGCCGCAACGGTCGTCGTCAGAACAACCGTCGCGACCGTAACGAGCGTGGCGATCGCAGTGAACGCGGCGAGCGTCCGTCCCGTGATAACCGCGACAATCGCGATAACCGTGACAACAGCGAAGCGCGCGAAGAGAACCGCCGTAACCGCCGTGAGAAACAGCAGAACACCGAAGCGCGTGAAACCCGCGCCCCGGTTGCTGAAGAGGCCGCCGATAAGGCGAAATCCCGTGACGATCAGCCGCAGTCTCCGCGCCGCGAACGCAACCGCCGTCGTTCTGAAGAGAAACGTCAGGCACAGCAGGAAGTCAGCGCGCTGAACCGTGATGAGGCCGTTGAAGAGACCGAACAGGAAGATCGCGTTGTTCAGGTAATGCCGCGCCGTAAACCACGCCAGCTGAGCCAGAAAGTGCGTATCGAATCCGCAGCGGAAGCAGAAGCTGTCGGCACCACCGACGCGCCGGTCGCTGAACCGCGTGAAGAAGCCGCACCGCTGGCGCTGCCAGCCAACGTGGAAACGCCTGCCGTCGCTGAAGAGACCAACCAGACGGGCAGCGAAAACGCCGGTATGCCGCGTCGCTCTCGCCGTTCCCCGCGTCACCTGCGCGTCAGCGGCCAGCGCCGTCGTCGCTACCGTGACGAGCGTTACCCGACCCAGTCGCCGATGCCGCTGACCGTCGCGTGCGCGTCGCCAGAAATGGCGTCCGGTAAAGTCTGGATCCGCTACCCGCTGCCGCGTGTACAGGAGCAGGACGAACAGCAGCTGGAGCAGAACACCGCGCCGGTGGCTGAAACCCAGGCGACTGAAGCACCGGTTGCGCCGGTCGCTGAAGCCGTGGTGGTCGAGCCGTCTGTGGTGGAAACTGCACCGCAGGAGCCAGTTGTGGAAACCACGCATCCTGAAGCGATTGCCGCGCCGGTTGACGCCGAGCCGCAGCTTATCGAGCCGCAGGATCAGGCCGTCGCTGAGCAGGTCGCACAGGAAGCCGTTCCGGCTGACGCCCCGGTCGCTGAAGAAGCGCCTCGTGAAGAAGCCGCTGCTGACATCGCAGAAAGCGCACCTGAACAGGCACCTCAGCCGGAAGTGATTGCTGATGAGCCGGTGAAAGCCGCGGAAGCCGCGCCGGTTGAAACGCCGCAAGACGACGTGAAAGCGCCGGTGGTGGCTGTCGCGTCCGCAAGCGTCGCCTCAGCACCCATGACCCGCGCACCGGCACCGGAATATGTCCCGGAGCCGCCGCGTCACAGCGACTGGGTTCGCCCGGCGTTCGAGTTCAGCGGTAAAGGCGCGGCGGGCGGTCACAGCGCCACCCATCAGGCCTCTGCCCCTGCAACGCGTCCTCAGCCGGTGGAGTAACCTTCCCCGCACAAAAAAGCCGGTCAATGACCGGCTTTTTTATTGCCTGCTTTCCCCTGTTTTTTGGTGGCGGTCACCTGCCGCATTCCCGCAAGCTCGGGCATCACCGCTTTCATCAGCTCCAGAAAACGACGCAGCCGCGCCGGATAGTAGCGCGCCCACGGATAGAGCAGATATACCGGCAGCGCGGGCGCCTGCCACTGCGGCAACAGCTGCACCAGACGCCCTTCGCGCAAATCCTCCTCCACCGCCCACGCGGAAATCATCCCCACGCCAAGCCCGTTAAGGATCGTGCGGCGGATAGCGTACAAGCTGTCGGAACTGAGCCGCGGCAGCACCGTAAACGCCTGCCGCTCGCCGCTCCCGGTATGATGCAGCGTGACTTCACGCCGGTAAAACGTGCTGAGCGCCACCCACGGCAGCGCGGCGAGGCTGTCAATATCCTCGACGGGCGGGTGACGCGCCAGAAGCTCAGGCGACGCCACCACGATGCGCGGCACCTCGGCGAGCTCAACGGCAATCACCGACGGGTCGATATCCGGGCCGACGTGCAGCGCACAGTCGATGTTATCGCTGATAAAGTCCGGCGATTTGTCATTCAGCATCCAGTCGACGCACAGCCCCGGATAACGGTTTAAAAACGCGGTAAGCGGCGCGATAAGCTGATCCTGACCAAACGCGTGCGGCGCACGCACACGCAGAACGCCAACCGGCTCCCCTTCGGCGTTTTTGATTTCATCCTCAAGCGCCTGCCAGCTCGCCAGCACGCTGCGCGCATGTTGATAGCAGCGCTCGCCGTCATCGGTGAGCTTCATGGCGTGCGTGGTACGCAGCAGGAGCCTCGCCCCAAGCAAATCTTCCAGCGATTTCAGCCGACGGCTGACGGTCGCCTGGGTGGTATTCATCTGCTGCGCGGCGGCGGAGAGCGAGCCACTCTCAATAATGCGCACAAAGGTATGCATCAGCTCCACGCGGTCTATACGCTCAATACCCATCTTATTTCTCTCTGTCATACGCCAGACGTATAACCGTTTTATCATGTCGGCCTCTACCGCGCCAGCCGCCGCGGGCGGACAATCCTTCGCACTGACTACTTACGAGGGTTTCACCATGAATAACCATAACAACGCTGCACAACCCGCCCCTGGGCTCTCACGATTACTGATACTGATTCTGGCGATGGCGACGGGGCTGAGCGTCGCCTCGATTTACTACGCGCAGCCCATCCTGCCGCTTATCGGCAGCGATCTGCATCTGAGCGTTGACGGCATGGGCCTTATCCCAACGCTGACCCAGGCGGGCTACGCGCTTGGTATTCTGTTCTTGCTGCCGCTGGGCGATCGCCATGACCGCCGCACGCTGATTCTGGTGAAATGCCTGACGCTCGCCGTCATGCTGGCGCTCTACAGCCTGAGCGGCGGATTGCACAGCCTGCTGGTATTAAGCCTGCTGGTGGGCATGATGGCGACCATGGCGCAGGATATCGTGCCCGCCGCCGCGATCCTCTCGCCTGCCGGCCAGCAGGGTAAAATCGTCGGCACCGTGATGACCGGTCTGTTGCTTGGCATTCTGCTCTCCCGCTCGGTGAGCGGCGTTATCAGCGCGGCCTTTGGCTGGCGGGTGATGTATCAGCTCGCCGCCGCCAGCATCGTGCTCATTGGGCTGGTGCTGTGGCGCGTACTGCCGCGTTTTGAAACCCATGCAACGCTGAGCTACCCGGCCCTCCTGCACTCGATGGGCGTTCTGTGGAAACGCTACCCGACGCTGCGCGGCGCGGCGATGGCGCAAGGGTTTCTGTCGATTGGCTTTAGCGCGTTCTGGTCGATGCTCGCGGTGATGCTGGCCGATAAATTCCACATGGGAAGCGCCGTCGCGGGGGCTTTCGGTCTGGCGGGGGCTGCGGGCGCGCTGGCCGCTCCGCTCTCCGGTGCGCTGTCCGATCGCTTTGGTCCGGCGCGTGTCACGCAGCTCGGCAGCCTGCTGGTGATGATCTCATTTGCTGCCATGTTTGCGTTGCCGCTGCTTTCGCCTTCCATGCAACTGGTGCTGATTGCCGTCGCAGCGGTGGGTTTTGATTTAGGGTTGCAGTCGTCGCTGGTGGCGCATCAGACGCTGGTTTACAGCCTGGAGCCGAAAGCGCGCGGTCGTCTTAACGCCCTGCTCTTTACCGGTGTGTTTGTGGGTATGGCCCTCGGTTCACTGCTCGGCAGTAAAGCCTGGGCGCTGGGCGGCTGGCCTGCCGTGGTGGCGCTGGCAACGCTTGCCGGTGGCGTGGCGCTTGTGATTCGCCTCACACAGAAAGCGCGTCCGGCAGAAATTGCAGCGCAACAGGCTGCACAATAGGCAAAAAAAAGCCCGCCTCAGGATAACGAGGCGGGCACATCAAGCATGCCCAGTTTCATGACATGCTTCAAATCGACAAACTTACTTATTCAACTGGAACAGCGACATACCCTGCATGTCGCTAAACGCTTTGTAGGAAGCCTGAAGCGCCGCCTGCTGCATCACGTAGGAGGAGATGGCCGAGTTCCAGTCCACATCCACCAGGTTACTCATCTGCGCCGTCTGGCCCAGCGTACGTTCCGCGCCCAGCTGATCGAGGTTTTCCAGCTCTTTCTGCTGAGTACCGACTTCCGCCAGTACGGTGCCGACGTTATCCAGGGCGTTGCTAAGCCCACGCGAAGTTTTAGATACGGCGTCCAGCAGGCCCTGCTGGGTCGTTTCATCCGCGCCTTCCATCGGCGTTTTCAGCGCGGCGATAGCGGAGTCGAGCATTTTAAACAGGTTGGTTTCGCTCGGCGATCCATCCGGCTCCGGCTTGGCGTTGCTGGTGATACGGTCGAACACCAGATCGCCGGTATGGCCGATAACCATTGTGCGCGCGGAATCCACCTGCTGCGTGATGTTTTCGGTGCCGCCGTTATAGGTGATGTTGCCAGGCGTACCGGAGAACGGCGCGGCATCGGTTTTATAGCCTGCGAAAATATAGCGGCCATTACCATCGGTGCTGTTTGCCAGGTTCAGCAGCTGATCGCGCATCCCCTGCAGGTCTGTTGCGACCGACGCGCGGTCGGTGTCGCTCAGCGTACCGTTGTTCGCGTAAACGATTTTTTCCTGCGCGGAGGTGATAACGCTTGTCACCTGAGACAGGACGCTCGACTCCAGCGACACTTTCTGCGTCGCGAAAGTACGCGCCTGGGTGTACTGCTCGTTCTGCGCCTGCGCCTGGGAGAGCACCACAGCCTGGGCTGCGGCGATCGGATCGTCAGACGGACGGTTAACGCGTTTACCGGTGGACATCTGCTCACCGTATTTCAGCCAGGTACTCTGCGAGTCGGTAATGCCCCGCATGTTCTGCTGATACATCATTTGTGTACTAATACGCATCGTTCGGTTCCCTGTTAGCGAATCTGGAGAAGCGCGTCAAACAGCGCGGACGCGGTTTGCAGCACCTGAGCGTTCGCCATGTAGTACTGCTGATAGCGTTGCAGGTTGCCGTACTCTTCATCCAGGTTAACCCCGGAAATGGACTGCTGCTGGTTAGTCAGCTGCGTGACCACGTTAGTCTGGGTCGTACTGGAGCTTTTCAGCGTGTTGGTTTTGTTACCCACTTCACTGATAAACGCCGCGTAAGCATCGTTAAACGTTTTGCTGCCGCCGACGACTTTGCTGTTTTGCAGATCCAGCAGCGCTTTGCCGTTACGGTTGTCGCTCTCGCCAGAGGTCGCGTCTGACGCCATCGCGATTTCAGACTCGTCATGGACATTCACATCCATGCTGATGATGACGTCGTTAACCGGCTTCACGATGAAGGTATCTTTGTTCGCAGCCGCGCCCGTAATGCCGATCTTCAGGCCGTCAAACTCCAGCGCGGTCACGTTGCCGGCACCATCGGTGGTCGGCGTCGCGTTCACGGTGACATTGTCAGACAGACGCGTCACTTTCCAGTTCGTGCCGTCATATGCCATCTGGTAGTTGCTGGCTTTCACCGCCGTGCTGTCGGTAATGCTTGCCGTCAGCGAAGCGGAGCCCGTGTTACGCGCGTTGCTCATGGCCGCCGGAGAACCGAGCTTAAAGAAAGCCTTACCGGCGTCGCCGTTAGCGTCAAAGCCCGCTTCGTGCTGTTTGTTGAACGCGTCACCAAAAGCCAGCGCTATCTGGCCAAGGTTATTACGCGCCTGGTCGAGATCTTCGCTGCGGAAGGCGAACAGGCCGCCCAGTGAACCACTGGTGACCAGCTTTTCCGGGATCTCAATGTTCCCGGCGGTCTTGTCGACAAATGCAATCGTCGTACGAGACGGATCGGCGCTGGACGGCACGGCAGCCACCTGGCTTGCCTTACTGCCCTGTACCAGGTTATAGCCGTTCGCCATCGTCACGTTAAAGGTGTTGCCGTCCTGAACGGACACATCCACGCCGACGATTTTATTCAGTTCGCTCACCAGCTGATCGCGCTGATCCAGCAGATCGTTTGGCGACGCGCCCGCGCCCATACCGGTCAGGCGGGTGATCTGTTCGTTCAGCGACGCAATCTGGGTCGCGTAGTTGTTGATCTGCTGGACGCTGGCGGTCACGGCCGTATTGACCTGTTTATCCTGGTCGCGCAGATACTGATCCACCACTTTAAACTGGTTTACCAGACCGTCAGCTTTACCCAGCAGGGTCTGACGCGCAGCCGGATCTTCGGCATTGCTGGCCAGCGTCTGCAGGCTTTTGAAGAAATCCTGCATAGTGGTGGAGATATTGTTGGTGGTGCCAGAGACCATATCGTCGATTTTCGACATCTGCTCATAGCGGGTGGTTAAGCCGCTGCTCTGGTTTTGCGCGGCGTTCAGCTGATTGGTGATGAACGCATCATATTCACGCTGAATACCGGAAACATAAACGCCGTTGCCGACCCAGCCGCCCTGCGTCATGGTGCTGTTAGACTGCCCCAGAACGGTGGTCTGGCGGGTATAGCCTGCGACGTTATAGTTAGAGATGTTATTGCTCACCGTGCTCAGTGCGGTTTGTGCCGCACTCAGGCCACTCATGGCGCTATTAATTAAGCTACTGGACATGGAGGTTCCTTTTGAACATTCATATGCGGGTCCTGACGATAATTATCGGCAGCGCTTAAGAGAACTTGAGTGGTTTCAGAACAGCGTCGAGATATCCTGGTTGTACGCCTTGCTCACTTTTTCACCGAGCGATTTCATCTGCTGGATCATGCTGGTCAGCTTGCGGGCGTAGTTCGGATCGGTCGCGTAACCGGCATTCTGCAACGCTTGCGCGCCCTCTTCCGCCGACGCGGCCGTAGTCACCGCCGCATAGCGCGGGTTGCGCGTCAGCATGCCCACGTAATCGGACAGCGCCTCAAGATAAGAGCCGTAAACGCGAAACTTCGCCTTCACTTTTTTCGCTTCGCCGTTTTCATATTCGGTGGTGGTAATTTCGGTCACCGGCCCTTTCCAGGACGATGTCGCCTTCACGCCGAAAATGTTAAAGCTCGGCTCGCCGTTCTCTTTGCGGATCTGGCGCTGGCCCCAGCCGGATTCCAGCGCGGCCTGCGCCAGAATCAGGTGATGAGGCACGCCGCTCTGCTGGCTCGCAAGTTTCGCAGGCAGCGAAAGCTGCGCCAGGAAGTCTTTGCTGTCGCCGGAGAGCGGCTCTTCGTTGGTCGGCGCTTTCGGCATCGCCTGGCGTACAATCTGGGTAATCGCCTGGTTGCGGTAGCTGTTCATGGTGTCGATATCAAACTTCATCGGCACCTGAGCCACGTTATCCGCCGCGGCAGCGGGCTGCTCGGTGGAAGCCGCCTCGCCGCCCATCTGTTTGACCATCATGTCAGCGAGGCCTAAGCCTTTGCCCGCCGTCATCTGCTGGGCGATTTGCTGATCGTACATACTGGTGTAAAGCCGGGTCTGATCGCTACTGAACAGCCCATCCTTGGGCAGCGCTTCGCGCATGCTTTTCAGCATCATTTGCACGAACATCCCTTCCATCTGACGGGCAACCGATTTCAGGTTGCCGTTCGGATCCTTTGAAACCTTCGCTTTCAGGTCATTCAGTGATTGCGCGTCAAAGGCGGCGCTGGACAGTAATTTGCTATCAGTCAGCATCAGATGATTTCCAGTTTGGCGCGCAGACAGCCCGCGCTTTGCATGGATTGCAGAATCGACATCAGGTCCATCGGCGTGGCGCCCAGGGCATTAAGCGCACGTACCACGCTGTTCAGGTTGGCGCTGGAGGTAACGCGTTGCAGCGCACCGCCACTCTGGCGCATGTCGATTTGGGTTTGCGGCGTCACGACCGTCTGGCCGCCGCCAAATGGCGTATTCGGCTGGCTGACGTTGGCCTGCTGGTTAACCGTCACAGAGAGGTTGCCCTGCGCGACCGCACAGCTGTCGAGCGCCACTTCACGGTTCATCACCACCGAGCCGGTGCGCGAGTTAATAATGACTTTGGCGTCCTGCACCGCGACATTCACTTCAAGGTTCTGAATGCCTGCCAGTAACTGCACCTGTGAGCTGCCGCCGGTCGGTGCGCGTACCTGAACGGTACGGGCGTCCAGCGGTACCGCGGAGCCATAGCCTCGCGCGCGGTTAATGGTGTCGGCAATCTGCTGCGCCAGCGTAAAGTCATCATTATTGAGCTGCAGGTTAATGGTGTTGCCGGAGCCGAACTGCGTCGGCAGTTCGCGCTCGATTACCGCGCCGTTGGTGATGCGACCGCCGTTAAGCTGGTTCACCTGCACGCTGCTGCCGCCTGCGGAAGCGCCCGCGCCGCCAATCAGAATGTTGCCCTGCGCCAGCGCGTAAACCTGGTTATCGACGCCTTTCAGCGGCGTCATCAGGAGCGTACCGCCGCGCAGGCTTTTGGCGTTACCCATTGAGGAGACCACCACGTCGATGGCCTGCCCCTGGCGTGCGAACGCCGGGTAAGAGGCGGTGACCATCACGGCCGCCACGTTTTTCAACTGCATGTTAGTGCCCGCCGGAACGGTGATCCCGAGCTGCGAGAGCATGTTGTTCAGGCTCTGGGTGGTAAACGGCGTCTGGGTCGTCTGGTCACCGGTGCCATCAAGGCCCACCACCAAGCCGTAGCCAATCAGGGAGTTTTCACGCACGCCCTGTACGGTGGTTAAGTCACGAATGCGGTCAGCCTGCGCGAACGTCGCGACGAGCAACAGCAGGAATCCTGTAAGCGATTTAAACATTTTTCACCTCTGTTACATCGGCGATAAATTAAGGAAGAAACGCTGTAGCCATCCCATGTTCTGCGCTTCGTTGATGTAGCCGTTGCCGACATATTCAATGCGGGCATCCGCCACCTGCGTGGACGGTACCGTATTGCTGCCGCTAATGGTGCGAGGGTTAACCACGCCCGAGAAGCGGATAAATTCTGTGCCCTGGTTAATGGCAATCTGTTTTTCACCGACCACGTGCAGGTTGCCGTTGGCGAGAACCTGATCGACGGTCACGGTCAGCGTGCCGCTGAAGGTGTTGCTGGCGTTAGCGCCGCCTTTGCCATTAAAGGTATTGCCGCCGGATGCGCTGACATCGGCGCGCGCATTGCCAAAGAGGCCCTGCAGATAGCGAGGAACAGTATCGAGACCAAAACTGGTCTTGCCGTCGCGGCTGGCGTTTGCCGACGAGCTCTTGCTCGCGCTGACGTTTTCTTGCAGCTCAATGGTGAGCGTATCGCCGACGTTACGCGGACGACGATCTTCGAACAGCGGTTGATAACCGTAGTTAATCTGCTGTACGGACTGGAAAATGGAACCGTTAACCACCGGCGCGGGGGCAGGTGCGGGCTGCGCGGTCGTCGCGCCCTGAACCAGCGGAGTAGAAGGCACCCACGCACAGCCCGACAGGGTTAATGCGAGAGCTATCGCGATAGGGCAGAGTTGCGCACCGGTCTTTTGCATTGCTTTCATCTTCGTAGTGGCGTTCGGTGTGGCATTACGCCACACCGAAACAGGCTTTAGAGTTGCGTCAGTTTTTGCAGCATCTGGTCAGTGGTGGAAACCGCTTTACTGTTGATCTCGTAAGCGCGCTGCACCTGGATCATGTTGACCAGCTCTTCCGCCACGTTGACGTTAGAGGTTTCGACATAACCCTGATACAGCAGCCCTGCACCGTTCAGGCCCGGCGTGCTTTCGTTCGGCGTGCCGGAGGACTGGGTTTCGGTGTAGAGGTTTTCACCAATGCTTTCCAGACCGCTGTCGTTCATAAAGGTGGTCAGGTTGATCTGGCCGACCTGTACCGGCGCCGCCGTTCCCTGCTGGGTCACGCTCACTACGCCGTCGCGACCGACGGTGATGCTCAGCGCGTTCGCAGGAATGGTGATAGCCGGCTGAACCTGGAAACCGCCCGCGGTTACGAGCTGGCCGTTCTGATCCACCTGGAAAGAACCGTCGCGGGTATACGCGGAGGTGCCGTCCGGCAGCAGAACCTGGAAGAAGCCCTGGCCTTTAATCGCGACATCTTTGCTGTTGTTGGTCTGAGACAGGTTGCCCTGCGTGTGCAGACGCTCGGTGGCGACAGGGCGCACACCGGTACCAATCTGCAGGCCGGAAGGCAGCGTCGTCTGTTCAGAAGACTGCGCGCCCGGCTGGCGGATGGTCTGGTAAAGCAGATCTTCAAACACCGCGCGCTGACGTTTGAAACCGTTGGTGCTGACGTTCGCCAGGTTGTTGGCGATAACGTCCATATTGGTTTGCTGGGCGTCGAGGCCGGTTTTGGCAATCCATAAGGAACTGATCATAGTGTCGTCCTGTTGATTAACTTATCGACAATAACTGGTTAGCGCGCTGCTCGTTTTCATCGACGCTGGTGATGATTTTCATCTGCATCTCGAAGCGACGGGCGTTGGCTATCATGTCGGTCATAGCTTCCACGGGTTTCACGTTACTGCCTTCCAGCACCCCGGACATCAGAGTGACAGTCGGGTCGGCCTGCAACGTCGCGCCGCGGGCGGTCTGCGCCTGCTGGTTTAAACGAAACAGTCCGTCGTCGCCGCGAACCACTTCTTTCGCGCTGGCTTTAACCATCTTCAGACGGCCCACCGGCGCGATAGTGTTCGGGGCGTCGCCCGGGTTCAGTACGGAAATCGTACCGTCGGCGGCGATCGTGACTTCCGCGCCTTCCGGCACCACGACCGGACCGCCCTCACCCATCACAGGATTTCCCTGAATGGTGAGCTGGCCGGTCGCCGTGCGCTGGATGTTACCGTTGCGGGTATACGCTTCGGTGCCATCGGGTGCCTGCACCGCCAGCCAGCCGTCGCTGCCCTGAATGGCAACGTCCAGCGGACGGGAGGTATAGTCGAGCGACCCCTGGCTCATATTCACGCCAGGGGTGGACGCCGTGACCAGCGTGCGGGTTGGCAATGACAGCCCTTCTACCGGCACGGCGCGCAGCGCGTTGAGCTGAGCACGAAAGCCAGGCGTTGATGCGTTGGCCAGGTTGCTCGCCGTGACAGACTGCTGGTTCAGCGTCTGGCTGGCGGCGCCCATGGCGGTATAAATTGCGTGATCCATTAAGCCATCCCTTCAGACAATTAGCGCAGGTTAACCAGGGTATTGAGGATCTGGTCCTGAGTCTTGATGGTCTGCGCGTTCGACTGGTAGTTACGCTGCGCGACGATCATGTTGACCAGTTCTTTACTCAGGTCGACGTTGGACGCTTCGAGCGCGCCGCTGGTCAGCTTGCCGAAGTTGCCGGTACCGGCAGAGCCCAGCAGCGCCACGCCAGAGGCGGTGCTTGCAGACCAGACGTTATCGCCCTGGGAAGAGAGACCTTCCGGGTTGGCGAAGTTCGCCAGCACGATCTGACCCAAAAGCTGGCTCTTCTCGTTGGAGTAGTTACCCACCAGGCTGCCGTCTTCGTTCACCTGATAACCCACCAGGTCGCCCGGCTTGTAGCCGTTCTGGTTGGAGGTCAGGAGGACGTTAGCGCCGGAGTTCTGCTGAGTGGTGCCGGTCAGGTTCATGCTGAAGGTGAATGCCGCAGAGCCGTTCAGGGACGCCACAGAAATCGGCACCTGCTGGGAGCCCGCCGGCGCCGCGTTGGTGATGCTGGTCAGAGCGCCGCTGTCGCTGAAAGTCAGGCTGGTCAGTTTGGTCGGTGTTGAGCCGCTTACGCTGGTGTCGTTGTTATAGACATCCCACTGGTTATCCGCGGTTTTCACGTAGTACAGCTTCAGGTTGTGTTCGTTACCGAGGCTATCGTAAACGGTCAGCGGCACGCTTTTGTTAAAGGTGCTGGAGTTAGCCGGATCGAACGGAGACTGCGCCGGAACATCGTCAGAGGAGTTCAGGTTCATCACGAAGTTCGCGCTGGTGGTCTGGCTTGCCGGCATCTGCGCGGTCGGGATGGTCAGCGGAATCGGGTCTGCCCCCTGCTGAATGGTCGGCGGGGTGCCGGTTGCCGGGTAGCCGGTCACCTGCATACCCTGCATGTTCACCAGGTTGCTTTTTTCGTCCAGTTTGAACTGGCCGTTACGGCTGTAGAACACGCCGCCGTTGCTGTCGAGCAGACGGAAGAAACCGTTCTGGCTGATAGCTACGTCGAGCTTACGGCCGGTGTTGGTGGTCACACCGTCGCCGAAGTCCTGGGTGATACCCGCAACTTTAACGCCGAGGCCCGCTTTCGAACCGGCAAACATGTCGGCGAAAGAGACGGAGCCAGACTTAAAACCATAAGTGGCGGAGTTGGCAATGTTGTTGCCGATAACGTCGAGGTTGGTGCTGGCAGCATTCAGACCGCTGACCGCTTGTGAAAAGGCCATTTCTTACTCCTGATAAGATTGAAGGCTTAAATAATTTGCCGTACCTGGTCGAGTGTGGTGGTCCCGTAGGTGCCGAGATCCAGCAGGCTCGCGCCGTTGCTTCGCGTAATGCCGTTCACCAGCGCGAAGTTAAGCGGCTGTGCGACCAGCTGGGTGCCTCCGTTGCTTGCGGCAATGGAGACGTTGTAGGAGCCATCCGGCGCCTTAGTGCCGTCGCTCATCGTGCCATCCCATGAGAAGGTATGAACGCCAGCGCTCAGCGCGCCGATTTCGATGGTACGAACGACTTTCCCGCTCTTATCAGTGACAGTGGCGGTAACTTTATCTGCGGCCTGTTGCAACTCGACGCCAAACGGTGTCGTGGTGTCCTTGCCGGTCAGAATGGTGCTGCCCGGGATCATTACGCCGTGGCCGATAAGCGCGCTCGCCGCAAGCGACTGGCTGTTATCGATCTGGCCGGAGATAGATCCGAGCGTGGTGTTCAGTTTCTCGATGCCGCTCACGGTGCTGATCTGCGCAAGCTGCGTGGTCAGTTCGTTGTTCTGCATCGGGTTGGTGGGGTCCTGGTTTTTCAGCTGCGCCACCAAAAGCGTCAGGAAGCTGCTTTGCAGATCCGAGGCGTTGCTCCCGGTCAGACTGCTGCCTGCGGTTGCGCTGCTGGTACTGCTGGTGCTGTAACTTTCGTTAATGCTGGACGTAACCGACATTGTTTTCTCCTTTATTGACCGAGCGTGAGCGTTTTCAGCATCATGCTTTTCACGGTGTTCAGCACTTCGACGTTGGCCTGGTAGCTGCGGGAGGCGGACATGGAGTTCACCATCTCGCCGACCACGTCAACGTTCGGCATACGGACATACCCCTTGGCATCCGCCAGCGGGTTGCCTGGCTCGTAGACCAGTTTGTCCGGAGCCTGGCTTTCCACGACATCCGTCACCTTTACACCGCCGGTCGCAGCACCTGGTGCGGCGTCAACCTGGAAAACCACCTGCTTTGCGCGATAAGGCTGACCATCCGGCCCGGTCGCACTGTCGGCGTTGGCAAGGTTACTTGCCGCCACGTTCATGCGTTTGGATTGCGCGGTCATCGCGGAACCGGCAATGTCGAAAATATTTAAAAGCGCCATCGCTTTTTAACCCTTACTGTTGCTGCAGCACGGACATCATGCTTTTGATTTGGCCGCCAAGAACCTGCAGATCGGTCTGATACTTCAGGCTATTGTCAGCAAACTGGGTACGCTCACGGTCCATATCGACGGTGTTGCCATCCATAGACGGCTGATCCGGCACGCGGTACAGCAAATCAAGAGAAGCGCCGGTCGACGCCTGAGCCGGAATATGGCGCGATGAAGTCATGGCGAGCGTCATGGTGCTGCCTGACGCGCGGCCCTGATCCATCACTTTTTTCAGTTGGCTGGCGAAATCAATATCGCGCGCCTGATAACCTGGGGTATCGGCGTTGGCGATATTGGCCGCCAGAATCTCCTGACGCTGAGCGCGTAAATTGATAGCTTCCTGTTGGAAGCGCAGCGCGGCGTCCAGTTTATCGAGCATGATTCCTCCACTTAGTCTGGTGAGTGTGCACAGCTTACTGTTCCTCACGCGTGCGTTATCGTTGGAATAAACGCAAAATGCGTCGCTATTTGTTGCCTTGAACAAAAACAGAGCGGAGTAGAATCCTCCCTGTTCCGAAAGTGGAGAAGTGCAATGAAGAGCCTGAAATTCTGTCTCGCCGCGGGTTTACTGCTGTTAAGTCCCGGCATTTTCGCCGATGCGCTCAACGCGCAGCTGACGCCGTTTTTTCTGCAGCGTCTGGCAGGCATTAGCGATGCGGTAGTGGTGACGGTGAAAACGCCGGAGCCGCAGAGACTCACCTGCGACAATCCTGATTTCAGCCTGCCGGGCAACGCGCGTTTATGGGGTAACCTCAGCGTGCAGGTGCGTTGCGGCGAGCAGAAACGGTACATGCAGGTGAATGTTCAGGCCTTCGGAAACTACGTGGTGGCCAGTCAGCCTGTCGCGCGCGGCGGCATGCTGGATGAGTCTAACGTCCGCCTTGAACGCGGCCGTCTGGATCTCCTGCCGCCAAACGCTATGCTCAATCTTGACCAGGCGCGCGAAGCTGTTACTCTGCGTGACCTCGCGGCAAACCAGCCGGTGATGCTGTCGATGGTGCGCCAGTCCTGGCGCGTAAAAGCGGGTCAGCAAGTCCAGATCCTCGCCAACGGCGAAGGCTTTAGCATCAATGGCGAAGGCCGCGCCCTCAACAATGCGGCGGTGGCGCAAAACGCCCGGGTCAGAATGGCCTCAGGCCAGGTGGTCAGCGGCATCGTGGGTTCTGATGGGATTATTCTGATTAACCTGTAATCTTTATAAAGAATTCATCGTGGCTGCCGATATAGTTAATCAACTAACGATGAATATCGGCTCTACGCCGCGAGCCCCTCTATGAGGAAAAAATCAATGAGCATTGAACGCACGTCACCCCTGAAACCAGTGAGTACGGTGCAACCGCGCGAAAACAGTGAACCGCAGGCACCGAAAGCCCGTCCGACGGAAACCGCGGCGGCTGGCAGCGCCAGCGTCACCTTAAGCGGCGCCCAGGCAAAACTGATGAAGCCAGGCGCTGATGATATCAACGTTGAGCGTGTGGAAGCGCTGAAGGCCGCCATTCGTAATGGCGAGCTGAAAATGGACACCGGCAAAATCGCCGATGCGCTTATCCAGGAAGCTCAGAGTTTCTTGCAGGATAAATAACCTATGAGCCGTCTGTCAGAAGTGTTAGACCAAATGACAACTGTCCTGAATTCGCTGAAATCTGTGATGGATGCGGAGCAGCAGCAGTTATCCGCGGGCAGTCTCAACAGCAGTGCGCTTCAGCGCATCACTGAAGAGAAAAGCTCGCTGCTGGCCACGCTGGACTATCTTGAACAGCAGCGCCGCAGCGAACAGAAAACGCACCGCGACGCGCCGCCGGACATGGCGCAACGCTGGCAGACGATCACTCAGAAAACCCTGCACCTGCGCGATTTAAATATGCATAACGGCTGGTTGCTCGAAGGGCAAATGGCGCGTAACCAGCAGGCGCTGGCGGTGTTAAAGCCGATGCAAGAGCCAGCGCTTTACGGCGCGAACGGGCAGACTGCCGCGAATATGCATCGCGGCGGGAAGAAAATCGCCATCTGACCGCAAAGTTACGGGTAAAAAACGCCATTCCGGCAGGGAAATCCTGCCGGAAGGTTTTTTCACATCTCAATAAAAGCACGCTGAAAATCGCGTATAAAAAAACGCGCCGGGAAAATTCACCGGCGCGTTTTTGTAATAGCGTTTACCGCCGTTCGGTTTACACCGTACGACGCGCGAAATCCCGCACGTGGAAACCAAGCACGGTGAGCGTCGCGAAATACGCGATAACGCCTGCGACTACCACGCCCGCAAGACGCAGCAGACGCAACGGCATGCTGCCCTGCGCCCAGTCCGGCATGAAATGCATCACGCCGATAAGCGCCGCGGACATCACCAGCACCGCGATAATCAGCCGCGTCAAAAAGGCGCCCCACCCCGGCTGCGGCTGGAAAATTTTACGCTTACGCAGCTGCCAGTAGAGCAGGCTCGCGTTAAGACAGGCCGCAAGACCAATCGAGAGCGCCAGCCCCGCGTGTTTCAGCGGCCCGATAAACGCGAGGTTCATCACCTGCGTCATGATGAGCGTCACGATGGCGATTTTCACCGGCGTTTTGATGTCCTGGCGCGAATAGAACCCCGGCGCCAGCACTTTCACCACAATCAGCCCCATCAGTCCGACCGAGTACGCCACCAGCGCCTGTTGGGTCATCAGCGCGTCGTGACCGGAGAATTTGCCGTACTGGAACAGCGAAACGGTCAGCGGTTTAGCAAGAATGCCGAGCGCCACCGCGCTTGGCAGCGCCAGTAAAAAGCACAGGCGCAGCCCCCAGTCCATCAGGCGCGAATATTCGTCATGGTTGCCGCTCGCGAAACTTCTCGACAGCGAGGGCAGCAGGATAGTCCCGAGCGCCACGCCCAGTACGCCGGACGGAAACTCCATCAGGCGGTCAGCGTAATACATCCAGGAGACCGAGCCGGAGACCAGAAACGAGGCGAAAATCGTATTGATAATGAGCGAGATCTGGCTCACCGACACGCCGAGAATGGCCGGCCCCATCTGTTTCATGACGCGCATCGCGCCCGCATCTTTAAAGTTAATGCGCGGCAGCACCAGCATGCCGATTTTCTTCAGGTGCGGCAGCTGGTAAACGAGCTGCAACACGCCGCCGACCGTGACCGCCCACGCGAGCGCCAGCACCGGCGGGTTAAAATACGGCGCGGCGAAAAGCGCAAAACCGATCATGCTGATATTAAGAAACGTGGGCGCAAACGCCGGCACCGAAAAACGGTTCCAGGTGTTAAGGATTGCGCCCGCGAGCGAGGCCAGCGAAATCAGCAGAATATAAGGAAAGGTAATACGCAGCAGCGACGAGGTGAGCGCGAATTTGTCGGCCGTATCAGCAAAACCCGGCGCAGTCACCAGAATCACCCAGGGTGCGGCCAGCATGCCGGCTATCGTCACCACAAAGAGCGCCAGCGTCAGCAGGCCAGAGACATAGGCCACAAACACGCGCGTGGCGTCTTCGCCCTGCTTGCTTTTATATTCGGCGAGGATGGGCACAAACGCCTGCGAGAACGCGCCTTCGGCGAAGATACGACGCAGCAGGTTCGGCAGTTTAAACGCCACGAAGAAGGCGTCGGTCGCCATCCCGGCCCCGAACACCCGCGCCACAATGGCGTCGCGCGCAAACCCGAGCACGCGGGAAAACATCGTCATCGAGCTGACCGCAGCCAGCGACTTCAGTAAATTCATTGTTGTTCTTTCCCATAAACACCGACGCCTGCAGGGCAGGCGTCTGGGGCTTTTCAGCGAAGCGCTTAGTCTACTCGACTGAAAGGGAAATACTACTGGCAGATGCGCCCACCGTTACTCGCGCATCGCCTCTCGCCAGAGCCGCTCCACCACGCGCTGGGCAAGAAGCGCCTGCTCGCCTGCGGTTTCAGGAACCGTCTGATTCTGCACGCAGTCGATGAAGTGCCGCGCGCAGCCAGCAAACCCGCGCTGCTCCAGCGTGCTCTGCCAGCCAGGCACCGGACGCTGCACCACGCCTGCGCCGCGCTCTTCGCGCCACTCGCGCATGTCGGTCACGTCAATCAGCGCGCCGTCGGTGACCGCCTGCACCCACTCGCGCTGGCTACCGGCGCGACGGTGCATGCTGGTAGTGATGGACAGATCGCCGCGGCGGAAATGGTGTTCGGCGTACCACATCTCGCCCTGCGCGGTGGTTTGCAACGCGCCGCTCGTAAGCGTCGCCTCGCCGCCGCCGAGCCACAGCGCGGTATCTACCAGATGCAGATAATCATCCAGCAGCGTGAAGCGCAGGTCATGCGGGCCAACGCTGTCGGCGCGGTGTTTATCCATGCGCAGCGACGCCCCCGCCCCCAGCGCGTTTTTCAGATCGCGATAGAGCGGCGCGAAACGGCGGTTGAAGCCGACCATCAGCGTAAGATGGCGCTGTTTCGCCTGCGTCACCAGACGCTCGGCGTCGGCGAGGTTTTCCGCCAGCGGTTTATCGACGCAGACATGGACGCCCGCGTTCAGCAATTCGCTGACCACCTGGTAATGACTGCTGGTGGCGCTGTGGACAAAAACCGCATCGCACTGCGCGGCCAGCACCTGTAGCGAATCGATATACGGCATCCGGTACGCCTCGCAGACCGGCAGCGCTTTCGCACGCGTCGGGGAGAACGCCCCCACGAGCGTCCAGTCCGTCGCCTGTGACAGCACCGGCAACCAGGCTTTTTGCGCAATACCGCCAAGCCCGACAACCCCAACGCGTAATTTCGCCACGATTATTCTCCCAGGTGACCTAACAATGATTCGAGGCGCTCGCGCAGTTCCGCCACCTCAAGTTCCAGCGCGTCGACGCGGGCCGTTAAGGCGTCGGTGTCCACGCCTGTCGTTTCGTCGTGTGCAGCAAGCATTGTGGTATCCGGCTCGCCGCAAAAAAGATGCATATAGCGGCTTTCACGCTTGCCCGGCTCGCGCGGCAGACGCGTGACAAACGGCCCGTCCTCACGGGTGGCGAGCGTCTCAAGCGCGCTTTCAAGCGCCGCCGTATCGCTGAACTCATGCATGCGCGCTGCGCGACTGCGCAACTCGCCCGGCGTCTGCGCGCCGCGCAGCAGCAGGGTCGTGACCAGCGCGACTTCGGCAGGCGAGAATTTCAGATCGCCAAATTCAGAATTACAAAAGCGCTGCTCATATTTGGTCACGCGATTGCCGAAACCGCTGACGGTGCGCAGATAATGGCGTTTCACCAGTTGATCCAGCGTCTCCTGCACCTGCGCTTCGCTCAGGTTCATCACCGGCTCGCGGTTGGTTTTCTGGTTGCAGGCCGTCACCACGCCGTTGACCGAGAGCGGGTATTGCTCAGGCGTGGTGACCTGTTTTTCCAGCATACAGCCGATGACGCGCGCTTCCAGCGCGCTGAACTGATGTTTCATGATTTTCTCCTCAGCGCCCCGGCGTCCATTCGCGCGCGGTGAGCGCGGTCAGCACGTGATCGCGCCAGATGCCGTCTATCAGTAAGTAATCTTTGGCATAGCCTTCTTTCTCAAACCCGAGGCGCGCCAGTAGATCTCCGCTGCGCTGGTTATGCGGCATATAGTTGGCCATGATGCGGTGCATATGCTGGCTGCGCTGCATGTAGCGAATGGCGCTGGTGAGCGCTTCAAACATCAGCCCCTGCCCCTGCCACTTTTCGCCCAACGAATAGCCAAGATAACAGGCGTGGAACGAGCCGCGCACCACATTGGAAAAGTTAGCGACGCCGCGGATTTCCGTTTCGTCCGGATCGAGCAGCGCAAAGTAAAAGGCGCTGCCCTGTTTGTGGAGTTCGTTGATCATGCCAAGCCGCGCCTGCCAGCCCGAGGGGTAGCAGTGGCTTTCATCACGGACAGGCTCCCAGGGTTTCAGAAACTGGCGGTTCTCGGCGTAGTAATCCGCCAGCCGCCATGCGTCGCGATCGTGCACCAGGCGCACCACCAGGCGATCGGTTGTTAATCTTACTTTCGGCACGTTACTTCGGTAGCCAAACATCGATACCCTGCTCCTTTCCCGGCGTTATTCCTCATTCCTGCCCCGGACAGCGCGCTGTCGCGGGCATTACGTTTTACTATAACCGCGCCGAACAAAACAGTGAAAACAGCAACATGCCATTCTTTGACGCGCCACGCGGCCTGACGATGAATTTCATCAATCAATCATAGCGATCGATAAAAAAATATTGTCGCGCAAAACATCACCACCGCACGCGCCAGGCCGTAAGATAGTGCGATCTCTTCGCTTTTTTTCCCGGGAGGGGAAATGTCCAGCGTGTCGCAGGCAAGGAGCCTGGGTAAATATTTCCTGTTAATTGATAACATGCTCGTGGTTCTGGGCTTTTTCGTGGTCTTTCCGCTTATTTCCATCCGCTTTGTCGACAGCCTCGGCTGGGCAGCGCTCATGGTGGGTATCGCGCTCGGCCTGCGCCAGCTCGTTCAGCAGGGGCTTGGCATTTTTGGCGGCGCCATCGCCGACCGTCTTGGCGCGCGGCCAATGATCGTCACCGGTATGCTGCTACGCGCGGCGGGCTTTGCGACCATGGCGGTGGCCCATGAGCCGTGGGTGCTGTGGCTCTCCTGCGTGCTCTCCGGGCTTGGCGGCACGCTTTTCGACCCGCCGCGCTCGGCGCTGGTGGTGAAGCTGGTGCGTCCTCAGGAACGCGGCCGATTTTTCTCGCTGCTGATGATGCAGGACAGCGCCGGGGCCGTAACGGGGGCGCTTATCGGCAGCTGGCTGCTGCAATACGATTTCCGGCTGGTGTGCGGCGTCGGCGCGCTGCTGTTTGTGCTTTGCGCGGGTTTTAACGCCTGGCTGCTGCCAGACTGGAAGCTCTCCACGGTGCGCACGCCGCTGCGCGAAGGCATGGGCCGGGTACTGCGCGATAAGCGCTTCGTCACCTACGTGCTGACGCTGACCGGCTATTACATGCTGGCGGTGCAGGTGATGCTGATGTTGCCGGTGATGGTTAACGATATCGCGGGAGAACCGGCGGCGGTGAAATGGATGTACGCCATTGAAGCCGTGCTGTCGCTGACGCTGCTCTATCCGCTGGCGCGCTGGAGCGAAAAACGTTTTCGCCTTGAACAGCGCCTGATGGCCGGGCTGCTGGTGATGACGTTCAGCCTGGTGCCGATTGGCCTTGCAAGCAACCTGCAACAACTCTTTACCTTAATTTGCCTCTTTTATATCGGCTCGATTATCGCCGAACCGGCAAGAGAAACCCTGAGCGCGTCGCTGGCGGATGCCCGCGCCCGCGGCAGCTATATGGGCTTTAGCCGTCTTGGCCTCGCTTTCGGCGGCGCGCTTGGCTACGCGGGCGGCGGCTGGCTGTTTGACGCAGGCCGCGCGCTTCATACGCCAGAGCTGCCGTGGGCGATGCTGGGTGTGATAGGCGTCGGGACATTCCTGATGCTCTGGTGGCAGTTCAGCCAGAAGCGGCTCGCGCCGGGGCTTCTGGAGCAGGAAAGTTAAGACCGGGGAGCGTTTGCTCCCCTGCGTTTTCTCTTCCATACTGAAAAATCAGTCACCTGAGCAGGAGGAGAAACGTGAAGTTATATATTTACGATCACTGTCCGTTCTGTCTGAAAGCGCGCATGATTTTCGGGCTGAAAAACCTTCCGGTGGAGCTTATCGTGATGTCTAACGATGACGAAGCCACGCCCACCCGCATGATTGGTCAGAAGATGGCCCCGATTCTGCAAAAAGATGACAGCCGCTACCTGCCGGAAAGCATGGATATCGTTCAATACGTCGATAATCTCGACGGCAAACCGCTGCTCACCGGCAAGCGCAACCCGGCCATTGAAGAGTGGCTGCGCCGCGTTAACGGCTACGTTAACCGTCTGTTGCTGCCGCGCTTCGCCAAAGCGCCGTTCGATGAGTTCGCCACCCCCGAGGCGCGCCGTTACTTTACCGAGAAAAAAGAGGCGGCGATTGGGTCCTTTGAAGAGCACATGTCTCACTCCGCCGGGCTGATTAAAAACATCAGCGACGACCTGCGTGCGCTTGATAAACACATCGTTCAGCCGAACGCCGTGAATGGAGAGCTTTCTGAAGATGATATTCATCTCTTCCCGCTGCTGCGCAACCTGACGCTGGTTGCGGGCGTCAACTACCCTACCCGCGTCGCCGACTACCGCGACAACATGGCCAAGCAGACGCAAATTAATCTGCTGTCAAAAATGGCTATCTGACGACAGCGCCGGTGGCCTCCACCGGCGTTTTAAGCCGAATCCGCTTTTGCCGCTTCCACTGGCGGGGCATCCTGCTTTGTGTCAGGATCGCCCGACAGCACCAGAACGAGGGAAGCTTATGAAAAAAATGTTAGTCGCCGCAGCGCTTATCGTCAGCGGCTTGCTGGTGGGATGTAACCAGCTCACGCAATACACCGTCACCGAACAGGACATCAATCAGGCGCTGCAAAAGCGTAATAACTACGCTAAAGATATTGGCGTACCCGGTCTTGCCGACGCGCATATTGTCTTAACGAATCTGAACAGCGCGATTGGCCGCGAAGAGCCGAATAAAATCACGCTTAACGGCGATGCGAGCCTCGATATGACGTCGCTGTTCGGCAACCAGAAAGCGCTGGTGAAGCTCAAACTGAAAGCGCTGCCGACGTTCGATAAGGAGAAAGGCGCTATTTATCTGCGCGAAATGGAAGTCGTCGACAGCAGCATCACGCCGGACAAAATGGCGCCGGTGCTGGAAACGTTAATGCCGTATCTGAATAAATCCCTGCGCAGTTACTTTGAACAGCGTCCAGCTTATGTACTGAGCGAAGACCGTACCAAAGGCGAAGCGCTGGCGAAAAAATTCGCCAAAGGGCTTGAAGTAAAACCAGGCGAAATCGTCATCCCGCTGACCGATTAACGCTACACCGGGGGCGCAATGCCCCCGAATTTTCAGGAAAAGGATGCAAAGGAAAACGTTTACGCTTATCCTTAGTGCCCGGCATAAAACCAGCCATTACTGACTGTTTCCCCAAGCCGGAGCCTTCCATGACTGCACAACCCCAGGTTTTAACTATCCGCCGCCCTGACGACTGGCATGTTCATCTTCGTGATGGCGACATGCTGAAAACCGTCGTGCCCTATACCAGCGAAACTTACGGGCGCGCTATCGTCATGCCAAACCTGGCGCCGCCGGTCACGACCGTGGAAGCCGCTATCGCTTACCGCCAGCGCATTCTTGACGCGGTGCCGGAACATCACGCGTTTGAACCGCTGATGACCTGCTACCTCACCGACACGCTGGATGCAGACGAGCTGGAGCGTGGTTTCCAGCAGGGTGTGTTTACCGCTGCCAAACTCTACCCGGCTAACGCCACGACTAACTCCAGCCACGGCGTCACCAGTGTCGATAACATTATGACGGTGCTTGAGCGCATGGAAAAACTCGGCATGCCGCTGCTGGTGCATGGCGAAGTGACGCACAGCGAGGTCGATATTTTCGATCGCGAAGCGCGGTTTATCGAGACGGTGATGGAGCCGCTCAGAAAGCGCCTGCCGGGCCTGAAAGTGGTGTTTGAACATATCACCACCAAAGACGCCGCCGACTACGTGCGCGAAGGGAACTCACTGCTCGGCGCGACCATCACGCCGCAGCACCTGATGTTTAACCGCAACCACATGCTCGCAGGCGGCATTCGCCCGCATCTCTACTGCCTGCCGATCCTCAAGCGTAATGTGCATCAGCAGGCGCTGCGCGAGCTGGTCGCAAGCGGCTGTGAACGCGTGTTTCTCGGTACCGACTCCGCGCCTCACGCGCGCCATCGCAAAGAGACGAGCTGCGGCTGCGCAGGCTGTTTTAACGCCCCTTCCGCGCTCGGCGCATACGCCACCGTATTTGAAGAGATGAACGCACTGGCGCATTTTGAAGCGTTCGCCTCGCTGAACGGCCCGCGCTTTTACGGCCTGCCGGTGAATGAAGGCACCGTAACGCTGGTGCGCGAGGAGAGCGTTATGCCGGAAACTATCGCTATCGCCGACGACACGCTGGTGCCGTTCCTGGCGGGTGAAGCGGTACGCTGGACGGTAAAACGCTAAGCACGCGCTAAAAAAAACACGGCCCCCTGTTGCATGCCGCCCGGCAAAACTGTATATATATACAGCATGATTAACAGGGGGTTGTTATGCGTATTGAAGTGACTATCGCCAAAACCACGCCGCTGCCGCCGGGTGCTATCGATGCGCTGGCCTGCGAGCTATCCCGCCGTATTGAAAGCCATTTTCCGGAAATGCCGAATCATGTAAGCGTGCGCTATGCCGCCGCTAATCAACTGTCGGTTCTGGGTGGCGCGAAAGAAGATAAAGATCGCATCAGCGAAATTCTCCAGGAAACCTGGGAGAGCGCTGACGACTGGTTTACCACGGATTAACCCTCATTACTGTCTTCTCTATGGTGTCAGTTTTTCCGGGCTTCGCCGCCCGGCTTTTTTATTTGTAGCGCCTTTTTCTGCGATAGTCCGAATTTTTTCTTTTCAGCTGAAATCTCATTGATCCGTCCTCTTAACAAAAATTTGCGAATAATCTGCCGTTTTATTGTTCAGTTAATTCAAAATCTCGAAAAAAATGTGTGTCAGGGTATTTATTTCTGCCCCATTTTCCTTTATTGGTTGATATACTTTATTTGCTTCAGAGATAAGAAAACACGCATTGAACCTCATGAGTCGTTGTCTATAAACACGTATAAAGGGGGTTATGATGGAAAAAAATGAAGTAATACAGACGCATCCCCTTGTTGGATGGGACATCAGCACCGTCGACAGCTATGACGCACTGATGCTGCGGTTGCACTATCAATCCTCTCCGCAGGTGGATCGCGAAGCAACCGAAGTGGGCCAGACATTATGGCTAACGACCGATGTAGCAAGACAATTTATTTCCATCTTAGAAGCCGGCATTGCAAAAATTGAATCCGGTGAGTACCAGGAAAGCGATTATCGCAAGCACTGATACCGTGCTTTTCTTATAACGCAAAGGCACCCTACGGGGTGCCTTTATTTTTTCGCGCTTGAGAATTGTCCTGCTCTTAATTACTCTGCTAATCAACGGTTTTCACGGAGTAATTTCATGGAATACGATCTGATTATCATCGGTAGCGGATCAACAGGCGCAGCGGCCGGTTATTACGCGACCCGCGCCGGGCTCAACGTATTAATGACAGACAGCGCCCATCCGCCCCATCAGGAAGGCAGCCACCACGGCGACACGCGCCTTATCCGCCATGCGTATGGCGAAGGCGAGCGTTATGTGCCGCTGGTGCTGCGCGCGCAGGCGCTCTGGGATGAGCTCGGCGACCTTGGCGGCGAGCGTATTTTCGAGCGGACCGGCGTGATTAATCTCGGCCCCACTGATTCCGCATTTCTGGCGAACGTCGCCGACAGCGCCGCGCGCTGGCAACTGCCGCTGGAGAAACTGACCGGTGAAGAGGTGATGACGCGCTGGCCGGAAATCCGTCTGCCGGAAAACTATCTCGGCCTGTTTGAACCCAACTCCGGCGTGCTGCGCAGCGAAAAAGCTATCGCCACCTATATCCGTCTCGCTGAAGAAGCGGGCTGCGCACAGCTTTTTAACTGCCCGGTGAGCGGTTTTGAGGCCACGGAAGATGGCGTTACCGTCACGACCGCCGATGGCGTCTATCGCGCCCGCAAGGCGCTTATCAGCGCCGGTACGTGGGTATCGCGCCTGGTGCCGGGGCTTCCCGTGACGCCAGTGCGTAAAATCTTCGCCTGGTATCAGGCCGACGGACGCTACAGCGCCAATAACCGCTTTCCGGCCTTTACCGGCGAAATGCCAAACGGCGACCAGTTTTACGGGTTCCCGGCGGAAAATAACGAGCTGAAAATCGGCAAGCATAATGGCGGACAGGTCATTTCGAAGCCGGAAGAACGTGTACCATTTGGCGCGGTGGCGACCGACGGTTCAGAAGCGTTCCCGTTCCTGCGCCATTTCCTGCCGGGCATCGGCGGCTGTCTGTATGGCGCGTCATGCACCTATGACAACACGCCGGATGAAGATTTTATCATCGACACCCTGCCGGATACCCCAAATGTACTACTGGTCACGGGGTTGAGCGGCCACGGCTTTAAATTCGCCTCGGTGCTTGGGGAAATCGCCGCGCAGTTCGCAGCCGATAAACCTTATGATTTCGATTTGACGCCGTTTTCGCTCTCACGTTTTGCCACTTCTGCATGATCTGGCAGCAGGCCGGGACGTTTTCCCGGCCCGCGCCCTGACATTTCAATGTCAAAATTATTGATTTCCCGCTGACAAAACCTGATAAACCGCTAAACTATTTTGCTGCTAAACAATCCTGCCGCCTGAGGTGCTTGCTTTATAACCTAACCGGAACCCCTTATTCGCCTGCGCTATAGCGGTTTCAGCAATGAATAAGCGTTTTATAAGGGATATATTTTTACATTCAAATTATTTGAATAATTTGTTTTGTTTTTTTGGTTTGCATTTCATTCCCCCAGACGCCACTGTTTGAGTCATTCTTACTGACGGATGCATAACCATGCAGTGGCGTAACTCACCTACTCGATACGGACATTTCTCGGTACTGCTTCATTGGCTGATGGCGCTGACGGTTTACGGCATGTTTGCGCTCGGGCTGTGGATGGTATCGCTCGGTTATTACGATGTCTGGTATCACCAGGCACCGGAAATTCACAAGAGTATCGGCATCATCCTGTTTATTTTCCTGCTGGTACGCGTGGTCTGGCGCTTTATCTCTCCGCCGCCGCCTCCACTGACCAGTTACTCGCGACTCACGCATTACAGCGCTGTTGCAGTGCATGTGATGCTCTACCTGATCCTGTTTACGATCCTCATCAGCGGCTATCTGATTTCCACCGCCGAAGGCAAACCGATTTCCGTCTTCGGGCTGTTTGAAGTCCCTGCCCTGGTGAGCGGCGCAGGCGAGCAGGCCGATCTGGCTGGCGATATTCACCTGTGGCTCGCCTGGAGCGTTGTGCTGCTCTCCGTCGCGCATGCCGCCGCCGCGCTGAAAAACCATTTTGTCGACAAAGACGTCACCCTGAAGCGGATGCTCGGGAAAGCGTCACATTAACCATGGAGCGAAATATGAAGAAAAGCCTGCTGGGGGTCACTCTGGGTGCCCTGCTGTTTACCACCGGCTCAGCCGTTGCTGCCGACTATAAAATTGATAAAGAAGGCCAGCACGCCTTCGTTAACTTCCGTATCCAGCATCTGGGTTATAGCTGGCTGTACGGTACGTTCCGCGATTTCGACGGTACGTTCACGTTCGATGAGAAAAACCCGGCGGCGGATAAAGTCAGCGTGACCATTAATACCAACAGCGTCGACACCAATCACGCCGAGCGCGATAAACACCTGCGCAGCGCGGAATTCCTGAACGTGGCGAAATTCCCGAAAGCAACCTTCACCTCCACCAGCGTGAAGAAAGATGGCGATGAGCTGGATATCACCGGCGATCTGACCCTGAACGGCGTAACCAAACCGGTCACTCTTGAAGCCAAACTGCTGGGCCAGGGTAAAGATCCGTGGGGCGGCGAGCGCGCGGGCTTTGAAGCGGAAGGCAAAATCAAACTCAAAGACTTCAACATCACGACCGATCTCGGCCCGGCGTCTCAGGACGTGGATCTGATTATTTCGGTAGAAGGCGTGAAGCAGAAGTAATTCGCTTCTGGCGAAAAAAAACCGGTCAACTGACCGGTTTTTTTATGCCTGCGGGTTATTCCGGGTCCGGAATACCAAGCGTGGTGTTAAGACGCCCGCGGGATTTATTAAAGATTTTATTGCCGTTCTCACGCCCTGCGCGGCGGCGGCGCTGCTCCTCTTCCGGCAGCGACATCTCTTCTTTACAGAGCTCGCTACAACAGCCAGAAAACTTCTCGGCACAAGCCGGGCACTGGATGAACAGCAGGTGGCACCCGTCGTTTTTACAGTTGGTGTGGCTGTCGCACGGCGCGCCGCACTGATGGCAGTGCGCAATCACGTCGTCAGAGATACGCTCACCCATACGTTCGTCAAACACGAAGTTTTTACCGACGAAACGCACCGGCAGCCCCTGTTCACGCGCTTTGCGGGCGTATTCAATGATGCCGCCTTCGATATGCCAGACTTTCTGGAAACCGTTGTGACGCATAAACGCGCTCGCCTTCTCACAGCGGATGCCGCCGGTGCAGTACATGACAATTTTCTTGTCTTTGTACTCCTGCATCATCTCGACGGCTTTCGGCAGCTGTTCACGGAACGTATCCGCCGGGATCTCCAGCGCATTCTCGAAATGGCCCACTTCATATTCATAGTGGTTACGCATATCGATAAACACGGCGTCCGGATCGTCAAGCATGGCGTTCACTTCCGCCGCCTTGAGATATTCGCCCACGTCGCTCGCGTCAAAGGTCGGATCGTCAATGCCGTCCGCCACGATGCGGTCACGCACTTTCATGCGCAGCACCCAGAAGGATTTCCCGTCGTCATCCAGGGCGATGTTCAGGCGCACGCCATTGAGCGCCGGATGAAAGCCATACAGCGCGGCGCGAAACGCCTCGACGTTGCTTTCAGGAACGCTTATCTGCGCGTTGATGCCTTCATGGGCAAGATAGATACGGCCAAAGACATTCAGCGCGGTGAACGCCTGCCAGAGCGCGTCGCGCGTGGCCTTCGGATCGTCGATGGTGAAATACTTATAGAATGAGATGGTGGTGCGCGGCTCGGTTTCGGCGAGCATGCGCGCCCTCAGTTCCTCATTCGATATGCGGTTGTGTAACACTGGCATGGTGTACGTTCCTGCTATCGGTGGGGGAATAAATAACGGCCGGCATCATATAGCAATTACCGTTAATTTACATCCTTACATTTTACGCTACATTTTCCACACCTTACCTGTGAGTGATCTTCAGTCAGGCATCGCGGCGCGAAAGGCAGAGAATTTTGGTCGTTCGCAAAAAAATGTCACAATACGGGCCGTGAAAGGGCTTCGCCTGCAATTAATGGAATTTTCATGACGCATTTACCGCAATTTTCTCGCGCACTGCTGCACCCCCGTTACTGGCTGACCTGGCTTGGCATTGGCCTGCTGTATCTTGTCGTGCTGCTGCCCTACCCGGTTATCTGGCGGCTCGGCCGCGGGCTGGGACGTATTGCGAAGCGGCTGATGAAGCGCCGCGCACGTATTGCCCACCGCAACCTTGAGCTCTGCTTTCCTGATATGAGCGACGCCGAGCGAGAGGCGCTGGTGGTGAAGAATTTCGAGTCGGTCGGTATGGGGCTGATGGAAACCGGCATGGCCTGGTTCTGGCCCAACTGGCGCGTCGAGCGCTGGACAGAAGTGTCTGGCGTGGAACCCGTGAAAGCGCTGCTGGCGCAAAAACAGGGCATTTTGCTTATCGGCGTGCATTTTCTGACGCTGGAGCTTGGCGCGCGCATCTTCGGGATGCATACGCCTGGCATCGGGGTTTATCGCCCGAACGACAACCCGCTGCTCGACTGGCTGCAAACCTGGGGCCGTCTGCGCTCCAATAAAACGATGCTCGACCGTAAGGATCTCAAAGGGATGATCAAGGCGCTGAAAGGCGGCGAGATCATCTGGTATGCGCCGGACCATGACTACGGCCCGCGTAACAGCGTGTTTGTGCCGTTTTTCGCGGTCGATCAGGCCGCCACCACGTCCGGCACCTGGATGCTCGCGAAAATGTCGAAAGCCTGCATTGTGCCGTTCGTGCCGCGCCGTAAAGCGGACGGCAGCGGCTACGAGCTGATTGCGCTGGAGCCGGAGTGCGCGCCGCCGCTTGGCAGCGCCGAAGAGACCGCCGCCTGGATGAATAGCATCGTTGAGAAGTGCATTCTGATGGCGCCGGATCAATATATGTGGCTGCACCGCCGCTTTAAAACGCGCCCGGAAGGCGTGCCGTCCCGCTACTAAACCTTTTCGCCCGCCGTGCCTTAGGCGCGTGCGGGCCTCGCCCCTTCCAAATTTTTTCCATTCATACTTGCAAACCGCAATCTTCGACTATTCTTTCCTGAAACAACCATGTCCGTTCAGGGAGAAAGCTATGACTATGTACGCCACGCTTGAAGAAGCCATTGACGCAGCACGCGAAGAGTTCCTCGCCGCGAATCCGGGAGTTGAGGAAGAGGACGCGGTTGTCGAGCTGTTCAATATGCAAAAATATGTGCTGCAGGACGGGGAGATCATGTGGCAGGCAGAATTCTTCGCCGATGAAACCGACGAAGGCGACTGCCTGACCGTGTTAACCGGCGATGCCGCGCAGAGCGTGTTTGACGGCGATTTCGATGAGATTGAGCTGCGCCAGGAGTGGCAGGAAGAAAATACCCTGCATGAATGGGATGAGGGTGAATTTCAGCTGGAGCCGCCGCTGGACACCGAAGAGGGACGCACCGCGGCGGATGAGTGGGACACCACCCGCTAAGCGTTACTCATACGGGCCGTGATGCATATCAACCGGCAACAACAGCGTATCGAAGATAAGTGAAAACGGCAGGTCGAGCATCAGGATAAAACGCCACGGCCTGTCGCGCACATCCCACTGCACGCCGGGGTAATACTGGTTGCCATGCCCCTGCCCCGGCACGGCGCGACTGATGATGCTGCCACAACCGCAGAGCATCCAGACGGCAAGCAGAACGGCGATAATTCTCAAAGGCGACCTCGCGTTATAACGTTATGTATGCAGTATAACAGCCCGTCCAGCGGGCAAAAAAATGCCGGCCTTAATGGCCGGCATTTTCATTTCACTACGCTTAACGCTTACGGCGTGCTTAATGCCTGCGGGTTAAGCTTCAGCGTCTCGTAATGGTTTACCCAGGACGAATAGCGCTCCGGATGCGCCCAGACGCGGTAGTGCATACGCGCCATCGTAACCGGATCGCTCAGCAGTACCAGACGGCGGTCGCGGTTCAGTTTCTCCGGCGTATCGTTCAGCGCCTGCTCGACGTGACGATCGCGGGCAATTTCCAGCACGTGGCTTGCGCGGTGACGCGCGGTCGCCATGGCGGTTGCCAGCGCGTTAAACGACGGATGGAACACCGCGTGCATAAAGCCATCGTCCAGTGAACGGCTGCGGTTGAGCACCAGATAACGGTCGGTATCCACCAGCACCTGCGGCGGCGAATACTCTTCCGGGATCAGGAACAGCTTCCAGCGTTTGGTGCGCAGGCCGACGGTCGCGCGGCTCGAAATCACCGACACAAACGGCGACAGGATAAGCGAGAACACGATAGGCGCCAGCCAGAACAGGAAGCGCAGATCGAGCCACGCCATGCCGACCGCCCACACCAGCCCCAGCAACAGCTGAGAGCCATGACGCATGAACGCTTCGCTCCACGGAGTGGAGTCGTCGTCGCGCTGCGGCGAGTTCCAGACCACTTCCCAGCCAAGGAACGCGCTCACCACAAACACGGTGTGGAACAGCATACGCACCGGCGCCAGCAGTACCGAGAACAGCACTTCCAGCAGCAGAGAGAGCGTCACGCGCAGGAAGCCGCCGTACTCTTTCGGGCCTTTACACCAGATGAGAATGACGCTCAAAAGCTTCGGCAGGAACAGCAGCACCATCGTTGAAGCGAACAGCGCTATCGCGAGCTCAGGACGCCACTGCGGCCACACCGGGAAGAGCTGACGCGGCTGGAGGAAGTATTGCGGCTCGGTGAGCGCGTGTACTACCTGCAATGCCGTCGAGAGCGCCAGGAACAGGAACCAGAGCGGCGCTGACAGATAAGACATCACGCCCGTCAGGAACACCGCGCGGTGAACCGGGTGCATCCCTTTAACGAGGAACAGGCGGAAGTTCATCAGGTTGCCATGACACCAGCGACGGTCACGCTTAAGCTCATCCAGCAGGTTCGGCGGCAGCTCTTCATAAGAGCCCGGCAGATCGTAGGCAATCCACACGCCCCACCCCGCACGACGCATCAGCGCCGCTTCCACGAAGTCGTGAGAGAGGATAGAGCCTGCGAAAGAGCCCTCGCCCGGGAGCGGTGCCAGCGCGCAGTGCTCGATAAACGGCTTCACGCGGATAATGGCGTTATGGCCCCAGTAGTGCGATTCGCCCAGCTGCCAGAAGTGCAGGCCGGCGGTAAACAGCGGCCCGTAAACGCGTGTCGCGAATTGCTGGCAGCGCGCATAGAGCGTGTCCATGCCGGAGGCTTTCGGCGACGACTGGATGATCCCGGCGTTCGGGTTCGCTTCCATCAGACGCACCAGCCCGGTCAGACAGTCGCCCGTCATCACGGAGTCGGCGTCCAGCACCACCATGTAGCTGTACTGGTTACCCCAGCGGCGGCAGAAATCGTCGATATTGCCGCTTTTACGCTTCACACGACGGCGACGGCGGCGATAGAAAATCTGCCCTTCGCCCTGCACTTCGGCAATCAGCTCCATCCAGGCTTTCTGCTCGGCAACGCAGATATCCGGATTGTAACTGTCGCTCAGGATATACACGTCGAAGTGCGCCTGCTGGCCGGTGGCTTTCACCGATTCCCAGGTGGCGCGCAGGCCCGCGAAGACGCGATCCACGTCTTCGTTACAGATAGGCATGATAAGCGCAGTGCGATGCTCAGGGTTTATCGGCTCGTCGCCCACCGTCGAGGCGGAGATGCTGTACTTATCTTTACCGATAAGCAGCTGCAAAAAGCCCATCAGCGCCGTCCAGAACCCGGCGCTTACCCAGCAGAACAGGATAGCGAACAGGATAAGGATGCCGCTTTGCAGCACATACGGCAGCAGTTGCATCAGCGACACCAGCCAGTCCTGGCCCATCATGTCCGCCGGGTTGATCAGCGCCCAGCCCTGATACGGGAGAATGGTTTTCATATACCAGGTGGCGACGACGGTCTGAGAGAGCGTCAGCAGCAGCAGAATGTAACGGCGAATGGTGCCGACCGTACGCCATTTCTGCTCCGCGGCGCGCTCTTCTTTCGTCAGCCCCGCCATGTAGCGCGGCAGCACTTCACGACCGCGCAGACGGTCCCAGAAGCGCCCAATCGGGTTGGTGCGCCACGGGTCCGGGAACATGGAGGAACGTGTTGCCTTTGGCATGGCCTGGATCTGGGTGCGGCCTTCATCGTCCTTGATCAGTTGATCGCCCTTGAGCGAGTCTGACCAGCGCTGTTCGAGACGCGTTTTCACCGAGCCCAGCGGGGAATCATCCTCGCGGGCCCAGACGCGCCCTTCAGCGTCCAGCGCCTGATGAAGGGCCTGCATGTCCGATGTCGGCAGCGCCGCTTTCTCAGCGTCAGAAAGCGGCAGCAGGTCGATATACTCAGTAGACTTATTCATTGGCAGGTAGCTGATAGCTCCAGGTTTCACTCAGCGGCTGATCGCCATTGACAAGGGCAGCGCGCATTTCAGTGGTTTTCTTGGCGTCTTTGATTTTCACGCGCAGCATCATACGCCAGCCTTTGGTGACCGGGTTGTAGCGCACGCTGTTTTCTACGATTTCGCCGTTATCGCCAATGCTCGCCTGAGCGGTCACCGGCGTGTTGTCCGGCAGCTTTTGCATTTCAGTGCCGGTGAAATCCACCACAAACGCGATGGTGCCATCCGGCTGACGGATGAGATTGGACTGTTTCACATCGCCCGTGGAACGACGCGTCTGCAGCACCCACGCGTTTTCCGGCGCGTGCAGTTTGTCTTCGTCACGGCTAAAGGTGATGGTGTATTTGAAATTCATCTCCTTGCCCGGCTCCGGCAGTTGATCCGGCGTCCAGTAAGCGACGATGTTATCGTTGGTTTCGTCGTTGGTCGGAATTTCCACCAGCTCGACTTTCCCTTTACCCCACTGCCCTTGCGGGGTGACCCACGCGCTCGGACGGAGATCGTAGCGGTCGTCAATATCTTCAAAACGGGAGAACTGACGGCCACGCTGCAACAGGCCAAAGCCCTGCGGGTTTTCGGTGGTAAACGTGCTGACCGCGAGATGTTTCGGGTTATTCAGCGGACGCCAGATCCACTCGCCGTTACCGGCGTGCAGGGAGAGACCATTGGAGTCATGCAGTTCCGGGCGGTAGTTAGTCGCCGGCGACGGCTGGTTCGGCCCGAAGAGGAACATGCTGGTCAGCGGTGCAACGCCCAGTTTGCCCACTTTATCGCGAAGGTAGACTTTCGACTGTACATCCACAACCGTATCGCGACCGGGGGTGATGATGAAGCGATAGGCGCCAGTCGCGCGCGGAGAATCCAGCAGCGCGTAAATCGTCAGGCGTTTGTCGGTCGGTTTAGGACGTTCAATCCAGAACTCGCGAAAGCGCGGGAACTCTTCACCGGAAGGCAGCGCGGTGTCGATAGCCAGACCGCGCGCGGAAAGCCCGTACACCTGGCCCTGACCAATCACGCGGAAGTAGCTCGCGCCGAGCATACTGACGATTTCGTCGTTTTTATCTTTGCTGTTGATCGGGTAGAGCACTTTGAAACCGGCAAAGCCCAGATCTTTAACCGTGTCTTTGTCGTGCTGCACATTACCGAAATTGAAATAATCCGGGCTGTACTTAATTTTGCGAACCGTATTGGCCGTCACCTCGTTAAGGGCAACCGGCGTGTCGAAGTACATACCCTGATGGTAGAATTCAAGCTTGAACGGGGTTTTGATTTTGCTCCAGTAGGCTTTGTCGTGATTGAACTGGATCTGTTGGTAGTCCGCGTATTTCATATCGCGGAAAACGGAGGGCAGGTTGCTTTTCGGCGCTTCATAGCTTTTTCCCGCTAAGGATTTCGCCTGTTTTGCGACGTCGTCGATAGTGAAGGCCCAACCTGAAGTGGTATAAAGTGACAACATCACTGCTGCACCCAGCCAACCCATTTTCATCATCTGTGTTTTATGTTTCATATAACTAAGCACTTCCCCCTTTGTGTGCTTAAATCAATCCCATCCATTTTAATGGAAACTTGCGGTTTCCGACAACACAATCCCCGCTTTGTTCAGCACGTCGGTTCAGCGATTAAGCAAATGAATGCGCGCCATTTTCGCTTTGCGAATTTGTCCTGGAGACTGTGTCGCGGCCTTCCTGTAGGGTGGGGGCCGAATCTAAAACAGAATCAGCCTGAGGGATAAGGCGAATAGTCCGAGATTTTATGGAGTGATATGACGACACCAACACAGAGAGAATTTTTTCTCGATTCCATACGCGCATGGTTGATGCTCCTTGGCATCCCGTTTCATATTTCGCTGATCTATTCCACGCATCAGTGGCATGTCAACAGCTTGACGCCGTCTGCGGGTTTGACCGTCTTCAATGATTTCATCCACGCCTTCCGCATGCAGGTCTTCTTTGTTATTTCAGGATATTTTTCCTACATGCTGTTCCTGCGTTACCCGCGAAAACGCTGGTGGAAAGTACGCGTGGAGCGTGTCGGCATTCCGATGCTGACCGCGATCCCCTTGCTCACACTGCCGCAATTTTTGATGCTGCAATATGTCAAAGGCCGCGCCGATAGCTGGCATACGCTTTCCGGTTACGACAAATACAATACGCTGGTGTGGGAACTCACGTCGCATTTATGGTTTTTGTTAGTGCTGGTGGTTTTCACGACGCTCGGTCTGCTGATATTTCAGTGGATAAAAAACGTCCCGGAAGAAAAAAGCGCGGCGCTGGCTGAACGACTGACATTAGGAAAACTCTCAGCGCTGTTTTTACTTTTTGGTGTCGCGTTTGCTGCTTTGCGCCGTTTTATTTTTATCGTCTACGCGCCGATATTAAGCGACGGGCTGTTTAATTTTGTGGTGATGCAGACCCTGTTTTATTCGCCGTTTTTTATTCTCGGCGCGCTGGCGTTTAAACACGCCTCGCTGAAAAACCGCTTTACCACCTTCTCGCCTGGCTGCGCGGTGGGCTCAGCGGTGGCCTTTGTCGCCTATCTGCTGAACCAGCGATACGGCAGCGGCGACGCCTGGATGTATGAAACCGACAACGTCATCAGCATGCTAATGGGCCTGTGGATGGTGAATGTGGTGTTCTCGCTCGGCCACCGCCTGCTGAATTTCAAATCAGCGCGGGTCACTTATTTTGTTAACGCTTCGCTGTTTATCTATCTGGTGCACCACCCGCTGACGCTGTTCTTCGGCGCATATATCACGCCACACATTCACTCGAACGCGCTGGGCTTTATCGCAGGCCTGGTATTTGTGATTGGCATTGCGGTGGCGCTGTATGAGGCCCATCTGCGCATTCCGCTACTGCGCTTTCTGTTCTCAGGCAAGCCGCAAAATAAAACTCCGTCGCCGGGTACCGCGACGGGGTGATAGTGACACGCGCCCTCGCGGCGCGTGCTTTCAGAGCATCCACTCAACCGGCAGACGATACACAAGGCGCACCAAAAGGCGCTGCCAGAAGCGCGTTTTCGGCTCCTTTTTCCAGACAATCTCCTGACCGTCTTTCTCTTCTATCCAGTTGATGCGCCCCCAACGGTCGAGACGCAGCGCCCAGGCCGCCTCGCGCCGCGTGCGCGTAAAGCGCTTATGAATCGCGCCCGCCAGCGTTTCGCTTTCAATCACAAAACCCATTTCGGTATTGAGCATCGCCGAGCGCGGATCGAAATTAAACGAGCCGATAAACACCTGATTTCCATCGACGCTGAAGGTTTTGGCATGCAGGCTGGAGCCGGAATTGCCGGTCAGCCCGCGGTCATGCGGTACGCGCCCGGCGTCGCGCGTCGGTTTCAGTTCATACAGTTCGACGCCGTGACGCAGCAATTTTTTACGCCAGCGTGCGTACCCCGCGTGAACGACCGCGACATCGTTCGCCGCCAGCGAATTGGTGAGTATGGCGATCCTCACACCTTTACGACGCAGCGCCAGTAGCATCGCCACGCCGCCGCGCGTCGGCACAAAATAGGAGGAGATGATATCGAACTGCGATTTGGGCTCGCCGATGTGCGTCATCATGCGCTGCGGAAGTAGGGTATGTCGGCGCGCTCTCCCCTGCCCTTTGCGCGGATCGTCGCTTAACAGCCGCGTTTTGGCCCACACCAGCGGGAGTGTGCGGGTTTCGATATAGCTCGCAAAGCGCGTACTCTCCAGACGCTCAAGGTAGCGCTGCGCCACCGGATCGTCCTTCCAGTGCGGCGGCAACTGCACGCGGGCGTCTATCTCTTCGGCCTCGACATCCAGCACGTTATCGAGCGTCGAGACTGACCGACTGCGCCAGTAGCGTTCGAAATCCTGCGTGACTTCCTCCACCACCGGGCCAATCGCCAGGACATCGAGATCGGAAAACAGCGGCTGTTCGCCCGCGCCGAAATATGCATCACCGACGTTGCGCCCGCCAATGATCGTCACTTCGCCATCCACCGTGAAGCTTTTGTTATGCATCCGGCGGTTGAGCCTGGCGAAATCGGTGAGATAGCCGAGCGCGCGTAGCGTTCGAAAAGAGAAAGGGTTGAAAAGACGGATTTCAATATTCGGATGGGCATTCAGCAGCCGCAGCGTGCTGTCCATGCCTACCGTATTGTTATCATCCAGCAGAATACGCACCCGCACGCCGCGTCGCGCCGCCGCCAGCAGTGCGCCAAACAGCAACCGCCCGGACATATCGTCTTCCCAGATATAGTACTGGACGTCGATAGTCTGCTCCGCCATCTCCGCCAGCAGGTAGCGGGCAGCGAAGGCGTCGAGGCTGTCATCAAGCGGATGTAAACCACTGTGGTTGGGGTGCTGCGCCGTCGTCGGCGCAATAGCGCGTCCGAGCCGGGTGTTATGCGCCCGGCTGTTCGTCGTATTGTCCCAGTAACCGCTGGTAAAGCAGGAAATTTTCTTCGTCATAACAGACAAAGTATACCTGCTTCGGTTGAGGGTGCCTGGTGAGATAGTCTGAAACGGTCTCAAAGGCGATTTGCGCCGCTGCCGCTTTCGGGTAACCGTAGATGCCGGTGCTGATCGCCGGGAACGCCACACTGTTGTAACCATTGGCGGCGACAAGCTGAAGGCTGTTGCGATAGGCATCCGCCAGCAGTTGCGGTTCGTTATCCTGCCCCCCGCGCCAGACCGGGCCCACCGTATGTACGACGGCTTTCGCGGCGAGATCGCCCGCTTCGGTTATCACCGCGTGGCCTGGCTGACATTCGCCCTGCTGCTGGCGCACCTGCCTGCAGGCGGCGAGCAGCGCCGGTCCGGCGGCACGATGAATAGCGCCATCCACCCCGCCGCCGCCCATCAATGAGGGATTGGCGGCGTTGACGATAACGTCGACATCGATGAGGGTGATATCACCCTGCACCACATTGATACGTCCGGACATACTTCTCTCCTGACCATTTGTGTTCCCTAAAGTGTAGAACAGCACACCGGGAGGCTGCCGCCAAAACCTGCTCAGCGGTAGGTCAGTGTCAGGATACCCAGCGTATGCGAGGGATTGAGGTAATCGAGGCGGCTATGCACCCACTCAGAATGGCGTTCGCGTACACCCGAGCCGCGCAGAGAGAGCGTCTGTCGGTACATCTTAGTGCCATGCGAGCACGATACTTCAATGTGCGTCGTCTGGTGCGCGACCGCACAGCCTTCTTCGACAATCGCGCCATGAAAGGTAATCGTTCCACCCGACTGCGCCAGGGTTGCGCCAGAGAAACCTGCAACTGCAACACTCATCACAGCAACACGAAACCAATTAACCATGATAATAGTTCCCCAGAGGTATTTTAACTTGTAATTAACATATAAATTACAATTACGCTTCAGGAAAGTATTCAACGCAAAAATTGTGACTGGCAGGTAAAAGCATCGCGCCCATAAAGGTGAGTAAAGACTGCGAGAAGAAAATTCATGAACAGAAGCGGGATAAGAAAAAACCCGCCTGAGCGGGTTTTATTTCACTCAGCAACCGTGGTGCTTTTTGGCGCTGCGCGTCCGGCAAGCCATTGCCCACTGGCTTTCATCGCCACACCAAAGAGCAGGCCCAGCAGCAGCGCGGGCAGCACGCTTTTCCAGTCGCCCTGTGCGGCAAACGTAGCGCAGGCACCGATAAAAGTTCCCGGTACGAAACTGAGTAGCGTCTGGCGCGACTGAATACACATCAGAAACGCCACTACACCGGTCATGGCGTAGCTTAACCACGTGATTCCAGGCGCTACAGCGCTACCGGCGATAATTACCTGCGCCCACAGCACACCGCTGCCAAGCGTAAAGAGAATAGTCAGAAAGCCAGTAACGCCGCCTTTGGGGCTGGCGAACCAGGCCGTACAGCCGAGAAAGCCTGCCCAGGAAGGCAGGCCGAGTGCGACAGCGGCCCACGCCCAGAGGGCGGAGAGCAGGCCGGTCGTTAATGCGAGAGAAAAGTGTCTGTTCATGGCGGCGTATCTTAACAAAACGCCGCCTGAGAAATGCGATCTGCCGCACGTCACATGAAATAACGCACAGTAAGTTACATTTTAAATGTGATATTAATCACATTTAAAAGTTACTCCGCATCCCCCTCTTCTTCCTCTTCCTGCAGTTCTTCCCACATCGCCTGGATGGCTTCACGCGTGATCTGCGCCAGCGTGCGCCAGAATGGCGTGGCGGCGTGCGCTTCCACTTTGCCGAGGAACGTTTCATACCACGGGATCAGGAACTCGCCGAATAAGGTTTCCTGCGCTTCAATTTCATCTTCTGCAGACTGATCTTCAAGCCATGAGGCCGCGAGCAGCAGCAGACCAAAATGATCCGCCGGCGCCTCGCCGAGCGGCATGCCGCGCGCGGTTAAAAAGGCGCGAATCTCCTGCTCGCTACTCTCTGCCACCCAGGCGGAACGCAACGGCGACACGCGGGCGTCATCCTGACCAAACAGCGCCTGATAATCTGCCTCGACGGCGTCCAACTGGGCATTTTTTTGCAGCCGCGCCAGTAGCTCATCCTGCTCCAGCGGCCAGTTCTGCGCGAGCTTGCCTTCGCGGATAAGACCGTAAATCGGTGCCACAACCGGATCCTGCGGCGCACGGTACCAGAGCGAGCCAAGCAGGCGGCAAATTATTGAAAACTCATTCATTAACAGATTCCATTTCAGACAAAATTAAAGGGCGGCAAATTCAGCAATCGGCGTCATTCCGCGGGTTTCAAGAAAATCGAGCAGACGGCGCGGCGACACGTTAAGGATGCGATCCTCCGGGAAATCGACCTCATCCAGCACCTTGCGGCATTCATGGAAATCGCCGAGCGTAAACGCAGTATGGGAGTCCGACCCCAGCGCCACCCAGCCGCCCGCATCGCGTACCGCGGCGGCGATCGCTTTGCAGTTTGGTCCGCTGCCTTTACGGGAGTGGGTAAACGATGAGTTATTAATTTCAAGCGCGACCTGATATTTGGCGGCAGCAGCGGCGACAGCCGGAATATCGACGGGATATTTCGGGTTTCCGGGGTGGCTGATGATATGCACCGTGCCGCTTGCCATCGTCGCGATCATCGCTTCGGTATTCGCCTCTTTATCCTGCGGCGCAAATACCGGCTCGTGGAAGCCCGCAACAATCAGATCGAGTGAATCGAGCATCGGGCCGGTGCAGTCAATCTCGCCTTCACGGTTTTTAATATTCGCTTCGATACCGCGCAGAATGCCGACGCCATCCACGACGCGCGGCCAGATACGCATATTAATAAAGTGCCAGTGATGCGGCGCATCCGCCATGTCCGGGCCGTGATCGGTGATAGCCAGAAGCCGGACACCTTTTTGCTTCGCCGCGGCGATGTAATCATGCAGGTTGCTGTAGGCATGGGTGCTGGCGACGGTGTGCATATGCAGGTCAACGGGATACATGGCGCTCTCCTCTGTGATTTTGTGCAAGGATAACAGGTATCCCCGGCGATTTTTAGCCGAATCGCCGGGGCGCTAGTAGCCGCGCGCCACATCGACCTGGCCTTGCGGCATGTCGCCGCGCTCAATGCGCGCGATACTCTGTGCGATAAAGGCCACCGCTTCTTCAGGCCGGGTAACGGCTGCGACGTGAGGCGTAATTCGCACGCGCGGGTGGCGCCAGAGCGGGCTCTCATGCGGCAACGGCTCCTGCTGAAAAACATCCAGCATCGCGCCCTTCACTTTCCCGCGATCCAGTGCGGCCAGTAGATCCTCTTCCACCAGATGAACGCCGCGCGCCAGGTTCAGGACATACGCGTTGTCGTTAAGCGCCGCCAGCAAGTGCGCGTTAATAATGCCCACCGTTTCCGGCGTGTTAGGCAGAAGATTAATCAGCACCCGTGTGCCGCGCAGAAAAGCTGGTAGTTCATCGGGCCCCGCAAAGCTTTCAACGCCAGGCAGCGCTTTGCGGCTGCGGCTCCAGCAGCGCACAGGAAACCCCATGCGGCTCAGACTCTGCGCCACCTGGCCGCCGAGCACGCCCGCGCCGAGGACGCCTACCTGGAAATCCGCATGGCGATACTCCTCAAGCGGCTCCCAGCGCGCCTTGCGCTGTAGCGCGGCGTAATCGTCGAAGCGGCGGAACCAGTGCAGCACCTGGCTTATGGCGTACTCCTGCATTTGGGCGGCCATACCGGTATCCTCCATCCGATACAGCGGCACGCCGGACGGCAGCAGATCCGGGTATTCATTCAAACGACTTAACAGCGAATCGACGCCCGCGCCGAGGGCGAAAATCGCCTTCAGATCCACGCGTCCGCGTAGCATGTCATACGGCGGATGCCAGACCAGCGCGTAATCTGCGGCGGCATTGTCGCCGGGCTGCCAGGCACGCAAGCGCGCCTGCGGCAGATGGCGTTGCAGTAAAGCCGCCCACTCGCTGATATCAAAAGTGGGATGGTAAAAGAGGATGTCCACGGCGCTTCTCCTGACAGGTCAATGGGATTAACCATAACAAAATCAGCCGCCTTTGGGGCGGCTGTCAGAAGAAAGCGGAAAGGATCAGCGAATATCGATGGTAATTGATGCTGAGCCGGAAAATTCACCCATTTGCGGCGTATTACCGCTAAGGTTCACCGGTGCCGTAAGGATATCGACCTTGCCAGTGCGGTTGGTCATATCGGTTGACGGATCCAGCGGCATTGGCACCTCTCCTGTATTGACCGGGATGACCTGCTCGCTGTCATCTTTAATCAATACTCCGACATCCGGGTTTGTAGTGGCGAGCGCCTCCGGGATGCCGTTCGCTGGCGCGCCGGAAAACGTCATCGTTAACGTCACGCCATCGCTGATATTTTTACAGATATAGGCAATGGTTGTTTTTTTATCCACGAATCCTTCCGGTTTATGGCCGCGTGTCGCGAAATTTTTGGCAAAAATGGTGCCGAAATCTACGGAGATCACCTCGCCTGCATTGATTTCACAGCTTTGCGGCACGGTGATAGTGCCTTCAACGAAGACTTTAGCCATCGGCTCGCTGGAATATTGACCTGGCCTTACGGTGCCGTAAATCGCCGCCACAGCCATTTGCGGAATCGTCATCTGCCCAAAAAAAGGCTTGCTGATGCGAAATGCCAGCACGCCACTCTGCCCGGTAGTAAAACTGTTAAGTGAACAGCCATTATTTTTTTTGTTCCAGATATCGGTAAAGGGCACCTGCACATCCCCCACATTAGCGATGTTGATGGCTGCCGCAAGCTCAATATTGTCATTAACATGTATATAATATGCGCTGCCATATTGAGTGGCGGGGGCGAGATACTCACCTTTATAGTACGCGCCTGGGTGCGGATCTTTGTTGAGGTCGCTATCATCGCAATCGCAATGCGCGCTGTAATTTTCTGAGGAACCAAACCGTTCGGTAAATGTTTTCCCGGTCTGGTTATTATCAGGATCGGAGACCGACATGCTCGCATCGACGGTATAAATTTTGGGGCCGTTCGTGGTATTGCAGAAACCCGTAGCTGCCTGCAAATGCGGTGTGTTTAGCGCCGCGCAAACCACTATTACGCCTGATAGTTTTCTTAACATAAGGTCGTTCTCTTATTATCGGCACACGGCGGTCAGCGATAGCAAATCACTTTCGCCTGATGCCGCGTCGTGTAAAACAACAGGGGCTTTGCACTGTTGCCCGGAGTGGTTTCCCCATTTCACCTGCGCCATACCGTTCTGTTTGACGCCGGACAGATACACCACGCCGCCCTCATCCACCATACTTTCATAGTTTTCAATACTCTCCAGCGTGACCAGCGCGCCAAACGGCACAGGCTGACCGTTCGCCTGTCGCAGGGTCAGCAACACCCGAGATCCTTTACGCGCGTCAAAACGGGCATAAACCAGTGCGCCTTTGTTCGGGATAAGCGTCATGTGCGTGTTGTCGGCATCGACACCCGCAGGCAGTGTGGTGGTATCAAGCGACAGTTCATTTCTCTCATAGGGTGTGAGCCAGGGAATGACGGCATAGCCCAGCCAGTCGGTTGCCACCCCGGCCTGGTTTTTAAAGCGGATATCGCCTGCGCCATTGGTATCCACCAGCGCGAAAGCGTCGCCGAGCGGCTGAGAAAAGGTGATGCCATGAGGGTGGACCACCAGCGCGCCAGAGACACCGTAATTCCACTGCTGCGAATCATCGGCGTGGTAATACCCCAGGCTCATATTGGCGAAACGTGATTTGTAGTTCACATCGGCGCTGCTGTCGGCGGTGTTATCGCCTTCTTGTCCCGCCTGGTTATAGCTCTGCTGAAGCGAATAGCTAAGCCTGCCGTCATCCATCAGCGTGCCACTGAGGCCGCTCTGGTAACGCGTGTCGCCATCCTGATTCTGGCTCACGTTAAACGTCGCCCAGCTGTTAGAGAGCCAACGGCTCAACGGCACGCTGACGCTGAGTGCAATTTGCCGGTCAGTCTGCTCTTGCGTTTTATTCCACGTGGCGGAGAGCGACCAGGTCGCACCTGCTGCTGAGAAGGCGAAACCAGTAGAAAGGTTCTGTTCTTTATCCATGCGATTCCAGAAATCACGCTGATAGCCGTTCAGGTAAAATGAACCCATGCTGTCGAGCGTCTGACTAATGCTGATTTGTAGCTGGCTACGCTGCTGATAGTACCCGCCGTAGCGATCGTCGAACCAGGATGCGTCATGGTTTGCTTCGTCAAAGCCGAAGTAACCACTGGTGGAATACCGGTATCCGGCAAGTGTGATGGAGGTATCCGTCAGCGCAATGTTTTTGGAGTACTGAAAACGATAAGACTCGCCTGACGATGTGGTGTCATTCTGTAACTGACTGCGCGCATGCGTGATATCAAGTGAGACCGACCCCCATTCATCCAGCCCAACGCCTACCCCTAACGCGGCGGCCTGCCAGGTATCAGCGCCCATTGCACCGCCGTAAAGCGTCAGCTGATTATTGACGCCATAAATCATCGTCCCCTGCGCAAACGTCGGTGTAGCATCTTCAGCACTGTTTGGATCGTACTCACCCGCCGTCAGGCTGTATTTCACCTGACCAGGCCGCTGCATGATCGGTACGGCGGAAAAGGGCTGAATGAAACGTCGCTCTTTGCCATCAGCCTCTTTAATGGTGACCTCCAGATCGCCGCTATGCGAGGTGGGATAGAGATCGCTGATTTCAAACGCCCCCGGCGCCACGGTATCGCGAAAAATGATGTAGCCATTCTGGCGTACCGTCACTTCGGCACTGGAATTTGCGATGCCCCGGATCACCGGCGCAAACCCACGCAGGCTGTCAGGTAGCATATTATCGTCGGATGCGAGCTGCGCGCCTTTGAATTTCACGCTGTCAAAGATGGCTGACGGGGAATAACTTTCCCCAAGCGTTAACTGTGAACGCCAGGGTTTAATATCCCGCTGCACGTAGGTGTAGATCGAGTCCCAGTGCGTCTCGTCGTCGCTTTTGTTCCAGGTGGAATAGTTACGAACGCGCCACGGGCCAATATTCAGTCCGTTCTGCAGGTTGAGATACCGTGAAGAATCGCTCTCGCCCACATCGCTATGCGTATCCGTACCGTTAAACGTGTAGTTGCTAAATAACGCCGGGACGCCGTCATCCCAGTATTGTGGATCGACATAGCCCCGGGCAGTGTGACGCAACGCCGCCTGCGGAATACTGACTTCCAGCGCCATCCGATGCGTATTAAGCCGCACCGATGCCGCCGGTATCAGCGCGCCAATATCCTCAATCGGTGCCAGGGCCGCCAGCGCCGGATAGGCGTCGGTTTTGACGTTGAGTTCCTGTAACAGCGCAGGCGTAATAACCGGATGGGTTTCTCCGCTCGCATCCACCGTCAGAGGAATCGTTCGGGTAAACATCTCGCTGTCGTTAAGCCGAATGCGCAGCGGGTAGTTGCCCGCGGGGAGCTGGTCTTTCACGCTAAAAATGGAGAGATCGACACCGCGCTGGCCCGGATCACCCTGCTCCATAAGCGCCGGATCAAACCAGACTCTCTCCTGCGCATAAGCATTGTAAAAGCCACCCGCAGTGAAAGTCAGCGTAGTGGCCAGCACCGACGCGAAAGCACGCCCGGGCAACCCCGGGTTTAAGGCATTAATTTTTATTTTCACTGGCGCATTCCTTGCTGTCAGGCTCACAGATGGCGAGTCTCAGGTTTTGTCACGCCGCCATAATCATTGATGACGCGCCAGCTCACTTCTCGCCCGGTTTCCGTTGCAGGCAGCGTAAAGTGCTGGTTTGCGAAAGGCGCGAGCATATCAGCGCTCTGAATACGTGTTGCTCCCACCTTCAGGCTGTCAAATACCATGTAAAAGGGCGTCGGGTTTTCGGCCACCAGTTGACCAGCGGCGAGATGAAATGTGAGCTGTTTATAAGCCGTCTGCGCGTCGGCAACCAGCGCCTGCGGGCGGTAAAACAGCTTGAGGCGGGTTTTCACCACAAGCTTGAGAGTATTGACCGCGTCCGGTAATGAGGGCGGAATTGCCCGGATATTCAGATAAAATAACGATTCGCGATTCTCCGGCAGGCTACCCGTTTTCGCAATACGCAATTCATGATCTTCCAAAGGTTCGATACGAAATAGCGGCGGTGTGACCATAAAAGGGCCGCGCGTTTTCCCGTCTCCGTTATCCACCCACGATTGCAATAAAAAGGGGCTCTCAGTGCTGTTATTTTTGACGCCCAGTGCCGCCTCTTTTTTATTTCCCTCATAAATGATACGAGTGCCGCCAACGACAATACCACCGGCGGTGACGTTATTTACCATAAAGAGCAGAAAGATAAAAAGATTCACCCTGAGAATAAATTTTCTCATCGCACGCATAGTCAACTCAGTTTGAAAGAAGAATAACAAGCCGCTAACCCGTGTTAACGGCTTGATGATACGTTAAATAATTGCTTAATTAGCGATAATCAAAAGTAATATCGGTTGTCCCGTTAGCTACCCCTGCGCCAACCGTGGTGCTTGTTGACTCATAATAGGCAATGAGGTTGAGATCCATCGTCGCATCGGGAATTTCAAATTTACGCTGAGAGAACTGGTTCATAGGAATAAGCGTGCCTTCATCATCTGTAATGACAATCGCCACGCCGGTAGCACCGCCATCTGCGACTTTCAGGTAATCTTTATTCACCGGATCGGCATCGCCCGTGAGATAAACGCTAAAGTGCGGGTTTTCACCTGATTCCACAACCGGGCAGTTTTTGAGCTTAATCTTCACAGGAATAGGCGGCGTTTTAACACCGGCAGTCGCGTTAAACTGATTAACGGAATAGACACCCAGATCCACATCCAGCACTTTATCGTCATCATCAATTTCACATGCCTGATCGGTAATTTTGCCTGTGAAATTAATTTTGCCATCTGCGGCTAAAACTGAAGCGGCATGAAATGTCAGCGCGCCTGCAAGCGCCATCCAACAGAGTTTTTTTTTCATATCTTCTCCTTGATTGTTAATCCAAAACCATTTTTTTTGCGAATAAATATCCGCTATGATGAAATGCCCGCGCATATTATCCGCAGATAAATAAGTTGACAATTCCCTGCCTCATTTTTCTTTAAAGTTTCCAGATAAATAGCAAATTTTATTTTGTGCTTGTTACATTGTTTCATTCAATTGAAATATATATTGATTGAATATTATCTTACTCTCTAATTATTTCAGCACGCCTGTTTCATTAGTCTATAGATGATAATTTCTTCGGCTTGTATTCATGCGATTTAGTCATTATTTTTTGTATTATTTGCCATGCAAATTATTTATCGCTTTTGATTACGTCGCACAGATTAAAGAAATCTGTCAATGTGACCGATTAAAAAAAAGACACATATTCATTCCTGTTACGGATCATGGGACCAGATAAAGAATGGTTGTTTTAAGCGCATTTTGTATGAAGTTTGTTTAAACGCGCCGAAAAGCGCTAAATTTACGTTGACGCCTATGGGCCTTTCCCCTACATTAGCGCCCGTCCCGACAGCATCGGGATGACAATATGGTGAGGTGTCCGAGTGGCTGAAGGAGCACGCCTGGAAAGTGTGTATACGGCAACGTATCGAGGGTTCGAATCCCTCCCTCACCGCCATATTCAAAGAAAGAGCCTGTACGCAAGTACGGGCTTTTTTGTTTTATATCGCGCCGCTCCGGGAGGGATGAGAAACCTCGACCCGGGTTCGACCACTGGCGCAGCCAGGGGGACAGTCTGCGAGCCACGCGAGCTGACTGCCCGCAGGGTGAGGCCCAACGGGCCGAATCAATCCCTCCCTCACCGCCATATTCAAAGAAAGAGCCTGAGCTAACCCTCAGGCTTTTTTGTTTTTATATCGCGCCAGGAAAACGGCAGGTGCGCTCCGCTTACCTGCCCTACTAAACCTTTCCCAGGGTAGGTAAACGCCAGAACATCCATCAAATACCGACAGACGGCAGGTGCGCTTCGCTTACCTGCCCTACAAAACCTGCCGTAGGGTGGGTAAGCGCCAGCGCACCCACCACGCCCGCGAGAAAGCAGGTGCCCACCGGTTAGCGCCGCGCCCCCGACGTCGTCACCGGCTCGGCGACGCGCTCCATCGCGATTGGGATACTTTTGTAAGCCGGGATCCCGCTTTGCGTGTCGTGACTGTCCAGCGGCACCAGCACGTTGGCTTCGGGGTAATAGGCCCCCACCGAGCCAGGAGCCATATCGATAACCACCACGGTCAGGTTATTGAGCCGCCGCGAGGTCGGATTGCCGTCCGGATCGAGCGCGGTCACGTTTACCTGATCGCCTACGCGCAGCTCGCGTTTTTCTGCCTCATCCGGGTTGATAAACAACACGTCACGCCGCCCGGTCACGCCACGGTAGCGGTCATTCAGGCCATACAGCGTCGTATTGTACTGGTCATGGCTGCGCAGCGTGGTCAGCACCAGATCGTGGCACTTAAGCGATCGCGGATCCTCATTAATCCCCTGCATCACCTTAAACTGCGCCTTGCCGGATGGCGTATTCCAGACGCGCTCCGAGGCGGCGTTGCGCAGACGGAAACCGCCCGGCTGCTTCACGCGCTCATTGAAGTTCGCGAACGCCGGGAACACCGCCTCGATGGCGTCACGGATAAAACTGTAATCACCGATCATTTTGTCCCAGTTGACGACCGTCTCCGGCAGCGTCGCTTTGGCAAGCCCCGCCACAATAGCGGGCTCTGAGCGCAGGTGCGGCGACGCTGGTTGCAGCATGCCGCGCGAGGCGTGCACCATCGACATCGAATCCTCAACGGTAATGCTCTGTTCGCCCGACGCCTGCACGTCCGTTTCCGTGCGGCCCAGCACCGGCAGAATATAGTTGTGCTTGCCGAGCAGCAGATGCGAACGGTTAAGCTTGGTCGCCATATGTACGACTAAATCGAGATTGCGCATGGCCGGAAATGTGACCTGCGGATCGGAAATCGCCTCGGCCAGATTACCGCCCAGGCACAGCAGCGCTTTGGCTTTACCGTCGCGCATCGCCTGAATCGCAGCGACAGCGCCATGGCCGTGTTTCTGCGGCGGTTTAAAACCAAAAACGCGCTCGATACTGTCAAGCAGCGACTGCGGCGGGATCTCCGTGATGCCCACCGTGCGGTCGCCCTGCACGTTAGAATGCCCACGCAGCGGGCAGATGCCTGCGCCTTTTTTGCCGATATTGCCGCGCAGCAGCAGGAGGTTGGCGATTTGCTGCACGTTCTGGGTCCCGTACTGATGCTGGGTTATCCCCATGCCGTAACAGATAATGGTCCGCTCCGCCTTTGCATACAGACGCGCGACATTCTGGATTTCTTTGCGCTCCATACCAGAGACTTTCAAAATATGATCCCACTCGGTCGCGTCGAGATCCGCCTTTAGCGCCTCAAACCCTTCGGTATGCTCACGGATAAACGCCTCATCAATGATGCCCGGCTCACCGTTCGCCAGCGCCTCTTCATGCATGGAGAGCAAAATTTTCATTACGCCTTTGAGCATGGCCGCGTCGCCGCCGACGCGCACTTTATAGTACGTCGAGGCGAGCGCAGTGGAACTCAACGACAGCATCTCAATAGGGCTTTGCGGCGAGGTAAAGCGTTCCAGACCGCGCTCGCGAAGCGGGTTAATAGCGACAATAGTCGCGCCACGCTTCGAGACTTCGCGCAGCGTGCCGAGCATACGGGGGTGATTTGTGCCGGGATTATGACCGATGCACAGCACCAGGTCGCAGTGGTCGAAATCGTCAAGCTCTACGGTGCCTTTGCCAACGCCGATAGATTCTGGCAAGCCGACGCTGGTCGGTTCGTGGCACATGTTGGAGCAATCCGGGAAGTTGTTGGTGCCATATTCGCGGGCGAACAGCTGCCACAGGAATGCGGCTTCGTTAGAGGCGCGCCCCGAGGTGTAAAACTCCACGCTGTCGGGGTCGTCATAGCTGCGCAGGCGCTCGCCAATCTCCTGAAACGCCGTTTCCCATTCAATGGGTTGATAGGTATCGCTAGCCACGTCGTATTTCATCGGGTGCGTCAGCCGCCCCTCGCCTTCCAGCTCAAACGCATTGCGCTCCCACAGTTCGCTGACGGTATGCGCCGCGAAAAATTCCGGCGTGGTGCGTTTGCTGGTGGCCTCCCAGGAGACCGCTTTCGCGCCGTTTTCGCAAAACTCAAACGACGAGGCGTGCTGCGGATCGGGCCAGGCACAGCCAGGGCAGTCAAACCCCTGCGGCTGATTGACTTTGAACAGGGCAATCACGTCCTGCTTCATCGACATCTGGCCGCGGATAGCGTCAGCAACGGCCTTCAGTGCGCCCCAGCCGCCCGCCGATCCGCCATAAGGCGCGATGCCGATAGTACGATTTCGCTCTTTCATAGTGCTCCACATTCTCTGTCTCATAGTTGTGGTTTAAGCCTGGTACAGAAAATGCGATAAGCGAAGCGAATGAAGGGATATCAGGCGGTATTGAGGGCTGTAATGGCGGGTTTTGCAGGAGAAAACGCCATTTCGTTTAACCCTTAACCGAACGATAAAGAAAGAAAAAAATCTGCTTGACCGTTTTCATGCAGATCCCTATAGTAGCGCCCCGTTGCCCCGCTACGCGAGGCAGCAAGACAATATGGTGAGGTGTCCGAGTGGCTGAAGGAGCACGCCTGGAAAGTGTGTATACGGCAACGTATCGAGGGTTCGAATCCCTCCCTCACCGCCATATTCAAAGAAAGAGCCTGTACGCGAGTACGGGCTTTTTTGTTTTTATATCGCTCCGACCCGGTAGGGATGAGAAGCCTCGACCCGGGTTCGACCACTGGCGCAGCCAGGGGGACAGTCTGCGAGCCACGCGAGCTGACTGCCCGCAGGGTGAGGCCCAACGGGCCGAATCAATCCCTCCCTCACCGCCATATTTAAAGAAAGAGCCTGTACACGAGTACGGGCTTTTTTGCTTTTATATCGCGCCAGGAAAACGGCAGGTGCGCTCCGCTTACCTGCCCTACAAAACCTTCCGTAGGGTGGGGAAGCGCAAGCGCACCCACCATTCGCCTGCATTGGCAGGTGCGCTCCGCTTACCTGCCCTATAAAACCTTCCGTAGGGTGGGTAAGCGTAAGCGCACCCACCATTCGTCTGCGAAACGGCAGGTGCGCTCCGCTTACCTGCCCTACAAAACCGCCCGTAGGGTGGGTAAGCGTAAGCGCACCCACCTTCCGGCCGCAAAGAAACCGCAAAGATAAAAAAAGCCCAACACACGTTGGGCTTTTACATGGTGATATCAGGCGAGCTTAATCGTAGGCGTTAAGCGTTCGCTGGCAGAGCGCGGAACGCACGCAATCGGCTTTACCGAACCGAACGATGCCAATCATCTCATCTTCCTCAAAACGCGCCAGCGCGTCGCTCAGGCCGGACTGCACGCCCGCCGGCAAATCGCACTGGGTGATGTCGCCATTGACTATCACGGTCACGTTCTCCCCGAGGCGGGTTAAAAACATCTTCATCTGCGCGGCTGTCACGTTCTGGGCCTCGTCCAGAATCACGACGGCGTTTTCAAAGGTACGTCCGCGCATATAGGCGAACGGCGCAATCTCAACTTTCCCGATTTCCGGGCGCAGGCAATATTGCATGAAGGAAGCACCAAGACGGCGCACCAGCACGTCATACACCGGGCGGAAATACGGGGCGAACTTCTCAGAGATATCGCCGGGCAGGAAGCCGAGATCTTCATCGGCCTGCAGAACCGGGCGGGTGACAATTATCCTGTCGACATCCTTATGAATCAGGGCCTCAGCGGCTTTCGCCGCGCTGATAAACGTTTTGCCGCATCCGGCTTCGCCGGTGGCGAATATCAGCTGTTTGCTCTCAATAGCCTCAAGATAATGCGCCTGAGCGTCGGTACGAGCGACAATCGGCGCGTTATCGCGGCTGTCCCGCGCCATGCCGATTGCTTCAACGCCACTCATTTGCACAAGCGTGGTGACCGATTCCTCTTCACGCTGCCGGTGGCTGCGTGAATCTCGTCTGAGAACGCGTCTTGCTTCACGACGAGCTTTGATCACTGCTTTCTGTCTTCCCATGGATGGCACCTTGTTAAGTTGGTTTACATGAGCCGCGTCCTGCTGATGGACGCGATTATGCGCACAAACATTTGAGGTTTGGCTTCCTTTTAAGCCATAGATTGCCGGTCGAAAAGACGCGGTAGTACGGCTACGCGCACCGCTTACCGCATCGTCTGGAACAGGGTGAGAAGCTTTGAACGTTTCTGAGGGGGTGGAGATAACGCTGCCGGAGGAGGCTCCTCCGCGCCGGGTGGTGCGGGTTGTTTTCCGTTTAAGTCCAGTTCTGGACGCTACCATTCGCGATCTCCATCGTGCTACTGCTGCCACAGAGGGGAACTACCGCTAACACTTTAAGTACAACAAAAATTATCAACTTTGCAACATAATATTTACTAAAAGATAACTTTTGAGACTGCACGTCTGATGCATCTTTTATGACAGAAAAATATTACAGAAATGTATCAACAGAATAGCCGCCGCGAAAATGCTCTGCCATGTCCGCGCGAAAATTGTTAGCAAATGAAAACAAAAACCCCGCCGTGGTGGCGGGGCTTCGTCAGGCTTGCAGCAGGCCGTCGGCCAGGAAGCGGGATTTATCCGCCACCCCCGGCAGCACAAAGAAATAGCCGCCGCCGATGGGTTTCACGTACTCCTCCAGCGCCTCGCCGTTAAGCCGTTTTTGCACCGTTAAAAATCCCTTTTCGAGATCGTGCTGGTAGCAGACAAACAGCAGGCCCATGTCGAGCTGGCCTGCGTTGGTCACGCCGAGCGAATAGCTGTAGCCGCGGCGCACCATCAGGCTGGACTGCGTCTCGGGTGTGCGCGGGTTCGCGAGCCGGATGTGGCTGTCGAGCGCAATTACGTTGCCTTCGGGATCTTTGCTGTAGTCCGGCACGTCATGCTCATGCTGCATACCGAGCGGCGCGCCGGTCTGCTTGTCGCGCCCGAAAATCGTCTGCTGCTCTTTGAGCGGCGTGCGGTCCCAGAACTCCACATGGAACTGAATAATGCGCACGGCCTGATAACTGCCGCCCACCGCCCACGCGGGCTCGCCCTGATCCGGCGTTACCCACACCACGCTGTCCATTAACGCGGTATTACGCGTATCGGGGTTTGCGGTGCCGTCTTTAAAACCGAGCAGGTTAACCGGCGTCTCTTTGCCGCGACTGCGCGCCGCGTGATCGGAGATAAACCCTTCACGCTTCCAGCGCACGCTCAGCAGATCCGGCGTGTGCTTAATGATATCGCGCAGCGCATGGATCACTGTATCCTGGGTATTGGCGCAGATTTGCAGCAGCAGATCGCCGTGGCACAGCGCCGCGTCCAGTGAATCGTTCGGGAAACGCTCCATCTTTTGCAGCTTTTTCGGCATCTGCGGCGCAAGGCCGTAGCGATCGTCAAATAAAGAACGCCCCAGCGACACGGTGATCGTCAGGTTATCCGGCGCAATCACCGGCCCCAGAATACCGGAATCCATCGGCGGCAGACGCGGGTTCGGCGTCTGCGGCGCCGGGCCGCCCGCGGTTAAAAACGCGATGCGGTCGGTGAGCAAACGGAACAGCCGTTCGAGATCGGCTTTGTTTCCCGCCAGCACATCGAAGGCCACCAGCATCATCGACGCCTGCTGCGGCGTCAGCACACCTGCCTGATGCGCGCCGTAAAACGGCTGCGTCTCCTGACGCGCGTCCGGAGGCAGCGTACCGGGCGCGCTTTGCGGTTGCGCGCCATGCGCCACCGGACAACCGCCGGTGACCGCGAGCGCGCCGGTCAGCGCGCCCAGCCCTTTCAGCAGACGGCGGCGCGCCGGTTGCGGTACGCCGTGAATATCATGTTCTTGCATCACGCTTAGTCCAGTCCGAGCACGCCACGCAGCAACGAGAGATCTTCAGCAAGCGAGGTAATCGGCCCCTTGAGCGCGTTGCGGTCAGCGTCGGTCAGCTTGTCGTAAGTCTCAAAGCCCTCTTTGGTGCGATATTTCGCAAGGATCGCATCCACTTTTTTAAAGTTCGCGTCCACTTTCGCGAGCAGCGGCGCGTTCTCTTTTTGCAGTTGCGGACGCAACAGATTCACGATTTTCTGCGCGCCATCGATATTGGCCTGGAAATCCCACAGGTCGGTGTGGCTGTAGCGATCTTCTTCACCGCTGATTTTACTGGCCGCCACTTCTTCAATAAGACCCGCCGCACCGCCCACGACTTTGCCCGGCGGGAAAGCCAGTTCACTGATGCGTTTTTGCAGCTCCAGCACGTCGCTGTTAAGTTTGTCGGCATACTGATCCATGCCTTTGACGCTGTTATCGCCAAACAGCGCTTTTTCCAGACGGTGGAAGCCGGTGAATTTCGGGTCGGCCGCTTTCTGTTCGTAATCGTCTTCGCGGGCGTCGATGCTGCCGTCGAGATCGGAGAACAGCTCGGCGATAGGCTCAATGCGCTCATAGTGCTGGCGAGTGGGCGCGTAGAGGGATTTCGCTTTGGCGATATCGCCTGCTTTTACCGCGTCGGTAAACGCTTTGGTGCCGGAAACCAGCGCGGCGGTTTCGGCGCTCACCCAGGTTTTATACTCGGTCACAGCGCCTTCCAGCGACATCAGATCGCTCTTCGCCGCCGCTTTTTCACCACCGGCGGCCTTGACGATAAGCTTGCCTTTCGGGTTGCTCAGCAGGCCGCAGGTCATGTCATATTCACCCGGCTCCAGGTTAGCGGTCATCTTCTGGCTAAAGCCTGGCGCGATGTTTTCGCGCTCTTCGACGACCATCACGCCTTTAAGGATTTCCCACTCCAGCGCCTTCTGGCTGTGGTTCAGGATGATGAACTGGGTTTTACCGGCGTTTACCGTGAGCGTCATCGGCTCGCACTGTTTGTCGTTTACGGTGACTTTCACCTGCGGAATATCCGCCGCGCGGGCGGCAAAGGCGGAGCTGATAAGCGCCAGCAGCGTCACGGAAAGCGCGCTACGGCGAAGTTGATTCGTCATGACCATCCCTCTAAAAGTATGTTGTAACTAAGCCACGCACGGGCGCGGCAAAAAATCAGGCGTTCCCGGAGACGCGCGCACCGGCGCGCGCTGGCAGCGCATAAAACGCCAGCGCCGGGATCAGATAGATAAACCATACCGCCACTTCGCTGACGGTCGGCGCTTCCTGGTAGCCGAAAATACCTTCCAGCAGCGTGCCGGTGAGCGAATGCGTAGAGAGCACATTGCTGAAATCAAACGCGACGGCCTGGAAGTGATTCCACAGTCCGGCCTCATGAAACGCGCGAATGGCACCCGCCGCGAGCCCGGCGGCGACGAGCAAAATAAAGAGGCTGGTCCAGCGGAAAAACGCGCCGAGATTAAGACGAATGCCGCCCCAGTAGAGCAGAAAACCGAGCACCACGGCGGTCGCCAGGCCCAGCATTGCGCCGAGCGGCGGCCAGACGCCGACATCCTGGCCAAACGCCGCCAGCAGGAAGAAGACCGATTCCAGGCCCTCGCGAGCGACCGCGAAAAACACCATCATGATCAGCGCCCAGCCGTGACCGCCAGGGCGTTTCAGCGCGCGATCTACGGCCTGCTCCAGTTCGCCTTTTACGTTACGGGAGACTTTACGCATCCAGAACACCATCCAGGTGAGGATCACGACGGCGACTGTCGCCACAAGCCCTTCAAACAGCTCCTGCTCTTTTTGCGGGAACTCACCGGTGGTTTCATTGATAAAAATACCGAGGCCCAGGCAGAGCGCGGCGGCGAGAAACACGCCTGCCCACATTACGCCAAGCCAGTTGCCGCGCTGGGTACGTTTAAGATAGCTCGCGATAAGGCTGACGATGAGCGCTGCTTCAAGGCCTTCACGCAGCATAATCAGAAAAGGAACAAACATTCGGGCACCTGTAAGTGTGAAATCAGGTCAACTGATGCAAAGAAACGTAAACGGGAGTGAAAGTGATTATCATTACCGCCAAAAGAAAAACAAGCGAAATGTGGGGATAAGTATGACGAAGTGTAAAAGTTGCGAAGTTGAGTAGTCACTCAACGAAACCATAAGCGAAACTGGCTGGCCCGGCGCCGCGTTTTCTCTTTCCACCGCACTCTGAAAACATTCATCTGAAAAATAGTCAGCCATCGCTTTTTCTTATTCCATTTGCCAGATAACGATGCGGGAAATTATGCTTAGCGCGCTGTTTACCGGCCCGTTTTTATGTGGCTAACTATTTTTCTTTCAGACACCTGCGTAACTATGACAACCATACTGCATTTTATTTTCGCCGTGGTGGCGATACTCCTGCTCGCGTGGCTCGCAAGCTTTGACCGTAAAAAGATCCGCCTGCGTTATATTCTTCAGCTGATTGTGATTGAAGCGGCGCTCGCCTGGTTCTTCCTGCATGCACAGGCCGGGCTGCTGGTTATCCAGTCGATTGCCGGGGCGTTCTCCTCGCTGCTGCACTTCGCGGCCCAGGGCACCGATTTTGTCTTCGGCGGCATGAGCCAGAAAGGTCTCGCGTTTGTCTTTCTCGGCGTGCTCTGCCCTATCGTGTTTATCTCCGCGCTCATCGGCATTCTGCAACACTGGCGCATTCTGCCAATTTTTATCCGCGTCATCGGTACGCTGCTGTCGAAAGTTAACGGCATGGGTAAGCTGGAATCCTTTAACGCTGTCAGTTCACTGATCCTCGGCCAGTCGGAAAACTTTATCGCCTATAAAGGCGTGCTGGCGGATCTCTCCTCGCGTCGGCTGTTCACAATGGCGGCGACCGCCATGTCCACCGTTTCGCTCTCCATCGTTGGCGCGTATATGTCGATGATCGAGGCGAAATATGTGGTGGCGGCGCTGGTGCTTAACCTCTTCAGCACGTTCATTATTCTCTCGGTTATCAACCCGACGCGCCCGCAGGATGAGCCGGAAGTGAAGCTTGAAAAGCTGCATGAATCACAAAGCTTTTTCGAGATGCTCGGCGAGTACATTCTGGCGGGCTTTAAAGTGGCGATGATTATTCTCGCGATGCTGATTGGCTTTATCGCCATTATCAGCGCGGTGAATGCGCTGTTCCTGACGCTGTTCGGTCAGAGCTTCCAGCAACTGCTGGGCTACGTGTTTTACCCGCTCGCCTGGCTTATCGGCATTCCGGCGCAGGATGCCCTGACGGCAGGCGGCATTATGGCCACCAAGCTGGTCGCTAATGAGTTCGTGGCGATGATCGAGCTGCAAAAAATCGCCGCGACGCTCTCCCCGCGCGGTCTCGGTATTCTGTCGGTCTTCCTGGTGTCGTTTGCCAACTTCGCGTCCATCGGCATTGTGGCCGGGGCGATTAAGGGCCTGAACGAGCCGCAGGGTAACGCGGTGTCGCGTTTTGGCCTGCGTCTGGTCTATGGCGCAACGCTGGTGAGTTTACTCTCCGCGGCCTTCGCCGGGCTGGTGCTGTAAAAGAAAAGGCGGGGTCTCCCCCGCCTTTTTCAGAACTGCACACACACGCTTTCATCGACGCGCATGACCGACTCCTGCGCAAAGCGCGATTTGTAAATTCCGCGCAGAGCTTCAATCCCCTTCTCGCTCGCGCTGTCACTGGCGTGAATCAGCATCAGCGCCTTGCTCGGCTCGCGCGCCACCTTGCCATCGTTACCGAGCCACTGCCCGCGCGCGTCAAACACCGTCAGCCCGTCGCGAAAGCGCGGCGTGACGTCGTTATCCACAAAACGCTGCCACTCGTCTGCGGTAATTACCGGGCCGGAGGGCCGGTTGAGGCCAAAGTACAGCGTGGTTTGCGTCATGCGGTTTTGCGCCGCGCAGCGCGGCGCCTGTTCTGGCGCGTGCGGCGCGCAACCGGCGAGCGTCGCCGCCAGCGCGAGTGAAACAATAATCTTGTGAATCGCCATCATCCTGTCCTTTTTTGTTATGGGTGAACGCGACGATAACAGCGTAAATCGCGGCGTCTGGCAAGCTACCGGATTGATGAAAAAGAAAAAACCCGCCGGGTGGCGGGTTTGTTAAGACGCTTAGCTGGCGCGAAGCTTAGACGGCGCAGGCGTGTGATACTCCTCGTCCGCTTTTTCAAAGCGCGCCTGCATGGAGGCCGACGGCGCTTTGCCCATCAGGCTCACCACCACGATACCGAGGCTTGCAAAGATAAAGCCCGGAATGATTTCGTAAAGGTTAAACCACGCGAACTGTTTCCAGACGATAACCGTCACCGCGCCGATGATCATGCCCGCCAGCGCGCCGTTGCGCGTCATGCGCGACCACATCACCGAGAACAGCACCACCGGGCCGAAGGCCGCGCCAAAGCCCGCCCACGCGTAGCTCACCAGACCCAGCACGCGGTTTTCCGGGTTCGCGGCCAGCGCAATGGCGACCAGCGCCACCACCAGCACCATCATACGCCCGACCCACACCAGCTCTTTCTGGCTCGCGCCTTTACGCAGGAACGCTTTATAGAGGTCTTCGGTAATGGCACTGGAGCAGACCAGCAGCTGGCAGCTCAGCGTTGACATCACCGCCGCCAGAATTGCCGACAGCAGGATACCGGCAATCCACGGGTTAAAGAGGATCTGCGCCAGTTCAATAAACACGCGCTCGCCGTTCTGGTTCACCGCGGCCGCCTGGTCAGGATGCTCGTTAAAGTAGGCGATGCCGAAGAAACCAACGGCCACTGCGCCCGCGAGGCACAGGATCATCCAGGTCATGGAGATGCGACGCGCGTTGACGATGGTGTGGTGAGAATCCGCCGCCATAAAGCGCGCCAGAATGTGCGGCTGGCCGAAATAGCCCAGTCCCCAGCCCATCAGCGAGATAATCGCCACCAGGTTCAGGCCCTTGAGCATGTCGATATTTTCGATGCTCTTCTGCTTGATAACGGCCAGCGAATCGTCCAGCCCGCCGACCGCGAAAATCACAATCACCGGCGTCAGGATCAACGCGAAAATCATCAGGCTCGCCTGCACGGTATCGGTCCAGCTCACCGCCAGGAACCCGCCAATGAAGGTGTAAAGAATCGTCGCCGCAGCCCCCGCCCAGAGCGCGGTTTCGTAGCTCATACCGAAGGTGCTTTCGAACAGGCGCGCGCCCGCCACGATGCCTGAAGCGCAGTAAATGGTGAAGAACAGCAAAATCACCAGCGCCGAGATGATCCGCAGCAGACGGCTGTTATCTTCAAAACGGCCGGTGAAATAATCCGGTAACGTCAGGGCGTTATTGTTGTGCTCGGTGTGAACGCGCAGGCGCCCTGCTACCAGCTTCCAGTTGATCCAGGCACCCAGCGTCAGGCCGATGGCTATCCAGCTTTCGGAGATCCCGGAGAGAAACACCGCGCCCGGCAGGCCCATCAACAGCCAGCCAGACATATCCGACGCGCCCGCAGAGAGCGCGGTCACCACGCTCCCGAGACTGCGCCCGCCGAGAATGTAGTCATCAAAGTTTTTGGTGGAGCGCCACGCAATAAACCCAATCAGTATCATCCCCAAAATATAAATAATGAAAGTCACCAGCATCGGTGTACTCGTCGTCATTTCACTTCTCCGCGTTATGGCCGGGTCGCCCCGTTTATCACCGCCGGAACGTAGCGGTGGCGTTATTGTCATGTCGTGTGGCGGCAGTATCCTGCCGGAAGCGTTTTTTATTCACAATCGATTTAACACACCATTTACATGTTTTGCATCTGTGAAACCTGTACATTTTTTGATAGGTTGCACTCGCTCACGCTTTTGTCGGTTGCACCTGTTAAAAATGTTAACCAGGCCCGGATTCTGAGCTTATAACTGCCCTTTCTTCGGTGCGTCATAGCAATTTCATATTTAACATTTCATTCATTTTTAAGCTTGCTGGCGAGGTCACATTTAACAAGGTTGCACAAAGTTGCAACATGATAGATATTGCCGATCATTCGCCTTTTTTATACAGACCGAGACACAGGAGTAAGGGCATGGGCACCACCACGATGGGGGTCAAGCTGGACGACGCCACCCGCGAGCGCATTAAATCCGCCGCGACGAAAATCGACCGCACGCCGCACTGGCTGATTAAACAGGCCATCTTTAATTATCTGGAACAACTGGAGAACAGCGACGGCCTGCCGGAGCTGCCTGCGCTGCTGGCGGGCGCGGCGAACGAAAGCGATGAAGTACCAGCGCCAGTGGAAGAAACTCACCAGCCGTTCCTTGAATTTGCTGAACAGATCCAGCCGCAGTCCGTCAGCCGTGCGGCCATCACCGCCGCCTGGCGTCGCGCGGAAACCGACGCGGTGCCGATGCTGCTGGAGCAGGCCCGTCTGCCGCAGCCGGTCGCCGAGAAAACCCACAAGCTTGCCTGGAGCCTCGCCGAGAAGCTGCGCAACCAGAAAACCGCCTCCGGCCGCGCCGGTATGGTGCAGAGCCTGTTGCAGGAGTTTTCGCTCTCCTCGCAGGAAGGCGTGGCACTGATGTGCCTTGCCGAAGCGCTGCTGCGTATCCCGGATAAAGCCACGCGTGATGCGCTGATCCGCGACAAAATCAGCAACGGCAACTGGCAGTCGCACATTGGCCGCAGCCCGTCGCTGTTTGTCAACGCCGCCACCTGGGGCCTGCTGTTTACGGGCCGTCTGGTCTCGACGCACAACGAAGCCAGCCTGTCGCGCTCGCTCAACCGCATTATTGGCAAGAGCGGCGAGCCGCTTATCCGTAAAGGCGTGGACATGGCGATGCGTCTGATGGGCGAGCAGTTTGTCACCGGCGAAACCATCGCCGAGGCGCTGGCCAACGCGCGCAAGCTTGAAGAGAAAGGCTTCCGTTACTCCTACGATATGCTGGGCGAAGCGGCGCTCACCGCCGCCGACGCGCAGGCTTATATGGTTTCCTACCAGCAGGCTATTCACGCCATCGGCAAAGCCTCCAACGGGCGCGGCATTTATGAAGGGCCGGGCATTTCAATTAAGCTCTCCGCCCTGCACCCGCGCTACAGCCGCGCGCAGTACGACCGCGTGATGGAAGAGCTCTACCCGCGCCTGAAATCCCTGACGCTACTGGCGCGCCAGTATGACATCGGCATTAATATCGACGCCGAAGAGGCCGACCGCCTGGAAATCTCCCTCGATCTGCTGGAAAAACTCTGCTTTGAGCCGGAGCTGGCGGGCTGGAACGGCATCGGGTTTGTGATTCAGGCGTACCAGAAGCGCTGCCCGTTCGTTATCGATTATCTGATCGATCTCGCCACCCGCAGCCGCCGTCGCCTGATGATCCGTCTTGTGAAAGGCGCTTACTGGGACAGCGAAATCAAGCGCGCCCAGATGGAAGGCCTTGAGGGCTACCCGGTTTACACCCGCAAGGTTTACACCGATATCTCCTACCTCGCCTGCGCGAAAAAACTGCTGGCGGTGCCGAACCTTATCTACCCGCAGTTCGCCACCCACAACGCCCATACGCTGGCGGCCATCTACAATCTGGCGGGCCAGAACTACTACCCTGGCCAGTATGAATTTCAGTGCCTGCACGGCATGGGCGAGCCGCTCTATGAGCAGGTGGTTGGTAAAATCAGCGATGGCAAACTGAACCGGCCGTGCCGTATTTACGCGCCGGTCGGCACCCATGAGACACTGCTGGCCTATCTGGTGCGTCGCCTGCTGGAAAACGGTGCCAATACCTCGTTTGTGAACCGCATCGCCGATAACACGCTGTCGCTGGACGATCTGGTGGCCGACCCGGTCAGCGCGGTCGAACAGCTGGCCGCGCAGGAAGGCCGCGTCGGTCTGCCGCACCCGAAAATCCCGTTACCGCAGGATCTCTACGGCGAAGGCCGCGTCAACTCCGCCGGGCTTGATCTGGCGAACGAACACCGCCTGGCGTCGCTCTCCTCGTCACTGCTCAACAGCGCGCTGCAAAAATGGCGCGCGCTGCCGATGCTGGAAAACGCCGTGGACGACGGCGAGCTGGCACCGGTGATTAACCCCGCCGAGCCGCGTGATATCGTCGGTTACGCCCGTGAAGCCACCGAAGCGGAAGTGGCGCAGGCACTGGAAAGCGCGGTGAACAACGCGCCTATCTGGTTCGCCACGCCGCCGCAGGAGCGCGCCGCTATCCTTGAGCGCGCCGCCGTGCTGATGGAAGACCAGACCCAGACGCTGATTGGCATTCTGGTGCGCGAAGCGGGTAAAACCTTCGCCAACGCCATCGCCGAAGTGCGCGAGGCGGTCGACTTCCTGCGCTATTACGCAGGCCAGGTGCGTGATGATTTCGATAACGAAACCCATCGCCCGCTCGGCCCGGTGGTCTGTATCAGCCCGTGGAACTTCCCGCTGGCTATCTTTACCGGCCAGGTGGCCGCCGCGCTTGCCGCAGGCAACAGCGTGCTGGCGAAACCGGCGGAGCAGACGCCGCTTATCGCCGCTCAGGGCATTCAGATCCTGCTGGAAGCAGGCGTACCGCAGGGCGTGGTGCAACTGCTGCCAGGGCGTGGCGAAACTGTCGGCGCGCAGCTCACGGGCGATCCGCGCGTACGTGGTGTGATGTTCACCGGTTCAACGGAAGTGGCGACGCTGTTGCAGCGCAACATCGCCGACCGTCTTGACCCGCAGGGCCGTCCGACGCCGCTTATCGCGGAAACCGGCGGGCTGAACGCCATGATTGTCGACTCCTCCGCGCTCACGGAACAGGTGGTCGTGGATGTCGTCGCCTCGGCTTTCGACAGCGCCGGCCAGCGCTGCTCCGCGCTGCGCGTGCTCTGCCTCCAGGAAGAGATTGCCGATCACACCCTGACCATGCTGAAAGGTGCGATGGCCGAATGCCGGATGGGCAACCCTGGCCGCCTGACGACCGACATCGGACCGGTTATCGACGCCGACGCCAAAGCCGGTATCGAGCGCCATATCCAGGCGATGCGCGCTAAAGGCCGCAAAGTCTTCCAGGCCGCGCGCGACAACAGCGCTGATGCGCGTGAATGGCAGACCGGCACGTTTGTGATGCCGACGCTTATCGAGCTGGAAAGCTTTGATGAGATGAAAAAAGAGGTCTTCGGCCCGGTGCTGCACGTGGTGCGCTACAACCGCAACAACCTGGCGGGGCTGATTGAGCAGATCAATAAAGCGGGTTACGGCCTGACGCTTGGCGTACACACGCGTATCGATGAAACCATCGCGCAGGTGACCGGCAGCGCGCACGTCGGCAACCTGTATGTGAACCGCAATATGGTCGGCGCTGTGGTCGGCGTGCAGCCGTTCGGCGGCGAAGGGCTGTCCGGCACCGGGCCGAAAGCGGGCGGGCCGCTCTATCTCTACCGCCTGCTGGCGAGCCGTCCGGACGCGGCGGTGCAGACGACGCTTGAGCGTCACGACGCCCGCTACGCCCAGGATGCGCAGGTCAAAACGCTGATTACGCGTCCGCACCAGGCGCTCACCGAATGGGCCGCAGGCCGTCCGGAGCTTAAAGCGTTATGCGAGCACTACCTCGCGCTGTCGCAAAGCGGCGTGCAGCGCACCCTGCCAGGCCCGACCGGCGAGCGCAACACCTACACCCTGCTGCCGCGCGAGCGCGTGCTGTGCCTTGCGGATAACGAGCAGGACCTGCTGGTACAGCTCGCCGCCGCCACCAGCGCGGGCAGCCGCGTACTGTGGGTTGACGAGCCGCTGCAACGCACGCTGGCCAAACAGCTTCCGGCCGCCGTGAACGCGATTATCGACTTCGCCAAACCGGACGTGCTGTTCAGCCAGCGCTTCGATGCGGTGATTTACCACGGTGATTCCGACCAGCTGCGCGCGCTGTGCGAGAAAGTGGCCGCGCGCGACGGCGCGATTGTTTCAGTGCAGGGCTTCGCACGCGGGGAAACCAACCTGCTGCTGGAGCGCCTGTGGCTTGAGCGTTCGCTTAGCGTCAACACCGCCGCCGCAGGCGGCAACGCCAGCCTGATGACCATCGGCTGATGGTTAATAAACACGAAAGGCGCCCGCGGGCGCCTTTTTCTTTGGAACCAAAAACAGGCATTACCGCACCCGAACACCTTCAATAATCATCCGCTGGACATTCTCGACGGTGCGGTTAAAGAACGCTTCGTCGGCGAGCGTCGCGCCGGTAACGGCTTCTACCTGGGTGGCGAAATCAGCGTAGTGCTGGGTGGTGGCCCAGATCATAAAAATCAAATGGTGTGGATCGACGGGCGCGAGCTTGCCGCTTGCCACCCAGCCGGTAATGATGGCCGATTTGGTTTCCACCAGCGCTTTTAAATCTCCCTGCAATTCAGCCATCAGGAGCGGCGCGCCCTGCAGCATCTCCAGACAGAACAGCCGCGAGGCCTCGGGAAAATCGCGCGACACCTCAAGCTTTAAACGAATGTATTCGCTGATGGCTGCGAGCGGTTGCAGATCCGCGCGAAAGGCCCGCAGCGGTGCCAGCCAGATATCCAGAATGTGCTTTAGCACGGCGACATACAGCGCCTCTTTGGACGGAAAATAGTAGAGCAGATTGGTTTTGGACACGCCGGAGCGCTCCGCGACCTGTTCAAGCGTCGTGCCATGCAGGCCGAACTGGGAAAACAGCGTCAGGCCAGCGTCCAGTATCGCCTGTTTCTTCGCCGCTACCGCCTTTGACCGCTTGCCGGTCTCTTTTTGCGCGCCTTGTGCCATGCGCCCTCTCCTTTTTGTTTTGCTCAAGCATAGCAAAAGCGCGCTTCAGGCTCGACCTCGCTGCACTTTGATTGCGCAACGCTGCCTGTTTTCTGTGCAACGTTTTTGACCATTCAGTCCGTTTTTTTAATCGCAAAAATGCCACACTTCTTCAACACAATGATAACAAAGGCATTTTCAAAACTGGCATTCGCTTTGCAAAACCCTCTCTGAGCGCGGCACAGGACGTGCAGGATGCAACGCCACGCGACGGTTCTTTCACCTGCAAAAGAGAGGTTCGTGATGAAAATTGGTGTCTTTGTGCCTATCGGAAATAACGGCTGGCTGATCTCCACCCATGCCCCGCAATACATGCCGACGTTCGAGCTGAATAAAGCTATTGTGCAGAAAGCCGAGCAGCAGCAGTTCGATTTTGCGCTCTCGATGATCAAACTGCGCGGCTTCGGCGGAAAGACCGAATTCTGGGATCACAATCTGGAGTCGTTCACCTTAATGGCGGGCCTCGCCGCTGTAACCTCGCGTATACAGATTTACGCCACCGCCGCCACGCTCACGCTGCCGCCCGCGATTGTGGCGCGCATGGCGTCAACTATCGACTCCATCTCCGGCGGACGGTTTGGCGTGAATCTCGTGACCGGCTGGCAGAAGCCGGAGTATGAGCAGATGGGCCTGTGGCCGGGCGATGACTACTTCTCGCGCCGCTACGACTATCTCACTGAATATGTCCATGTGCTGCGCGACCTCTGGGATACCGGACGGAGCGATTTCAAAGGCGACTACTTCACGATGAACGACTGCCGCGTCAGCCCGCGCCCGCAGCAGCCGATGAAAGTGATCTGCGCAGGCCAGAGCGACGCGGGTATGGCGTTTTCCGCACAGCACGCCGACTACAACTTCTGCTTTGGTAAGGGCGTCAACACGCCCGCCGCGTTCGCGCCGACCGCCGCGCGCATGAAAGCGGCGGCCGAAAAAGCCGGGCGCGATGTGGGCTCTTACGTGCTCTTTATGGTGATCGCCGATGAGACCGACGAAGCGGCGCGCGCCAAATGGGAGCACTACAAAGCCGGTGCCGATGAAGAGGCGCTGTCGTGGCTCACCGAGCAGAGCCAGAAAGATACCCGCTCAGGCGCGGATACCAACGTGCGCCAGATGGCGGACCCGACCTCGGCGGTCAACATCAATATGGGAACGCTGGTCGGCTCTTACGCGAGCGTCGCACGGATGCTGGATGAAGTCGCCGCCGTGCCGGGCACCGAAGGCGTGCTGCTGACGTTCGACGACTTCCTGACCGGTATCGACGCCTTTGGCGAACATATTCAGCCGCTGATGCGCTGTCGCGATCATCTGCGCGTGACGCAGGAGGTGGCCTGATGAATACGATAACGCTGACGGCGCGCCCCGAGGCGCTTACCTTCGCGCCGGAACAGAGCGCGCTGATTGTGGTGGATATGCAAAACGCCTACGCAAGCCAGGGCGGCTATCTGGATCTGGCGGGGTTTGACGTCTCGGCCACCGCGCCGGTGATAGAGAACATCAAAACCGCCGTGGCGGCCGCACGCGAGGCGGGCATGACCATCGTCTGGTTCCAGAACGGCTGGGACAGCGACTATCTCGAAGCGGGCGGCCCCGGCTCGCCAAACTTCCACAAATCGAACGCGCTGAAAACCATGCGCCGCCGTCCGGAGCTGCACGGCAAGCTGCTGGCGAAAGGCAGTTGGGACTATCAGCTGGTGGATGAACTGACGCCGCTTCCCGGCGATATCGTACTGCCGAAACCGCGCTACAGCGGCTTTTTCAACACGCCGCTCGACAGCATGCTGCGTGCGCGCAATATCCGCCATCTGGTCTTTACCGGCATCGCCACTAATGTCTGCGTGGAATCGACGCTGCGCGACGGTTTTTTCCTGGAATATTTCGGCGTGGTGCTGGAAGACGCCACGCACCAGGCCGGGCCGCCGTTCGCCCAGCAGGCGGCGCTGTTTAATATCGAAACCTTTTTCGGCTGGGTGAGCGACGTGCAGAGCTTCTGCGACGCGCTCTCACCAGAAGCCCTCGCCCGCATCGCGTAAGGAGTCGTTATGCCAAAACAGGTCATTATTCCGCCCGGCACCAGCACGCCCATCGCGCCCTTTGTGCCCGGCACGCTCGCAGACGGCGTGGTCTATGTCTCCGGCACGCTGCCTTTTGATAGCGCCAACAATGTGGTGTATCCCGGCGACCCAAAGGCGCAAACCCGCCATGTGCTGGAGACGATTCGGCGCATTATCGAAACGGCGGGCGGGACGATGGAGGACGTGACGTTCAACTCGATCTTTATTACCGACTGGAAAAACTACGCCGCGATTAACGAGATATACGCGGAGTTTTTCCCCGGTGATAAACCGGCGCGCTTTTGTATTCAGTGCGGGCTGGTGAAACCGGAGGCGCTGGTGGAGATAGCGACGGTCGCCCATATCGGACAGCCGGGAGGCGCATGATGAAACTGCGTGTAAGCGAAGCGCCCTTTCCCGGCGCGCCGGTGATGGTGATGATAGCGGGCCTCGGCGGGCTTGGCGGTTACTGGCTGGCGCAGCAGAGCGCGCTGAGTCGCGATTATCAGGTGGTGGTGTATGACCAGCGCGGCACCGGCGATAACGCCGATACGCTGCCGGAGGGCTATACGCTCGCCGATATGGCGCAGGAGCTGCACCGCGCGCTGTTAATCCACGGCGTGCATCGCTATGCGGTGCTTGGCCACGCGCTTGGCGGGCTGGTGGGTCTTGAACTGGCGCTGGCGTTTCCGGAGGCGGTGAGCGCGCTGGTTATCGTTAACGGCTGGCTGTCACTCAGCGCCTGGACGCGCCGCTGCTTTGAAGCCCGCGAGCGGCTGCTGCTCGACAGCGGCCCTGCAGCGTATATCGCCGCGCAACCGCTGTTTCTCTACCCGCCGTCGTGGGCGCAGGAGAATCAGCCGCGCCTCGAAGCCGAAGAAGCGCTGCATAACGCCCATTTTCAGGGCACCGAAAACCTGCTGCGCAGGCTGTGGGCGCTGAAAAACGCCGATTATCGCGAGCGCGCCGCGCGCGTTATCACGCCGGTTCAGATTATCTGCGCGCGCGATGACATGCTGGTGCCGTGGACCTGTTCGCAGGCGCTGCACGAGGCGTTGCCCCATAGCCGTCTTGACGTGATGGACTTCGGCGGCCACGCCTGCAACGTCACCGCGCCCCAGCCGTTTCATTCTCTGCTTTATGCCGGGCTGGCATCACTTGCGCCCGCGCCCCACAAGGAGACCGTATGAGCGAAGCTCTGAGCGCCAGCGCGCTCGCCACGTTATTTACCGACGCCCGCACCCACAGCGCCTGGCGGGAAACGCCCGTCAGCGACGCGCAGCTGCGCGATCTCTATGAGATGGTGCGCCTCGGCCCGACCTCCGCCAACTGCTCGCCGGGGCGGCTGCTGTTTGTTACCACGCCGGAGGCTAAAGCCCGCCTGAAACCCGCGCTCTCCAGCGGCAACGTTGAGAAAACCATGCAGGCACCGGTGACCGCCATCGTCGCCTGGGACAGTGAATTTTACGAGGCGCTGCCGACGCTGTTTCCCTATGCCGACGCCCGCGCCTGGTTCACCTCCAGCCCGGCGTTGGCTGAGGAGACTGCGTTTCGCAATAGCTCGCTACAGGCCGGGTATCTGATCATGGCCTGCCGGGCGCTGGGGCTTGATACCGGCCCGATGTCCGGCTTTGACCGCGCGGCGGTGGACGCCGAATTCTTCAGCGGCACTCCCTGGAAGAGCAATCTGCTTATCAATATCGGCTATGGCGATACCGAAAAACTGCATCCGCGCCTGCCTCGTCTTGCCTTTGAAGACGCCTGCGCGATCGTTTAAGGAGGGGTTATGAGTGAACAACAGGCTTTTCGCGATGCAATGTCCCGCCTCGGCGCGGCGGTGAATATTGTGACTACCGACGGCCCGGCGGGCATGGCGGGCTTTACCGCCTCGGCGGTGTGCAGCGTGACGGACAGCCCACCGACGCTGCTGGTGTGTCTGAACCGCAACGCCTCCGTCTGGCCGGTGTTTCAGGCCAACGGGCAGTTGTGCGTCAACACGCTCGCCGCCGGGCACGAGGCGCTCTCTGGCCTCTTCGGCGGCAAAACCCCGATGGAAGAGCGCTTCGCCGCCGCCCGCTGGCATCGCGGCGTCACCGGCTCTCCGAAGCTCGACGGCGCGGTGGTCTCCTTTGACTGCCGGGTGGAACAGGTGGTGCCGGTCTCCACCCACGACGTGCTGCTGTGCCGGGTGCTGGAAATCTCACGTAATGACGATACGCACGGGCTGGTCTGGTTTGACCGGCGTTATCATGCCCTCGCGCGCCCCGTCTGCGGGCTCGCCTCTTAGCTCCACAGGAGATACCTATGGCCAATTCCTGGTTTCCTCACTGGCGTAAACCTGCCGGCCCCGCGGGCGGCGTGGTGGCTCCGGACGAAACGCTCTCCGCCGGCCAGACGCTGGTCATGGGCGTACAGCACGCGGTGGCGATGTTTGGCGCGACGGTCCTGATGCCGCTTTTAATGGGGCTCGACCCGAACTTGTCGATTCTGATGTCCGGCATCGGCACGCTGCTGTTTTTTGTGATTACCGGCGGACGGGTGCCGAGCTATCTCGGCTCCAGCGCCGCTTTCGTGGGGGTGGTGATCGCCGCGACCGGCTTTAACGGCCAGGGACTGAACCCGAATATGAGCGTGGCGCTGGGCGGGATTATCGCCTGCGGCTTGTTGTATACGCTTATCGGCGTGGTGGTGATGAAATCGGGCACGCGCTGGATAGAACGGCTGATGCCGCCGGTCGTCACCGGGGCCGTCGTGATGGCGATTGGGCTTAATCTCGCGCCGATTGCGGTTAAAAGCGTCTCCGCCAGCGGCTTTGACGGCTGGATGGCGGTGATGACCGTGCTCTGTATTGGCCTCGTGGCGGTGTTTACGCGCGGCATGGTGCAGCGGCTGCTGATCCTGATGGGGCTTATCGCCGCCTGGGCGCTGTATGCGCTGTTCACCAATGTGCTGGGCTTCGGCAAGCCGGTGGATTTTACGCCGGTGGCGCGGGCCGCGTGGTTCGGCCTGCCGCACTTCGCCGCGCCCACGTTTAACGTGCAGGCCATCATGCTGATTGCGCCGGTCGCCGTGATTCTGGTGGCGGAAAACCTCGGGCATCTGAAAGCGGTCGCGGGCATGACCGGGCGCAATATGGACCCGTATATGGGGCGCGCGTTTGTCGGCGACGGGTTGGCGACGATGCTTTCCGGCGCGGTGGGCGGCAGCGGTGTAACGACCTATGCGGAGAATATCGGCGTGATGGCGGTGACGAAAGTCTACTCGACGCTGGTCTTTGTGGCGGCGGCAGCGATCGCCCTGCTGCTCGGCTTCTCGCCAAAATTCGGCGCGCTAATTCACACCATTCCGGCCCCGGTTATCGGCGGCGCGTCGATTGTGGTGTTCGGGCTGATTGCGGTCGCGGGCGCGCGTATCTGGGTGCAGAACCATGTGGATCTGAGCCAGAACGGCAACCTGATTATGGTGGCGGTAACGCTGGTGCTGGGCGCGGGTGATTTTGCGCTCACGGTAGGCGGCTTTACGCTTGGCGGCATCGGCACCGCCACCTTTGGAGCGATTGCGCTCAATGCGCTGTTAAGCCGCAAACAGGCTCAGACGCCGGAGCCGGTACTTGCGCCACAGGAGCCGCCCCCGCAGGCATAAAGAAACCGCCGGGAATGCCCGGCGGTCAGGGGTGCTATTAACCTTTGACGTACATGGGATGGTTAATAACGGTCATGCGTGGCACTAGCTACGGCCGCCGCCATGACTGTTTTTACCCCCTTTTTTCCCGGCTTCGGAGGCGCGTTGCGGGTCATTTTTGAAGTTCCCGCCGCTGTGCTGGCCACCTTTACGACCTGCTTCTGATGCTCTGTCACGATCTTCTGCGAAATTACCTGAACCACCACGATGGTTTGCCATTTCTGACCTCCAGATTGTGTGAATCATTAGACATCATACTGCATTCAGTAAAAGAGGATTCTTTCACCTCACGGCACTGGCCGGAGCCGTTATCGTTGCCGCGTGATTAAAAGCTTAGCCAGGGTGCTTGCTCCTGCCACTTTTCGGAAACATTTAGCAACATCAATCTGGCGTTTCGCCCGTAAAACTGACGAAACGATTAATAAGGCATTCTTATGATTGAAAAATTTCAGCGCTTAAAAAATGTGATCTGATGCTACAAACACCCCATTCATAGATAAACTCTTATTTTTAAAGATTTTTTAGCTGCCGGTTTGCACTCTGCCATCAGGGGCATATGCTTTATAGATGAGCGCAGCGATAACGGCTGTGGCAACCACTGATACAGGAGCAAGGCTGATGGCGAAAGTTCTGGTGCTTTATTATTCCATGTACGGGCATGTCGAAACGCTGGCGCACGCAGTGGCGGAAGGCGCCGAAAAGGTTCAGGGCGCGGAAGTGACAATTAAGCGCGTGCCGGAAACTATGCAGGCGGAAGCCTTCGCGAAAGCGGGCGGGAAAACGCAAAATGCGCCGGTCGCCACGCCGCAGGAGCTCGCCGATTACGACGCGATTATCGTCGGAACCCCGACCCGTTTCGGCAATATGTCTGGCCAGATGCGTACCTTCTTTGACCAGACCGGCGGCCTGTGGGCCTCCGGCGCGCTGTACGGCAAACTGGCGAGCGTGTTTAGCTCAACCGGAACGGGCGGCGGTCAGGAGCACACGATCTCCTCCACATGGACTACGCTTGCTCATCATGGAATGATCATTGTGCCTATCGGTTACGGGGCGCAGGAGCTGTTTGATATTTCCACGGTTCGCGGCGGAACGCCTTACGGCGCGACCACCATCGCAGGCGGCGACGGTTCACGCCAGCCAAGCCAGGAAGAACTGGCGATCGCCCGCTATCAGGGCGAATACGTGGCGGGCCTCGCCGTCAAAATGAAAGGCTAACTCACTCACTTCACCGGAGGAAAGCATGCCAACACAAGAATCGAAAACCCATCACGTGGGGGAATGGGCCAGCCTGCGTAATACGTCCCCTGAGATCGCCGAAGCGATTTTTGAAGTGGCCGATTATGACGAGGTGATGGCCGAGAAAATCTGGGAAGAAGGCAGCGATGAAGTGCTCATTCGCGCCTTTAAGAAAACCGATAAAGATTCGCTCTTCTGGGGCGAACAGACGATCGAACGTAAAAACGTCTGACGCTTCGGCCCTCTGCGTATGCAGAGGGCTTCTTTTTATGGCTGCGCGCGCTGCGCTGCCAGCTGTTTCTCAAAAGCCGCCCGCGACTGCGCGACATAGCGCGCCAGCCCTGCTTTATCGATAAACGCGTTATTCTCTCCCCTCGCCTTGCGCGCCATTTTATCCATCAGGCCAAAACGCTCGCCTTTGTTGGCAAGAAAAATATCCACCTGTTGCGCCTCAAGCCGCGCAAAACTGCGACGGATATCTTCCACCAGCGTCGGATAGTTGCGGTTGTTGATAAGCGGATACCCCGGCGTCGCGAGGCTGTCGGCATAGATAAGCGTTTTACCGTCAGCGAGTGTGACTTTCCATGAGGTCGCTCCCGGAAGATGGCCTGGCGTGAAAATGGCCGCAAGCGTCACGCCGCCCAGATGCCACTGCTGCCCGTCCTGCGCCTCAATATCCACCGTCACTGGCGGGAACGGCAGCGCGTCGCCCAGCGCGAAATCCTCTTTACCACCGCGCGCCATCTGCTCTGCATTGGCGTGGCTTGCGATAACGCGCGCGCCGCTCCACGCTTTAAGCCTCGCGATGCCGCCCGCCTGATCGAGCCGCGCATGGCTGTTCGCGATGTAGCGAATATCGGCCATGCGAAAACCGAGCGCTTCAATGTTGCGCCTGATTTGCGGCGCGCTGGCATCAAGGCCCGCGTCAATCAGGATGTGGCCCTGCGGTGTAGTGATCAGCACCGACGAGAGGTTTTCGGTGCCGACGTACCAGACGCCAGGCCAGATGGCGAAGGGCTGAACGGGCTTCGCCCAGGCTTCAAAAAGGGAATACGGCGGTGCCTCGGCGAGCGGCTGGGCGGGGTCGAGCGCGGCATGCGCGGGTACAGAGAGCAGTGACATCAGACAAGAAAAAAGTGCGATACGGGGTTTCATTATCATCTCCTGAATAAGGAGACGCAGTATAATCAGCGCCTTTTTAATGCGGCTCAATTGGAATGACATCTGATGAATATCCTGCAACTGGATATGAACCTGCTGAAAGTGCTCTATGTGATGCTACAGACGGGTACGACCGGCGAGACGGCGCAGCGGCTCAATATTACGCCTTCGGCCGTGAGCCACGCACTCTCGCGCCTGCGTGAAGCGCTGGGCGATCCGCTGTTTCGACGCGAAGGGAATCGCCAGCATCCAACGCCTTTTGCGCAGGCGCTGCGCGATAAACTGGTGCCGCTGTTCGTTTCGCTGAATGAAGAGATGTTCGGCGAGCCGCAGCCGCACGAGCGGCGTTTTCGGGTGGTGGTGCCGCCCGCGCTCAATACGCTGCTCGCCCCTGTTCTTGCGCAAAAAGCGCATCAGGCGCAGGCGAGCGTCGAGTGCGTGGCGTTCGAGCGGCGCGCCTGGCGTGACGATCTGGTGGATGGTTCGATTGATTTGCTGCTGGCAGTGGGCGATCACCAGAAGCAGCTTAGCGCGCTGCACTATGAGCGCGTCGGGCAGACGCGGCTGGTTATCCTTTATGGCCCGCCGCTTCGCCCTGCGCTTGCCGGGAAAAACAGCCTGACGCTTGCGGGGTTGTGCGACTATCCGCACGCCTATTGTCACCCGTGGCCACAGCCAGAAAACGAGCTGGATCGCCAGCTGGCGCGCAGTGGCCTGACGCGGCGGCTGGGGTTTATCGGCACCGATTACGCCCAGCTTCCCGGCGCGCTGCGCGAAGCGCCGCTACTGGCGGTGGTGCCCTGGCCATGGTTTGCCACGCTCAAAGATAACGCGCAGCTCTCGATGCTGGAGCTTGACGATGAAAAAGCGCTCGGCAGTCTTTTTTTGCAGTACCGCACCTCGACGGTGCCATGGAAAAAGCGTCTGATAAGCGCGGTACGTCAGGCGCTAACGCCCTGGTATCATTGAGAATCTTCTCAAATGCACTGAGGGAGCCTCAAGGCTGGCTACACTGGATTCATGTACTCATTACTCCTGAGATACATGCTCGATGTGAATCCCCTGATACTGTTATTTCCTGCCCGATGGGCAGGATTTTTTTTATCTATTGCAGGGAGAATGAAAACGGGGCGCTAAGGCGTGGCGGCATCGGGTGACGGCGGTGTCAGCAGCACATAGCGATAGAGAAGCTGATTAAGCCGGGTGGCGGTTTCCTGACGCAGCGCACCAGGCTCAACGCCCTGCTGGCGCTGCTCTGCCATCTGACGCAGCAACTCCTCCGCAGGCGGCATGGCGGCAAACGCCTAGTGAATATTAAACACCATCGTTTTAAGCTCACTGCCGGTCAGGTATTTCCCGCGCCGCTCATCCAGCGCGTTGAGCCGCGCGGTCAATTCGTCAAGCTGCGTCATGCCACGGCGCCAGCCATCCAGATTTTGCAGCGGCAGCGCCGCGGCGCTCATCTGCTGACGCCATTCGCGGGTTAGCGCCTGTACCTGGGCGTGCTGAGGCAAAAGTTGGCCCGCCTGGCGCACCAGCTCACAGGCAAAACGGATATTGCGATCGGGCGGCAGCGTTGCCAGCCACCCCAGACGCTGGCGCGTTTGCGTCAGGACCAGAGCAGGATCAATCTGGCGCGCCTGTTCCGGTGTGATGGTGGCACTGTCTGCCATCTGCGGCCACGCGCGAAGCGACGCCGCAATCCGCGCCTGCACTGGATCGGGGCGGTGATACGCCTGCCAGCCCATCAACACGGCGCTGCCCGCCACCAGCATAGTGAGCATACCGGCGATGAACGGCTTCAGGCTACGGCGCGTTAGCATGTGAGCCGATGCCACGTCTGGCGCAGGCACGCTGTCCGGAACATACACCCGGCGGATATCATCATCCGTCTGCGGATCGTTAACCGTCACCGCGCGCTCCTTCAGCGTCACTTCACTCTGCCCCGCGTCATTTTCCAGTCGCGCCGCTGCGTTTTGCAGATGCAGACGCAGCGCGTCCATCTGACTGACATGCTTAAGCTCAAGGCGCTCCAGTACCGTGATAATACGTGTCAGGTGCTGCTCCGCCTGATAGAGCGCGCCGAGATCCGCATAACGCAATGAGAAAGTACGCAGCGTCTGCTGCACACGCTGGCTGAGGCCGCTTAAAATCTCCATTCGCGCGTGTACCGGCTGCGGCCACAGGTTGCCCCACTGGCGCGAGATGAGCGCCTCGAGGATCGCCAGCCCTTCGTTAAGGCCGGGCAACCCCAACAAGCGCAGACGCGCCTGCGTATACCAGGCGGCGGTTTGCAGCTCGACACCATTGCGCTCAAAGAGCGAGAGCGACAGCTGTTCGACCCGCCGCCAGTCGACATCCGGGCGCGCCGGGTGCGTGAGTTTGCCGAGCTCTTCGCGAAGCGCGGCGTAATCCGGCAGCAGGCGCGGATCGCCGCCGGTTTTCAGATGACGTTCAGTGGACGTGTCCATAATATCCCTGTCCTGAAGGCCGCTCAGATCGCGGCGCGGTTATCCATAAACTGCTGTTGTTTGAGGTGGCGGATCAGCACCCGCCCTTCTGGCATAAATGCCGTGCCGTAGCGCACCAGCCCCACGCCTTTCAGCTCGGCGTCGATGGCGTAGCGCAGCTCGCCGGGAAGGGTTTGCGGGAGCATCACAACGTTGATCCGTTTCAGACGCGGCTCATATTTCAGCAATACGGCAGAGAGCGCGCTGATGAGTTCATGGGCGGTGCCGGGCATACCCTGAAGAATTTTGGCCAGATCCGGCAGGCCGTAATCCGGCAGATGTTTGAGGCTACCGGCGCGGGTATTGAGAATGCGCTGCATGTTATCGAGCACCGACAAAATGACCTGATTTTCTTCGCTGACGGCATCCAGCGGCAGGCCGCCTTCGAAATTGCCGTAGAGTATTTCATAGAGCGATGGCGAGAGAGAGGTTTCGGGCATCATTTTCTCCTTCCTTGAATAAGGTGATGACTTAGCTGCATAACAAGGCGGCGCGCGCCGGATCGATGGCGATAAGTGCCGCCAGCAGCTGTTCCATATCAGTTTGCAGGCGCGCTTTCTCCGCGTCGCTACGCCCGGCTTTCATACGCAGCAACCGCAGCCGTCTGGCACCCACTTCAAAAAGCAGCGCCGGCTCCCATTGTGCAAGCGTCATTTGCGACGCGCCCGCGTCCAGCGCGGCAAGCAGATGCAGCGCCAGATCGTTTTTGCCGTATTGCTCCGCCAGACGCGCCATCAGCAGGCGCAAAATCCAGCGCTGGCGCGGTGTGGTGAGCGCGGGCCGGGTCTGTAGCCAGCCGAGTGCTGCGTCAATACCGTCGCTGTCGGCGAGCGCGACGGCTTCCGGCTCCAGTTGCAGTACCTCGTCATCGGCGGCGCTGCCAGCGTCCACAACGTGCGCTGCGTCAGGGCCGGAGGCATTCTCGCGCACCTGCTGCGCGATCCAGTGTTGCGTTACCTCATCGGCAAACGGCATACCGTCGCTAAACGCCAGCGTCTCGAGGCCGGGCAGCCGGTTTAACAGCCCGTTCAGATCGGCGCGAATGATACCTGCCAGTGTCTCCTTACCAGACTTCTGCAGCGCTTCGTGAAGATACCACTGCAAATCGAGCCACAGATGGCTGGCACCGCGCGCAAAGAGGCTGTCGGCCTGCTCCAGCAGCTCAAGCCAGCTCTGCTGAAGCCAGAGCCTTTTCAACAATGCGCGCTGGTCGGCCTTCGGGGGTTCTATGCGGGTGCGTCCGTCGCCTGCGAGCGGCGGCAACTGGTGAAGGGTGTCGTGACGCAGGCTTTTCATCATGCGGTGGGCGGCGAGCCAGCCATCAGGCTGATTACGCAGGTAGTCGGCAAGCTGACGGGCCTGATCCAGCAGATCGCGCCCGGACGTAATTGCGCTGATAACAGGCGCAGCCGTGGGCTGCGACGCGTTGCTGTCGCTGGTGGTTTGCGGTACCACCGCATCCACGCCGCCCGCTTTCATCAGCCGCGCTTCCAGCGCGCCGTAAAGCGCGCTTAATGACGGGCGCGCGGAAGGCTCCTCCTGCGCCAGTGCCTGTTCAATCAGCAACAGCGCGCCCGCGGTGCGCCGGGCGTCATCGCGCGTCACTTCCGGGTAAAGCGACAGGCTGTCGAGCACGCGCGAGCCCGCAAGCCACTCCAGCGCCGCCTGACGGCTGCGCGCGCGCTGCGGGTGCAGCGCCGTGCCAAAACGCGCAAGCAGCGCGGCGAGCAGTTCCAGCCCTTCGGCAAAACCAGCCTCGCCCTCCTGGTGCAGCCGCGACCACGCATAATAGGTGGCGACACGAATATCTTTCGATGCCGTGGTCAGCACTTTTTCTGCCAGCTCGCCGATAAGCGTGAGATCGGCACCGGAAAGCTTATTCACCTCCTCGCGGATCTGCTGGAAATCGTCGTCATAACCCGGATCGTCCCCGGTGGGGGCCGTGGCGATGATGGGTTGAAGCCATTTTTCCCAGAGCGCGAGACGCGCCTGCGCCTGGGCGGCCAGCTCATCTGTCTGCGCCTGACAACTCTCCAGCACTGTCTGCAGCGATGCCATTGTTTCTCTCCCTGAAACGAAACCGCCAGCTCCGCCACAAGACGGGAAGCATTTATTTAACAGCGGGTTAAAGCGCAGATGCTACGCACGCAAGAGACATTCACAAGCAATGGGCAACGGGCAGATGTAAACAGAGTTTACGCATCAGGAGAGTGTTCAGCGGCGAGGCGCTGGCTGCATGCCACAGGAATGTTGTCTTCAGTAACAAACTTACTGCTAGCGTTTAAGGAAAGACTAATGGCGCATGAGAGGTAAAACGAAAAAGGGGACGCCTTTCGGCATCCCCTTAAATTGGTTGGCGGAAGCGCAGAGATTCGAACTCTGGAACCCTTTCGGGTCGCCGGTTTTCAAGACCGGTGCCTTCAACCGCTCGGCCACACTTCCGCAATGACGCGAACTATAAACATCCCCCTGCGCCGTGTAAAGCCCGAATGTGTTCGATTGCCTTAAAAACAGCCAAAAGCGCGCTAATTGACTGAAATACCGACACAACGATCACAAATACAGCAGCTTTACGGGCAATAACGGCGTCGCGCTCCGGTTAATGTTTTTTGATGTACATATCTTTTGTGTAGTAGAAGCCCAGGTTATTGGAGTAAAAGCCCCCAATCCATGGTTTCACCATATGGGTACGCACGTAGTGATAGACCGGAATCGCAGGCACATCCTGAGCCAGGATCGTTTCCGCCTGCTGATAATATTTCCCGCGTTCGGTGGCATCAGCGGCTTTTGAAGCGTTCGTCAGGACCTCGTCATACGCTTTGTTGGTATAGCGCGAGGTGTTCTGGCTGTCGCCGGTGCGGTAGTTATTCAGGAAGGTCGAGGCGTCGTCGTAATCGGCGTTCCAGGCGTAGCGCACCACGTCAAAATTGCCGGTGTGTTTACTATCCAGCATGGTTTTCCACTCCTGGTTCTGGAGCTTCACTACCACGCCGAGATTTTTCTGCCACATGGAGCTTGCCGCGATGGCGATGCGCTGGTGCGATTCCAAAGTGTTATAGAGCAGATTAAACGTGAGCGGATGCTGCGCATTGAAGCCTGCCTCCTCCAGCAGTTTTTTCGCCTCGCTGACGCGTTTATCAAGCGGCCAGCTGGCGTACTCCGGCGGCGCAATTTTCACGCCGCCAATTTCAGGCTGGCTGACCACCCACGCCGGACGCTGCCCCTGCGCCAGCACTTTTTGGGCGATGATGTCTTTGTCGAGCGCCATGTTGAGCGCGCGGCGCACGCGCGGATCGTTAAACGGCGGTTTGCTGGTGTTAAATTCGTAGTAATATGTTGCCAGCAGTGGGGAGACATTAACCTGATCGGGCAGCGTTTTTTTCAACTGCGCGAATTGATTGAGCGGCACGGTACTGGTGATGTCAATTTCGCCCGCTTTATAGCGATTCAGATCCGCTGTTTCAGCGGCGATCGGCAGATAAGTCACTTTATTAATGACGGTCTCTTTGTCGTTCCAGTAGCGTTTATTACGCTCGGCCACGATCTTTTCATTTACCACCCAGTCGGTGACCTTATACGCCCCGCTGCAGACGAAATGCTCCGGGCGCGCCCATTTATCGCCGAAACGCTCAACGGCGGTTTTATCGATGGGCACCAGCGACGGGTGCGCCAGCATCGACAGGAACGCCGCGGTGGGCTGCGTCAGCGTCACCTGAATGGTATTGTCATCCAGCGCCTTCACGCCCAGCGTGTCGGTCGGCTTTTTGCCGTTGGCGATGTCAGCAGCGTTTTCAATATTCATGTTGCCCGGAAAGCTGGCATAAGGAGAGACGGTTTTCGGGTCGACCAGACGCCGCCAGCTCCAGACCACATCTTCCGCCGTGATAGGCTCGCCGTCAGACCAGGTCACACCCTTGCGCAGATGAAACGTCCAGACGGTGTTGTCTTTATTTTCCCAGCTTTCTGCGAGCCGCGGTTCAATCGAGCCATCTTTACGCACCGCCACCAGCCCTTCAAAAACGTCGCTGATGATGTTGAATTCAACGTCGCTCTCCACTTTATGCGGATCGAGCGAGGCAGGCTCGCTGCCGTTGTTGCGCACCAGTTCCTGTTTTGCCGCCAGCTCAACGCCTGCCGGCACCTGCGCCGCATACGCCGTCGCGCATGCGCCGGAAATGACGGCAGCGATGAGAGAAAAAGTCAGAGCCTTATGATTCACTTTCATTTTCCACGCCTTGTGTGTTGTTGTGATGTGTCGTTAACACTGATAGTCGCGAGCCGGATTTCATGCAACGGTTTTACGTCATATATAAGAGGGGGATCTGAAAGCGCGTCGGGGCAGCCCGGTTTTTATGATATAAACGCCTTTTCTGAGTCCTTGTTTTTAGAGAAATAAAGCAGCGTAAAGATGGGTAAAAGGGCTTTTCCCGTTGCGTGCTACCTTCTATGCTCGGAAACTAAACACCTGTAATGAGAGACTACTCATGGATCGCTTAATTACCTCTGCGCGCGACAGACAGTCGTTGCTTAGCACCCATAAGGTTCTGCGTAACACCTATTTTATGCTGAGCCTGACGCTGGCGTTTTCCGCGATCACCGCGACCGCCAGTACCGTATTCGCACTGCCATCGCCGGGTTTGATTCTGACGCTGGTCGGTATGTACGGCCTGATGTTCCTGACCTACCGCCTGGCCGATAAACCGAGCGGCATCCTGGCAGCGTTCGCCTTCACCGGTTTTCTGGGCTACATTCTGGGGCCGATGCTGAATGCCTATTTGTCTGCCGGTATGGGCGATGTCATCGCACTCGCGCTTGGCGGCACCGCGCTGGTGTTCTTCTGCTGCTCCGCCTACGTGTTGACCACCCGTAAAGATATGTCCTTCCTGGGCGGTATGCTGATGGCGGGCGTGGTGGTTGTGCTGATCGGCATGGTGGCGAACATCTTCCTGCAGCTTCCTGCGCTGCACCTGGCGATTAGCGCCGTGTTTATTCTGCTTTCTTCGGGTGCCATCCTGTTTGAAACCAGCAATATCATCCACGGCGGCGAAACCAACTACATTCGCGCGACCGTCAGCCTGTATGTGTCGCTCTACAACATCTTCGTGAGCCTGCTGAGCATTCTGGGCTTCGCGAGCCGCGACTAACGGTTAACCGAAACTGCGCTTAAGCCCCGCCCCGTGCGGGGCTTTGTTTTTTCTGGCGGCGGGAATTTGCTACACTGCGCGCTGTGTGAATCAGGGCAAAAATGCGTATGTTAACGTTTGAAGGTAAAGAGTTTGAAACCGACGCCGAGGGCTATCTGAAAGTCTTCGACGCCTGGAGCGAAGGCCTGGCGGAAGTGATTGCCGAAAAAGAAGGCATCACGCTCACGCCAGAGCACTGGGAAGTGGTGCGCTTCGTGCGCGAGTTTTATATCGAATTTAATACGTCGCCGGCTATCCGCATGCTGGTCAAAGCGATGGCGACGAAATTTGGCGAAGAGAAAGGCAACAGTCGCTATCTCTATCGCCTCTTTCCGAAAGGCCCGGCAAAGCAAGCCACTAAAATCGCGGGTCTGCCAAAACCCGTGAAGTGCATTTAATAGCGAATTCGGAAATCCTGGTAATCTTCAGCGGGCGAATGCGGCTCGGTCAGCACCTTTTCCACATGGGCGCTGCGCGGCCCGCCCGCTTTCAGCCAGGCGATTAACTTCTCCACCTGCTCGGCCTCGCCGCAGGCCAGCACCTCCACGCTGCCGTCGTCCAGATTACGCGCATAGCCGGTCAGACCCAGCCGCGTCGCTTCATGCTGCGTGGTGTAGCGAAACCCGACGCCCTGTACCCGGCCATGTACCCAGGCCATTGTGCATTGTTGTGCCATAGCGGTTCTCCTTTGCGGTAGCGTTGCATTTCCCGGCTGAAGTCGGGAGAATGGCGCCCATTTTCTTTGAATCACAGAATAGCAAATTATGAGCGTACGTTTAGTGTTAGCCAAAGGGCGCGAGAAATCTCTCCTGCGCCGCCATCCCTGGGTCTTTTCCGGTGCCGTCGCGCGCATGGAAGGTAAAGCCGCACCGGGTGAAACCATCGACATCGTCGACCATCAGGGAAAATGGTTAGCACGCGCCGCCCTCTCCCCCGCCTCGCAGATCCGAGCACGCGTCTGGACGTTTGATCCGAATGAAACCATCGATATCGCCTTTTTTACTTGCCGCCTGCAACAGGCGCAGCAGTGGCGCGACTGGCTGGCGAAAAAGGACGGGCTTGACAGCTACCGTCTTATCGCCGGCGAATCGGACGGCCTGCCGGGCGTGACGATTGACCGCTTCGGCAACTTCCTGGTGCTGCAACTGCTCTCGGCGGGCGCGGAATATCAGCGTCCGGCGCTGGTGTCGGCCCTGCAGGAGCTCTATCCGGAATGCGCCATCTATGACCGCTCCGACGTCGCGGTGCGTAAAAAAGAAGGCATGGAACTTGCTCAGGGGCCGGTCAGCGGCGAGCTGCCGCCGGATCTGCTCGCGATTGAAGAGCACGGCATGAAGCTGCTGGTGGATATCAAAGGCGGCCATAAAACGGGTTATTACCTGGATCAGCGCGACAGCCGTTTCGCCACGCGCCGTTATGTGGAAGATAAACGCGTGCTGAACTGCTTTTCCTACACCGGCGGTTTTGCCGTTTCTGCGCTGATGGGCGGCTGCCGTCAGGTCATCAGTGTTGATACGTCGCAGGACGCGCTGGATGTGGCGAAGCAAAACGTTGAGCTCAACAAGCTTGATCTCAGCAAAGCGGAGTTCGTGCGCGACGACGTCTTTAAGCTTTTACGTAAATACCGCGACCAGGGCGAAAAGTTTGACGTCATCGTAATGGACCCGCCGAAATTCGTGGAAAATAAAAGCCAGCTTCAGGGCGCGTGCCGCGGTTATAAAGACATCAATATGCTGGCGATCCAGTTGCTTAACCCTGGCGGCATTTTGCTGACGTTCTCCTGCTCCGGGCTGATGACCACCGATTTATTCCAGAAAATTGTTGCTGACGCCGCAACAGATGCGGGGCGTGATGTACAATTTATAGAGCAGTTCCGTCAGGCCGCCGATCACCCCGTGATCGCGAGCTACCCGGAAGGTCTTTATCTGAAAGGGTTTGCCTGTCGCGTCATGTAGCTTGAAAAGGAATGCTCCGCCCTTATATACAGGGTATGAACGTTTCCCGGGAGGTGACAATGATTGCCAGCAAATTTGGTATCGGCCAGCAGGTTCGTCATTCTCTTTTAGGGTATTTAGGGGTTGTGGTGGATATCGACCCTGAATACTCGCTTGATGAACCTGAAGTCGATGAACTGGCGGTAAACGCCGAGCTGCGCGCCGCGCCGTGGTATCACGTCGTGATGGAAGACGACGACGGCCAGCCCGTGCACACCTATCTTGCAGAAGCCCAGCTCAGTGGCGAAATGCAGGAGGAACATCCGGAGCAACCCTCCATGGATGAACTGGCGCGATCCATTCGCCAGCAGCTCCAGGCACCCCGTCTGCGTAACTAAAAAAACCCGGCAACGCCGGGTTTTTTATTACTATCAAAGACCGAGACGCGGAATTTCTATCGCCGGGCAGCGGTCCATCACCACTTTCAGCCCCGCATCGCGCGCCAGTACGGCGGCCTCTTCGTTGATGACGCCAAGCTGCATCCAGAGCGTTTTCGCACCGATCGCAATCGCCTCCTGCGCAACCCCCCACGCGGCCTCGGAGTTACGGAACACATCCACCATATCCACCTTCTCCGGCACGTCAGCAAGCGTGGCGTATCCCTGCTGGCCGAGCAGCGTTTTGCCTGCCACTTTCGGCGAAACGGGGATCACGTGATAGCCTTTATCCAGAAGATACGACATGACGCGGTAACTCGGACGGTCCGGCTTATCGCTCGCCCCCACCAGCGCGATCGTTTTGGTGTTCTGCAAAATCTCTGCGATATCAGAATCTTTCATTTTACCTCCCCGTTAGCTCAGTCCTTTCAGTGTATGCCAAAGGCGTCGGGCGCACCATGCGACGACGGTAAGCAGAAACGCACACAGTTTTTACCGGCTTCGCTTGCAGCCGCCATCACTTCCAGTAATCTGTAGGCAGTTATGTAATCCGGAAAATAATATGGAACTGACAACCCGAACCCTGCCAGCCCAAAAGAAAATCGCCCTGGTGGCGCATGACCACTGCAAATCGATGCTGATGAAATGGGTGGAGCGCCATAAAGCGTTGCTGGCAAATCATACGCTGTATGCAACCGGCACCACAGGCAATCTGGTACAACGCGCGACCGGTCTTAACGTCAACGCCATGCTGAGCGGCCCGATGGGCGGCGATCAGCAGGTGGGCGCGATGATCGCCGAAGGCAAAATCGACGTGCTGATTTTCTTCTGGGATCCGCTCAACGCCGTGCCGCACGATCCCGACGTCAAAGCGCTGCTGCGCCTTGCCACCGTCTGGAACATCCCGGTGGCGACCAATCTCTCAACCGCGGATTTTATTATCCAGTCGCCGACCTTTAGCGACACGCTGGATGTATTAATCCCCGACTATCCGCGCTATCTCGCCGAACGCCTGAAATAAATCATGGCTTACGGGCCGTCGGCACGCCGAGACGCGTCAGCGCTTCGACAAACACCGACGGCGCCGCTTTGTCATACAGCAGCCAGACCCGGTGTCGCGCGCGGGTCAGCGCCACATAGAGCAGACGCCGCTCTTCGGCATCCGGGAAATCCTCCGGTGGCGGCAACAGCGCCTGTTCCATGATGGATTCCCGCGCTGGCGCCGGGAAGCCTTCCCGCCCCTCGTTCAGCCCGAGAATAATCACATAATCCGCCTGCTGCCCTTTGCTGGCATGAATCGTCATAAATTCCAGTTGCAGCTTCGGCCAGCGGGTCGCGGCCATTTCCAGCACCGCCGGGCGCAGATGGTGGTAGCGCGCCAGCACCAGAATGCGCTCGTCAGGGCGCACGTAACCGCTCATCTTATCAAGCAGCGCCTCCAGTTGCTCCTGCGCAAGCAGCGTCACGGCGTTCTTGTCGCCCGCGCGCAGACTGTTGAGCGGTTTTTCACGCTGGTACGGGTTTTGTTGAATGAAGCGATTAGCGATATCGCCGATGCGCCCGTTAAAACGGTAGGTGGTATCCAGCGCGCACTGGTCGCCCCGGCCAAAATGCGCCTCAAACGCCGTCGTTAGCGAAAGCTGCGCGCCGCTAAAGCGGTAGATAGCCTGCCAGTCGTCACCCACCGCAAACAGGCTGGCGGCGGAATTCTGGCGGCGCAGCGCCGCCAGCAGGGCCGCACGCTGCGGCGAGATATCCTGAAACTCGTCCACAAGGATATGCTTCCACGGACTAACAAACCGGCCCTTTTCCAGCACGTTAATCGCCTGATGAATAAGCCCGGAGAAATCGACGGCTTCTTCGGCTTTTAGCGCGGCTTTCCAGGCTTTCAGCAGCGGTGCCATCAGTTTGACGTGCTTCTGGAACAGATCGCGTACCTCGTCGGGCGCGGCGGATATCATCTCGGCCTGCGAGCCGCCATGCATGCGCATCAGCCCCAGCCAGCGGTCGAGACGGCTCGCCAGCCGTTTGCCCAGCGTCTCGTCCTCCCAGAAATCGCCGTCCTCAACGTCCCACTCCAGCTCGTCGGTAAGCCACTGACGCCACCCCTTCGCCTGCGCTTTTTTCTCGCGGCACTGTTCCCGCCAGACGTTCAGTAAGAGTTCATGGCGCGCCGCGGTATCGTTTTCCAGCTCGCTGACGCGCGGGGTTTTCCGCCCGCCCTGGCCGATAATTTGCAAGGCCAGCGCATGAAACGTGCGTGCGGTGATGGCATCCGTATGCAGCCGCGCCTGAAGCCGCGCTTCCATTTCTTTGGCGGCCTGACGCCCGAACGCCAGCAGCAGGATCTGCTCCGCCGTCGCCTCGCCGCGCTCAATAAGCCAGCCTGCGCGCGCCACCAGCACGGAGGTTTTGCCGCTCCCGGCGCCTGCCAGTACCAGCAGCGAGCTTTCGCCGTTGACGACAGCCCGCGCCTGCGACGGATTCAGCGGCGAGCTTTCAATCTGCGAGAAGAAATCGGCGTAGCGCGTCAGCATCGCGTCGGTATAGGCCTGATTATGCAAAAGACGCTTCGCCTCGCTGTCGGCAAGCCAGGCCTGACATTCGCGCCAGGCCTCGCGGCAGTTATCGAACGCCTCAAGGCGCGATGTCGGCATCGGCAGCGCCTGCAACGCCCGGCGCAGCGCGTGACACAGCGCCTCGCCCTCTTCACGCTTAAGCCATTTTTCCTGGGATTCGCTACTGCGAAGTTTCTCCTGCCAGGCATTCAGCACCCCTGCCGCCACCTCGCTCATCTCCTGGCTCCACTGCTGCCAGAGCGCCATCAGATGATGGTAAAAGCGCTGGGTTTCCGCCCATTCGGTGCCGTGCAGACGAACGACTTTGTTATCCGGCAGCGTAAACTCCAGCTCCCCCCAGACAAGCCCCCGACGGCATTCAATGCCCAGCAACTGATTAAACGGGATCAGATATTCATGCTTATCCCCGGAGACTTTCACTCCGGCGGTGAGAATTTCTGCGCGATCATAGGGGTGCTGCGCCAGACGTTTACCCAGAGAGGTTGCTTTCAGTTCCATGAGGCTGCCAGTCAATAGTGTTATGAGGCTAAGTTTACCCGCCTGCGATATCACGCTCCAGACCCAAAACGCGTTACAATTGTTGTGGTTATCACTCCGGCGCTCTGCCGACGCTTTTGAGGTTTTATGCGTACTGTTTTAAATATTCTGAATTTCGTCCTGGGCGGCTTCGCCACGACGTTCTCCTGGCTGGTGGCGACGCTTGTCAGCATTATTTTTATCGTGACGCTGCCGCTGACGCGCTCCTGTTGGGAGATCACTAAACTGTCGCTGTTGCCGTACGGCAATGAAGCGGTGCATGTCGATGAACTTGACCCGGCGGGCAAAAACGCCCTGCTGAACACCGGTGGCACACTGCTGAATGTTTTCTGGCTGGTGTTTTTCGGCTGGTGGCTGTGCCTGCTGCATATCGCGACCGGCATTGCGCAGTGCGTCACTATCATCGGCATCCCGGTAGGCATCGCGAATTTTAAAATCGCCGCGATTGCGCTCTGGCCGGTTGGGCGTCGCGTCGTCTCCGTGGAAACCGCGCAGGCGGCCCGCGAAGCCAATGCCCGCCGCCGTTTCCAGTAAAAACGGATGCGCTCATGATGCTCAATCCTCTGCTTCACCGTCACGCCTGGAACAGCGCGTGGCTCACTAACGTGCGCATTTTTATCGCGCTGTGCGGGACGGCGGCGCTGCCCTGGTGGCTTGGCGAGGCGAAGCTGACTATCCCGCTGACGCTTGGCGTTGTGGCCGCAGCACTCACCGATCTTGACGACCGCCTGACGGGACGCCTGCGCAATCTGCTGATTACGCTGGTCAGCTTTTTCATTGCCTCCGCTTCGGTGGAACTGCTGTTTCCGTGGCCGTGGCTGTTTGCCGCCGGGCTGACGGTCTCGACTATCGGTTTTATTTTGCTTGGCGGCCTCGGCCAGCGCTACGCGACTATCGCCTTCGGCGCGTTGCTTATCGCCATCTATACGATGCTCGGGGTTTCACTCTATGAGCACTGGTATCAGCAGCCGCTGCTGCTGCTCGCGGGCGCGGTCTGGTACAACCTGCTGACGCTGGCCGGGCATTTGCTCTTTCCGGTGCGTCCTCTTCAGGAAAACCTCGCCCGCTGTTATGAACAGCTGGCGCACTATCTGGAAATCAAATCGCGTTTTTTTGACCCGGATATCGAAGACGAAAACCAGGTGCCGATGATGGAACTGGCGATGGCGAACAGCCAGTTGGTCGCCACGCTGAACCAGACCAAAGCCTCGCTGCTGACCCGCCTGCGCGGCGACCGCGGTCAGCGCAGCACGCGCCGTACACTGCACTACTATTTTGTCGCTCAGGATATTCATGAGCGCGCCAGTTCGTCGCATATCCAGTATCAGACGCTGCGGGACACCTTCCGCTACAGCGACGTGATGTTCCGCTTCCAGCGGCTGCTTTCGATGCAATCACAGGCGTGTCAGCAACTGGCGCGCTCTGTGCTGCTTCGTACGCCCTATCAGCATGACCCGCGTTTTGAGCGCGCGTTTACGCACCTTGACGCCGCACTCGATCGCACCGCCGCGGCCGGTGGCTCGGCATCAGAAATTAAAGCCGTGCGCTTTCTGGTCGCGAATCTGAAGGCTATCGACGCTCAGCTCGCGACGATCGAATCAGAACAGCCATTTACACAGGCAGATGCCAGCGAGAGCGAGCACAGCCTTGCCGATGACAGCCTGAACGGCTTTAGCGATGTGTGGTTTCGCCTGACGCGTAATCTGACGCCGCAGTCCGCGCTGTTCCGCCATGCGGTGCGGATGTCCGTTGTGCTCTGCGTGGGCTACGCCTTTATTCAGTTCACCGGGCTGAACCACGGCTACTGGATTTTGCTGACCAGCCTGTTTGTGTGCCAGCCGAACTACAACGCCACGCGACATCGCCTGACGCTGCGCATTATCGGCACCCTGGCGGGCGTGGCGGTCGGTATTCCGGTGCTTTATTTCGTGCCTTCGCTGGAAGGCCAACTGGTACTCATCGTGATTACCGGCGTGCTGTTTTTTGTGTTTCGCACAGTGCAATACGCGCACGCCACGCTGTTTATCACGCTTTTGGTCTTGCTGTGCTTTAACCTGCTGGGCGAAGGGTTTGAAGTCGCTCTGCCGCGCGTGGTGGATACGATAATCGGCTGCGCTATCGCGTGGTGTGCCGTGAGCTTTATCTGGCCCGACTGGCGTTTTCGCCGGTTGCCGGTGGTACTGGAGCGCGCGCTTAACGCCAACTGTCGCTATCTGGATGCCATCCTTGAGCAGTACCATCAGGGGCGCGATAACCGTCTCGCGTATCGCATCGCGCGTCGCGACGCGCATAACAGCGATGCGGAGCTGGCCTCGGTGGTGTCGAACATGTCCAGTGAGCCTCGCGTCAGCGCGCAGATGCGCGAACTCGCTTTCCGCTTTCTGTGCCTTAACCACACGCTGACCAGCTATATTTCAGCTCTGGGTGCTCACCGCGAAAAACTGACGCGCCAGGAGATCCTTTCTCTGCTCGACGACGCCGTCTGTTATGTGGATGACGCGCTCCATCATCAGCCTGCCGATGAAGCGCGAGTAGAAAACTCACTAACGCAACTGGCGCAGCGTATTGAGCAGATAGAGCCGCGCCAGGAGAGTAAAGAGCCGCTGGTGCTTCAGCAAATCGGGTTGTTAATCTCTATTTTGCCGGAAATCAGTCGACTGCAGCGTCAACTTATTCAGGACTGATTTTGCACCGAAAGCTGCATAAACCACTCCAGCAGTTCCTCGCGAATGTGCACAGGTAACGCTGCTTCATGGGTGCCGATGATGGCACCCTGAAGCGCATACAATACTTGCAGACTGAGATTTTTCCGGGCTTTGCGCAGCTTAAGCCAGCACTCTTTCGCACCGTATGCGCAGAGCGTTTCCACATCGCGTATTCCCGCTTCCCATAATGAGACTTCCAGCTGAACATTGAGATTGGGCAGATCTTTGACCCGCCGCTCGCGGGCACGCTCGTTTTTTTCCGCCCGCGCGCAGGCCAGCGCCATTCGTGCGTGATCGCGCAGCAAGGCTGGTGAATTCCAGAGCGTGTCATCTACAAGATAATAATTGAGGCTGATGTGACGACCGCGTCGGGTACAGACCAGCATCGGCGGATTGTGGGCGTGCTGGTAGTCACGACTCTCATTGCTGGCGCGCAGGTATAGTTTTCCTCCTGCCACCATGGCGAACACGGCATCATCAATGGCCAGGCTATAGCCGCCAAACAGTGAACGATGGGTAACATTTCCCAAAGATGAAAGTGTATTCTGCACCCGAACCAGCGTGTCAGACGAAGATTTATCCATGATTATTCCTTTTATATCAACCAGTAATGGATAAAAAATTCCATTAGCGTTTCCCTTAACAGGAACATATGAAAGTTGCGCGCCGTGAGCAATCCGAATTTTGTTTTAAGTGGAACGAGATGCGAAATTTGCGAGATGCTTTCCGAAATTTCGATTGATCTTTGGTCGCGCCAGCATTACTGTATATGCATACAGTAACTAGCGAGGCTGGACCTTTATGTACTCTTCTCATCAAAATCGCGCGTATGGCTCACGTCGTCTGGCAAAAGAAACGGCGGGCGCTTTGGCTCAGGCGGAAACCCGAGGGCTGATCAGTGAAGTGATGTACAACGAAGACCAGCCGTGGATGACGCAACTGGTCCTGCTGCCGCTCTTGCAGCAGCTCGGGCAGCAATCCCGCTGGCAGCTGTGGCTGACTCCGCAGCAACGTCTTAGCCGTGAATGGGTGGAATCCGCTGGTTTGCCGCTGACCAAAGTGATGCAAGTCAGCCAGATGAACCCGCAGGTTACGCTTGATTCTATGATCCGTGCGCTGGAAACCGGCAACTACAGCGTGGTAATTGCCTGGCTGCATGACGATCTAACGGATGATGAACATCGCCGTCTGACTGCAGCGGCCGAGAAAGGTAACGCCATGGGTTTTTTAATGCGTCCTGTTCAACCCTCTCTGCCGGGTGACCGACCACGTTCTGCCTTAAGAATTCACTCTGGCATGGTGCATTAATCTTTTTTAGGATAATTCCTGGCAATTTTTTGTGCGTGTCTCTTTATCAGAAGCGATAGTGGTGAATGAACGGCCAGACGGGCACTCACGTCCGCTTTCGCACTTTACGAGCGATTAAAATTTCATCAAAAATGTTAAATTTTGCTTTCGCAAGTTGTTTTTTTTCATATGCCTGACGGACTTCACACTTGTAAGTTTTCAACTACGTTGTAGACTTTACCTCGCCAGGGTGCTCATCAATAAACCGACATTATCGGTAGAGTAACCATTGAGCTATACCCCGGTGAAGGATTTAACCGTGAACTTTTCCCAAGGAAAAGCGCATGGCCTTTTTGGATGATAACGAGGCGCAAAAAATGAAAAAGACAGCTATCGCGATTGCAGTGGCACTGGCTGGCTTCGCTACCGTAGCGCAGGCCGCACCGAAAGATAACACCTGGTACGCAGGTGGCAAACTGGGTTGGTCCCAGTTCCACGATACCGGCTTTATCCCTAACGACGGCCCGACTCACGAAAGCCAGCTGGGCGCAGGCGCGTTCGGTGGTTACCAGGTTAACCCGTACGTTGGTTTCGAAATGGGCTACGACTGGCTGGGCCGCATGCCGTATAAAGGCGACACTGTAAACGGCGCTTTCAAAGCTCAGGGCGTACAGCTGACCGCTAAACTGGGTTACCCGGTAACCGACGACCTGGACGTATACACCCGTCTGGGCGGCATGGTATGGCGTGCTGACTCCTCTTCTAACATCGGCGGCGACGACCACGACACTGGCGTTTCTCCGGTATTCGCTGGCGGCGTTGAGTGGGCGATGACCCGCGATATCGCTACCCGTCTGGAATACCAGTGGGTTAACAACATCGGTGACGCGCAGACTGTTGGCGCTCGTCCGGACAACGGCATGCTGAGCGTAGGTGTTTCCTACCGTTTCGGTCAGCAGGAAGATGCAGCTCCAGTTGTAGCTCCGGCTCCGGCTCCGGCTCCGGAAGTACAGACCAAGCACTTCACCCTGAAGTCTGACGTTCTGTTCAACTTCAACAAAGCGACCCTGAAACCGGAAGGTCAGCAGGCGCTGGATCAGCTGTACTCTCAGCTGAGCAACCTGGATCCGAAAGACGGTTCCGTCGTGGTTCTGGGCTTCACCGACCGTATCGGTTCTGACGCTTACAACCAGGGTCTGTCCGAGAAACGTGCTCAGTCCGTTGTTGACTACCTGATCTCCAAAGGTATCCCGTCCAACAAGATCTCCGCACGTGGTATGGGCGAATCCAATCCGGTCACTGGCAACACCTGTGACAACGTGAAACCTCGCGCTGCTCTGATCGAGTGCCTGGGTCCGGATCGTCGCGTAGAGATCGAAGTTAAAGGCGTTAAAGACGTTGTAACTCAGCCGCAGGCTTAAGTTAAACGTTTAGAAAAACCCCGCTACGGCGGGGTTTTTTGTTGGCCGGAAATCTTGTCATTTGGATTGAATTTCTGATGAGATGCGCTTAAGCGCATTATTTCCTTTTACAGCCAGAAGTAATTTCTCTGCTGCATGTAGTAGCAAAAAATAACCGCCTCGCCCTCTCATGAGCCTTCTCGGGTTACTCTTTCTTCCCCAGCAATGCCTGTAAATCCTGTTTCAGCGTCGACATATGGTTTTCATATTTCTCTTTGCGCTCGGCGTCTTCAATCAGTTGCACGATTGTTTCTGAAAGGGTGATGCCGCGGCGCTGCGCAAGGCCTGCGAGACGCTGCCAGACCATAAATTCCAGATCGATGGATTTTTTACGGGTATGCTGATGCTCAGCATTAAAATGCCGCTTACGACGGGCGCGAATCGTCTGTTTCAGGCGGTTTTGCAGCGCCGGGTTCATATGCTGATCAATCCAGCCCAGCACTCTTACCGGTTCGTTTTCCATACCCAGCAAGAGATCCACCGCCTCTTTCGCCGCGCTGGCTTCAAGATACCGGGTGATCAGCTCGCCTTCGCGATGCTTTTTCACCAGATATTTCCACTTCCAGCCGCTTTCCAGATTTTCGAGTTGTTGGTATTTCATTGCGATCTCAGGATGACCGTGTAACTCATTTCAGGATAACAGTTTTTTTTCGATTCGCTGAGGGGAAATAAACGTCTGTGACGCAGGGGGAGATTCTGCAGGGCAATAGTGGCATTTCCGGTGTGTTGATCCGCCCATTACGCTATAATCTCGCCTTTTACATCTGACTAAAAAACCTCGACATTGACCATTAACAGACTTACATCACAAGCGCTTGTACCCGATACGGAGACCTTCCGGTCCCGCTTTGCTGAAATGGATGCCGGTTTTGCAGACGCGCTTGATTTTGAGGCGCTTCAGCCTCGCCTTCACGACGGACTAAGCCAGCTGTGCGCGCCACGTCCTGTAAATGATTTCATGCTGGTTAAGGCTGACGAAGAGAAGCCTTTGCTGGAGCTTATCGCCAGTACCGCGAAAGCATTACTGCCGCATCAGTCAGAACTGGTCGGCGGTCATTATCGTATCGAAAACCAGAGCGTGACGCTGACACCACCGAATGCGACACCGGGCGATTTCGCCGTGCAGCGCGATGTGGTTGTCGCTACCTGGGCTGATGCGGCCGAGCTGTTTGGCTGTGTCAGACAGTTTGCAGGCCAGATTTCGCTTGAGCCGGGCCTGGTACATAAAGCCAACGGCGGCATTCTGGTCGTGCCGCTGAAAACACTGCTTCTGCAGCCGCTCTTGTGGCTGCGTCTGAAGCAGATGGTCGTCACGAAACGCTTCGACTGGGTCGCCCCGGACGAGACCCGCCCGCTGCCGGTGTCTGTTCCTTCTCTGCCGCTTAGACTTCGCGTCGTGCTGGTAGGCGATCGTGAATCACTGGCGGATTTTCAGGAGATGGAGCCGGTACTCGTGCAGCAAGCTATCTACAGCGAATATGAAGACGACCTGCAAATCGCTGACGAAGAAGATATTACGCTCTGGTGCAGTTGGGTCTGTGCCCAGGCCGCACAGCTTGCGCTGCCCGCACCGGCATACGACGCCTGGCCGCTCTTGATTCGTGAAGCCGTGCGCTATACGGGTGACCAGGAAACGTTGCCGCTCGATCCGCTCTGGATGGCGCGCCAGTTAACTGAAGTGGCCGCCTTTTGCGACGGCGCGACATTCACCGCAGCGCAATTTTCTGAGATGCTTGCGCGCCGCGCCTGGCGTGAGGGGTATCTCGCAGAGCGTATGCAGGATGAAATTCTGCTCGGCCAGCTGCTGGTCGAAACCGAAGGCGAGCGCATCGGTCAGATTAACGCGCTTTCGGTGGTGGAATTTCCTGGGCATCCGCGCGCATTTGGCGAGCCATCGCGCATCAGTTGCGTGGTGCATATTGGCGATGGCGAATTTACCGATATCGAGCGCAAGGCTGAACTCGGCGGCAATATCCACGCCAAAGGCATGATGATCATGCAGGCGTTTCTGATGGCCGAGCTGGATCTGGAGCAACAGATGCCCTTCTCTGCCTCGCTGACGTTTGAGCAGTCCTATAGCGAAGTGGACGGCGACAGCGCCTCAATGGCCGAGCTGTGCGCGCTTATCAGCGCGCTGGCCAATGCGCCGCTCAATCAGCAGATTGCTATTACCGGCTCCGTGGACCAGTTTGGCCGCGCGCAGCCAGTCGGCGGACTGAATGAAAAAATCGAAGGCTTCTTCACCGTCTGTCAGGCCCGTGGCTTAACGGGCAAACAGGGCGTGATTATTCCTTCGGCTAACGTGCGTCATTTATCGCTGAATCAGGCGATTCTGGACGCGGTCGATCAGGGGCAGTTTTCCATCTGGGCGATTGATGATGTCACAGATGCGCTACCCTTATTAACGACTCTCCCGTGGGATGGCGAAGGCCAGACGACACTGCTTGGGGTTATCGGCGAGCGAATCGCGCAGGCGACGCAGCAGGATATCCGTCAGCGTCCGTGGCCGTTACGCTGGATGAACTGGTTTAACCACAACTGATCGGACTTGTTCAGCGTACACGTGTTAGCTAACCTGCGGGCTTCACTAAAATAAGGCATACTGAGAACATGGTAGACAAACGCGAATCCTATACGAAAGAAGACCTTCTTGCCTCCGGGCGCGGCGAGCTGTTCGGCGCGAACGGCCCGCAACTGCCGGCACCCAACATGTTAATGATGGACCGCGTGGTGAAAATGACCGAAACCGGCGGTAACTTTGATAAGGGTTACGTGGAAGCGGAACTGGATATCAACCCGGATATGTGGTTCTTTGGCTGCCATTTCATCGGCGACCCGGTAATGCCAGGCTGCCTCGGCCTTGACGCTATGTGGCAGCTGGTCGGCTTCTACTTAGGCTGGCTGGGCGGCGAAGGTAAAGGCCGCGCGCTGGGCGTGGGCGAAGTGAAATTTACGGGTCAGGTACTGCCGAGTGCGAAAAAAGTGACCTATCGCATTCACTTCAAACGCGTAGTCAACCGCCGTCTGGTAATGGGCATTGCCGATGGCGAAGTGCTGGTCGACGGCAAACAGATCTACACCGCGACTGACCTGAAAGTGGGCCTGTTCCAGGACACCTCCGCTTTCTGATAGTTTTTCTCTGCATTCAGAAAGGCGAAACCTCCGCATAGCGGAGGTTTCTTTTTAAAGAGACAAGCTCACGCAATCTGAGCCCTGTCCTCCATGGCTTCTCGCCAGCCTCCCAGCCAATAAGACCTCTGATTCAGGGTCTGGTAAGGACACATTTCTTTCGAGCGTCCGGTGATACCGGCCTGATAACCACGATGATGTGCCCGTTCCAGGCGATCTCTTTTTTGTCTCTTCATGCCTCGTTTCCCTCATTTCAGGTCTGGTGGAAAAGAAAACAGTGATTACATTTTGCGCAATCACCCTTTACGAATACCTGTAAACCCAGGGAACGTCAATGCGCAAAATTCACGCCAATGTCATATTTGTGAGCTACTCTGGATAACATTTATACAAAAATTGAGCAGGTGTTGAGCTTATCTGACTGGCATAAAAGAGAAAGCCGCCGCCCTCTTTAAGAAGAAGACGACGGCTTTTAACATCATTCAAATTTTTTATGGCTGACGCGCAACCTCATCGGCAATGGTTTTCGCCTGCTGCTGCCAGGCCTGCGCCAGCGTTTTCACCATCGCGTCATAACCATCCTGTTGCTGCTTAAGCTCAGTATAGAAAGGCCGCTTGATAAGTTGCCCTTTGTGCTTGAGTAGCCATTCGCCGCTTACAATCACGCGCCCGTCATAACGGCCATGAAAGCCGGTCACGTTGACGTTCAGCGTATCCTGCTCAGCCCCCAGCGGCTGGGCGGAAACCACCCAGCCCGGCAGCGTGGCGCTCAGATTCGTCACCAGCGTATTACGCAGTTGCTGATCCAGCGGGCTGGCCCACAGGTTCTGGCTGGCGATGACATACTGCACGTCGGTCGTCTGGTAGACCACGCCGTTACCCGCGAGATAATCGGGCACCGACACCTGCTCCACCCAGAGCAGATGCTGACTGTCCATCGGCGCGCTGCGGGTCACCGGCGCCGTAGACGCCGGGAGCTGATACCAGGTGGTTTCCTGTGTGGTGCTACAGGCGCTCAGTAGCGCAACGGCGACAAACGGGAGCCATTTTTTCATTCTTTCGCCCTCTTCGGCTGCGGGTCCTTTTTCTCTTTCGATTCAAACACCAGCGCATTGCTCTTCTCATTGAGCGTGCGCAGCACCGGCTGAAGCTCACGCAAGACCTGATCCAGACGCTGCATATCCGCCACCATTTTGTTATAGGCGGCAGAGCCTGGCTGGAAGCCCTGCATGCTGCGGTTAAGCTCACGCAGCGTTTTCTGCATATCCGCCGGCAGCTCCTGCGCCGACTGGCTGGAGGTCAGCTGATTCAGGTTATCGAGCGTCGTCTGCAGGCGGCGCATGGTGCGCTGGCTTTCCGAGAGCGTATTGGTGGCCTGTTCAATCATCGGGTTGAGCGGCAGATTGTTAATTTTATCCAGCGTATCCATCAGACGCTGCTGGATTTGCGCAAGCCCGCTGCTCACCGTCGGGATCACCGGATATCCGTTATAGCTCGCCATATCGGTGACCGGCGGCGCTTTCGGATAGAAATCGAGATCGACAAACAGCTGCCCGGTCACCAGATTGCCGGTTTTAAGCGTGGCGCGCAGGCCTTTCTTTAACAGTTCATGCATATGACTGGCGATGTTCGGATCTTCACCAATCTGATTCGCCAGACGCTCCGGCTCAATACGAACCAGCACCGGAATGCGGTAATCGGTAGTGACCGCCTGATGCAGGCCAGGCACAAAGAATGGCACCTGCGCAACAGTACCGAGACGAATGCCTCGAAACTCGACCGGCGCGCCAGGCTGCAGACCGCGAATGGTGTCTTTAAAGAACATCAGGTAATCAATATGTTCGGTATAGAGCGACTCCTGAATGCTGCGCTGATCGTCGTAGAGCGTAAACGCGGTCTTCTCCGCTACCGGCTGGCCGAGTTCCCAGCCGTCCGGCACGTCAAAACTGACACCGCCGCTAAACAGCGTGCTAAGCGATCCCATTTCCACGCGCATACCGGAGGAACTGAGATCGACCGCGATCCCGCTGTCTTTCCAGAAACGCACGTTGCTGGTCACCAGCCGATCGTTCGGCGCATTGATGAAAAGCTGATAGCTGATGGAGCGCTTTTGCGGGTCAAACGTACTGGTTTCCACCGAACCGACGCGATAGCCGCGAAACAGCACCGGATCGCCCGGGTTAAGTTGCCCGGCTTTATTACTGTCGAGGATGACGCGAATCCCTTTGGCATCCGGCGGCGCCAGCGGCGGCGCGTCGAGCAGCTTGTAAGATTCCGGCACGCTGCCTTTCGAGCCCGGCTGAAGTTCAATGTAAGAGCCGGAAAGCAGCGTATTCAGGCCGGTAACGCCTTCACGCCCAATCTGCGGCTTCACCACCCAGAAGACGGAATCGCCATACAGCAGCTTTTCCATACCGGGGTTCATACGTGCTTTAATTTCGACGTGATGCAAATCATCCGTCAGTACCGCGCTTTCCACCACACCCACATCAACGCTGCGGCTCTTGATAGTGGTTTTACCCCCTTCAATGCCTTCCGCGTTGGTGGTCATCAGCGTCACCACCGGCCCCTGATGGCTGTAGTGATAAAACAGGATCCAGGCGCCGATAAGCGCGGTAATAATCGGGAAGATCCAGACAGGCGACCAGTTCTTCACCCGTTTAATCTTCGCTTCCCCGCGATTATTTTCCATGTTCGGGTAACTCCTCATAACTTGAATCAGACTCACGGTCCCAGGAGAGACGCGGGTCAAAGGTCATCGCGGCAAACATGGTGACAATCACCACCATCGCAAACATGACCGCTCCCCAGGCCGGATAAATATTCATCAGCGCGCCCATACGGACCAGCGCAGACAGCACGGCAATCACAAAAACGTCGATCATCGACCAGCGGCCGACAAACTCCACCACTTCATACATCAGATGCATTCGCTCGCGCTCCTGACGGCCATAGCCTTTAGCGTCAAGGCACAGCCAGCCGAGGGCAATCATCTTAAGCGTCGGCACCATAATACTGGCAAGGAAAATCACCAGCGCCACCGGGTAAGAGCCTTCGTTCCAGATAAGGATTACGCCCGCAATAATGGTGGAAGGCATTCTGTCGCCGAGCAGATCGGTAATCATGATGGGCAGCAGATTCGCGGGCAGATAAAGCATAATGGAGCAGACCAGCAGCGAGACCGTCCACTGGAGACTGTGTTTGCGGCGAACGTGACCGTACGTATGGCAGCGCGGACAGCGCCCCTCTTCACCGGTAAGGATAGCGGTGCAGCACGGGCACGCGCGCAACCCCTGACGGATACCAGCGACGCCTACTTTCAGCGGCTGAGATACTGTCGGCATCGGCGCGATATCGTTCCAGAGCCAGCGGCGGTCGACGCACTGAAAAGCACGAAGCTGCAGGATGCAGAAGAGACACCAGGGGATAAAGCTGCTGCCAATGCCGATATCGCCATAGGCAATCAGCTTGACGAAACTCACCAGCACGCCCGCGAGGAAAATTTCCGCCATCCCCCAGTTGCGCAGCTGAAACAGTACGCGGGACATCGCGATTTTAAGCCGTGGCGGCAGCGTAACGCGGTTGACCAGTAACAGGATGGTGACCAGACAGAAGGCAGGCACCAGCTGAACAAACAGCATAAACAGCGAGCCGAGACTCGCGTAATCTTCGTTAAACAGGACGCGCGGGATCTCCAGCATTGTCACTTCGCTGCTGACGCCCGCCGCTTCCATATTGACGAAGGGAAAAAGGTTGGAGAGCAGCAGCATGAACAGCGCCGCCAGCGCATACGCCGTCGGACGCTGGCGGGGTGCCGCCCACTCGACGGCAAGCGTGGTGTCACAGCGAGGGCAATGCGCCTTTTGTCCCGGCATTAGCGCCGGGAGCCTGACCAGAAGATCGCATTGCGGGCAGAGCATATGCTCGCCCGCATGATGACGTTCACGCATGCGGGTTCCTGAATAATCAGCCGTTTTTAAGTGATTCAAGATATTCCCAGCGCTCAAACGCTTCTTCCAGTGCCGCTTCGGCAGCGCTCAGCTGCGCCAGCACATCCTGCGTTACGTCGTGAGGCTGGTTAAAGAACGACGCGTCGCTGACTTTCGCCTGCAGCGCCTCAAGCTCTGCCTCCAGCGTCTCAAGACGGGCGGGCAGCTGCTCCAGTTCGCGCTGCAAGTTATAGCTTAGTTTGTTGCTGCCTCGTTTGACAGTTTCTGCCTTCGACTCCGCCACCGGCTCCGCTTTCTTCGCTACCGGCTGCTGCATCGCGCGCGACGAGGCCTGCTGGCCGCGCGCATCGTGATACCCGCCAACGTACTGGCCAATCCGGCCTTCGCCTTCGAAAATCCAGCATTCGGTCACGGTGTTGTCCACAAACTGACGGTCGTGGCTCACCAGCAGCACGGTGCCCTGATAGCTGTCGATAAGCTCCTCCAGCAGCTCCAGCGTTTCGACGTCGAGATCGTTGGTCGGTTCATCGAGGATAAGCAGGTTACTGGGCTTAAGGAACAGACGCGCCAGCAACAGGCGGTTACGTTCACCGCCGGAGAGCGCACGCACCGGCGTCATGGCGCGCTTCGGATGGAACAGGAAGTCCTGCAGATAACCGAGCACGTGGCGCGGTTTGCCGTTGACCATCACTTCCTGTTTGCCTTCGGCCAGGTTGTCCATCACGGTGCGTTCCGGATCGAGCTCCGCGCGGTGCTGGTCGAAGTACGCCACTTCCAGTTTAGTGCCGCAATGCACGCGACCGCTGTCAGCTTTCAGCTGGCCGAGCATCAGTTTAAGCAGCGTGGTTTTACCGCAGCCGTTTGGCCCCACCAGCGCGATTTTGTCGCCGCGCTGTACCTGGGCGGAGAAGTCTTTCACCAGCACTTTCTCGCCGAGGCGGTAATTGACGTTCTCCAGCTCAAAGACGATTTTGCCGGAGCGGGTCGCCTCTTCCACCTGCATCTTCGCGCTGCCCATCACTTCGCGGCGTTCGCCGCGCTCGCGACGCATCGCCTTCAGCGCGCGCACGCGGCCTTCGTTACGGGTACGGCGCGCTTTGATGCCCTGGCGGATCCACACCTCTTCCTGCGCCAGCTTGCGGTCAAATTCGGCGTTTTGCAGCTCTTCAACGCGCAGCGCTTCTTCTTTCGCTACCAGATATTTGTCGTAATCGCCCGGATAAGAGACCAGCTTGCCGCGGTCAAGGTCAACGATGCGCGTCGCCATGTTGCGGATAAACGAACGGTCATGCGAGATAAAAACGATACTGCCGGAGAACGATTTCAGGAAAGTTTCCAGCCAGTCGATGGTTTCGATATCCAGATGGTTGGTCGGCTCATCAAGCAGCAGCACGCGCGGCGCGCTGACCAGCGCACGGCCCAGCGCCGCTTTACGCAGCCAGCCGCCGGAAAGCGACGCCAGCGGCGTGTCGGCGTCAAGTTCCAGCTGCGCCAGCACTTCGGTAATGCGGTTTTCGAGCTGCCACAAATCGTGGTGCTCCAGCATCTCCTGCACTTTCGCGAGCTCTGACAGGTTTTTCTCGCTCGGATCGCTCATCACCAGATGTGAAATCTGGTGATAACGCTTCAGGTATTCAGCCTGCTCCGCCACGCCTTCGGCAACAAAATCATAAACGCTGCCAGCGACATTTCGCGGCGGGTCCTGTTGCAGACGTGCGACCACCAGATCTTGCTCATAGACGATGCGACCATCGTCCAGCGGCAACTCATGGTTAATGATTTTCATCAGGGTCGATTTACCGGCCCCGTTACGCCCTACCAGACAGACACGCTCATTTTCTTCGATATGCAGTTCAGCATTATCGAGCAGCGGTGCATCGCTGAATGAGAGCCAGGCGCCATGCATACTGATTAACGACATAATTCTTAGTCCTTGGTCTGGTGAGTAACAAGCCAGCAATTGTGGATCTGGCGGTTGCGCGCGAAGTCCTGAGAGAGCGTTTTTTGTGTGATGTCTTGCGCTTTCAGGCCCAGGGCCGCAAGCCCTTCGTTATCCATCTTGAACCCACGCTTGTTATTGGAAAACATAATTGTCCCGTCGCGACGCAGCAGACGCTTGAGATCTTTCATCAGGCGCAGATGATCGCGCTGCACGTCGAACGTTTCCTCCATACGCTTGGAGTTAGAGAATGTCGGCGGATCGATAAAGATCAAATCGAACTGTTCATCGCTCTCGGCAAGCCAGCTCAGGCAGTCGGCCTGAATCAGGCGATGCGCGCGGCCGCTCAGCCCGTTAAGACGTAAATTGCGCTCCGCCCACTCCAGATACGTGCGCGACATATCCACCGTGGTGGTGGAGCGCGCGCCGCCGAGCCCTGCATGAACGCTGGCGCTGCCGGTATAGGAGAAGAGGTTCAGGAAATCTTTGCCTTTACTCATCTGGCCGAGCATCCGGCGCGCGATGCGGTGATCGAGGAACAAGCCGGTATCCAGATAATCCGTCAGGTTGACCAGCAGACGCGCGTTAAACTCATGGACTTCCATAAACTCGCCCTTCTGGGCCAGTTTTTCATACTGATTTTTGCCTTTCTGGCGTTCGCGGGTTTTCAGCACCAGCTTATTCGGCGCCAGGCCGAGCACCGAGAGCGTGGCGGCAATCACGTCGAACAGACGCTGGCGCGCTTTTTCCGGCTCGATGGTTTTCGGCGGCGCATATTCCTGAATCACCACCCAGTCGGCATAGCGGTCCACCGCCACGTTGTAATCCGGCAGGTCGGCATCATACAGGCGATAACATTCAATGCCTTCCTGTTTCGCCCACTTCTCCAGCTTCTTCAGATTTTTACGCAGACGGTTGGCGTAATCTTCCGCTATCTGCGCCGGTGCTGCGCCAGGCTGCGTCGGGGCCAGACGATAGTTTTTCTGTACGCAATCAAGTGGGCCGTTTTTCGCTTTGAACTGGCGGTCAGCACGCAGTTGCAGGCAGCTTAACAGCTCCGGCGAGGCGCTAAACAGCGACAGATTCCAGCCGCCGAACTGGTTTTTCATAATGCGGCCAAGCAGGCTGTGCAGCGCGATCAGCGCCGGTTCACTCTCCAGACGCTCGCCGTAAGGCGGGTTGCTGATAACGGTGCCGGTCGGGCCTTCCGGCAGCGGATTGGTCAGATTCGTCACATCCTGCGCGGCGAAGGTAATGATGTCGGCAAGACCGGCGCGACGGGCGTTGGTACGGGCGCGCTCAATGACGCGCGCATCGTTATCGGAGCCGTAAAAACGCGAGGCATATTCGCTAAGACCGCGACGGGCGCGCACCTGCGCTTCGGTTTTCACCTCTTTCCAGAGGCTTTCGTCATGCTGCGCCCAGCCGTTAAAGCCCCAGTGGGTACGATGCAGGCCCGGTGCGCGATCGGTGGCGATCATCGCCGCTTCAATCAGCAGTGTGCCGGAGCCGCACATCGGGTCAAGCAGCGGCGTGCCCGGCTGCCAGCCAGAGCGCATGACAATCGCTGCCGCCAGGTTCTCTTTGATGGGGGCCTGGCCGGTGCGATCGCGGTAGCCACGCTGGTGCAGGCCTTCGCCGCTAAGATCGATAGCGATGCTGGCGGTGTCTTTATTGAGCCAGACGTTAATGCGCAGATCAGGCTGTTCGCGATCCACGCTCGGGCGCGGCAGATTTTTACGGGTGAAGGCGTCGACAATCGCGTCTTTGACCTTCATGGCGCCATACTGGCTGTTACGGATGGTGTCGTTAAGACCGCTGAAATGAACGGCAAACGTGGCGTCGGGCGCGAAAATGCTCGTCCAGTCGATAGCCTGAACGCCCAGATAGAGATCCAGATCGCTGTACACCGCGCACTCGCCAAGCGGCAGCAGAATACGCGACGCAAGACGGCTCCACATCAGGCTTTGATAAACCAGAGCCGCATCGCCCTGAAAATGCACGCCTCCCTGAACCACCTGGCACTCCTGCGCGCCCAGGTTTTCCAGTTCAGTTTTTAACAGCTCTTCGAGCCCACGCGCCGTACTGGCAAACAAAGCTTTCATATCGTCACTTCAGTAAAAAGAAAATTGTGGCGCATTATAGCCAATCCCGCACGCATGTCATAAAGTTGCCCTTCTATTTCTTATGCCGGGAGGGCGTACGCCATGGTTTTATCGCAGCTTTTTATTCATCCGGTGAAATCGATGCGTGGGTTGCAGGTCTCTCACGCGCTGGCGGACGTCAGCGGCCTGACATTTGACCGCGCGTTTATGGTGACGGAAACCGATGGCACCTTTATTACCGCGCGCCAGTATCCGCAAATGGTGCTCTTCACGCCCGCGCTGCTGCCGGACGGGTTGCACCTCACTGCGCCGGACGGCAGCAGCGCCGCGATTCGCTTCACTGATTTCGCGACCGCCCCCGCGCCGACGGAAGTCTGGGGCAATCACTTCACCGCGCTTATCGCGCCCGAAAGCGTTAACCAGTGGCTGAGCGGCTTTTTTGGCCGCGATGTGCAACTACGTTGGGTCGGCCCATCGCTCACGCGCCGCGTTAAACTTCACCCCGGCGTACCGCTCGGTTTCGCCGATGGCTTCCCGTACCTGCTTGCTAACGAAGCCTCGCTGCGCGATTTACAAAAACGCTGCCCGGCGGGTGTGGCGATGAATCAGTTCCGCCCGAATCTGGTTGTGACGGGCGTTGAGGCCTGGGCTGAGGACACGTGGAAAGTGATCCGCATTGGCGACGTGGTGTTTGATGTTGCTAAACCGTGCAGCCGCTGCGTATTTACCACCGTCAGCCCCGAGCGCGGACGCAAACACCCAAGCGGCGAGCCGCTGGCGACGCTGCAAAAATTCCGCACGGCGCTGGATAACGGCGATGTCGATTTCGGCCAGAACCTGATTGCCCGCAACAGTGGTGTGATCCGCGCAGGCGATCGCGTTGAAGTGCTTTCGACCGGCCCGGCACGGCTTTATGGCGCAGGCAACGTGGAAGAGAGCGTGACGCCTGTGGCAAACGCAGCGGCGCAGGTGTCTGTCGAATGGGAAGGAAAAAGCTTTAACGGGAATAATCAGCAGGTGGTGCTGGAGCAGCTTGAACAGCAGGGCATTCGGGTACCCTACTCCTGTCGCGCCGGGATTTGCGGCAGCTGTCGCGTGACGCTGCTGGAAGGGGAAGTTACGCCATTGAAGAAAAGTGCGCTCAGCGACGACGGCACGTTTTTAAGCTGTAGCTGCGTGCCGGCAGGCCCGATTCGGCTCGCGCGTTAAACCGCCTGATCGAGGCTCAGCTGCGGGGCGTTCGCCAGCGGTTTGAGCCTGTCATTCATCACTTTAATCGCATCACCCAGTTGCATCGCGCGGCCCGCAAGCGTCAACGCAGGCTGCGCCAGCAGGCAGAGCGTCGCGTTATCACCAGGCTCGACCACCAGCAGGCAGACCGGTTCGCCGCTGTCGCTCAGCCATACGCAGGCAGCATCGCCACAGCTCGGCGACCATTCGGCGTCGTCGTGGGTTAAGAAATGCCAGCTTTTCGGCATCTGGGGTTTCAGGAAGCGGATAGCGACAAGGGCGTTCAGCACCAGTTCGGCGCGCTGTTCAGCGGCGAGAGGAAGTTCACGGCATTTTTCATCGAAGGAGAACCAGAGTGCGGCGTCATCAACGCAGAATCCGGAAGGATCGAACGCGTCGGGCGTCAACATTTTGCGGGCAAAACGCGAGCGAAACAGCATGCCGTTGGCCAGATCGAGCATCATCCGGTCGTGCTCGTTATCATAATACCAGCGCCAGTTATCGTCCGGCTTTATACGCATCATTACCCCCCACTGCGATGAAACTTAAAATTATTTCCCTTTTTTGCCGCTTCGTTTATTCCCTCATTAATCTAAGACTATGACGTTTAAATTAGCAACAATCGCGGAATATAAAACAACCAGGGCTGAAAATAAAGCCCTGGCGGTCTTAAAGGGGGAAATGCTTAAAGGTGGGTCACAATTTCTTTAACGAGCGGCGGCCCTTTAAAAATAAAGCCGGAATAGATCTGAATAAGCGAAGCGCCAGCGGCTATTTTTTCCCGCGCGGCAATAACGGAATCAATACCACCGACGCCGATAATCGGCAGGCGTCCTTGCAGCTCCTGGCTTAACAGGCGAATGATTTCCGTACTTTTTAATTGCAGAGGACGGCCGCTTAATCCGCCCGTTTCGTCGCAATATTTCATGCCCTGAACCAGGCTGCGATCGAGTGTCGTATTGGTCGCAATGACCCCATCAATATTATGGCGCACCAGGCTATCGGCCACCTGGATCAATTCTTCCAGCGAAAGATCCGGTGCGATCTTAACCGCCACGGGTACATATTTATGGTGCTTTTGCGACAGCAGTTGCTGCTGATTTTTAATAGCGGCAAGGAGATCGTCGAGCGCGTCGCCATATTGCAGCGAGCGCAGGCCAGGCGTATTCGGTGACGAGATATTAATCGCGATATACCCGGCGTAGGGAAATACTTTTTCCATACAAATCAGGTAGTCATCTTTACCCTGTTCTACCGGCGTGTCTTTATTTTTACCAATATTAATGCCGAGCACGCCGTCAAAATGCGCTTTTTTGACGTTCTCCACCAGGTTATCCACGCCGAGATTATTAAAGCCCATGCGGTTAATCAGCCCTTCCGCTTCGACCAGGCGGAACAGACGCGGCTTGTCGTTGCCCGGCTGCGGGCGCGGCGTCACGGTGCCGATTTCCACCGATCCAAAACCCAGCGCGCCGAGCGCGTCGATGCACTCGCCGTTTTTATCAAGGCCTGCGGCAAGCCCCAGCGGGTTTTTAAACGTCAGCCCCATGCAGGTCACCGGTTTAGACGGCACTTTCTGGCGCAGCAGCGCTTCAAGGGGCGTGCCGGTAATGCGGCGCATTTGCTGGAAGGTAAATTCGTGAGCGCGCTCGGGGTCGAGCTGGAAAAGGGCTTTTCGAACGAAGGGGTAGTACATGAACTCTCCTGGATTCCCGGTGTGCAAACCGGGGCGCTATTATCTGCGATCCGCTTCACAAAGGGAATTGACCTGCGGCAAAAAAGCCCCTGAGAAAGCAAACGTTTTCTTTTTAATCCTGTTTTATGCGTTTTTTGGCAAAGCATCATCACAATTTTTAGTTTCTCGGGGCCAGCCCCTCTGCCACTATCCTCTCATATTGTTATTAATGTTAATCAAAAACTTTATTTTGGTTATAAGGAGGTGGTATGCGGGTTATTACTCTGGCGGGAAGCCCACGCTTTCCTTCGCGCTCCAGCGCCCTGCTTTCTTATCTCGCGGGTGAACTCACCCGGCTCGATGTTGAGATTTGTCACTGGCATATCCAGAATTTTGCGCCAGAAGATTTACTCTACGCCCGCTTCGACAGCCCGGCGCTCCTGACGCTTATCGAGCAGCTTCAGCAGGCCGACGGCGTCATCATCGCTACGCCCATCTATAAGGCCTCGTTTTCCGGCGCGCTGAAAACGCTGCTTGATCTCCTGCCCGAACGGGCCCTTGAGAAAAAAGTGGTGTTGCCGGTCGCGACCGGGGGTTCGGCCGGCCATCTGCTGGCGCTGGATTACGCGCTTAAACCTGTGCTCAACGCCCTGAAAGCGCAGGAGATCCTGCATGGCGTCTTTGCCGATGACAGTCAGGTGCTGGATTACCACCATCAGCCGCGCTTTTCCGAACCGCTACAAACGCGTCTTGACGATGCCCTCGACACTTTCTGGCAGGCGCTGACTCGTCGCCATCTGGCAACCCCTGCGCCGCAGTTCACAAGGAGAACGTTACATGCTTAATCTTTTGCGCCGTCACGCCGCACCGCTACTGGCAGCCGGCCTCACGCTTTTTACCGCAGGCGTCAGCGCGGCTGAACCACAGCCAGAGGCGCTGCGTATCGGCTATCAGAAAGGCTCTGTGAGCATGGTGCTGGCGAAAAGCCATCATCTGCTTGAGCAGCGTTATCCAAATACCAAAATCACCTGGGTCGAATTCCCGGCAGGCCCGCAGCTGCTTGAGGCGCTGAATGTCGGCAGCATCGATCTCGGCAGTACCGGCGACATTCCGCCTATCTTCGCCCAGGCGGCGGGGGCAGATCTGGTTTACATCGGCAGCGAACCGCCAAAACCGAAAGCCGAAGTGCTGCTGGTAGCGGAAAACAGCCCGATTAAAAGCGTCGCCGACCTGAAAGGCCATAAGGTCGCGTTCCAGAAAGGCTCCAGCTCGCATAACCTGCTGCTGCGCGCGTTGCAAAAAGCCGGGCTGAAATTTACCGATATTCAGCCGGTATATCTCACACCCGCCGATGCGCGCGCCGCGTTTACGCAGGGTAACGTCGACGCCTGGGCCATCTGGGACCCGTACTACTCCGCCGCGCTCATTCAGGGCGGCGTGCGCGTGCTGGCCGACGGCACCGATCTCGACCTCACCGGATCGTTCTATCTCGCCTCGCGCCCCTACGCCGAAAAATATAGCCAGTTCCTGACAGGCGTGCTAGAGAGCTTCAGCGAAGCGGATGCCCTGACCCGCAGCCAGCGCAAAGAGAGCGTCAAACTGTTCGCACAGAGCATCGGACTGCCGGAGCCGGTCATTGAGCTCTATTTCGATCACCGTCCGCCGACGCGCATCACGCCCGTGAATGAAGAGACGGCCGTGCGCCAGCAGCACACCGCCGATCTGTTTTATGACAACCATCTGGTCCCAAAGAAAGTCGATATCCGCAGCCGCCTCTGGTCCGGCGCTACTGAAGGAGCGAAATCATGAGTCTGAATCTGTTCTGGTTTTTACCCACCCACGGCGATGGCCACTACCTCGGTAGCGACGCGGGCGCCCGCCCGGTTGATCACGGCTATCTGCAACAGATTGCGCAGGCCGCTGACCGACTCGGATTTACCGGCGTGCTGATCCCGACCGGGCGCTCCTGCGAAGACGCCTGGCTGGTTGCAGCGTCGATGATCCCGGTCACCCAGCGGCTGAAATTTCTGGTCGCGCTACGCCCGTCGGTCGTGTCGCCGACCGTAGCAGCGCGTCAGGCGGCGACGCTGGACAGGCTGTCCAACGGGCGCGCGCTCTTTAACCTGGTAACCGGCAGCGATCCGCAGGAGCTGGCCGGTGACGGCGTGTTCCTCGATCACACCGCGCGTTATGAGGCGTCGGCCGAGTTTACCCGCGTCTGGCGTCGCCTGCTGGAAGGCGAAAAGGTCGATTTTGAAGGCAAGCATATTAAGGTGCGCGGCGCGCAGCTGTTATTCCCGCCGGTACAACAGCCCCGCCCGCCGCTTTACTTCGGCGGCTCGTCTGATGTGGCGCAGGATCTGGCTGCCGAGCAGGTCGATCTCTACCTCACCTGGGGCGAGCCGCCGGAGCAGGTAAAAGAGAAGATAGCCCAGGTGCGCGCCAAAGCGGCGGCTCACGGGCGCACGGTACGCTTCGGCATCCGTCTGCATGTCATTGTGCGTGAAACCACGGAAGAAGCCTGGCAGGCCGCTGACCGGCTGATCGCCCATCTCGACGACGAAACGATCGCCAAAGCCCAGGCGGCGTTTGCGCGTCAGGATTCGGTCGGTCAGCAGCGCATGGCGGCGCTGCACGGCGGGCGGCGCGACCAGCTTGAGATTAGCCCGAACCTCTGGGCGGGCGTGGGGCTGGTGCGCGGCGGCGCAGGCACGGCGCTGGTGGGCGATGGCCCAACGGTGGCGGCGCGTATTAATGAATACGCGGCGCTTGGCATCGACAGCTTTATCCTCTCCGGTTACCCGCATCTGGAAGAGGCGTACCGGGTGGGCGAGCTTTTGTTCCCGCATCTCGATATCGCCATCCCGGACGTGCCGCAGCCTCGCCCGCTCACGGCACAGGGTGAAGCAGTGGCCAATGAATTTATTCCGCGCCGGGTCGCGCAGAGTTAAGGAGGCCGTATGACAAGCGCTTCGCAAAAATGGCTCCAGCGCGCCGCCCCGTGGGTGTTGCCGGTGGGAATTATCGCCGTCTGGCAGCTCGCCTCCCAGACGGGCTGGCTGTCGACGCGTATTCTGCCGTCGCCCGAAAGCGTGGTGGAGACGTTCTGGCGGCTGACGGCAAGCGGCGAGCTCTGGCAGCACCTGGCTATCAGCAGCTGGCGCGCGCTGGTGGGTTTTTCCATCGGCGGACTGATTGGGCTGGCGCTCGGGCTTATCAGCGGGCTGTCGCGCTGGGGCGAACGCCTGCTCGACAGCTCCATCCAGATGCTGCGAAACGTGCCGCATCTGGCGCTGATCCCGCTGGTGATTTTGTGGTTCGGCATTGATGAGAGCGCCAAAATTTTTCTGGTGGCGCTCGGCACGCTGTTCCCGATCTATATCAACACCTGGCATGGCATTCGCAATATTGACAGCGGTCTGCTGGAGATGGCGCGCAGCTACGGGCTTTCCGGTTTCAGCCTGTTCCGGCAGGTGATTTTACCGGGCGCCCTGCCCTCGATTATGGTCGGCGTGCGTTTCGCGCTCGGGCTGATGTGGCTGACGCTTATCGTGGCGGAGACGATTTCGGCGAATTCCGGCATTGGCTATCTCGCAATGAACGCGCGTGAATTTTTGCAAACCGACGTGGTGGTGGTGGCGATTATTCTCTATGCCCTGCTTGGCAAACTCGCCGATCTCAGCGCCCGTGCGCTGGAGCGTGTCTGGCTGCGCTGGCACCCGGCTTATCAGTTAAAGGAGGCGAACGCATGACAACAGCACGGCTCAACCAGGGAACGCCGCTGCTGCTGGAAGGCGTGACCAAACGCTACGGCGAGAAAACCATTCTTAACGCGCTGGATCTGCATATTCCCGCCGGGCAGTTTGTGGCGGTGGTCGGGCGCAGCGGCGGCGGCAAGAGTACGCTGCTGCGTCTGCTCGCGGGGCTTGAAACGCCGGACGGCGGCGAACTGCGCGCCGGGAATGCGCCGCTTGCCGACGCCCGTGAAGATACGCGCATGATGTTTCAGGATGCGCGCCTGCTGCCTTGGAAGAAGGTGCTGGATAATGTCGGGCTGGGGCTTAGAGGCGACTGGCGTCCGGCGGCGCGCCAGGCGCTTGAGGAAGTGGGTCTGGCCGACCGCGCGAACGACTGGCCCGCCGCGCTTTCCGGTGGACAGAAGCAGCGTGTGGCGCTGGCGCGCGCGTTGATTCATCGCCCTGGCCTGCTGCTACTGGATGAGCCGCTCGGTGCGCTGGATGCGCTGACGCGCCTTGAGATGCAGGAGTTGATTGTATCGCTGTGGCGCGAGCACGGTTTTACGGTGCTGCTGGTGACGCACGACGTGAGCGAATCGGTGGCGATGGCGGAGCGGGTGTTGTTAATCGAAGACGGGAAAATCGGGCTCGATATGGCCGTGGAGTTGCCGCATCCGCGTCACCACGGCACGCCACGTCTGGCGGAGCTTGAAGCGCGGGTGTTGAACCGGGTAATGCGTAAAACGCCTGTGCCGGTGCGGGAAATGAAGGTGGGGTGATGTGTTATCCATAAAAGAAAAGCGGGTGCGCTTACGCTTACCCGCCCTACAAACACTGACAGGGTATTATCCAGGGTGGGTAAGCGTAAGCGCACCCACCACAAAACCCCGTAGGGTGGGTAAGCGCAGCGCACCCACCACAGTACCAATGTAGGGTGGGTAAGCGCAGCGCACCCACCACAGAACCCCGTAGGGTGGGTAAGCGCAGCGCACCCACCACAGTACCCCGTAGGATGGGTAAGCGCAGCGCACCCACCACCCCATATCAGCCCATTACGCCAGCGCCTTGCTCACTTTCTCATACAGATCGCCGGACAGCTTCGGCAGCGCCTTCAGCTCTTCCAGCGCCGCGCGCATCAACGCCTGACGTTTTTCATCATAACGCTTCAGGCGGATCAGCGGCTCAATCAGACGCGACGCCACCTGCGGGTTACGGGTGTTGAGCTCAATCAGCATATCGACCAGAAAACGGTAGCCGCTGCCATCTTCGGCATGGAACGCCGCCGGGTTGTTAGTGGCGAACGCGCCCACCAGCGCACGCACGCGGTTCGGGTTGCCGAGGCTGAAGGAGCGGTGTTCCAGCAACGCACGAACTTTGCTCACCACGGTTTTCTCCGGGCTCATCGCCTGCAACATAAACCACTTGTCCATCACGAGACCGTCGTGGTGCCACTTGTCGTCATACTCGCCAAGCAGCGTATCGCGGCACGGTAACTGCGCCACTACGGCAGCCGCGAGCGCTGCCAGCGCGTCGGTCATGTTGTCCGCGTCGTGATACTGGGCGGAGACCAGCTTGTCGGCCAGCTGCGCGTCGCCAAACGCCAGATAATGCAGGCAGGTATTACGCAGCGCGCGCTTGCCGATATCCGCGTGATCGATACGGTAGCCGGTGAGTTTATGCGCGTTGTAGACCGCCAGCAGTTCATCAGCAAGCTCGGTCGCCAGCGTGCGGGTCAGCGCGTCGTGCACCGCCGCGATGGCCTGCGGATCGATGGTCTGGAACAGCTCGGCGATCTCGTTTTGCGACGGCAGCGTCAGGATCTCCGCCGCCAGCGCCGGATCGATGGTTTCGTCAAGCAGGATCGCGCGGAAAGCGTCCGCCACGTGCAGCGGCAGCGACAGCGGCTGTTGCTGCTGATAACGCGCGACGTTGAGTTTGATATGGGTGGCCAGCAGGCTTTGCGCCGCATCCCAGCGTGAGAAATCGTTGCGCGCATGGCGCATCAGGAACGTTAACTGCTGATCGCTCCATTTGTATTCCAGCTTCACCGGGGCGGAAAATTCGCGCAGCAGCGACGGCACTGGCTGGAAATACACGTTATCAAAAACAAACGTCTGCTCCGCCTGCGTCAGATTCAGCACATGGTGCACCGGATGCCCGTCTTTTTGCAGCGGGATGACCTTACCTTCGTTGTCATACAGCTCGATATCGAATGGAATATGCAGCGGCAGTTTTTCCGGCTGGTCCGCCGTAGGCGGCGTGCGCTGGCTTAGCGTCAGCGTGTACTGCTCGGTCTGCGGATTGTAATCATCCTGCACGGTGACAATTGGCGTGCCGGACTGGCTATACCAGCGGCGGAAATGCGAGAGATCGACATTCGACGCGTCTTCCATCGCCTGCACAAAATCGTCGCAGGTGGCGGCGCTGCCGTCGTGACGCTCGAAATAGAGCTGCATGCCTTTCTGGAAATTCGCTTCGCCAAGCAGCGTATGCAGCATGCGGATGACTTCGGAACCCTTTTCATACACGGTCAGCGTATAGAAGTTATTCATCTCAATGACCATGTCCGGGCGAATCGGGTGCGCCATCGGGCTTGCGTCTTCGGCGAACTGCATCGCGCGCATGGTACGCACGTTGCTGATGCGGTTAACCGCGCGGGAGCCGAGATCGGAGCTGAATTCCTGATCGCGAAAGACGGTCAGCCCCTCTTTCAGGCTCAGCTGGAACCAGTCGCGGCAGGTGACGCGGTTGCCGGTCCAGTTGTGGAAATATTCGTGGCCGATAACGCGCTCAATGTTGAGATAGTCTTTATCGGTCGCGGTTTCAGCGCGCGCCAGCACGAATTTGGAGTTAAAGACGTTAAGCCCTTTGTTCTCCATCGCGCCCATGTTGAAGAAATCGACCGCGACTATCATATAAATGTCGAGATCGTACTCCAGACCAAAGCGCTCTTCGTCCCACTTCATGGAGTTTTTCAGCGAGGTCATCGCCCAGCCGGCGCGGTCCAGGTTGCCGCGATCTACATAAAGCTCCAGCGCCACGTCGCGCCCGGAGCGGGTGGTGAAGGTATCGCGCAGCACGTCGAAATCGCCTGCCACCAGTGCAAACAGATAGCACGGCTTCGGGAACGGATCTTCCCACTGCATCCAGTGACGGCCATCGTCCAGTTCGCCCTGCGCCACGCGGTTACCGTTGGAGAGTAAATACGGGTATTTCGTTTTATCGGCGATGATTTTAGTGGTAAAGCGCGCCAGCACGTCCGGACGATCCAGATACCAGGTAATGTGACGGAAGCCCTCAGCTTCGCACTGGGTGCAGAGCGCCTCGCCTGACTGATACAGGCCTTCCAGCGCCGTGTTCGCCGCCGGGTTGATGTCGTTGACGATTTTGAGCGTGAAGCGCTCCGGCAGGTTTTCCAGCACCAGCGCGCCCTCTTCCAGGCGGTGATGCGTCCAGGGCTGTCCATCCACCTCGACCGAAATCAGGGTAAGGTCTTCGCCATCCAGACGCAGCGGCGCGTTCTCCGCCACGCGGCGGTTGATCTGACTGACCGCAGTGACCCGCGTTCTGGCGGCGTCGAGGTCGAAGGTCAGATCAATGTCGGTAATCAGGTAATCCGGCGCACGATAGTCGTGGCGATATTTTGCTTGTGGCTGTTGAGTCATAAAAAACCTTATCCAGGGTCCGTATGGTTACGACTCCAGTCTATTCCTGTTGCGTTAATGTTGCCACGCAGAATCTTTCACTTTTCAGCCGCTACGACGCAGATTGCTACATTTAAGTAACAAGCGGCACGAATTGCCCTCGACCCGCTTCGCCGGTTGTGTTGTGATCCTGCTTCAATAAACCGATAATCAGGGTATACTCCTGCGTCTTTATCTGCTTATGCCACTGATAGACACGCGCCTGTGAGAGGATGCCAGTTCGCACCATGACACAATACGCTTCCCCCCTATTGCAAACGCTGCTGGATACGGACGCCTATAAGCTGCATATGCAGCAGGCGGTTTTTCATCACTATTATGATGTGCATGTCGCAGCGGAATTTCGCTGCCGGGGTGACGATCTGCTGGGCATTTATGCTGACGCTATCCGCGAACAGGTCGATGCCATGCAGCATCTGGCGCTTTCCGACGCCGAGTATCAGTGGCTCTCCGGGCTGCCGTTTTTCAAATCCGATTACCTCCAGTGGCTGAAAACGTTCCGTTATGACCCAACGCAGGTGCAGATCCGCAACGACGGCGGCAAGCTGGATATCCGCCTAAGCGGCCCGTGGCGCGAAGTCATTATGTGGGAAGTGCCGCTTTTGGCCGTGATTAGCGAGCTGGTGCACCGCTACCGCTCCCCGGAGGCGAGCGTCGATCAGGCGCTGGCGCATCTCGAAGTCAAACTCGATGATTTTCGCGCCATGACGGACGGGCTCGATTTAAGCGCTTTCCGTCTGATGGATTTCGGCACCCGCCGCCGTTTCTCGCGCGATGTTCAGCAGGCGATTGTCGAGCGTCTCAAGCTGGAGCCGTGGTTTATCGGCACCAGTAACTATGACCTCGCCCGCCGTCTTTCACTGACGCCGATGGGCACCCAGGCGCATGAATGGTTCCAGGCGCATCAGCAAATCAGCCCCGATCTCGCGAACAGCCAGATTGCGGCGTTGCAGGCGTGGCTTGACGAATACCCGGATATGCTCGGCATCGCGCTGACCGACTGTATTACGATGGACGCCTTCCTGCGCGATTTCGGCCCGGAGTTCGCGGGGCGCTACCAGGGGCTGCGCCACGACTCGGGCGATCCGGTGCAGTGGGGCGAGAAAGCTATCGCGCACTACCAGCAGCTCGGCATCGATCCGCTCAGCAAAACGCTTATCTTCTCTGATAACCTCGATTTCGCGAAAGCGATTGAGCTCTATCGCCACTTCGCCGACCGCGTGAAGCTGGGCTTTGGCATCGGCACCCGTCTCACCTGCGATATCCCGCACGTGAAGCCGCTCAATATCGTGATTAAGCTCGTTGAATGTAACGGCCGTCCGGTGGCAAAACTCTCCGACAGCCCAGGCAAAACGATTTGTCACGATAAGGCGTTTGTTCGCGCGCTGCGCAAAGCCTTCGATCTTCCTCAGGTGCGCAAAGCAAGCTGATGTTTTCCCAAAGGGAGCTGCGCGCTCCCTGCTTTTCCCTCCCCTTTGCGATTTCTTTTTCCCGCACCGCGAATTCTGCTTGTCTGATGGCGTATGCCAGGTAACATAGATAACCCCCCGTCCGGGTGGAAAATGTTATTTTTGACCATTAACCAGAGAGAAAATTATGAGCGTTGTGCCTGTAGCCGACGTACTCCAGGGCCGCGTTGCCGTTGACAGTGAAGTCACCGTGCGCGGGTGGGTGCGTACCCGAAGAGATTCAAAAGCTGGCATCTCCTTCCTCGCCGTTTATGACGGTTCCTGCTTTGATCCGATACAGGCTGTCATTAATAATTCTCTGCCCAATTACAATGAAGAGGTTTTACACCTCACGACGGGCTGCTCGGTTATCGTCACCGGCAAGGTGGTGGAATCCCCGGGCGAAGGCCAGAGCTTTGAGCTGCAGGCAACCCAGGTGGAAGTGACCGGCTGGGTGGACGATCCGGACACCTACCCGATGGCGGCCAAGCGCCACAGTATTGAGTATCTGCGTGAAGTCGCGCACCTGCGCCCGCGTACTAACCTGATAGGTGCCGTGGCTCGCGTACGCCACACGCTGGCGCAGGCGCTGCACCGTTTCTTCCACGAACAGGGCTTCTTCTGGGTTTCCACGCCGCTTATCACCGCGTCGGATACCGAAGGCGCGGGTGAAATGTTCCGCGTCTCGACGCTGGATCTGGAAAACCTGCCGCGCGACGCGCAGGGCAAAATCGATTTCGATAAAGACTTTTTCGGTAAAGAAGCGTTCCTGACCGTGTCAGGCCAGTTGAACGGCGAAACCTACGCCTGCGCGCTATCGAAAGTCTATACCTTCGGCCCAACCTTCCGCGCTGAAAATTCCAACACCAGCCGCCACCTGGCGGAGTTCTGGATGCTGGAGCCGGAAGTGGCGTTCGCCAACCTGAACGATGTCGCGGGTCTCGCGGAAGCGATGCTGAAATATGTCTTCAAAGCGGTGCTTGATGAACGCATGGACGACATGAAGTTCTTCGCCGAACGCGTGGATAAAGAAGCCATCGAGCGTCTGGAGCGTTTCATCTCTGCCGACTTCGCGCAGGTGGATTACACCGACGCGGTCGCCATTCTTGAGAAGTGCGGCGAGAAATTCGAGAACCCGGTCTACTGGGGCGTGGATCTGGCGTCCGAGCATGAGCGTTATCTCGCCGAGAAACACTTTAAAGCGCCGGTTGTTGTTAAAAATTACCCGAAAGACATCAAGGCGTTTTATATGCGCCTTAACGAAGATGGTAAAACCGTGGCGGCGATGGACGTACTCGCGCCGGGCATCGGTGAAATCATCGGCGGCTCCCAGCGTGAAGAACGCCTCGACGTGCTGGACGCCCGTATGGATGAGATGGGTCTTAATAAAGAAGACTACTGGTGGTATCGCGACCTGCGCCGTTACGGCACCGTGCCGCATTCCGGCTTTGGTCTCGGCTTTGAACGTCTGATCGCCTATGTTACCGGCGTGCAGAACGTGCGCGATGTGATCCCCTTCCCGCGTACCCCGCGCAACGCGAACTTCTAATCCCAAAAAGGCCAGCGACTTGCTGGCCTTTTTTCTTCCCGCCTTGTGTTGTTCATTTTCTATTACGGTTTCACGGAATTTTAGGCTGTATAAAAATTCATCAATTGTCTGATGGCGATTTTTTGCACCGCTTCGCTATAGCATATTTGTACACAACTTCCACAGACATCTGGCCTTCCATCCATCTCATCCAGTAGAAAACTCTTGTTGCTTACAATTGTATAAAAATGCGCCTTATCCAAATTAATAATAAGTTTTTCATATATATAAGAAAGGAATGGCCGAAATTTATTCACTTAAGTAATAAATTTGAGGTCTCTCACAAAGTTCCCTTTCATTAATAAATTCTTACACAATATTTCTTTTTGTTACCTGATTAAGACATTTGTAGCACTTTCCGGGTAGCGAAACGATTATATGAATGGAAAGATGCCAGACAGACACAGAAAGACACCAAACTCTCATCAATAGTTCCGTAATGAATTATTGACGGCAGTGGCAGGTGTTCAAAAAAACCAATGAGGGTAATAAATAATGATGAAGCGCAATATCCTGGCAGTGGTTATCCCTGCCCTGCTGGTAGCCGGTGCAGCAAACGCTGCAGAAATCTATAATAAAGACGGCAACAAAGTAGACATCTACGGTAAAGCGGTAGGTCTGCACTATTTCACTAAAGACAATGGCGACAATGGTTATGCTGGTAATGGCGATAAAACCTATGCCCGTCTTGGTTTTAAAGGCGAAACTCAGATCAACGACCAACTGACCGGTTACGGCCAGTGGGAATATAACTTTAGCGGTAACAACTCTGAAGGCGGCACTGATGCTCAGAAAGGGAATAAAACCCGTCTGGCATTTGCAGGCCTGAAATTTGGTGACTTCGGCACCTTTGACTACGGTCGTAACTATGGCCTGGTATACGACGCCATCGGCGTAACCGATATGCTGCCGGAATTCGGTGGTGATACAGGCAACAGCGATAACTTCTTTGCTGGTCGTCAGGGCGGTCTGGCTACTTACCGTAACAGCAACTTCTTCGGTCTCGTGGATGGTCTGAGCTTCGGTCTTCAGTACCTGGGTAAAAATGAGCGCGCAAAAATTGGCGGCTCAAATGACGATATTCAGCGTTCCAACGGTGACGGCTGGGCAACCTCTCTGGGTTACGAATTTGACGGCTTCAGCGTAATCGGTGGTTATGGTGCAGCAGATCGTACCAATGCTCAGGAGTCTCTGGCTCGCGGTAAAGGCGCTAAAGCTGAACAGTGGGCGACTGGCGTGAAATATGACGCTAACAACATTTACCTGGCTGCTCTGTATGGTGAAACCCGTAACGCAACTCCGATCAATGGTGGTTTCGCTAACAAAACTCAGGACTTCTCTGTTGTAGCACAGTACCAGTTCGATTTCGGTCTGCGTCCGTCCGTCGCTTACTACAAATCTAAAGCGAAAGATGTTGAAGGCATCGGTAGCGAAGATTACATCAACTACGTAGAAGTAGGTGCCACTTACTACTTCAACAAAAACATGTCTACCTATGTTGATTACATCATCAACCAGATCGACAGCGATAATAAACTGGGCGTTGGTTCTGACAACACCGCTGCGGTGGGTATCGTTTACCAGTTCTAATCAGCACAACCTTGTTGTCTGATAGCGGAAAAACAGGGCTTCGGCCCTGTTTTTTTATGCGTAAAAGAAAATTCTGCCAACTTTTGCGATCCACGTAACTTTTCCGGGCAAACGGTTGGCATTTTGTAAATCTCCCGTTAACCTGATAGCGAATTTCCCTTCTGAAATCACAATGGAACCTCGTCATGTTTGAGAACATTACCGCCGCCCCAGCCGACCCGATCCTTGGCCTGGCCGATCTGTTTCGTGCCGACGATCGCCCAACCAAAATTAACTTAGGCATTGGTGTTTACAAAGATGAAACCGGTAAGACCCCGGTTCTGACCAGCGTAAAAAAAGCAGAACAATATCTGCTGGAAAATGAAACCACCAAAAACTACCTCGGCATTGACGGTATTCCCGAATTTGGCCGCTGCACGCAGGAACTGCTGTTCGGCAAAGGCAGCCATATCATCAGCGATAAACGCGCCCGCACGGCGCAGACTCCGGGCGGCACTGGCGCGCTGCGCGTCGCGGCGGATTTCCTTGCGAAAAACACCGACGTCAAACGCGTCTGGGTCTCGAACCCGAGCTGGCCGAACCACAAAGGCGTGTTTAACTCCGCCGGTCTGGAAGTGCGCGAGTATGCCTACTACGACGCCGCCAACCATTCGCTCGATTTTGACGGTCTGTTAAACAGCCTGCAGGAAGCCCAGGCGGGCGATGTGGTGCTGTTCCACGGCTGCTGCCACAACCCAACCGGCATCGACCCGACGCTGGATCAGTGGGAACAGCTCGCGAAACTGTCTGTCGAGAAAGGCTGGCTGCCGCTGTTCGATTTCGCCTACCAGGGCTTTGCTCGCGGTCTGGAAGAAGATGCTGAAGGCCTGCGTGCGTTTGCCGCGCTGCATAAAGAGCTTATCGTCGCGAGCTCGTTCTCCAAAAACTTTGGCCTGTACAACGAGCGCGTAGGGGCCTGTACGCTGGTCGCGGCGGATGCCGATGCCGCAGACCGCGCCTTCAGCCAGATGAAATCCTGCATTCGTGCCAACTACTCCAACCCGCCGGCACACGGCGCTTCAGTAGTCGCGACCATTCTCAGCAACGACGCGCTGCGCGCCATCTGGGAGCAGGAGCTGACCGATATGCGTCAGCGCATCCAGCGTATGCGTCAGCTTTTTGTGAACACGCTGGCAGAGAAAGGCGCAAACCGCGATTTCAGCTTTATCACCAAACAGAACGGCATGTTCTCATTCAGCGGCCTGACGAAAGAGCAGGTGTTGCGTCTGCGTGAAGAGTTTGGCGTGTACGCGGTGGCCTCCGGGCGCGTGAACGTGGCGGGCATGACGCCGGATAACATGGCGCCGCTGTGCGAAGCCATCGTCGCGGTGCTGTAATCGCTGCGTAAAGATACAAAAAGGGCCGCACAGTGCGGCCCTTTTTATTGGGAAAGATTTACCAGACCGGCATTTCATCCTGCAGGAAAGGGTTATGCAGACGCTCGTGGCCGAGCGTTGACATCGGGCCGTGGCCGGGAATAAACGTCACGTCATCGCCGAGCGGCAGCAGCTTACGCTTGATGGCATCAATAAGCTGGCTGTGATCGCCGCGCGGGAAGTCGCTGCGCCCCACTCCGCCTTTAAAGATGACATCGCCTGAAACCAGCAGACGGGACTGCGCATCGAAAAAGACGATGTGCCCCGGCGTGTGGCCCGGGCAGTGCAGCACGGCAAGCGTTATATTGCCAACACTCACCGTGTCGCCTTCATTAAGCCAGCGGTCTGGCGTCAGCGGCTGGCACTCATCAAGACCAAACATGCGGCTCTGCGCAGGCAGCCCCTGTAACCAGAACTCATCTTCTTTTTCCGGGCCGATAATGGGGATGCCGTAATGCGCCGCAAGCTCCGCCGCCGCGCCCACGTGGTCAAGATGACCATGCGTCAACAGGATCTGCTGAAGCGTAACGCCAATACGGGCGACTTCTTCCTTGATACGCTGCGCATCGCCGCCTGGGTCCACCAGCGCCGCCTGTCGCGTCTCCTCACACCAGATTAACGAGCAGTTCTGCGCGAACGCCGTTACCGGAATAATATGATAGTTCATACCGCTCCTTTTACCCGGCGCGCTGCCGGGGTCGTTAATTACCAGTGCCTTAGCGGCCCGGTATCAATATGCACAAAGTTACTGCTGGGGTAGTATCCTACACCACCGGCGCGCAGAGATAACGCCGCTTTGCGAATATTGCTTAACGAAATACCTTCGATATGAAAATCCATGGCCTGGCCTTTGGTGTGGTAGCTGTGCTTAGCCACGCCGCGGCTTTTGGATCGTAATTCGTTGTTGGTATCAACGGAACGATAGCCGGAGATCAGCTGTACCGGTTTACGGGTGCCGAGCAGCCCCTGCAAACGGAAAAGCTGGTCAAATAAACGGGGATCAATCGCTTTTACCTTATTCGCCCGGTAATCACGAAAGAAATGATTAAGCTTTGCTAATTCATCCTGAATATAGCCCCGGCCATCGAAAAACTCGGCCTTAATGGATTCGCCAGTATGTAAATTATTGAGCGTAAGAATACGCGGTCGTGGCGTCGACAGGGTAGCAAATGCAGGCGTGGGCAGTATCGCAGCGCCTAAAGCGGCGCCGCCAATCGTCAGCAGTTTGCGGCGATGAGCGTCAATTTTATCCATGATATTCAGGTCTACAATCAAATGAACAATAACTATGCACTTCTGGCGCACGAGTGGCACCTTAACCGCCAGCCGGAGGGGAGTCAATACGGGTCAAAGGCGCGAATAACGGGCCTTTTTTTACGTTTGGCCCGTTTTCGCTTCACATAGAGCAGGTTAAGTCCGCGGAATTAAACCTGTTAGCGGATCAGTTGTTCCACTTTTGGGAGGATTTGTGCGCCCGATCGCGCGGTGTGATCGTAATTGTAAATATCTGTACGATATTGCGGACGCCCGTCCTCGCCGATAAACGCGGTCAGATAATAGAGGTTCACCGGAATGGTCTGCGGAATATTCACGTAACGCGTATTCCCCTCTTTCAGCGTCTGCGAAATGCGCGAATCATTCCAGCCCGCATCCTGCAGCAGCATATTGGCCAGTTCAGAAGCTTTATTCACACGCACGCAGCCGGAGCTGAGCGCCCGCGCATCGCGCTGGAAGAGATTGTGGTTCGGCGTATCGTGCAGATAGATAGCGTCTGAGCTCGGCATGTTGAACTTATACCGCCCGAGCGAGTTATGGGCACCCGGTGCCTGCTGGAAACGGAATGGCAGATTAGACGGCGTAATCGTTGCCCAGTCCACCATCCACGGATCCACGACATCTGCGTTACTTCCCCAGCCGTTCAGCACGGTATAACCGTGGCTCTCCAGATACCCTGGGTCATTCCAGACTTTCGGCAGAATATCTTTGCGGGCGAGCGTTGGCGGCACGTTCCACGGTGGATTGACCACCACGTTATTGAGCGCGCTGCTCATCAGCGGTGTTTTGCGATCCGGTCTGCCGACGATAACGCGCGACGCCAGCACCTGATTGCCATTCTGGTAATAGACCAGCGAATACTCGGGAATATTTACCATGATGCCGGTGCTGAGTTTGCCGGGCAGCAGGCGCAGACGCTGAATATTGAGCGCCAGCAGCGCGGCGCGCTGCGCGGGCGTCACATTCAGCCAGTCGCGGGTGGACTGACCGATAACACCATCCGCGCCCAGCCCCTGCCATTTCTGAAAACGTTTTACCGCCGCGACCAGATCTTTATCGTAAACCGCGCGCGCCGGTTTCGGCGTACTACGGGTCTGGCTTGCGGTTTGCGGGGCCGCCGACGGGCTGACCACGCCGTTGTTATCGCCCGGCAGCGCAATATCCGGGCCGCCATCCAGCATGCCGGTACGCTGTAAAATCTCCTTCAGCGCCGGAATATCGCTGCTCCACTGGCCGGGGCGCAGTTTCTCTTTGCCGGTCATTTGCGGCCACGGACGGGTATCCGCCACCAGTTGCAACAGCGAGGCGTGCATCGCCGCATACTGCGGATGCGCGGGGGCGAGAGAGCGCACAAACGCAGGCACAGAGCCGTTATCCAGCGCGACCTGCCACTGGTTCAGCACGTTCAGCGCGGGCATCTCCAGCTTGTACGGTTTTTCGCTGTAGAGCCAGCGGTTGCCCTGGCTTGGGATGCCAGAAATAAAATGCAGATACCCCACCATCGCGTCACTCAGCACGATATCGCGCGCGAGCCCCGTAACGGCAGGATTGGTCAGTTGCTCCACCCAGGCGGTAAATTGCGGCTGGAAGCCAGCGAGCGCGACTTCAGCCAGCTGCTGCTGGAATGCCTGAACGGCGTCGCGGTTCTCCCACATCGGTTTAAGATCGCGGGCGGCGTATAGCCCCACCAGCGCATTCATGTAGACCGGCGTGAAGCCCGCTGGAAGCGCCGCCTGTAACTGCGTGCGTGCGCTCGCAAGACGGCTTGCGGCATCAGGTGCCGTATTCGCCGCCAGGAACGCCATGCCCGGCGACAGCGCCAGTGGCTGCGCGCTGAGCGTGGTAATACTGTCGTTGGCGATCAGTTCCGGTTCATCGGCATACGCGTTAAACAGTGGAGCGATACTGAGAGCCAGGCACACATACAGTGCTGACCGTCGAAAACCATGCATATTCTTAAGCACCATCCCTTGCCCCCTGTTTTTCAGAATAATTCGGCACTCAGGCTTATTGTGAGTATATAAACAGAAAAAATCATTTGCCTGATCGAATGTAAAGAAGTTTAAAGATTTGCCGGACAAAAAGAAAGCGGGCCGAAGCCCGCTCTGTGAGTTGATGACGTTACGAGACTTCAGCCGGTCCCGGCAGCGCATCGGCTGGCGGGGCGGCAAAGCCGCGCAGGCCAACCACATGCACATGCTCATGGTTCTGGAAGACTTTACGCACCAGCTTGTAGGTTGTGCCTTTTTCCGGGCTGATGTTCTCCGGTGCCGCGATGATGAGCTGCATCTGCAGGCGTTCGCACAGTTCAAACAGCGTGGCGATAGAACGAGCATCCAGACGCGCCGCTTCGTCGAGGAACAGCAGACGGCATGGCGAAATGTCTTTGCCGCGCAGGCGACTGGATTCATCTTCCCAGCTCTGCACGACCATCACCAGGATAGACATCCCCGTACCTATCGCCTCACCGGTAGAAAGCGCGCCGCTTTCTGCGCGCAGCCAGCCGTCGGAGCCACGGTTAACCTCAACTTCCATCTCAAGATAATTACGGTAGTCGAGCAGCTCTTCGCCGATGGTCTGCGCGGTACGCTGGCCCATGTCGATTTGCGGATTCAGGCGCTGCCAGAGTTTCGCCAGCGCTTCTGAGAACGTCAGGCGGTTGCTGTTAAACAGATCCTGATGCTGCTCGTGCTGCTCGGCAAGCACTTCCAGCAGTGTGGCATGGCTTTCACGCACGTTGACGTTCAGACGCACGCTGTTGACCTGGCCGAACGACACGCTCTGCAGGCCCTGGTTGAGCATACGAATGCGGTTCTGCTCGCGCTGGATCGTCTTGCGAATAATATTCGCCACGCTGCGGGAGCTGATGGCGAGCTTCTGTTCGCGTGAGGTAAGCTCTTCCGTCAGGCGGCCCAGCTCAATTTCCATCTGTTCAATCGCCTCGACCGGATCGTCGGTGCGGATAATATCCTGGCGGATACGCTCGCGCAGATGCTGATACACGGCCACGAAGAACTGGATTTTACGCTCAGGGCGTTTGGGGTCTTCAGACAAGCGCAGCACGTCGCGCAGGTGTTCGTTATCCGCCACCGCCAGGCGCAGCGCACCGAGGGCTTTATCCGACATCGAGCGAAGATCGTCACCGGAGTGGTACGCCAGCTCGCGGCGGTGCAGACGGCGTTCAACGCCATTGTCTTTCACCATACGCATCACCGCGCACCAGCCCGCTTTGGCACTGACCACCTGCTCACGCATCTCGTGGTAGTTACGCTCCAGACGCTTCAGGCTGCGGGTCAGGTTGTCCATCTCCGCTTCGCACAGCGTCAGCTGTTTCTCCAGTTGATTACGGCGCGAACGGTTGTTGCTAAGACGTGTATGCAGTTCGTCGCGACGCTGGCGTGCGCGCTCTTCGGCTCCGGCATCGGCGCGCACGCCGATATCCTGCAGTTCACGTTGCAGATCGCCCAGCAGCTCTTTTTTGGTATCGAAGGAGCTTTTCAGCGACGCCAGCACCTGATGATACTGGCTGAGCTTCGCGGCGTGGGTACGCAGCGCTTCGCGGGCGCGGGTACGCTCGGCTTCCGCCTGCTCCAGACGCTGGCGCAGTTTCTCGTTGAGATCGGTGTTGCCATTGAGCATTTGCGCCGAATCGCTGTAGCTAAAGTGCGCGCGACGCTGCACCACTTCGCTCAGCGCAAAGGCCTGCTGTCGAGCGTCGCGCTGCGTCTGGCGCGCCTGTTCATAATCCTGTTTGAGCTGGTCGAACTGCTCCGGGTCGCTCTGCAGTACCGACGCTACCGGCTCCAGTTTCGCCAGCGCATTGCCGTGCTGTGACAGGAAACGGGCGGCGTCCTGGGCTTCCGCCAGGCGCTCCTGAATTTCCTCCACGCGGTCGGCCAGGCTGTCGTCTGCCAGCAGGCTCAGGCGCGGCAGCAGGCGGTTAAGCTGGGCCACACCCTCCTTCGCCTGTTCAAACTGCACGCGCTGCTGCTGGTTGTCGTTTTCGTGCTGGCTGATGGCGCGCTCGATTTCGCTGCGGCGCGTGTTGAGCTTACGGATTTCCGCTTCCGGGTCCGCCTCAAACGCCACGGCGAGATGCTGGCCGACAAACCGGCTGAACGCCTGATGCAGGCGCTGCGTTTTCTGTACGTCGAAAGAGAGCGTCGCGTAGCGTTCAGACAGCGCCTCGCGCTCGGCATGCAGGCTCTCGATACGGCTTTCGCGCGCGGCGCGGCCAAACAGCGGCACCGACGGGAAGCGGGAGTAACGCCACTGGCGCTCGGCCACTTTCACCACTACCGCTTTTTCCAGCTCTTCAACGCTGAAGACGCTGTCATCGAAGGACTGCGGATCGCCTTCGATCAGGTAGAGATCTTCCGGGCAATCCTCAAGGCCGTCGAGCAGATCGCGCACGCGCGACAAATCCGGCACCACTATCGCATGGCGCGACGGGCCGTAGAGCGCGGAGAAGTACGGCGCGTCGTCAAACGATACGTCGTCGTAAATTTCAGAGAGCAGTACGCCGCCGAAGCGCTCCGCCAGCGCATTGAGGCGTGCGTCTTCGGCACCGCCCGGCTGGCTTAAGCGTTCAATCTCTTCGTCCACGGCCCGCTTACGCGCGCCCACTTCGTCACGTTCAACGATGGCTTCTCGCTCACGCTCCAGCAGTTGCTGAAGGTATTCGGTGACCTGCTGGCCGGACTCAAACGTCTCGCCGCTCTGTTCGCTAATCTGGTTGAGGCTGTTTTGCGCCGCAAGCCAGGCCGGCGCATGGCTGGTGAGCGTCTTAACGCGGCTCTGGATCTGCTCAAGCTCCTGGCGCAGCGTCATGCGCTGTTCACCGGCCTGCGAAACGCTGTCGGAGAGCGCCGCGATGCGGGCTTCCAGCTCATCGTTCAGCGCTTCGAGATCTTCCGGGTCATAGTCTTTGCCCTGGCGTTTGCAGAACTCGGCCAGCAGGCGCTCGGCATCCTGCTGTTCGCGCAGGCGCTGTTCCAGCTCGGAAAGGCGCATACGCAGCGGCTGCACCTGTTCGGCCAGATGGCGCTGCTGGCTGGCGTCGCGCAACAGTTCGCGCGCCACGTCCCAGGCTTCCGCGCGGCTCACCGGGCCATTAATGCTGGCGACCAGCTGATAAGCCTGTTCAAACTGGCTATGCGCGGTCTGCGCGACGCTCATTTTCTGCTCAAGCGACAGCAACCGTTCGGTGGCCTCCTGCTCTTTGGCCTGGAAGGTATCCAGCCATTCATCGGCGCTGTCGGCGCTCAGATCCGGCAGATGGCACAGCTCGCGGGCGCGCTCCAGCGCGGTGAGCGCCTGCTGGTACTGAATGGCGCGGGTCTGCTGCACGTCAAGCGCCTGCTGATAGTCGGCAAGCTGGCTTTTGAGTTCGTCGACTTCAAGCTCGGCGGCTTCCGCGCGGGCTTCGTTCTCTTCCTGCTGCTCGGCCGCTTCCGCCACCACTTCGCTCTGCTCTTCCAGGCGAATCTGCAGTTCTTCGAGGTCAGCCTCGTAGCGCTCGATTTTCTCCTGCTGGCGCAGCGCGGTTTGCACCAGATTCAGGTGATCGCTCGCCGCCTGATAATCGGTTTCGAGATCGCCTTCAGCCCCCGCGTGCTCGGAGAGCTCGCGCGCCATATCGACATGCTTATACTGCTCGGCGGCAAGCTGCTTGCGGCTGCTGAACAGCTCGCGGCGCAGCTCCAGCGCCTGATCAAGATGAATACGCCGCTCATTGGCGTGGCGCATGTAATCCGCCGCCACATAGTTAGTGGCTTCGGAAATCAGGTGTTTGAAGAGATCGCGGTCCGACTGGGTGACGCGGATAGCTTCCAGCGTCATGCGGTTTTCGCGCAGCGCCGCTTCCATATCCTGGAACGCTTTACGCACGCCGCCGTTTTCCGGCAGCAGGTAATCACGAAGCGAGCGGGTGATAGCGCTGGAGATCCCGCCGTAGAGCGAGGCCTCAATCAGACGGTAATATTTGCTGCGATCGGACGCTGAACGCAGACGGCGCGCCACTACGCCCAGATCGAACATTAATGAGTGATAATCGGTGATGGAGTTGAACTGCTTAAGCTGCACGCCTTCCATCGTGTCGATTTTATCTTTCAGCTCGTTGAGGCTCAGCACGCGCGCCTGACGATCGTTCAGCGTTTCCGTCAGCAGTTGTGTGGGCAGAATCGCGCTCGGCAGGCCCTGAATGGCGAACGGTTTGATATCCACTTTACGGTCGCGTCCGGCGACCTGTTGCAGACGCACGCCCACCAGCACGCGCTGATGACGGGAGTTGACAACATCCAGCACCGAATAACAGACGCCCGCTTTCAGTTTGCCGTGTAGCCCCTTATCGCGCGAGCCGCTGGTCGCGCCCGCCTCGGTGGTGTTACGGAAGTGCAGCAGTGTGAGATCCGGAATCAGCGCTGTGACGAACGCCGCCATCGTCGTTGATTTCCCGGCGCCGTTACCGCCGGAAAGCGTGGTGACCAGCTCGTCGAGATCAAACGTACGGGCAAAAAAGCCGTTCCAGTTGATAAGCGTTAGCGAGCGAAACTTACCGCGTTCAATCATTGTCCTCCTCCGCGTTATCCTGCTGGGTATCGTAGTTCTCATCATTGAGCTGCAGATGGCTTTCCACCGGCATCGCTTCGCCGTCGCGGATCATGCGCAGTTGCGCCTCGCGCGGATCGTCGCCGGCGCGCACGTCCGCACCGAAACGAAACACCGACTCGGTGATACGGAATTTGCTGCTGTCATGGCCCATAAACCAGACCATGCCCAGGCGGCGCAGGCGGCTTAACGATGAGCGCACTTTTTCCTGCAGTTTCTGGCGATCGAGGTCGGAGCCGGTTGAGCGGTTGTTCACAAGCTTCAGCAGCTTGGTTTCGTCGGCCAGCGCCATCAGCTCGTCATAGAGTTCCTGCTGGGTGAAGATACCTTCGTTCGCCAGACGCTCCGGGCTCAGGTAGAGATAACAGAGGATTTTGCCCACCATCATATCCAGCTCGGAGAGCACCGAGCGCGGGATAAGCGTCGTGGAGCGTGGACGCAGATAGAAAAAGCCTTCCGGCGCGCGGATAAGCTCGACGTTATAGCGGCTGTAGAACTCTTCCAGCTCACTCTGGTAATCCATCAGAAAAGCGTGATTATCCAGCTCGTCCAGGCCAATGTGACGCCCGGCGCGCAACTGACTGTCGAGCGCCGGAAACAGCGGATTCGCGAGCGCCAGCGCCAGCTTCACTGGCATCACGTGTTCAATATTTGTCGATGACATTCGCCTGTACCTTGGCTCCATAATCATTAATGGGCTGCCACTTAGCTGGCAGGCCGGTAAAGTCCGCTTCAGCGACGCCCAGGCGCACCGCCTGGTCTACCACGATGCGCGCCACGTCAAAGTGGCGGGCTCGCGGGAACTGAGTCAGGTAATCGCGCATCACGACGCTCAGGTCGAGCGGCTGCTGACGCTCCCGGTAGACGTTGAGCTGGGCCTCAATCATCGCCGCCAGTTGTTCGCGGATCTCGTTAAACTCTTCAAATTCCAGATCCGGCGGCAGTTCGCCGGTCACTTCTTCATCGCGCAGCGTCATCTCTTCATCGCGCATATCGAGCAGGCGATCGGCGCTGGCGTAAGTGAGCGCCCAGGGCGCATCAAAGTAGTTCTGCACCGACTGGCGCAGACGCTGGGCAAAGACGCGGTTTTTATCCATATCGATGGCGGTACGGATAAATTTATGGACGTGGCGGTCATAGCCAATCCACAGGTCAATCGCCTGCTGACCCCAGCTGATAATACGGTCGAGCTTGCTTTGCAGGTCATACGTCAGGCGGTCGACGAAATGAAGATCGTCGCGCCCAAGCGTCGCTTCCTGGATTTGCAGGAGGTTGGCCTGCAGCTTATCGCCCGCCGCCTCCAGCGTATCCTGTAACTCGCGCAGCGTGCCGGAGGTCTCTGAAAGCAGCAGTTCGCAGCTGGAGATCGCCGCGCGCCAGTCTTTATTCAGCAACTGGGCGATATCGTCTTTCACCAGCTGTTGCTGCTCATCCATGATGCGCTGGGTGAGATCGATACTGTCGAAAATTTCCGCAACGGAGTATTTCAGCGGCGCGTAAACGTTGCGGTGCCAGTGGAACTCGTCGCCGCCTTCCTGCGCGGCGTCCGCGGCGCGCTTGAGCTCGCTTGCCACGATGGAGAGCTGCATCGACAGACGCAGCGTGGAGAACTCGCGCTGGCGGATGTAATAATCGGTGATGCCGATGCCAAGGGGCGTCAGGCGGTAGATCGCGTTGCCCTCCGCCTGCTCGCTGGTAAAGCGGTTAAGCAGGCGCTGGCGCACCATATCGTTGATGGCGTTGTTGGCGCGCTGGGCGACGGTTTCTGTGGATTGCTCGAAGGCGTCGCTGACGTGGCGAAACGCGTCCACCAGCTCCCCTTCGCTCATTTCGCCATCCAGCCTTTCGCCGTTCAGCGTGGCGATAGCCAGCAAAAAAGCCAGCCTGTCTACCGGAAGCTGGATCGAAAAATCGTTTTTCCTGGCCCAGGCAACCAGTTCAGGGACTGTCTGGGAAAAAGTACTCATAATTTATCCTTGGATCTCCGGCTTAAACGCAGTGACATGGATGTATCGGCCCAGGCTCACCCAGGGCTCCTGTCGGCAGTAACGCGTTTCAAGCTCAAGCAGCGTCTCATACTCGTCGCGCTGCTGATGTTTTTCACGCAGATAGTCATGAAACACCCGCACGCCGGTTTTGCTGTGGATCTGCCAGCCCATCTCTTCAAGCCAGCGATAAACCTGCTGCGGCTCGCGCGGATAATCCGGCGAAAGAGTGCGTTTTTTCTTTTTGGGCATGCCCTGCTGCACATACGCGAAGTTGCCTGCCACCATGTTATGCATCAGAAGGCCGTTGGCGTTGTAGAACATCAGCGAGAGCGCGCCGCCCGGCGCCAGACATTCCCATAAATGACGCAGCGCCGCCTGCGGATCGGCCACCCATTCCAGCACAGCGTGAAACAATATCAGATCAACCGGGCTTTCCAAATGCTGACCCGCCTCCTGCGCGGCGCATTGTACAAAATGCATGTTGCCGCTCACACCTTTCTCCTGCGCCGCCTTTTGAGCACGAGCTATCATTTCCGCGGAGAGATCGCACAGCACCACCTGATGACCCCGCTGCGCAATGCGACACGCGGTTTGCCCTTCGCCACCGCCTGCATCCAGTACGCGCAGTGGACGGTCAGGCAACAGGCCTAACAACGCGTCGAGATCCTGCCAGAGGATAGCCTGACGCAACTGGCCTTTTGTTGTACCGTAAATGTTGCGCGCAAACTTTTCGGCGATGTCATCAAAATTGCGATCCCGCATGGGCACACTCTCCAGGTGATAAGCGCATCCGGCAAAACCGCTATTTTGTCACAGCCGGAGGGAGAATGAACCCATCTCGCGTAAGATAGGCCACGTTTACCTGCCGTATGGTTAAAAAAGGACCCATAACCGATGCTTTTTATTCTGAAAAAACTCACCGGCACGCTGCTGCTGCCGCTGCCGTTTCTGCTGCTGATGATGGGCATCGCGCTTGCGCTGCTATGGTTCACGCGATTTAAGCAAAGCGGCAAGATTTTGATGACGGCAAGCTGGGTTATTTTGCTGCTGTTAAGCCTGCAGCCGGTAGCGGATGGGCTGCTGAAACCCGTGGAAGATGACTACCCGACCTGGAACGGTCAGAAAGCGGATTACATCGTGGTGCTGGGCGGCGGTTATACCTGGAATGACAAATGGGCGCCGAGCTCTAATCTCGTCAATAACAGCCTGCCGCGCGTAACCGAAGGCGTGCGTCTGTGGCTTGCAAACCCCGGCGCGAAAATGGTCTTTACCGGCGCGCGCGCCACCACGAATCCGGTCAGCACCGCCGAAGCAGGTGCCCGCGTGGCAGAAAGCTTAGGCATACCGCGAAGCGATATCATTACGCTTGATTCCCCAAAAGATACCGAAGAAGAAGCCGCAGCGGTCGCCGGTGCGCTCGGCAAGCAGCCGTTTTTACTGGTGACGTCGGCGTCGCATCTGCCGCGGGCGATGATTTTCTTTAAACGCCAGGGACTGAACCCGATCCCGGCACCCGCCAACCAGATGGCAATCGACTCGCCGCTCAACCCGTGGGAGCGCGTCTATCCGTCTTCACTGTGGCTGATGCACAGCGAACGCGCCGGTTATGAAATTCTCGGGCGCGTCTGGCAATGGGTAAAAGGCGTGGGCTCAGGCGACCCAGGGCAGAAGTGATTCCGACGCCTTACTGAACGCGGCGCGGTTCATTTTTCCGGTTTGCAGTAACTGCGCCACTTCATCCCACAGGACATAAAGCCAGCGGCGCCAGAGGAACGATTCCGCCACCGGCGCGCGCTGGAGATAGCGCCAGAAAAGGCTTTCAGCCAGCGGCGTGTCGAACAGGCGAAAAAGCTCATATTCGCGGGGTGCCCAGAGCACCACGCCCGGATTCACCATTGCCAGAAGCTGATCGCTACGCGCATCTTTGAGCATACTGCGCAGGTTAAAGTTGCCGTGAATCAGCACGCAGTTGTCGTTGAACCCGGCGAACATCGCGTCCAGACATTCACGGGTGCGAAACAGCATCCGCTTATCCTGCATCGTCAGCCCGGTATTCTGATATTGATTGAGCGTACTCCAGAGCACTTCAACGCGCTGGCGATACCAGTGCGGCCAGAGATTCTCCTGGGTACTGTCGACGCTGCCCACGCAGCCGTGGCTGTCAACGCGGTGCCAGCTCAGCAGTGCCTCAATAATCTGATCCTGAAGCTGCTCCCAGCGCTGCGGCGTGCGCGCCGGTGCTTCCACCGGTACGCCGCGCAGGCGCTCCATCAGCAATACGTCCGGCCCCGGATGCTCCTCATGCGTCATTACGCCATAAACCACCGGCATGCGCACCGTGCCGTAACGCGCGAGAATCGACATTTTCCCGGCCTGCTGCTGCGCCAGCCCCGGCGAGGTAAAACTCCGCGCCAGCAACGGCAGCGGGTTGCCGTGGCTGTCGTAAAGCGACCAGAGTGCGGTGTCTGCTTTCTCGCTGATGCATTCAAGCCGGCTGAGTTTTTCACCTAACAGGTGACTGAGTTCTGCACGCAGTTGCTCCATTTGCCGTTACCCTTATAAACGCTACTGTTTTTATAATGAGCGTCCTTGCGGCAGATGTCATCTGTTGAGATCAATTCCAGGCCAGTTAGCTTAACGGTAAAGCGGCAGGTTGCCCGTCAATCGGGCTATCTGTTTTTTCGGGCCGACCAGCCCCAGCGCCGCCAGCTCGATCTCCGCGCTGCCAGCGCCCGCCAGCCGCCGTTCATACTCCTCCCAGGTTTTGCATGACTGCGCCAGCGCGCTGAAGGGCAGCACCAGGATCTGCGGATCGCTCTGCGCGGCGTTAAACAGGCTTAACAGCGTGTTGCCCTCGCCAAGCAGGACCGGCAGCGGCGCGCGGATCACGCCCGGATAAGTCACCCCATCCAGGCTTAACAGATCGGGGCCGACTAATCCCTCGACCTGTCTGCCAAGACACACGCCCAGAACGCTTGCGGCGTTCATGGCAAGCCCTGGCGTGAGCGCGCGGTCGACGACGATAGTGCATTTATGCAGGCGGGTATCGAATTGCATGTTTTTCTCCCTGTCAGTTGATGTAATAAGTCTGCCCGACAACCGCGGAAAAAAATGACCTTTATTGCACCGCAATGCGCTCTGAAAGGGTAAAATCACCCTTTAAAAAGAGAAACGGGAAAAATTATGTCTGACGATATCCTGACGTCCACCGATATCACCCTGCTGACACTCTTGCAGCAGGATGCACGCACCACCAATCAGACGCTGGCCGATGCCGTCAACCTTTCGCCCTCGCCCTGCTGGCGTAAGGTGAAAAAACTGGAAGAAGACAAGGTGATTCTCGGCTATCACGCCGCGCTGGATCGCCGCAAAATCGGGCTTGGCGTGATGGTATTCGTGCGTGTCAGCATCGACAGCCACAGCGAGGCGCAGGCGCGGCGTTTTGAACAGGAAGTCATGGAGCTGGAAAACGTGGTGGCCTGTTACAGCATTGGTGGAGATGCCGACTTCCTGTTGCAGGTGGTGTCGCGCGATCTCGACGCCTACGCGGAGTTCGCCATGTCGGTGCTGCGCCGTCTGCCGGGCATAAAAGAGATGCAGAGTATGTTCGTGCTAAAAGAGATCAAACCGTTCCAGACGCTGCCGGTCGGCGCGACTGTGTGACGCCGTAAAAAAACCGGCCGGGGCCGGTTTTCTGTTAACGCATTTCGGCGCGCACGCGCTCAAGATCTTCAGGCGTATCCACGCCGGTGCCGGGCACCACGGCGGCAACCGCCACGTGGATTTTCTCGCCGTGCCACAGGACGCGCAGTTGCTCCAGCATTTCAATCTGCTCAAGCGGGCTGGCAGGCCAGGTGACATAGCGGCGGATAAACCCGGCGCGATAGCCGTAAATACCGATATGACGCAGAAAGCTGTCGCCGATGGTATCGCGCGACTGCGCGAAACGGTCGCGATCCCACGGAATGGTGGCGCGTGAGAAATAGAGCGCGTAACCCTGCGCATCCATCACCACTTTGACCGCGTTGGGGTTGAACGCTTCCTGGGCATCATGGACCGGCACTGCGAGCGTCGCCATGCCTGCCTGCGCACTCGCCAGATTTTCCGCGACCTGGCGAATAATCGCTGGCGGGATCATCGGCTCGTCGCCCTGAACGTTGACAATAACCGTATCGTCAGCGAAACCGCATTTCTCCACGACTTCCGCCAGACGTTCCGTGCCGGACTGATGATCGGCGCGGGTCATACAGACTTCGCCGCCTGCCGCTTCAATCGCACGTGCCACATCCGGGTGATCGGTCGCCACAATAATGCGCGCCGCGCCTGACTCACGCGCGCGCTCAAGCACATGTACGATCATCGGCTTGCCGTTGATATCGACCAGCGGTTTGCCCGGCAGACGCGTCGACGCGTAGCGGGCAGGAATAATCACCACAAAACTCATGGGTTGGTCTCTTCGGCTGTAAGCGCGCGCGCTTCATTTTCCAGCAGGACCGGAATACCGTCGCGCAGCGGGAAAGCCAGACGGTCCGCCTTGCAGATAAGTTCCTGCTTTTCCTGATTGAAGTAGAGTTTGCCGTTGCAAACCGGACAGGCGATGATTTCGAGTAAACGATGATCCATGGTTCCTCCTGATGGACCGGTGGTATTAATCTTTTGAGGATATCACATGCGTTTCAGGCGCGGGGTCAATTTCCCAGCCCTCGCCCCACGCGTGCGCAAGCGGGCCGGGCAACTGGCGGAAAACGACCCTGGTTGCGCCCTGCCAGGCGGCGAAATCGCCAATAGCCTGCCGCAATCCGGCGATAACGCCTGCCGTGAACGATATGCCCTCTTCGCCATAAAGCGCGATGACTTCAAGCGAGCATTGCTGGCGGTGCATTTTGGCATCCATCCGCCCTACCAGCGCGCCTTTGTGCAGCAATGGTAAAACGAAATAGCCATATTTGCGCTTTGGCGCAGGCGTATAACATTCGAGGCGGTAAGAGAAGTTAAAGAATTCCTCCGCGCGGCGGCGGTCCCAGACAACCGGATCGAATGGTGAGAGCACCGCGCTGTGGGTGGCGGTGAGTTTGCCCGCCACAGCTCGCTCAAGCAGCGGCAGAAGCTCATGATGCAACCACATTGGTCCGAGCGTCTCGACGTCAACCGGCACCACAACTCCCTCATCCTGCCACGCCTGCAATAGCGGGCCGATGGCTACATGGCGCAAGCGGTAGTAATCAGCAAGCCAGGCGCTACGGAAAATGCCGAGGCTCCGGGCGCTGTTAGCGAGCATCTGCGCCTCGGCCTGCGCTTTATCAATCAGATGCAGGCTGTCGTCCCAGTCGGGCAAGACTCTGGTGGTGAGATCGTAGACGCGCTGAAAATTGCGCCGCTCTACCACCATCACCTGCCCTGCGGTAAACAGCCCTTCGAGATGCTTTTTATGCGGTTTCCACTCCCACCAGCCGCTGGCACCTTTACGCGGATGCTCAAAATCTGCCGAGCGTACCGGGCCGTTGCGCTCGATAAACGCCATCAGCTCGCCGATTTCCTGCGCGTGTTCTTCCATCCATGCGGCGCGGTATTTCCAGCCCATGTTTTCCGGCTTCAACATACGGTGACGAAATAACGGGAAATCGCTGCGCGGCAGAAAGCAGGCTTCGTGCGCCCAGTACTCCATCAGCTCGCCGCGCGCCAGCGCCTCATCCAGCCAGCGCCCCGGATAGCTGCCGAGACGGCTGAAAAGCACCAGATACGGGCTGCGGGCCACAATATTGATCGTGTCGATTTGCAGCAGAGACATGCGGGTGATGGTGGCGAGGATGTCAGCAGGGCGTGCGCGGCGAACCGGCTTTTTCAGCAGCCCCTGCGCGGCAAGATGCAGGTGCCGCGCCGCGCGCAAAGAAAGATGCACTCCAGACATATCTGCTCCCGTACGCTATGGCTGGCGCCCCTGCTTAACGCACCAGCGTGAGAATGTCCTTCAGTAATTGATCGGCTTGCGGCTGCGCAAGCGTCGCGTCGACTGGCAGATACCACCAGTTATCATGGGCGAAGGCGCGACATTTCACCGCGTCTTTTTCAGTCATCAGCAGGCTCTGGCCTTCGCTGAGCAACGCCAGCACGTCGGTTTCGCGCAGCGCCTGATGGTCAGCGAGGCTCACGGTTTTAACAGGTGTCAGACCGCATTTTTCAAGCGTGGCGAAAAAGCGCGGTGGATGACCGATGCCTGCCATCGCCACCACATTTTCCAGCGTATTGACCGGACGCCTTTCACCGCTGCGTAAATTAACCGCGAGCCCGGGTTCAAGCTGCATGGCGATTTCGCCGGGACGTGCTTCTCCACCATTGGTAATGACCGCATCCACCTGCTTAAGCCTGGATGCGCGCTCACGCATCGGGCCTGCCGGAAGCCACCAGCCATTGCCGAAACGGCGCACGCCATCAACCACCACGATTTCTTTATCGCGCGCCAGTGCATAGTGTTGAAGACCATCATCGGTAATGATGATTTGCGGCCCGGCGTTATCGATAAGCGCCTGCACCGCTTGCGCGCGATTGGCGGATACCGCCACGGGCGCGCCGGTGCGCTGGTAGATAAGCACCGGCTCGTCGCCTGCTTGCGCAGGCGTGGTAGCTGCGCTAAGCACTAACGGATAATGCGCAGCCTTCCCGCCGTAACCGCGCGACACTACGCCTGCGCGTATACCTCGCTGCTGCAGTTGCTCGACCAGCCAGACCACGACCGGCGTTTTACCGTTGCCGCCTGCGGTAAGATTCCCCACCACGACCACCGGCACCGGCGCGCGCCAGGCCTTACGTAAGCCCAGCTGATAGCTCAGGCGAATAGCGCCGCTAATGAGGCCATACAGCCAGGAGAGCGGCAGCAGGAGTACCCATAACAGCGAACGGCCAGACCAGATGCGTTCAATCATTGCCCGAACTGCATTTTATGAAGCTGCGCATAAACGCCATGCTGTTCCAGAAGCTCGGTATGATTGCCTCGCTCGACAATGCGTCCGTCTTCGATAACCACGATTTCATCCGCCTGCTCGATAGTTGAAAGACGATGCGCGATAACCAACGAGGTGCGGTTCTTTTGCAGTTCATCCAGCGCGGCCTGAATAGCACGTTCTGATTCGGTATCCAGCGCAGACGTCGCTTCATCGAGGATAAGGATCGGGCTGTCTCGCAGCAGCGCGCGGGCAATCGCGATACGCTGACGCTGACCACCGGAAAGCAGAACGCCGTTTTCGCCGATGACCGTATCCAGACCGTTATCCATCTTATTGATGAAATCCATCGCATAAGCCATACGGGCGGCATTCTCAATGGCTTCACGGCTGTAAACATCGGTGCGCGCGTAAGCAATGTTATTCGCGATGGTGTCATTAAAGAGATGTACGTTCTGCGATACCAGCGCAACCTGATTACGCAAAGACGATAGCGTGTAGTCGCGCAGGTCGTGGCCATCCATCAGGATTTCGCCGCTGTCGATGTCATAAAAACGCGTGATGAGGCTTGCGAGTGTCGATTTACCAGAGCCTGAACGCCCCACCAGCGCGACCGTCTTCCCGGCAGGGATAGACAGGTTGATATCACGCAGTGCCGGAATTTCACGTCCCGGGTAGGTAAAGGTGACATTGCGGAATTCGAGATTCCCCTGCGCACGTTCGATGACACGCGTGCCTTCGTCTTTTTCCTGTTCGCTGTCGAGAATAGCGAACAGCGTCTGACAGGCTGCCATCCCGCGCTGGAACTGAGCGTTCACGTTAGTCAGCGATTTCAGCGGGCGCATCAGGGCAATCATGGAGGAGAACACAACGGTGATGGTACCTGCCGTCAGGGTTTCCATGACGCTCGGGAAGCTTGCCGCATAGAGCACAAACGCCAGCGCCAGGGACGCTATCAGCTGAATAATCGGGTCAGAAATTGACGAGGCCGAGACCATTTTCATGCCCTGCAGACGCATCTTGTTGCTGACCTTAGCAAAACGCTCGCCTTCAACCTGCTGGCCACCGAAAATCAGTACTTCTTTATGGCCTTTAAGCATTTGCTCCGCGCTGGTCGTCACCTGCCCCATGGTGTTCTGCATGTTTTTACTGATGCTGCGAAAGCGTTTCGACACGACACGAATCGCCAGTGACACAATCGGTGCCAGTACGATAAGGATCAGCGAAAGCTGCCAGCTGTAGTAGAACATCATGATGAACAGACCAATGATTGACGCCCCTTCACGCACGACGGTAATCAGCGCGCTGGATGAAGAAGACGCCACCTGCTCAGAATCGTAGGTGATACGGGAGAGCAAGGTACCGGTAGATTGTTTATCAAAGAAAGAGACAGGCATGCCCATCATATGATTAAACAAACGGCGGCGCATCGTCATGACGACTTTCCCGGAAACCCAGGAGATGCAATAACTGGAAACATAGCTGGTGATACCGCGCAGGATCATCAGCCCAATGACCACCAGTGGCATCCATAGCAGCACTGAGCGATCGGTTTTACCGAAACCATCATCCAGTAATGGTTTAAGTAGCGATAGCATATAGGTATCGCTGGCTGCGTTGAGTATTAACGCTACCCCAGCCACAATCAGACCCGTTTTAAAGGGCGCTATCACCGGCCAGAGTCGGCGGAAGGTCTGCCACGTGGAGAGATCTTTATCGTTATGCATTCAAAAAACCAGCTTTCGTTGAAATAGCCGCATATTCTACCTGTATTCAGCAGGTGAGCCAAACCACTCATGATACCAGCGGGGTGAAATCTGTTCTCTTAACCCCTCGATTTTCCATTGCCCTGATGAAAAAGAGACTGAAAGCTGCCCGGCATGTGCCGTATCAAACCACTGATAACGGTGCTGCTGATAGCGTTTCACCACTTTTGCTGAAGGTAACCGCCAGGCGTTATATCGTGATGCCGACGCCAGCGCCGCTTTGCCATTAACTACCGATAACAGCGTAGGCGTCGATGAAGTACGGCTGCCGTGGTGAGGCACCTGAAGAATATCCGCCTGCAACGGTTGCCACTGGTTTTTGAGCATAGCCAACTCTGCGGAAGCTTCAATATCGCCTGTTAGCAGGATGCTGTGCTCGCCGTCATCCACTTTAACGACACAGGAGCGGTTATTGCCTCGCTCCTGATACCCTTCAGGAGGCCAGTGAACCGTAAACACCAGCCCCTGCCAGCGCCAGTGCGCGCCTTTGGCACAGGGGATATGACCAGCCCAGTGGAGCGAACTGCGTATCCACATCGTCGGCCACGTACTGGTAAGGCTCTCCAGTCCGCCACGGTGATCCAGATGCTCATGGCTGATGATGACGCCCTCAGGCTTGAGATGATGCCACCGTAGCCAGGGAATAATGATTTGCTGCGCGCTGTCGCCGCCCGGCCAGGCGTTGCCGCTGTCATAGAGTATCGCTCTGCCGTGGCGCTCAATGACGATGGCAAGCCCATGTCCGATATCCAGCATGTGCAGCCGCCAGACATCATCTGCCGTTTTTTGCCAGAAGGACCATGTCAACAGCCCCAGTGAGATACCACACGTGGCGGGCGAAATGCGGTGCCAGCCCACTCTCAACGCAATGATAATCAGCCACGGGGCGAGTGTTATCCACTGATAGCGCTGGTCAAGGCTTAGCCATCCGGGGGGAAGCTCTCGCAACAGCCAGAAAAGCAACGCGAGCGATCTATCGGCCAGCAAACCCGCGTAATGTTCCAGCCATGCCAGATGCGCCAGATCCAGCACCATGCTCAACAGCACCAGTGGAACAACGACGAAAGTAATGCCCGGCACCGCAATTAGATTTGCCAGTAGCGATGTCAGGCTGAGTCCGTGGAACAACAGCAACTGAAGTGGCAGCAGAAGGAGCGTCATACCACATTGCAGATGCAGCAAGCTTTTTAACGGTCGCCATTTCCCTTCCGCGCGCAGCGGCACCCACTGATACCAGAAAATCAGCGCTGCCACGGCAAAGGCCGAGAGCCAGAGGCTTTCCGATAATATCGACACAGGATCAAAAAACAGGATGGCCGCGACGCAGCACATCCATACCTGCCAGGGCGTCCATTGCCTGCCGCAAAGCCGCAGCGCGCACCACACGGACAGAGCGATAAGCGTTCTGATGGCAGGCGGATTACTCCCGCTAAGCCAGGTATAGAGCGCCGCCGCAATAAGCATCGCCAGCAAAGGAAACCGGTAGCCTAAACGACGCGCAGGCAGTAATAGTTGCAGTAAGCGCGCCAGCGCCCATCCAAGCGTCCCCGCAAAGCCGATGTGCAACCCTGAGATAGCCATCAAATGCGCGGTGCCGGTTTCATGAAGCAAGCGTTTGACATCATCCGTCAATGCCATGCGTTCGCCGAAACCGAGCGCCAGTATCACTGGCTGCCAGTTAAAAGCCGCCATATGGTGACTGAAAGAAGCCAGATAACGAGCCCGAAAGCTGCAGCTATCTTCAAGGAGTTGCGCAGATACAACACGCCCTGTCATCGGTAAATGTTGCGACAAGGCATAACGCTGGCTGTCAAAACCGCCCTCGTTGAGCTGCCCGTGAACTGGCCGCAGGCGCAACGTCATCAACCAGCGCTGACCGGCGCAGGCCTTTTTCGGTAAATAGCTGTCTCGCAGTACCACGCCAGGCGCAGGAAACCACCGCTTGCCGTCTGCCCGGTAAATTTTAATATGATGTTCCGTCGCGCCATCAGTCCCGGTAATAACGGCTTCAACCTGGTGCGTTTTTGTCGTTAACAAATCATATGGCAGCGTAACCTGTCGGGCAGCGAGCAGCCCCCAACAAAAGAAAAGCAGCGTCAGCGCCAGAAACCGCACAGCGGAATGTCGCAAAAACAGCATTAACGTCGATGCAATTGTGATGACGGCTATCTGCGCGACAGTCGGTAGCGAAGGTAAGAACAGCAGTGGCGACAGACCAGCCATAACGCACAGGCTCAACGCGGGCAGTGAGATCACAGACTCCTCCTTGTTGCCCCGGAGTGTGCGGCCTAAAAGGAGTGTTGTCAGGCTGTAACTGGCGGATTTACGAGATGTGCAGAGAAAAATTTATGGTATTGCAGATGTTGCAGGCAATGCGTCGAGAAAGCTCGCAAAGTCATGTGACGGGCACAAAAAACGGCACCCGTAAGTACCGTTTTCTGCTAGGTTAAGCGATAAACCTTAACCGTAAATATTGGCGCGGTCGCGTAGTTCTTTGCCCGGTTTAAAGTGCGGAACGTATTTACCTTCCAGCTCGACTTTATCACCTGTTTTGGGGTTACGCCCGGTGCGTGGTGCGCGATAGTGTAAGGAGAAACTGCCGAAACCCCGGATTTCAATACGCTCGCCCTGGGCAAGGGTAGAGGCCATATGTTCCAGCATCTCTTTAACCGCATCTTCCACCGCTTTCGCCGGGATATGGGAGTGCTGGCTTGCAAGTCTTTCGATTAATTCTGACTTGGTCATGTTTCCTCCGGTTTCCATTCAGGAAAATTGTCTTACAGCTATCATCGAACAAGGGCGGCCAAAGCCGCCCTTAGTGTCTGATTACAGGCCGGAACCTGTAATCTGTCAAGGCAATTACTCGCCTTTAGCTGCTTTGAATGCTTCAGCCATTGCGTTAGAGAAGTTGCCTTCTTCCTGTTTGTTGTTAACAGAAGCGATTGCATCTTTCTCGTCAGCTTCGTCTTTCGCACGAACAGACAGGCTCACAACGCGGTTCTTACGATCAACGCCAGTGAATTTAGCTTCAACGTCGTCACCAACGCTCAGAACCAGAGTCGCGTCTTCTACGCGGTCACGGGAAGCTTCAGAAGCGCGCAGGTAACCTTCAACGCCGTCTGCTAATTCAACTGTAGCACCTTTCGCGTCAACTGCGGTTACTTTACCAGTAACGATTGCACCTTTCTTGTTCAGTGCAACGTAGTTGTTGAACGGATCTTCTGCGAGCTGTTTAACGCCCAGAGAGATACGCTCACGCTCTGCGTCAACCTGCAGTACAACGGCAGCGATTTCGTCGCCTTTTTTGTACTCGCGAACGGCTTCTTCGCCAGCCACGTTCCAGGAGATGTCAGACAGGTGAACCAGACCGTCGATGCCGCCGTCCAGGCCGATGAAGATACCGAAGTCAGTGATAGACTTGATTTTACCTTCAACGCGATCGCCTTTGTTGTGGGTCTCAGCGAACTGCTGCCACGGGTTGGCTTTGCACTGTTTCAGGCCCAGGGAGATACGACGACGTTCTTCGTCGATATCCAGAACCATCACTTCTACCACGTCACCAACGTTAACGACTTTGGACGGGTGGATGTTTTTGTTGGTCCAGTCCATTTCGGAAACGTGTACCAGGCCTTCAACGCCTTCTTCGATTTCAACGAAGCAGCCGTAGTCGGTCAGGTTGGTTACGCGACCAGTCAGGCGGGTGCCTTCCGGGTAACGTTTAGCGATAGCAACCCACGGATCTTCGCCCAGCTGTTTCAGGCCCAGGGAGACACGGGTACGCTCGCGGTCGAACTTCAGCACTTTAACAGTGATTTCGTCGCCAACGTTCACGATTTCGCTCGGATGCTTAACGCGTTTCCAGGCCATATCAGTGATGTGCAGCAGGCCGTCTACGCCGCCCAGATCAACGAATGCACCGTAGTCAGTGAGGTTCTTAACGATACCTTTAACTTCCATGCCTTCCTGCAGGTTTTCCAGCAGCTGATCGCGCTCTGCGCTGTTTTCAGATTCGATAACGGCACGACGAGAAACAACAACGTTGTTGCGCTTCTGATCCAGCTTGATTACTTTGAATTCAAGCTCTTTGCCTTCGAGGTGCAGGGTGTCACGAACCGGACGCACGTCTACCAGGGAACCCGGCAGGAACGCACGAATACCGTTCAGCTCAACAGTGAAGCCGCCCTTGACTTTGCCATTGATAACACCAGTAACGGTTGCAGCTTCTTCGTAAGCTTTTTCCAGCATCAGCCACGCTTCGTGACGTTTAGCTTTCTCACGAGACAGCAGGGTTTCACCGAAACCGTCTTCTACTGCATCCAGAGCAACGTCAACTTCGTCACCAACCTGGATTTCAATTTCGCCCTGGGCGTTTTTGAACTGCTCTGCCGGAATGGCGGACTCAGATTTCAGACCGGCGTCAACCAGTACTACGTCTTTGTCGATAGCAACAACAACGCCACGAACGATAGAACCCGGGCGGGTTTCGATTTCTTTCAGGGATTCTTCAAAGAGTTGAGCAAAAGATTCAGTCATGTTTAATCTTCAGGTTTTAAATTAACGTCCACCTGGCATCATGCTGGGTGGGGTTGTTTCACATACCCGCTGTCACTCCATTGCAACGGGGGTACTGCAAATTCGGTCGCGTTACTTCGCGAGCGCCAGTTTTTCACGGGCGTATTCAAGCGCCTTTTCGATAACTTCTTCAATGCTAAGGCTGGTGGAATCCAGCACCAGAGCATCTTGCGCGGGCACTAACGGCGCTACTGGCCGGTTACGATCGCGGTCATCGCGCTCTTTTATCTCGGCCAAAAGGCGTTCAAAGTTAACACTAAAGCCCTTTTCCTGCAACTGTAGCATACGGCGATGAGCACGTTCCTCGGAGGAAGCGTCAAGGAAAATTTTCACAGGCGCATCAGGGAAAACCACCGTTCCCATGTCACGCCCGTCGGCAATCAGGCCAGGTGCTTCACGAAATGCGCGCTGACGGCGCAGCAGTGCTTCGCGCACACGCGGGAACGCGGCAATCTGCGAGGCGGCGTTGGCCACCTCCTGCGTGCGAATCTCGGCACTGACGTCTTCACCTTCCAGAATGACTTCCAGTTCGCCCTGCTGCGCGACGAAGCGCACATCCAGGTGCGCAGCCAGCGGAACGAGCGCTTCTTCGGAAGCGACATCAACATGATGATGCAGGGCGGCCAGCGCGAGAACCCGATAGATGGCGCCGGAATCCAGCAAATGCCATTGCAGGGTTTCAGCCATCGCTTTACAGAGCGTGCCTTTCCCTGCGCCGCTTGGGCCATCGATTGTGATTACCGGGACGGATGCCGTCATCTTTTTCTCCTTCAATAACAAATGGCAGGCCTGCAACGTGAACGCGGCGCATTATACGCTTCATCACCGCAGACTGTTATCTTTCCGGCAAAATATCGCCGCCATTGTGGCTGAGTGTAGAAGAAGTGGGCGCAGATGCCCGGAACGGCGCGCTGCCGTTCCGGAAAAACTACGTATTTAAGCAGAGTGGCTGATACGCGCGAGCTGCGCGAAATAATTCGGGAAGGTTTTCGCGGTGCATTTCGGGTCGAGAATCGTAACCGGCGTGTCGGAAAGCGCCACCAGCGAGAAACACATCGCCATGCGATGATCGTTATAGGTGCCGATATCCGCAAACTGTAACTGCGCAGGCGGCGTAACGGTAATGAAGTCATGCCCCTCTTCAACCGTAGCGCCGACTTTGCGCAGCTCGGTGGCCATCGCCGCCAGGCGGTCTGTTTCCTTCACACGCCAGTTATAGATATTACGAAGCGTGGTGGTGCCTTTAGCAAACAACGCGGTAGTGGCGATGGTCATCGCCGCGTCGGGAATATGGTTCATATCCATATCAATCGCGTTCAGCTCACCGCGGGTGCAGCTGATGAAATCGTCGCCCCAGGTGATGTGTGCGCCCATTTTTTCCAGCACGTCAGCAAAGCGAATATCGCCCTGCACACTATTGCGCCCAATACCGGTGACTTTGACAGTGCCGCCTTTAATGGCTGCCGCCGCGAGGAAATAAGACGCGGAAGACGCATCGCCTTCTACCAGATAATGTCCTGGCGACTGGTACTGCTGGCCGCCCTGAATGACAAAACGCTGGTAGTTTTGGTTTTCCACCTCAACCCCAAAGGTTTTCATCAGGTGCAGCGTGATATCAATGTAGGGCTTTGATACCAGCTCGCCTTTAATGTCGATAGCGGTGTTGCCCGGTGCCAGCGGAGCGGCCATTAACAGCGCGGTCAGGAACTGGCTTGAAACGCTGCCGTCAACGGTTACGTTGCCACCGGTGAATCCGCCTTTCAGATGCAGCGGCGGATAGTTTTCCTGCTCCAGATACGTGACATCTGCGCCGCCCTGACGCAGCGCGTCGACCAGATGTCCAATCGGGCGCTCTTTCATGCGCGGCTCGCCAGTCAGCACCACATTATTAGTGCCAAGGCACAGCGCCGCTGCCAGCGGACGCATTGCGGTTCCGGCGTTACCTAAAAACAGTTCCAGCTCCACGAGCGTATTGAACGGCCCGCCCTGCCCCTGAATTTCACAGCGGGTGCGATCGTCTGAAAGCGAATAATGAACGCCAAGCGCGTTGAGCGCGTTCAGCATATGGCGCACGTCGTCGCTATCCAGGAGGTTGGTGAGCGTCGTAGTGCCTTTTGCCAGTGCGGCGAGCAGCAGCGCCCGGTTGGAAACGCTCTTGGAGCCAGGAAGATTAATGGTGCCATCCACACGCGCGATGGGTTGTAAGGTCAGGGATTCCTGCATGGAAAAAGTCTCAATAAAACAGAATAAAAACCCCGCGGCCAGCCGCGGGGCGAATCATAACGGAAGGATTAACCGTGACGGCGTTCGAAATCCACCATGAAGTCGGTCAGGGCTTTTACCCCTTCGAGCGGCATCGCGTTATAAATAGAGGCACGCATGCCGCCGACCACGCGGTGGCCTTTCAGCGCGTGCAGGCCCGCAGCAAAGGACTCTTCAAGGAACAGCTTATCCAGACTGCTGTCGGCGAGCTGGAACGGTACGTTCATGCGTGAACGGTTAGCCGTTGCAACATCGTTGCGATAGAAATCACTGTTATCAATCACGCCGTAGAGCAGATCGGCTTTTTGCTGGTTGATCTTGTCCATCGCCGCCACGCCGCCGTTGGTTTTGAGCCATTTAAACACCAGGCCCGCGAGATACCAGGCAAACGTCGGCGGCGTGTTGAACATGGAGTCGTTTTCGCTCAGCACGCTGTAATCCAGCACCGACGGGCAAGAGACATGCGCCTTGCCAAGCAGATCCTCACGCACAATGACCAGCGTCAGGCCCGCCGGGCCAATGTTTTTCTGCGCGCCCGCGTAGATGACGCCGTAACGGCTGACATCAATCGGATGAGAAAGAATGGTGGAGGAGAAATCGGCGGTAACGATAGCGTCGCCAAAATCAGGCGTATCGTTAATCGCGATGCCGTCGATGGTTTCATTCGGGCAGTAGTGGACGTAAGCGGCATCCGCCGAGAGCTGCCATTCGCTCATCGGCTTAATGGCGCGTTTGCCATCAACGGTGATTTTCGCGTCAATCACATTCGGCGTCAGGTATTTTTTGGCTTCTTTAACCGCGCTTGCCGCCCAGTAGCCGCCATCAACATAATCGGCAGTCGTTTTGTTGCCGAGCAGATTCAGCGGAAGCGCGGAGAATTGCCCGCGTCCGCCGCCGTGGCAGAATAACACTTTGTAATTTGAGGGGATCTCCAGCAGATCGCGAAAATCCTGTTCCGCCTGTTCCGCCACCTGAATAAACTCTTTGCTGCGGTGGCTGATTTCCATCACAGAGGTGCCTAACCCCTGCCAGTCACGCAACTCTTCCTGAGCCACTCGTAACACATCCGCCGGCAGCATCGCCGGGCCAGAACTAAAATTGTAGACCTGAGCCATTTCCCCTCACCACGCTAAAAGCAATAAGTTTTTCCTGTGGCTATCGGTTTTATCATTCCGTTGACAGGGCTGCAACGGCTAATCCTGGCGCCAGGGGGAATGTGCGCCAAATCACACAACACAATCCGCCAGCACAGCGCCCGCTGACGGTGGAATTTGCTGTCAGGTTACGCGGGTCGCGGTGCTTGCCTTCACCCATATATGGTTTTTGCAGCGCGGACAGGACGGTTTCACACCGGCATCAAACGTCACCACTTCGCTACAGCGGATACAGGCGTAATCGCCGGTTTCAGGGATATGTTCAAAACGCTCGCTGCAATACTCCGGCAGAATCGACAGTCCCGGTCGTACCAGTTTGTCGGGATAGTAATAAACGCTGATTTGACCATTAGCCTCAAGGATAGCGAGTCGCACCTGCCCCAGATGCTCCACGCCTTTGGTACGCAGCTCCATAAAAAACTCAAATTCGGTCATGTTCTCCCGGTTGAGCTTTTCCCAGGCCAGCTCGCCGTCTTCAATAATGATGCGCGGTTTGCCCTCCAGTAGATCCTCAAGCTTTTCGCTACAGGACATCAGCCACATCACCAGACGATAGAGCACGCCGAGCGTAACAAACACTACCAGCACGGGCAGCAGCGGCACGTCGTCATAAAACGCCACGTCCCCCGCCGCTGATCCGAGCGTCAGAATGATTAGTACTTCAAAGAGCGACATCTGACGTACGCCACGTCGCCCGGTAATTTTGAGAAACAGAAACACCAGGATAAAGGTGTAAAGGCTGCGCAGCGCGACTTCACCCAGAAATTCTAATGGAAACTTGTCAAGCGCCATCCGTTGCAAATCGAAAGCTTTCATATTTTTCTTACGCCATAACAGGGAGTTATCTTGATTAAGGATAGTCGTAAGATTTATTTTTGCCGCATCGGGCGGGACGATGGCGCAGAAGGGCTAAAATCCGTATCATTGCGCGCTTTGCGTACGATAAAAGTGGATCCCATGACTCAAACCTTCATCCCCGGCAAAGATGCCGCTCTGGAAGACTCCATCGCTCGCTTCCAGCAGAAACTCACCGATCTGGGCTTTAACATCGAAGAAGCCTCCTGGCTAAACCCGGTGCCGAACGTCTGGTCTGTGCATATTCGCGACAAAGAGTGCGCGCTGTGCTTTACCAACGGTAAAGGTGCTACCAAAAAAGCTGCGCTGGCTTCCGCGCTGGGCGAATACTTTGAGCGTCTGTCCACCAACTATTTCTTCGCCGATTTCTGGCTGGGCGATACGATCGCAAACGGCCCGTTCGTGCACTATCCGAACGAAAAATGGTTTCCGATCCCGCAAAGCGATGAACTGCCGGAAGGCATTCTTGATGCCCGCCTGCGCGCGTTTTACGATCCGGAGAACGAACTGACCGCCAGTATGCTGGTTGACCTGCAGTCTGGTAATGAAGAGCGCGGCATCTGCGCCCTGCCGTTCACCCGCCAGTCAGATGAACAGACCGTTTACATTCCGATGAACATCGTCGGCAACCTGTATGTATCCAATGGCATGTCCGCGGGCAATACCCGCAACGAAGCCCGTGTTCAGGGGCTGTCTGAAGTGTTTGAGCGTCATATCAAGAATCGCATTATTGCCGAAAGCATCAGCCTGCCGGAGATCCCGCAGGAGGTGCTGGCGCGCTATCCTGGCGTGGTCGAAGCTATCAATACACTTGAAGCGGAAGGCTTTCCGATTTTCGCTTACGACGGCTCTCTCGGCGGAAAATATCCGGTTATCTGCGTTGTACTGTTTAACCCGGCCAACGGCACCTGCTTTGCCTCCTTCGGCGCGCATCCCGATTTCGGTGTGGCGCTGGAGCGTACCGTCACCGAGCTGCTGCAGGGCCGCGGCCTGAAAGATCTCGACGTGTTTACGCCACCGACGTTCGATGATGAAGAAGTGGCCGAACATGCGAACCTTGAGACGCACTTCATCGACTCCAGCGGTCTTATCTCCTGGGATATGTTCAAGCAGGACGCGGATTATCCGTTTGTAGACTGGAGCTTCGCCGGTACGACGGAAGAAGAGTTCGCTACCCTGATGGCGATTTTTAAGGCTGAAGATAAAGAAGTCTACATCGCCGATTACGAGCATCTGGGCGTTTACGCCTGCCGTATCATTGTGCCGGGCATGTCTGACATCTATCCGGCAGAAGATCTGCTGCTCGCGAATAACAATATGGGTAGCCATCTGCGCGAAACGCTGCTGGCGCTGCCGGGCAGCGAGTGGGAGAAAGAAGATTATCTGAACCTGATCGCTCAACTGGACGAAGAAGGCCATGACGACTTCACTCGCGTGCGCGAACTGCTGGGCCTGGCAACGGGTAAAGACAACGGCTGGTATACCCTGCGCATCGGCGAGCTGAAAGCGATGCTGGCGCTGGCTGGCGGCGATCTGGATCAGGCGCTGATCTGGACCGAGTGGACCATGGAATTTAACGCATCGGTATTCAGCGCCGGGCGCGCCAATTATTATCGTTGCCTGCAGACGCTTCTGCTGCTGGCGCAGGAAGAGGAACGCGAGCCGCTACAGTACCTGAATGCCTTCGTTCGTATGTATGGCGCAGATGCGGTGGAAGCCGCGAGCGCGGCTATCAGCGGCGAAGCGCCCTTCTATGGCCTGCAGCCCGTCGACGGCGATCTGAAAGCTTTCCCGGCGCATCAGTCGCTGCTGGCTGCCTATGAAAAACTTCAACGGGCTAAAGCCAGGTTTTGGCAAGGAAATTGATATAACGCATATCAATTGACCTGCTTCACACTTATGTTTAGCAAATATGACGGGGCACGTTTACGGCCCCGTTTTTATTTGTCTGGTTAAAAGTTTGAATGTAAATATCAAGTTAATTACTGGTGAATATTAAATATATCCGCCCGGCTTGATTGTTACCTTTTTTAGCCAATAATTCATAATGATTAACACTTTATGAGGAGAGGCAAACCGCTTTTTTTCAACACTTTTAATAATATTTAAAATTTATTTTTTATTGGATAATCATAAAGTTAAGCTGAAATTGCGTAAAAAACAGACGCCTTTCAGTCCTGCAAACCTGGCGAGATATGATCCATATCAACTTTTACTGCATCATGCTTTGTTAGTATCAACTCGCCGAATAAATAAAGAGAGAGTTAGTGTGAAAGCTGACAACCCTTTTGACTCCTTACTCCCTGCTGCGATGGCGAAAGTTGCCGAGGAAGCGGGCGTTTATAAAGCCACGAAACATCCGTTAAAGACGTTTTATCTGGCAATTACGGCTGGCGTATTTATTTCCATTGCGTTTGTTTTCTATATCACCGCCACCACCGGCGCTGCCGCGATGCCTTTTGGCATTACCAAACTGATTGGCGGTATCTGTTTCTCACTCGGTCTGATTCTTTGCGTCATTTGCGGCGCCGATCTTTTTACTTCAACGGTGCTGATTGTGGTCGCTAAAGCCAGCGGGCGTATCACCTGGGGTCAGCTGACGCGCAACTGGGTCAATGTTTATATCGGCAACCTGATTGGCGCCCTGCTCTTTGTCTTACTGATGTGGCTTTCTGGCGAGTATATGACCGCCAACGGCGGCTGGGGGCTTAATGTCCTGCAAACGGCGTCGCATAAAGTTGAACACACGTTTATTGAGGCAGTTTGCCTTGGCATCCTGGCTAACCTGATGGTCTGTCTGGCCGTCTGGATGAGTTATTCAGGACGCAGCCTGATTGATAAGGCCTTTATTATGATTCTGCCGGTCGGCATGTTTGTGGCCAGCGGATTCGAACATAGCATCGCCAACATGTTTATGATCCCGATGGGGATAGTGATTCGTCACTTTGGCAGCCCGGAGTTCTGGAGCGCGATCCACGCTTCGCCAGACCAATTTTCTCATCTGACCGTGATGAATTTCATCGTCGATAACCTGATACCGGTAACGATTGGTAATATTATCGGTGGAGGGTTGCTTGTCGGATTGACGTACTGGGTCATTTACCTGCGTGGCGATGACCATCGCTGATAGTTGTTCCAGGCAGTAAATAAAAAATCCACTTAAGAAGGTAGGTGTTACATGTCCGAGCTTAATGAAAAGTTAGCCACAGCCTGGGAAGGTTTTGCGAAAGGCGACTGGCAGAATGAAGTCAACGTCCGCGACTTTATCCAGAAAAACTACACGCCATACGAGGGTGACGAGTCCTTCCTGGCTGGCGCAACTGAAGCCACCACTACCCTGTGGGACAAAGTTATGGAAGGCGTCAAACTGGAAAACCGCACTCATGCGCCAGTAGACTTCGACACTTCCGTGGCGTCCACCATCACTTCGCATGACGCAGGCTATATTAACAAGTCTCTTGAGAAAATTGTTGGTCTGCAGACTGAAGCTCCGCTGAAACGCGCCATTATCCCATTTGGCGGCATCAAAATGGTTGAAGGTTCCTGCAAAGCGTATAACCGCGAGCTGGATCCGCAACTGAAAAAAATCTTCACCGAATACCGTAAAACCCACAACCAGGGCGTATTCGACGTTTACACCAAAGACATCCTGAACTGCCGTAAATCCGGCGTGCTGACCGGTCTGCCGGATGCTTACGGCCGTGGCCGTATCATTGGTGACTACCGCCGCGTTGCGCTGTACGGTATCGACTTCCTGATGAAAGACAAATATGCACAGTTTGTCTCTCTGCAGCAGGACCTCGAAAACGGCGTAAACCTGGAAGCGACTATCCGTCTGCGTGAAGAAATTGCTGAACAGCATCGCGCGCTGGGTCAGATCAAAGAGATGGCAGCGAAATATGGCTGTGATATCTCCGGTCCGGCGACCAACGCTCAGGAAGCCGTACAGTGGACTTACTTCGGCTACCTGGCTGCGGTGAAATCCCAGAACGGTGCCGCAATGTCCTTTGGCCGCGTCTCCACCTTCCTTGACGTGTACATCGAACGCGACCTGAAAGCAGGCAAACTCACCGAGCAGGAAGCCCAGGAACTGATCGACCACCTGGTGATGAAACTGCGTATGGTGCGCTTCCTGCGTACACCGGAATATGATGAGCTGTTCTCCGGCGACCCGATCTGGGCGACCGAATCCGTTGGTGGTATGGGCGTTGACGGCCGTACGCTGGTAACCAAAAACAGCTTCCGTTTCCTGAACACTCTCTACACCATGGGGCCGTCTCCGGAGCCTAACATCACGATTCTGTGGTCCGAAAAACTGCCGCTGAACTTCAAAAAATTCGCGGCGAAAGTTTCCATCGACACCTCTTCTCTGCAGTACGAGAACGATGACCTGATGCGTCCGGACTTCAACAACGACGACTACGCTATCGCATGCTGCGTAAGCCCGATGGTGGTTGGTAAGCAAATGCAGTTCTTCGGTGCTCGCGCTAACCTCGCGAAAACCATGCTGTACGCTATCAACGGCGGCGTTGATGAAAAACTGAAAATGCAGGTAGGCCCGAAATCTGAACCGATCAAAGGCGATCTGCTGAACTTCGACGAAGTCATGGAACGTATGGATCACTTCATGGACTGGCTGGCGAAACAGTACGTCACCGCCCTGAACATCATCCACTACATGCATGACAAATACAGCTACGAAGCTTCGCTGATGGCGCTGCACGATCGCGACGTTATCCGCACTATGGCGTGTGGTATCGCAGGTCTGTCTGTTGCGGCTGACTCCCTGTCTGCCATCAAATACGCGAAAGTTAAACCGATTCGCGATGAAGACGGTCTGGCTATCGACTTCGAAATCGAAGGCGAATACCCGCAGTTCGGTAACAACGACGCTCGCGTGGATGACCTGGCGGTTGACCTGGTTGAACGTTTCATGAAGAAAATTCAGAAACTGAAAACCTACCGCAACGCAATCCCGACCCAGTCCGTGCTGACCATTACCTCTAACGTGGTTTATGGTAAGAAAACCGGTAACACCCCGGATGGCCGCCGCGCTGGCGCACCGTTCGGCCCAGGTGCTAACCCGATGCACGGCCGTGACCAGAAAGGCGCTGTCGCTTCTCTGACCTCGGTTGCTAAACTGCCGTTCGCCTATGCGAAAGATGGTATCTCTTATACCTTCTCTATCGTGCCGAACGCGCTGGGTAAAGACGACGAAGTGCGCAAAACCAACCTGGCGGGCCTGATGGACGGTTACTTCCATCATGAAGCGTCTATCGAAGGCGGTCAGCACCTGAACGTGAACGTCATGAACCGCGAAATGCTGCTGGATGCGATGGAGCATCCTGAGAAATACCCGCAGCTGACCATTCGTGTGTCTGGTTACGCGGTGCGTTTCAACTCGCTGACGAAAGAACAGCAGCAGGACGTCATCACCCGTACTTTCACTCAGACAATGTAATACCCGCTCTGGCTGAAAATGCGTAAAATGAAGGCTCCACGTTTGTGGGGCCTTTCTTATAACCCACCCCGGTATGAGCCTTTTCTGCAAGGCGACTGACTATACTTCAGTTATCTCGCAAAAAAGACTCGACGCGGCACAGACCGCGCTCACCCGGCCCTGTTGCATCGGGCCTGAACTGGAGATAACACCGCAATGTCAGTTACTGGTCGCATTCACTCCTACGAATCCTGTGGCACCGTTGACGGACCAGGGATCCGCTTTATCACCTTCTTTCAGGGCTGCCTGATGCGTTGCCTCTATTGCCACAACCGCGACACCTGGGACACACACGGCGGCAAAGAGATAACGGTTGAAGAACTGATGAAAGAGGTGGTGACCTACCGGCATTTCATGAACGCGTCCGGTGGCGGCGTCACGGCATCCGGCGGCGAGGCGATACTGCAGGCGGAATTCGTCCGCGACTGGTTCCGCGCCTGTAAGAAAGAAGGCATTCATACCTGTCTTGATACCAACGGTTTCGTACGTCGCTACGATCCGGTTATCGATGAACTGCTGGAAGTGACCGATCTGGTGATGCTCGATCTCAAGCAGATGAACGATGAAATCCACCAGAATCTGGTCGGCGTCTCTAATCACCGCACGCTGGAGTTCGCCAAATATATTTCAGCCAAAGGCATCAAAACCTGGATCCGCTATGTCGTCGTTCCTGGCTGGTCTGATGATGATGATTCCGCACATCGCCTGGGCGAATTTACCCGCGATATGGGCAACGTCGAGAAAATCGAACTGCTGCCCTACCACGAGCTGGGTAAGCATAAATGGGTGGCGATGGGCGAAGAGTATAAGCTTGACGGCGTGAAACCACCGAAAAAGGAAACGATGGAGCGCGTCAAAGGGATTCTTGAGCAGTACGGCCACAAAGTGATGTACTAAAAACAACGCCCGCATCATGCGGGCGTTTTGTTATCAGGCGTGTGCCACCGGCGTAGGATGATGCCCGGCTTTGCGCATCAGCATCATCAGATAAACAAACGATACGCTGGCAATCATCACAAACAGTAAGCTGTCTGAATAGCTCTGCATCAGCATGGCGGTAAAAGTCGGCCCTAACAGACTGCCGATGGTATAGCTCAGCAGCAGCGCCTGATTCATCGCCACCAGTTGGTGATGCTCAACCTTTTCACACGCCCAGGCCATCGCAACCGGGTAAAGCGTAAAACCGGCGGCACCAAGAACAAACAGCGCTGGTGCCATCGCAGCCTGTGCCAGCATCGCCATGCAGCCCACAATCACGACAAATACCTGCACACGCAACACCAGCAGACGCCCGAAACGGTCAGCCAGTTTACCGATAGGCCACTGGCCTATAATCCCGGCGCTCACCATCACCGCCATCCAGAAGCCAATCCCGGAGTCGCTCACGCCCTGATGGTTAAGGTACAGCGGCATCAGACCATACAGCGAGCCCAGCACAATACCGGAGATAATGCAGCCGTTAACGCCGAGACGCGCCTGACGCAGCTTAAACATTGGCCAGACGTGCGTTTTTTCCTGATGTTCGCTGCTGCTGTTCACGATACGGGTAAAGAGCAGTGGCAGAATGGCCGCCATCACCATGCCAGTGACCCACGGCAGGACGCTCATCAGGTCGGTCGGCAGCTTGCTGACCATCAGTTGTCCGGCGACCGTGCCCAGATAATAAACCATCATATACGCCGCCAGCAGACGCCCGCGATTACGTGCCGTGCCGCTGCACATCAGCGCGCTTTCCACGACCACCCAAATCATCGCGCAGCCGACACCCGCGATAAAACGCCACGCAAGCCAGCTCCAGAAACCGAGCGTCATACCGAGCCCGGCACAGCCAGCAGCAAAAATCAGCGAGGCGAGATAGTAGCTGCGGTTAAATCCATAGCGCTTGATAAGCGCGCCGGTGATCAGCGTGCCCAGCAGGTTGCCGGTAAAATAAGACGAGCCGACCATACCAACCTGCCAGGTCGGCAAATTGTCATGGGCCAGCCACAGCGGTACGAGCGTATTTAACACCGCTATCGCAAGGGTCAACAGCAGCAGGCCACAGAGCAAAAGCAGCACTGGCCGGGTATAGATAGACATGGATAAAACCGTGAGGAAGGTAAGAATTCGTGCGCATCATGCCACCAGCAACGCCAAAGTCAATCTGCCAGAAATCGCCTTTAATGGTCGAAACAGGCTGTCGATGAACAGTGTTCATTTATCCGTTACGGTACTGATGATTTTCGTCTGGCATAATTCATTAAAAATAATAAGTTAGCTGAATAATGCCGGGGGGATATCGATGAAAAAATTTATCAATAATTCTTATAAAAGAGGCGGGTCTAAAAATGAAAAAAGCGCCCGCAGGCGCTTTTAAAAGAATGGGCGATTCACCTTAGCCGATGAATTCAAGACCTTTCATATACGGACGCAGCACTTCAGGAATTTCGATGCGGCCATCCGCCTGCTGATAGTTCTCCAGCACAGCGACCAGCGTACGTCCAACCGCCAGACCAGAACCGTTCAGGGTGTGAACCAGGCGGGTCTTTTTATCAGACTTGCTGCGGCAGCGTGCCTGCATGCGACGCGCCTGGAAATCCCACATATTGGAGCAGGAAGAGATTTCGCGGTACGTATCCTGCGCCGGAAGCCAGACTTCCAGGTCATAGGTTTTACGCGCGCCGAAGCCCATATCGCCAGAGCACAGCAGCACTTTACGGTACGGAAGACCGAGCAGTTGCAGCACTTTCTCCGCGTGGCCGGTCATTTCTTCCAGCGCCTGCATGGAATCTTCCGGACGTACAACCTGCACCATTTCCACTTTATCGAACTGGTGCATACGAATAAGACCACGGGTATCGCGGCCGTAAGAACCCGCTTCAGAGCGGAAGCACGGCGTATGCGCGGTCATTTTGATCGGCAGCGACTCTTCGTCGATGATCTCATCGCGCACGAGGTTCGTCAGCGGCACTTCTGCGGTCGGGATCAGCGCATAGTTGCTACTGTCGGCTTCTTCTTCCAGCGGACGCGTGTGGAACAGATCGCCTGCGAATTTCGGCAACTGACCCGTACCGTAGAGCGTGTCGTGGTTCACCAGATACGGCACATAGTTTTCGCTATAGCCATGCTCTTCGGTATGCAGATCCAGCATAAACTGCGACAGCGCGCGGTGCAGGCGGGCAATCTGCCCTTTCATAACCACAAAACGTGAGCCAGTCAGCTTCACGGCGCTCGCAAAATCCAGACCGCCCAGCGTTTCACCCAGCGTCACGTGATCGCGGATTTCGAAATCGAATTTACGCGGCGTGCCCCAACGGCTCACTTCTACGTTTTCGCTGTCATCTTTACCCAGCGGCACTTCATCATCCGGCAGGTTAGGCAGGGTCAGCGCGATATCGCGGATTTCCGCAAGCAGCGCATCCAGCTCATTTTTCGCCGCATCAAGCTCTTCGCCGAGTTTGTTCACTTCCAGACGAAGCGGCTCAATATCCTCCCCACGCGCTTTCGCCTGGCCGATGGATTTCGATCGCGAGTTACGTTCAGCCTGCAGATTTTCAGTTTTTACCTGCAGAACTTTACGACGCTCTTCAAGAGCGACCAGCTTATCTACATCCAGCTTAAAGCCCCGGCGTGCCAGTTTTTCTGCGACTGCGTCTGGCTCGGTACGCAGCAGATTGGGATCGAGCATGCTTATCCTGTGCTTATCGAAAAAAGAAAAGGGAAAGGCGACCGCAGCCTGCGGTCGCACTGATATTCAACGATTAACCTTACCGCAACGATCGCGTTAGCGGTAGCGTTTTGTGGGGCTTTTCTGATCCTGCTCAGCAAGCCAGGCTAGCTTTTCGCCAATCTTGCCTTCAAGACCTCTGTTGGTGGGATGATAGTAGCGCGTTTGTGCCATTTCGGCGGGGAAATAGTCTTCGCCAGCGGCATAGGCGTTGGGCTCATCATGCGCATAACGATACTCCTGCCCGTAGCCCATCTCTTTCATAAGCTTCGTCGGGGCGTTACGCAGATGTTCCGGCACATCGTAATCCGGGCGCTCACGGGCATCTTTCAGCGCCGCCTTGAAAGCGGTATAAACCGCGTTGCTCTTCGGCGCGCAGGCAAGATAGACAATCGCCTGCGCAATCGCCCTTTCGCCTTCTGCAGGACCGACGCGCGTAAAGCAGTCCCACGCGGAAATCGCCACCTGCATGGCGCGCGGATCGGCGTTACCGACATCTTCAGAGGCGATGGCCAGACAGCGCCGCGCGACATACAGCGGATCGCCGCCCGCGCTGATAATACGCGCATACCAGTAGAGTGCTGCATCGGGCGCTGAGCCGCGCACTGATTTATGCAGCGCGGAGATCAGATCGTAAAAACGGTCGCCTTTATTATCAAAGCGAGCGCTGCGCTCACCGGCGATTTCCGTCAGCAGTTCGGGCCTGAGCACCCGTTTGCCGTTGTCGTCGGTGGGTGCCATATCGGCCATCATTTCCAGCGTATTTAGCGCGCGGCGCGCGTCACCGTTGACCAGCTCGGCAATCGCGAGGCGGGTTTCATCCGGTAAGACGATATCCTGTCCGCCGTAGCCGCGCTCACGGTCGGTCATCGCCTGGGTCAATACCTGTTCGATGTCCTCCACCGTCAGCGATTTCAGGAGATAGACACGCGCGCGTGAAAGCAGCGCGGAATTCAACTCAAACGACGGGTTTTCCGTTGTCGCGCCAATAAACGTAATGGTGCCGTCTTCGATATGCGGCAGGAAAGCGTCCTGCTGGCTTTTGTTAAACCGATGCACCTCGTCAACGAACAAAATCGTGCGGCGGCCCGCGTTGCGGTTCTGGCGGGCGCGCTCGATAGCCTCACGGATCTCTTTCACGCCGGATGTCACCGCCGAAATACGCTCCACATCAGCGTTCGCGTAGCGACCAATCACTTCGGCCAGTGTCGTTTTACCGGTGCCAGGCGGCCCCCAAAGGATCATCGAGTGGAGATGCCCGGCTTCGATGGCGCGGGGGAGTGGCTTACCGGGCGCCAGCAGATGCTGCTGCCCGATGTACTGCGCCAGATTTTCTGGCCGCATACGCGCGGCCAGTGGCTGAAAGGTGTTATCGGAAAAATCGAGCGAAAGATTGCCCACCCGGACCTCGGCTTACTTATTACGCTGGTCATCCACCGTTACGCCCTGCGGCGGCGTAAAGGTAAATTTGCTCATATCCACAGCGCCATTCTGCTGAGATTTCAGCTGATAGCTGCTGCGCTGGTCGTCCTGTTCGACGGCGCTGAATTGATTGATGGTGCCGTCGCGGCTCACGTTAATGGTGAACTGCTTCAGGTTGCCGCTGGCTGATTTTGGCGTCAGCACAAAATCATCGCCGTTTTGCTTAATGTTGTACTGCTGCCAGTCACTGCTCTGGTTACGCGCAATCAGCATAAAAGGCGTATTGCTGGTCGCGTCTTTCAGCCAGGTCGCGCTCGCCTGTTCAACAAACGGGTTATAGAACCACAGCGTCTTGCCATCGGAGATCAGCACGCTTTCATCCGGCTGCGTCATATGCCAGTTGAAAAGATTCGGACGTTTGACCCACAGATCGCCCTGGCCTTCCTGAACGGCGGCACCGCTGCCATCGGTTACTTTCTGGGTGAAGCTGGCGTGGAAGCTGCTGACTTTATCAAGGCGGCTTTTCAAATCGCCTGCGGCATCCGCCCACACGGACGATACGGCAAACGCAGAAAGCAAAGCACAGGTAACGGCGATTTTTTTCATTATTATCCCTCAGAATACGACCGACCCCAGTACGGGATCGCTTACTGTCCCTAACTGTAGCCATAAGGCTGACATTTTCGACAGAAGAAAAAGCTGATTTTTTGGTAATTTACCCATCTTTTCAGAATCGTGATGAGCGTGAAGCCCTGCGCGCACGGCCGCATGCCGCACGCGCAGGGAAAAGAACGGTTACTCAAACGGCGGCGGTGCCAGCACTTCGCGGTTGCCGTTATGGCCCTGCTCGCTGACGATGCCCTGCATTTCCATCTGTTCGATAATGCGCGCCGCGCGGTTGTAGCCGATGCGGAACTGACGCTGTACGCCAGAAATCGACGCTTTACGTTTTTCCACCACAAACGACACGGCCTGATCGAACAGCGGATCCAGCTCTTCGCCGCCGTCGAAGCCGCCGCCACCGCCCTCGCTTTCGCTATCGGAAGTGATGCCGTCGACATACTGTGGACGCCCGCGCGCTTTCCAGTCCTGCACGACGGCATGAACTTCTTCATCACGCACGAAGGCACCGTGAACGCGAACCGGCATGGAGGAGTTCGGGCCGGAGTAGAGCATATCACCCATCCCCAACAGCGATTCCGCGCCGCCCTGATCAAGAATGGTGCGGGAGTCGATTTTGCTGGACACGGTAAATGCGATACGCGTCGGAATGTTGGCTTTAATCAGACCGGTGATGACATCCACGGAAGGACGCTGCGTCGCCAGCACCAGATGAATGCCCGCCGCACGCGCCTTCTGCGCGAGACGCGCGATCAGCTCTTCGACTTTTTTACCGACCGTCATCATCAGATCGGCAAATTCATCCACCAGCACCACGATATACGGCAGTTTTTCCAGCACCGGATGGGTGGCATCCATGCTGTCACCTGGTTTCCAGTACGGATCCGGGATCGGGCGGCCCATGCGTTTCGCTTCGGCGATCTTCTCGTTATAACCGGCAAGGTTACGCACGCCGAGCGCCGACATGAGCTTGTAACGGCGCTCCATTTCATTCACGCTCCAGCGCAGCGCGTTGGCGGCGTCTTTCATGTCGGTGACCACTTCGGTCAGAAGATGTGGAATGCCTTCATAGACAGAAAGTTCCAGCATTTTCGGGTCGATCATGATAAAGCGCACATCTTCCGGCGTCGCTTTGTAGAGCATGCTCAGGATCATGGCGTTAACGCCCACCGACTTACCGGAACCGGTGGTACCCGCCACCAGCAGGTGCGGCATTTTCGCAAGATCGGCCACGACCGGCTCACCAGCGATATCTTTCCCCAGCACCACGCTCAGCGGTGAAGGGTTCTCGCGGAATTTCGCGCAGTCCAGCACTTCGCGCAGATAGACGGTCTGACGTTTTTTGTTTGGCAGCTCAAGGCCGACATACGGCTTACCGGGGATCACTTCCACCACGCGCACCGCAACGGTGGAGAGCGAACGCGCCAGGTCGCGCGACAGGTTAGAAATACGCGCAGCCTTAACGCCCGGTGCCAGATTCAGCTCGAAGCGGGTAATAACCGGGCCTGGCGAGTAGTTAACCACATCCGCTTTAATGCGGAAATCGGCGAGACGCGCCTCCACCAGACGCGCCATTTGCTCCAGAGCAAAGGTATCCACCGGCTCCACTTCCGCTGGCGGCGACGTCAGCAGATCCAGCGACGGCAGCGGCGTAGACGGCTTATGCTTCGGCAGCTCTTCGCCATTACGCATCAGCAGCGGATGGATCAGGCTGTCACGCGGTGATGATGCCGGTGCCGCTGGCTGTTGAGGCTGCACAGGCGCAACCGGAGGCTGAGCCTGATAGCCCTGAGCGGGCGCGGAAGGCGCCTGATAACCCTGAGTCGGTACCACAGACTGCGGTTGCATCTGAGGCCGATGCGTGGCAGCAGGTTGGGCATAGCCCTGCGGTGCCTGAGGCTGCGGCACATAACCTTGCGGCTGCACGTAGCTTTGCGCGGGCGCTGCGGGCTGCGCAACGTGCGTATGCGGCTGTTGCGGCTGCTGATAATGTTGCTGCGGTTGATGTGCGGGGCGATACGGCTCAGGCTCGACAGGCTCTGGCATAAACAGCGGCTCGCTCGGGCCGTCATTAACCAGCGCTTTCATCGGCGAAAGCGCAATGTCATCAGGCATAAACGGTGTAGCGCCAGACGGTTGCGGCGCAGAATAGCGCTGCTGCTGAGACGCGGCAAACTGACGTGCCAGCTCAGCCTGTTCAGCGGCGTCTTCCTCTTCCGGGCTCATCTCTGCCTGATACGTTTCGCCGTAACGTTGCTGCTGGGACGCGGCAAACTGGCGCGCCAGCTCGTCCTGATACATCGCATCGGCTTCTTCTTCAGAAACGCCCTGCTGCTGTTGCGCCATACGACGCTCCGCTTCTTCACGGGCGCGCTCTTCGGCCATTCGCTGGGAAGGCAGTTTGATGCCATAAGAGGCAAGCTCACGACGCGTCGGCACACGAACGCGGTTCGGGCGCGGCAGCTGCGGGCCAATGCCCTCTTTCACCTGAGGACGCGGTGCTTCGCTGGCCGCCGGGGTAAAGGCGAGGCCGGCGGTTTGCGCTGCTGCAGAGGTTGCCTGCGATGCAGCCTGAGCAGCCGCCGCAGCGACAGTCGCCTGTGCGGCTACGTTCAGACCAGACGCGGCGGCACCAGTGGTATCAGAAACCGATGCTGAAGGCGCGGCAGGCGCGGGGTCTGGTGCGCGGACTGGCTCTGGTTTACGGGTAAGCTCTTCCGGCTCAGGAATCGGCTGATACCACGCGGCCAGTTGTTCGCGTTCACGAGCGCGCTGGGCTTCCACTTCTTCGAAATGATACAGCGGCGGACGCGCGGGTTTGACCTCTTCCGGCGGTGCAACGGGCTCTGGCTCGTGCACCGGCGCAGTTTCATGAGCCGGGGCATACGGGTCTGGCGCAGCGTAAGGCGTTTGCGATGCCGGCGCATAAGGCTCCTGCGCAGGTACATAAGGCTCTGGCGTGTACTGGCCACCCTGCGGCTGTGCATAAGGATCATGCGGTGGTTGCTGATATGCCTGCGTAGGAGAGGGCTGCGCCTGATACGGCTGCGGCTGATGAGGCTGTTGCGCAGGTTGATAAGCAGGCGTTACCGGCGCGCTGTGCTGCGCGGGCTGCCAGTACTCTTCTTCCTGTACTGATGGTTGTGCGACAGGTGGCTGTGACGGCGCATAGTAATCCGGCTCCGGGGCAATCCCCGGATGCGATTGCGGCGCAGAAGGCGCGGAATGCCATTCAATTTCAGGCGCGACGTCCGGTGCCTGAACGCTTACCGCTTCAGACGGCATTGCCGTTTGCGCAGATGCCCAGACCGGCGCAACCGGTGTGGCAGCCGCTGCAACGGCGGCCGGGTCGGCAATCGAATGGCCATTCAGCAGCGGGTCGTTTTCATCATAAAACGCGTCCGGCTCGGTCACTTTATGGCCGGAGAACAGCACATCGTCGGCATCAGCCGGCGTGCCGCGCACACTGTATTGTACCTCGTCGGCGTCATCCATCCGCTTGCCCGAAAAGAGCGCGGCGTCGGTTTTACGGGCGACAGGGTTGCTGAATTTGTCTGCCAGCCGCTGACGGCGGGCTAAAGCGCCACGAAGAATACGCGCGCGACGGGATTCTCCTTTCGCTGGCTTCAGCTCACGCTCATCCTCTTCATATTCGTCGTGCTCTTCATCGTCTTCGTAATCGTCTTCATCCTGCCAGGTGTCGTCACGGCGGGTACGGTTGCTGGCGAACGTCAGTACGGTAAGCACGGCGCTGCCGATTTTCTCTGCGATGCTGACCCAGGACCAGCCGGTAAAGAGCGTCAGCCCTGCTGCCCAGACGCAGAGCAGCGCGATGGTGCCGCCGCTGCTGTTGAGCATCGGCTGAAGCGCGGTGCTGAGCAGGCTGCCAATCACGCCGCCGGAGGCGAAATACCAGATATCGTCGGCGTTAATCGCCGCCAGTCCGCAGGAAGTCAGGATGAGCGCCAGTACGCCTATCAAGCGCAGCGCCACGGCGAAATAGTCGATGTAATCTTCGTTGCCGCGCTGACGCCAGGCAAACCAGCAGCCGCCCACCATGATCACAGGAATGGTGTAGGCCATCACGCCGAAAATAAAGAACAGCGTGTCCGCAAGCCACGCGCCAGGCGCGCCGCCCAGATTATGGATAGGCTCATGCCAGGCCGTTTGTGACCAGCTCGGATCGGAAGGATTAAAGCTTAACAGGGCGGCCATCAGCCAGACGGCAAACAGCACTACAAGGATCAGAAGCGCCTCGAGCAGTCGTCGCCCGCTGCTTAATTTAGTGAGTGTGACTTCTTTGTCTTCGGTGTATTCCTGGCTCAAGACAGGCTCTCCAGGTCCATGAGGTAAAACGGACAGCAGTGGCGAGAAACCCCGCCACTGCTGCTGTATGGATTAACAGGAGTGTAATCAAACTACGCCCGGTTTGCACCTGTTCTGTGTTAGCGGGTTTTAATGACCAGACGATTACTCTGCTTCACTTCTTCCATGACGACGTAAGTACGGGTGTCGTTCACGCCCGGCAGACGTAGCAGGGTCTCGCCCAACAGCTTACGGTACGCGGACATATCTGGCACACGGGTTTTCAACAGGTAGTCGAAATCGCCCGAAACCAGATGGCACTCCTGAATTTCTTCCAGCTTTTGTACAGCAGCATTGAACTGCTCAAACACATCCGGCGCGCCACGATTCAGAGTAATCTCAACAAATACCAGAAGTGAGGCATCCAGATAATGCGGGTTCAGCAGAGCCGTATAGCCCTGAATAAAACCCTGTCGTTCCAGGCGACGAACGCGCTCTAAGCACGGCGTCGGTGAAAGACCCACTCTTTTTGAAAGCTCGACGTTAGAAATGCGCCCATCCTTTTGCAGCTCATTAAGAATGTTACGATCGATACGGTCGAGATCTTTGCCAGGGCGCTTCTTGCTATCTACCATTATTATTGTCTCTCTGTATTCCTTCCCTACACCTGCCATTACCCGTTGCACTTCACTGTTCAGGGCGTCAGTTAGAAGACCGTTGCCCACTGGCAGCTATCGACATTACGTATGGCGTCTGTCCACGCCATGCGTGAATTTCAATAGCCCGGAAATTGGCACAAGCTTGCGCCAGAATGCGCTGCAACCAAAGCCAACCCTTTTTTCTTCCTCGAATGTTTTCGCAAAAGCGCAGGGGATTGTCAAAGCAAAACATCGATTTTTAGTAGAACGTGCCAGAGACTGGTTGCGAGCGGCGATTATTCCTCATTTTACTGCCTTATATGCCGCGCTTTTTAATCAGTAAAAATAATGACGCTATCGGCCGCAGCTATTGCATGAATCGTTAACAAAATTGCCACACTCTTTTTTTAGCCCCGTAAATTCCCTACAATCCAGCCCATTGTCTGCCAACAACAATGAGGATCTCATGGGCACGGCTAAACACAGTAAGCTGTTAATTCTTGGCTCCGGCCCGGCGGGATACACCGCTGCGGTCTACGCGGCGCGCGCCAACCTGAAGCCGGTTCTGATTACCGGGATGGAAAAAGGCGGTCAGTTGACCACCACCACTGAAGTGGAAAACTGGCCGGGCGACCCGCACGATCTGACCGGTCCGCTGTTGATGGAACGCATGCACGAGCATGCCGCGAAGTTTGAAACAGAAATTCTTTTCGACCATATCAACAAGGTCGATCTGCAAAACCGTCCGTTCCGTCTTATCGGCGACAGCGGCGAATACACCTGTGACGCGCTTATCATCGCCACCGGCGCCTCCGCGCGTTATCTGGGCCTGCCGTCTGAAGAAGCCTATAAAGGCCGCGGCGTCTCCGCCTGCGCCACCTGTGACGGGTTCTTCTACCGCAACCAGAAAGTCGCAGTTATCGGCGGCGGCAACACTGCGGTGGAAGAAGCGCTGTATCTGGCGAATATCGCCTCTGAAGTACACCTGATCCACCGCCGCGATACTTTCCGCGCCGAGAAAATCCTGGTGAAACGCCTGATGGATAAAGTGGAAAGCGGCAACATCGTGCTGCACACCCACCGCACGCTGGAAGAAGTGACCGGCGACCAGATGGGCGTCAGCGGTCTGCGTCTGCGCGACACCGTAAACCCGGAAAACGTCGAGACGCTGGATGTCGCAGGCCTGTTCGTCGCGATCGGCCACAGCCCGAACACCGCGATTTTTGAAGGCCAGCTGGAGCTTGAGAACGGCTACATCAAAGTGCAGTCCGGTATTCACGGTAACGCAACCCAGACCAGCATTCCGGGCGTCTTCGCCGCAGGCGACGTGATGGACCATATTTACCGTCAGGCTATTACCTCTGCCGGTACCGGCTGTATGGCCGCGCTGGATGCCGAACGCTATCTTGACGGTCTTGCTGAAAAGCAGAGCTAATTCCGCACGTTAAACAAGGCGACGAATCAGTCGCCTTTCTTTTATCCCCGTTGTAACATTGCCTGCTCTCTCGCCTTGCGGCGAGCACTCTGGATTTTACTGCTCAGTGCATGCAATGAATAAAACCCGTCAACAAGAACTGACCCGCTGGCTTAAACAGCAAAGTGTTATCTCCCGCCGCTGGCTCAGCCTGTCGCGCCTGCTTGGCGTGGTGAGCGGTTTGCTTATCGTCGCGCAGGCCTGGCTGCTGGCCGATCTCCTTAACGATCTGATAATCAAAGGCATCCCGCGCGAGGCGCTGCTGCTGCCGTTTGTGCTGTTGATTCTGGTCTTCGTATTACGGGCCTGGGTGGTGTGGCTGCGCGAAAAAGTTGGGTTTCACGCCGGGCAACATATCCGCGCCCGCATTCGCCAGCAGGTGATGAACCGCCTTCAGGAGGCAGGGCCTGCCTGGATCCAGGGGAAACCCGCCGGTAGCTGGGCGACGCTTATCCTTGAGCAGATTGACGATATGCACGATTTTTACGCCCGCTACCTGCCGCAAATGGCGCTGGCGGCGAGCGTGCCGCTGCTGATTGTGCTTGCTATTTTCCCTTACAACTGGGCGGCGGCGCTGATCCTGCTTGGCACCGCGCCGCTGATCCCGCTGTTTATGGCGATGGTCGGCATGGGTGCCGCCGATGCCAACCGGCGCAATTTCCAGGCGCTGGCGCGCCTGAGCGGCAACTTCCTTGACCGCCTGCGCGGTATGGAAACCCTGCGTCTTTTCAACCGCGGCGCAGCGGAAACGCACAACATTCAGGCCGCCTCGCAGGATTTTCGCAAGCGAACCATGGAAGTATTGCGCCTCGCGTTCCTCTCCTCCGGCGTGCTGGAGTTTTTCACCTCGCTTTCCATTGCACTGGTGGCGGTCTATTTCGGCTTCTCTTATCTGGGCGAGCTGAATTTCGGCCATTACGGCACCGGCGTGACGCTGTTCGCCGGTTTCCTGGCGCTGATTCTGGCACCGGAATTTTTCCAGCCGCTGCGCGATCTCGGCACCTTTTATCATGCCAAAGCGCAGGCTGTCGGCGCGGCGGATAGCCTGAAAACGTTCCTTGAAACCCCGATTCAGCATGCTGAGAAAGGCACACTGGAGCTTCCCGGCTGCGAGCCGATTTCGCTTGAGGCACAGGGCCTGACCATTCTTTCGCCGCAAGGGAAACGTCTCGCCGGGCCACTGAATTTCACGCTGCCCGCGGGCAAACGCGTGGCGCTGGTGGGGCAAAGCGGCGCGGGGAAAAGCTCGCTTTTAAACCTGCTGGCCGGGTTTCTGCCCTATGAAGGCTCGCTGCGCGTTAACGGTGTTGAACTGCGCGAGCTGGAGCCGGAAAGCTGGCGGCGTCAGTTGAGCTGGGTGGGACAAAACCCGCAGCTGCCTGCCGGAACGCTTAAAGAAAATGTTTTACTGGCCGATCCCGAGGCGAGCGACACGCAGCTCTATGCGGCGCTGGATAAAGCCTGGGTGAGCGAATTCTTACCGCTACTGGCGCAGGGCGTTGACACGCCGATTGGCGATCAGTCCTCCGGCCTCTCTGTGGGCCAGGCGCAGCGCGTGGCGGTTGCCCGTGCGCTGTTAACGCCGTGCCGTTTGCTGCTGCTGGATGAGCCTTCCGCAAGCCTTGATGCCGGTAGCGAGCGCCGCGTGATGCAGGCGCTGGAGAGCGCGTCGCTGGCGCAGACCACATTGATGGTCACACACCAGATTGATGATATCGCCGCCTGGGATGAAGTCTGGGTAATGCGCGACGGGCGCATCGTGGAGCGCGGCGACGTCGCCACGCTCAGCGAGGCCGATGGTTATTTCGCGGCGCTGCTGGCGCACCGTCAGGAGGAGATTTAAATGCGCGCGTTACTTCCCTATCTGGCGCTCTACAAACGCCATAAATGGCTGCTGTCGCTCGGCGTCGTACTGGCTATCGTGACGCTGCTCGCCAGCATCGGCCTGCTGACACTCTCCGGCTGGTTCCTCTCCGCCTCTGCGGTCGTAGGCATGGCTGGCCTGTACAGTTTTAACTATATGCTGCCTGCCGCTGGCGTGCGCGGAGCGGCGATTATCCGCACCGCCGGGCGTTATTTCGAGCGTCTGGTGAGCCACGAAGGCACGTTCCGCGTGCTGGAGCACTTACGCGTCTATACCTTCAGTCGCCTGCTGCCGCTTTCTCCGTCCGGGCTCGCGCGTTTTCGTCAGGGCGAACTGTTGAACCGCCTGGTGGCGGATGTCGATACGCTGGATCACCTCTATCTGCGCGTGATTTCACCGCTCATCGGCGCGCTTGCGGTTATCGCGGTCGTGACGCTTGGCTTAAGCCTGCTGGATGTGACGCTGGCGCTGACGCTCGGCGGGATCATGCTGGCGACGCTGCTGCTGCTCCCTCCCCTCTTCTATCGCGCCGGTCGACCGGTGGGCGAAGCGCTGACGATGCTTCGCGCCAGCTATCGCCAGCAGCTGACCGGCTGGTTGCAGGGTCAGGCGGAACTGTCGATTTTCGGCGCGGCCGGGCGTTATCGTGAACAACTGGATACAACCGAACAAGTCTGGCACGAGGCGCAGCGCCGCCAGGCCGGGCTGACAGCGCTTTCGCAGGCGATGATGACGCTGATTAGCGGCATGACGGTCGTACTGATCCTCTGGATGGCCGCAGGCGGCGTTGGTGGCAACAGCACGCCGGGTTCGCTTATCGCGCTGTTTGTCTTCTGCGCGCTGGCCGCCTTTGAAGCGCTCGCGCCGGTCGGCGGCGCGTTCCAGCATCTTGGTCAGGTTATCGCCTCCGCGCGTCGCGTGAGCGACGTCATTGATCAGCCGGCTGACATCACCTTTGCAGAGTCGGGCAAAGATGCGCCGCGCGAGGCCTCGTTGTCGCTGCGTAACGTGAGCTTCAGTTACCCCGGCCAGCCGCAGCCTGCGCTGCGCAATATTACGCTTGACGTCGCACCGGGCGAGCATATCGCGATTCTCGGGCGCACCGGCTGTGGTAAATCGACGCTGTTGCAGCTTATCACCCGCGCCTGGGACCCGACTTCCGGCGGCGTGATGCTTGATGGCGTCTCCATCACCGGTTACCGCGAAGCCGCGCTGCGCGCCACCATGAGCGTCGTACCGCAGCGCGTGCATCTCTTTAGCGCCACGCTTCGCGACAACCTCCTCCTCGCCGCGCCGCAGGCCGATGACGCCGCACTCGGCGCAGTACTCGCCCGCGTGGGGCTTGAAAAACTTCTGGATGATGAGGGGCTGAACGCCTGGCTTGGCGAAGGCGGACGCCAGCTCTCCGGCGGCGAGCTGCGCCGTCTCGGCATCGCACGCGCGCTGCTGCACGACGCGCCAATGCTCTTACTGGATGAACCGACAGAAGGGCTGGATGCCGAAACCGAGCGTCAGATACTCGCTCTGGTAAAAGAAGTCGCCGCACAAAAAACGCTGCTGATGGTGACCCACCGCCTGCAGGGGCTGACGGCGTTCGATCGCATCATTGTCATGGACAACGGGCAGATTACTGAGCAAGGTAGTCACAAGGAATTACTGGCGCAGCAGGGACGTTATTATCAGTTTCGTGCGCGTTCAGTACACTATCATTGATTGATATTTGACACTGTTGTCATGGAGCGCCGTTGTGATGCGTCTGGTGCAGCTTTCTCGTCATTCGATTGCTTTTCCCTCGCCTGAGGGGGCGTTACGTGAACCCAACGGCTTACTGGCATTAGGCGGGGATCTCAGCCCCGCTCGTCTGATGATGGCCTATCAGCAGGGCATTTTTCCGTGGTTCTCGCCGGGAGACCCGATCTTATGGTGGTCTCCGGATCCACGCGCGGTGATTTGGCCTGAGCGGTTGCACATCAGCCGCAGCATGAAGCGCTTCCACCGCCGTTCGCCCTATCGCGTGACGCTGAATCACGCGTTTAACGCTGTGATTCAGGGCTGCGCCAGCGACCGTGACGACGGCACCTGGATAACCAACGATGTGGTGATCGCCTGGCAGCGCCTGCATGAACTGGGCCATGCGCACTCTGTTGAAGTCTGGCAGGACGATACGCTCGTGGGCGGTATGTATGGCGTGGCGCAGGGCGCGCTGTTTTGCGGCGAATCGATGTTCAGCCGCCGTGAGAACGCCTCGAAAACCGCGTTGGTGGTGTTTTGCGACTACTTTGTCGCGCAGGGCGGCAGGCTGATTGATTGTCAGGTGCTCAACCCGCACACCGCGTCGCTGGGCGCGGTCGAAATCCCGCGCCGTGATTATTTACAACAACTGGCTGAGCTTCGCCCGTTGCCGCTCGAAAAACGTTGCTGGGTGCCGCAAACCCTTTTTACGCCCGCAGGATAGCAGAATGTTTTCGGCACATTTTTTGTCAGGGTGTTATACTTACGCACGCAGAAAATGACTGCCATTACCCTGCCGCCGTTTTGGGACCCTCCGTTAACGCAACGCTTTGGATCTCACGCTCCCCGTTACGCTTGCGCTGCCCGCGCGGTTTTGTCGTGGGAGCGGGAAGGCGCAGCGGTACAACGGGCATTTCGCCCGCAAAACTTTACTTAATGGGTGAACTTGGGCATTATCTTGCCGGTTCAAACTATGGTAGTGATACCCCAGAGGATTAGATGGCCAAAGAAGACAATATTGAAATGCAGGGTACCGTTCTTGAAACGTTACCTAACACTATGTTCCGCGTAGAACTGGAAAACGGTCACGTGGTAACTGCCCATATCTCCGGTAAAATGCGCAAAAACTACATCCGCATTCTGACGGGCGACAAAGTGACTGTTGAGCTGACCCCGTACGACCTGAGCAAAGGCCGCATTGTCTTCCGTAGTCGCTAAGTTTGTACAGGCTTCTTAAGCGAAGCCAGGCCGCGCCGCCGTTTGCCGCGCCAGCCTGAAAAAAAGCGCCTTTTTGCGGCGCTTTTTTTATGCGTGTCTTGCCTGAAAAAGCGATAAAAAAACGCCGGATATCGCTATCCGGCGTTGTGTCTTATATACGCATGGCGTTAGTGCGCGGCTTCAGGCTTATGCTTCTGCGCGCTCTGGAAGCTGTACGTCAGTTTATCGCCTTCTTTATCCAGCGCGACGGAGACCTGGCCGCCATCCACCAGCGAACCAAAGAGCAGCTCGTTGGCCAGCGGTTTTTTCAGGTTGTCCTGAATCACGCGGGTCATCGGGCGTGCGCCCATCGCACGGTCGTAGCCTTTCTCCGCCAGCCAGTCACGCGCTTCCTGGCTAACTTCCAGGGAGACGCCTTTCTGGTCAAGCTGCGCCTGCAGTTCAACGATGAACTTGTCGACAACCTGATGAATCACCTCGGTAGAGAGATGGTTGAACCAGATGATATTGTCGAGACGGTTACGGAACTCTGGCGTAAAGATCTTTTTGATCTCTTCCATCGCGTCGGTGCTGTTGTCCTGACGGATAAGCCCAATCGATTTACGCTCGGTTTCACGCACACCGGCGTTGGTGGTCATTACCAGAATCACGTTGCGGAAATCCGCTTTACGCCCGTTGTTATCGGTCAGCGTGCCGTTGTCCATCACCTGCAGCAGCAGGTTAAAGACATCCGGGTGCGCTTTTTCGATTTCATCAAGCAGCAGTACCGCATGCGGATGTTTGATGACCGCGTCAGTCAGCAGACCGCCCTGATCAAACCCAACGTAGCCCGGAGGCGCGCCAATCAGACGGCTGACGGTATGACGTTCCATATATTCGGACATATCAAAGCGCAGCAGTTCAATACCCAGCGCTTTGGACAGCTGCACCGTCACCTCGGTTTTCCCGACGCCGGTCGGGCCTGCGAAGAGGAAAGAACCTACCGGTTTACGGTCATGCCCCAGCCCCGCACGGCTCATTTTGATGGCTTCGGTTAAGGCCTCAATGGCTTTATCCTGACCAAACACCAGCATTTTCAGGCGATCGCCCAGGTTTTTGAGCGTATCGCGATCGCTTTGCGACACGCTCTTCTCCGGGATACGCGCGATGCGAGCCACCACGGTTTCGATATCCGCCACATTGACGGTTTTCTTACGCTTGCTGACTGGCATCAGACGCGCACGCGCGCCCGCTTCGTCGATAACGTCGATGGCCTTATCCGGCAGATGACGGTCATTGATATATTTAACCGCCAGCTCCACCGCCGCGCGTACCGCTTTCGCGGTGTAACGGACGTCGTGGTGCGCTTCATATTTCGGCTTCAGGCCGTTAATGATCTGTACGGTTTCCTCAACGCTCGGCTCGGTGATGTCGATTTTCTGGAAGCGACGCGCCAGCGCGCGGTCTTTTTCGAAAATGTTGCTGAACTCCTGATACGTCGTGGAGCCCATGACCCGGATTTTGCCGCTGGAGAGCAGCGGTTTAATCAGGTTTGCCGCATCGACCTGGCCGCCTGAGGCTGCGCCCGCGCCGATGATGGTATGGATTTCGTCGATAAACAGGATGCTGTTGTTATCCTGCTCAAGTTGTTTAAGCAGCGCCTTGAAGCGTTTTTCAAAATCGCCGCGGTATTTAGTGCCCGCCAGCAGCGAGCCGATATCCAGCGCGTAGATAGTGCAGTCGGCCATCACTTCCGGCACGTCGCCCTGCACGATACGCCAGGCGAGCCCTTCGGCGATGGCGGTTTTCCCGACGCCCGATTCACCCACCAGCAGCGGGTTGTTTTTCCGGCGACGGCAGAGCACCTGAATGGCGCGCTCCAGCTCTTTGTCGCGGCCAATCAGCGGATCGATGCCGCCAACGCGGGCAAGCTGATTGAGATTGGTGGTGAAGTTTTCCATACGCTCCTCCCCGCCTGCCTGCTCTTCGTTGACCGGATTGTCATTGCCCGGCGCCTGGCCCGGCTCGTCTTTACGGGTACCGTGGGAGATGAAATTCACCACATCAAGGCGACTGACTTCATGTTTACGCAACAGATAAGCCGCCTGAGACTCCTGTTCGCTGAAGATAGCCACTAAGACATTGGCGCCAGTCACTTCGCTACGGCCGGAGGACTGGACGTGGAACACGGCGCGCTGCAACACGCGCTGGAAGCTGAGCGTCGGCTGAGTGTCGCGCTCCTCTTCGCTCGCGGGCAGTACGGGTGTGGTTTGTTCAATGAAGGCTTCGAGTTCCTGACGCAGCGCCACCAGATCCACGGAACAGGCTTCAAGCGCCTCCCGTGCCGATGGGTTACTGAGCAGAGCCAGTAACAGATGCTCGACGGTCATAAACTCATGTCGGTGCTCGCGCGCTCTGGCGAAAGCCATGTTTAAACTGAGTTCCAGTTCCTGGTTGAGCATAGGGCACCCCCTCAATAGTTTGCCTTAATCAGGCTTTTTCCAGCGTACACAACAACGGATGGTCGTTCTCCCTCGCATATTTGTTCACCAGCGCCACTTTGGTTTCCGCCACTTCCGCGGTGAAAACGCCACAGATGGCTTTCCCCTGATAGTGAACCGTGAGCATCAGTTGCGTTGCACGTTCTACATCATAAGAAAAGAACTTTTGTAGCACGTCAATAACAAATTCCATTGGCGTGTAATCGTCGTTCATTAATATAACTTTATACATAGATGGCGGCTTTAGCGCTTCGCGCAGATCATCTTCCGCCAAATGGTCAAAATCCAGCCAACTTTTGTCTTTACTCATTGCCAGTCGTCATCATGGTTAAACAGTACAGCCAGCGTGTTTTCCGGCGCTCTGGTTGAGTGTAATACGCATCCTGAATCTACCCTAATGTTCAGCAAGCAACCAGCTATCACTGGTATTCGCGAGCTCTGTCACATTAATGAAAATAGCGTTAACTGCTTCAAAATTTTGACTCAATCCCACCTGCCAGACCCCGGTGAACGCTTGACGCACAGTGCGATTTCTCTAAATTGTACAAGCGTGAGTTGGCGAGGTTTTGAACAGCCCCCCTCACCCACCGGTTCAATCCATCTTACTCAATAAGACTTATGAAGGATGTCGAAGCATGGAGACGGGTACTGTTAAATGGTTCAATAACGCCAAAGGGTTTGGGTTCATCTGCCCTGAAGGCGGCGGCGAAGATATCTTTGCGCACTACTCTACAATCCAGATGGACGGCTACAGAACGCTGAAAGCCGGACAAGTCGTGAGGTTCGATGTGCATCAGGGTCCCAAAGGCAACCATGCCAGCGTCATTGTCCCTCTTGAAGCAGAAGCCGCATCCGCAGTTGCGTAACTCTTCTGTTTCATTGTGTACATCCTGCTCCTGAAATGCCAGTCCCGTGGACTGGCATTTTTATTTATTCACGGGCAAGTGCATCCACAGGATTGAGTCTGGCGGCGTTGCGGGCGGGCAGCCAGCCAAACAACACCCCCGTCGCGCTGGAGCACAAAAATGCGGTCAGCAGCGCCACGGGCGAAAAGCCAATCTCCCAGCCAGGTAAAATAAGCTGTAGCGCAAACGCGATCAGCAGTGAAAGGCCAATTCCAAGCGCGCCGCCCACCAGACAGACCAGCACCGCCTCAATCAAAAACTGCTGTAGCACGTCACTTTTGCGCGCGCCGACCGCCATACGAATGCCGATCTCCCTGGTGCGCTCGGTCACTGACACCAGCATGATATTCATCACCCCGATGCCGCCCACGACCAGCGAAATCACCGCTACCAGCGTCAGAAACAGTTGAAGAGTACGTGTGGTCTTTTCAGCAGTTTTCAATACACCGTCCATATTCCAGGTGAAAAAATCTTTTTTACCGTGACGCAGCGTTAGCAGGCGCGTCAGTTGCTGTTCCGCCTCGCCGCTGTCGTAGCCCTCTTTCACCCGCACGGTAATAGAGTTCAGCCACGACTGGCCCATAATCCGCCCGGACATCGTGCTGTAAGGCATCCATACCCGCAGAATTTTGCTGCTGCCAAACATCGACTGCTTCTCTTCCGCCACGCCAATGACGGTCGCGGGCATATTGCCGACCAGCACCACTTCGCCTACCACGTTTGCCTTATTCGGGAAAAGCTGGCGGCGCGCGTTGCTGTCGATCACCACCACCTGCGCGCGGCCGCGCAGTTGTTCGTCGTTAAAGGTGTTGCCCTCGCTGAAGGTCATGCCGTAGACGTTAAAATATTGCCCGCTCACGCCGTTAGCGCTGGCTGCGACATCCACATTGCCATAGCGCAGGCGCAGGTTTTGCGACACCGTCGGCGTGGCGGAACTCACCCACGGCTGACGCTGTATCGCCTGCAGGTCGTCATACTGCAACGCCTGCTGGTATTGCGGATCGTCATCGCCAAAATCCTTACCAGGGTAAACATCAATCGTGTTCGTCCCGATGGAACGGATATCCTCCAGCACCATCTGTTTGGCGGCGTCGCCCACTACCACAATAGAGACCACCGACGCGATGCCGATGATAATCCCGAGCATCGTCAGCAGCGTGCGCATCTTGTTGGCAGCCATCGCAAGCCAGGCCATTGTCAGCGCCTCACGGAAGCTGTTAATAAACTGCCCGAGCGCTGGCGCGTCCTGCGGTTGCGCAGGTAGCCGGGCTGCATCGCGTTTCCCGACCGGCGGCGGGTTGCTGATTATCTCCCCGTCGCGAATTTCAATAATGCGTTCCGCCTGCGCGGCGACGTCAGGATCGTGGGTCACGATAATCACCGTATGCCCGCGGTCGCGTAGCTGTTTCAGGGTGGCTATTACCTCTTCGCCGGAGTGGCTGTCGAGCGCGCCGGTCGGTTCGTCGGCAAGAATCACCTGTCCGCCGTTCATCAACGCGCGGGCGATACTCACGCGCTGCTGTTGACCGCCGGAAAGCTGCGAGGGCTGATACCCGACGCGCGCTTCAAGGCCCAGCCGCGCCAGTAATTCGCGCGCCCGCGCCTGACGCGCGGCGCGCCCGGTGCCGGCATAAATGGCGGGCACTTCGACATTCTGCGCGGCGGTCAGGTGTGAAAGCAGATGGTAGCGCTGAAAAATAAAACCGAAATGCTCGCGCCGCAGGCGAGCAAGCGCGTCGTCATTAAGCGTTGCCACATCCACACCTGCGACTTTATAGCTGCCGCTGCTGGGCTTATCGAGACAGCCGAGAATATTCATCAGCGTCGATTTACCAGAGCCGGACGCGCCAACAATCGCCACCATTTCACCGGCGTTAATCGTTAGCGTGACGCCTTTTAGCACTTCGACGTCCGTTTCGCCCGACGGATAGCTACGACGAATATTGCGCAGCTCAAGCAGTGCCGTCATTGATCGCTCCCGCTCGCGCGGCCAATTACCACTTCATCGCCCTCTTCGAGCCCCTTGACCACTTCTACCTGCGTGTCGTTACGCGCACCGATGGTCACTTCGCGCTCGCGCGTCTCACCGTTGCGCAGCAGCGTGACGTTATAGCGGTTATCGCCAACCGGCTCGCCCAGCGCCGCCAGCGGAATGGTCAGCACATCGTCGACGCCGCCGAGCTGAATATGCACCTGCGCGGTCATATCGAGGCGCAGCACGCCCTGCGGGTTCGGCACCTCAAAACGCGCATAGTAAAAAATGGCGTCGTTGATTTTCTCGGGTGTGGGAAGAATATCTTTCAGCCGGCCTTCGTAGCGGGTCAGCGGATCGCCAAGCACCGTAAACCAGGCTTTCAGCCCCGGCTTGAGATGAATCACGTCGGCTTCAGAGACCTGCGCTTTTACCAGCATCGTGCTGAGATCGGCAAGCGTGAGAATATTCGGTGCCTGCTGCGCGGCGATGACCGTCTGGCCCTGCAGCGTAGTTATCTGCGTCACCTCACCGGCAATCGGCGCGGTAATACGGGTGTAATCCAGGTTGGTTTTGGCCGTGCTGAGCGAGGCCTGATTACGCTTAATTTGCGCGTCGATCGTGCCAAGCTGCGCCTCTTTAACGGCAAGTTCGGTGGCGGCCGTATCGAGATCCTGACGCGACACAGCCTGCGTGCGGGCAAGCTGCTGCTGGCGGGAGAGCGTAACGCGGGCGAGCTTCATCTCCGCCTCGGCCTGGCGGCGCTGGGCGCGCAGCTCCATCAGCGTCGCTTCCACTTCTTTGATCTGGTTTTCAGCCTGCTCAGGATCGATAATACCAAGCAGCTGATCTTTTTTCACTTTATCGCCGATATTGACCGACAGCGTTTTCAACTGGCCACTCACCTGCGCGCCGACGTCGACTTTACGCAGCGCGTCAAGCTTACCGGTCGCAAGCACGCTCTGCTGCAGATCCCCTTTACGCACCAGCATGGTCTGATAACGGGGCAGCGGCGCGTTCAGTGTCTTCCACAGCCATACCGCGCCGATGATGATAACCAGAGCCAGCACCACGTAGCGCTTCTTAATCCTTCCCTTAAGCTTCATATCTTTCCTGACGTTTCGGACGAATAAACAGAGTGTGCTCTCCCATTCTAAACGCAATCTCAACCAAACCCTATGCAGCTCGTAAATAAACCACGGCGTTGATATTGCGTTGAGTGATGATTTGTTTCCATAACCTCAGACTTCATTACGAGACCAGGTTATGTCCGCACTTGCCGAAATTTCCATACAGCCGCCAGCCCATAGCGCCTGGCAACTCTTTCGCCTGCTTGCGACAGGCCAGAAAACGCCGGGGCTCGCATGGGAAAACCCCGCCTATCGGCGGAAATTCATGCTGCGCTCGCTGGCAACGCCCTTCGCCACCCGACGCTGGCTTTCAGTGCTCGCCCGTCAGCCGATGCTTGACGCCTTGCTGCATGCCCAGCCGGGCCTGCCGTGCCGTCTGCACAGGCCCTGGCTGTCGGTCAATGTGTCGCGAAAAGCGGCGCTGGCCGCGCTGGAATATCATTACCAGCATATCGAGCGTCTTTTGCCCGACACGCTGATGCAAGGGCACCTGACGCGACAGGGGAGCACGCTTGCCACGCTTAGCGGAAAAAACGACGCGCAGTATCGTCTCGACCTTGCCGCCATCGCCGACCTCGACAAAGAAGGCGAAACGACGGTGATTTTCCGTGACGCTAACGGCATCGTACTTGCCGAAATGACCTTTACGCTTTGCGAAGTCGACGGCCAATCTGCGCTGTTTATTGGCGGCTTACAGGGTGCCAAAGCCTGGGTTGAACACGATCAGATCCAGCTGGCGACCAAAGCCTGCCACGGCCTGTTTCCTAAACGCCTGCTGCTTGAGGCGGTCTGCCTGCTGGCGCAGCATTTTGGTGTAAGCCAGATACTCGCGGTCAGTAACGAGACACATATCTACCGCAGCTGGCGCTATGCGAAGAAGAAAAAGGATAAACTGCACGCCGATTATGACAGCTTCTGGGAATCGCTCGGCGGTGAAAAGGACGCCCGGGGGCTTTACCACATGCCGTTGCAGATAACCCGTAAATCGCTTGAGGAGATAGCCAGCAAAAAACGCGCGGAATACCGGCGTCGTTATGAGTTGCTGGAGAGTATGACGGCGCAAATCGCCGCGCGGTTTAACGAGCGGTAATCGGCGGGCGGGTGCGCGCGTTTACCTGCCTTACAATGTTATTCGTCACCTCACGCGGCGGGTGCGCTTCGCTTACCCGCACTACAACTTTTTTTATTGGCTAATCCAACTGGCGGGTACGCTTCGCTTACCCGCCCTACCAGATGTACTCATTGCCAAAAAGCTAATCCGCGCGACCGCGGGCGAGCCACAGCACGCGCGAGAACATTTTGCGCAGCAGCGGCGGCACCGCATCCATCCCGCGGCGGGCGGCCTCCATCGCCACTTCAATCGCCAGATCGGGTTTAGACGAGCGGTGAATCGCTTTAACAATCACCCGCCGCATATTCATATGCACCGTTTCCGGCACCTGCGCGACGCGGTAAAACACGGCGTCAAACCCTTCGCGATACATAAAATGTTCCATATCCGGCGCGGGAAGCTCGGTCAGATGCTGACGCACCTGTTCGCCGTCGTTATTCACGATGCTTTTTACCGTCGCAGAATATTTGCGCCCGGCATCGTCGCCATCCACCAGTACATGCCACTCAATGCCCATACGGCGGGCAAATTTGATAAGTGGTTTTAAGCCCGACTGGGCGAACTCAATAACTTTGATGCCTTCGGCCTCGAAGTGGTAACCGCACTGGCGCGCCAGCTCGTTCATCATCCAGACTTCCGTTTCCCCTTCCACCAGCAGCCAGCAGCGCGCGAACAGCGCTGATGGCCGGTTAAAGCGGATATGAAACGCGATGCGGCGGCTATCTTCGGCATTCATGCCGCCAGGCCCCAGCCGCCACGCCGCCACCTTGCCCGATGCACGCACCAGCCGACAGACATGTTCAACCGGTGTCATCGACAGCAGCTCGCCGGAGTTGGTGGTGGTGAGCTTTTGCAGCGGCAGCAGGTTCAGCAACTGCCAGGCCACGGAGAGCATAATGGGGTGTAGCCGTGTTTCAGGATCTTCCACCAGCAGCAGCGGCCGGGCGTATTTATCGAGCCGAACGTTGCCTTTGGCCTGCAACAACGTGGCGAACAGCCCCAGCAGGATAACCCGGTAAGCCCGCCCGCCAGGTTTATCAATCATGCGGTTGATGATGTCGAGATAACGCCAGCTGCGCTGTTCGTCGTGTGAATGACGACGCATCAGGCGGTAGCGCGGGCCTGCGGTGCCCTGCTCGGAAAAGTAGTGCTCCAGCAGTTGCACCATCGCCGACAGCCCCTGGCGAATCTGTTCATCTGTGAGGTTTTGCGGGCGGGAGACCAGCTCGCGTGTGAGAAATTCCAACTCGCGCGCCGTCACTTCCACCTGGGGCGTATGGGCAATGGTGCTGTCGTGCAGACGACGCATAAAACGGGCGTCACGCAACCGCAGTACCGGATTCAGACGGATAAGCTGCCGCGCCAGCGCATCGATATCGTCCAGCGCGAGCGGTTCACCCTCGGCGTTAAGAAAGCTACGCAGCGTGAGCACGCTGTTATCGTCGTTAAGCTCGCCTTCCAGCCGGTAGAAAATCCGCTCAAAGCCATCGCCGCCCGGCGTCATTAATGGGCGTAAACCGCGAAAACGGCGGCGCTGAAAATCCCCCGGCTCGGTTTCGCGAAAAATAAGAATGACATGCAGATGTCGCTCGCGTCCGTGAATATCTCCCGGTGGAAACCAGAAGTCATTGCGCGTAAAGGAGTAGAGCGTTTCACCCGGATTCAGCAGCAGCGTCAGCGCATCCAGCAGGCTTGATTTCCCCCACGCGTTTTCGCCAATCAGCACATTATTATGTTCAAGCGTTAACGATAAGCGGTTAATTCCGCGAAACCCGGCGATTTCCACGCGTTCAAGAAACATCTCTCCTCCGGCTGCATCTGCATGGCTGCGTGTCGGCAGTATAGCTATTCAATCAGTGCCTTAACAGAGAAAGACGGGGCGTAAACGCCGCATTGCGAGGCGTCTCGAAATAATAAAAGCGTGATAATCAAGCCGGTAATAAATAGCTTTCATCATGCGCTAACGCAATGAAATAGGGCTAATAACCGCCGCTTTACTCGCCTGGATGAATTCTGTAGGGTGTGGCGGCACGCTTATTCCCGCACTTACGTTATCTCAGGGACCGCTCACCTCATGTTGTCAGGACTGTTAATTATCTTAGTGCCGCTGATTCTCGGCTACCTTATTCCCCTGCGTAAAGCAGGCGCGCTGCGGCTTATCAATCAGCTGTTAAGCTGGCTTGTGTACATTATTCTGTTCTTTATGGGCATCAGCCTGGCCTTTCTCGATAATCTGTCGGCGAATCTGCTGGCGATCCTGCATTATTCTGCCGTCAGCATTACCGTCATCATGCTGTGTAATATCGCAGCCCTCCTGTGGCTGGAGCGGGCCATTCCGTGGCGTCATCAACACCGCCAGGAAAAGCTGCCGTCGCGCCTCGCGATGGCGCTGGAATCTCTGAAACTGTGCGGCGTGGTTGTGCTTGGTTTCCTGCTGGGGCTGACCGGCCTTGCGTTTCTTAAACACGCCACTGAAGCCAGCGAATACACCTTAATTTTTCTGCTGTTCCTGATTGGTATTCAGCTTCGCAACAACGGCATGACGCTAAAACAGATTGTGCTGAACCGCCGCGGCATGATGGTCGCCATTGTGGTGCTGGGCAGCTCGCTTATTGCAGGTGCCGTGAATGCGCTGCTGCTCGATTTACCGCTGCGCGCGGGATTTGCAATGGCGTCCGGTTTTGGCTGGTATTCGCTCTCCGGCATTCTGATGACGGAATCCTTCGGCCCGGTGATTGGCAGCGCCGCCTTCTTTAACGATCTGGGCCGTGAGCTCATCGCGATTATGCTGATCCCGGCGCTGGTGCGCCGCAGCCGCTCTGCCGCGCTTGGCATCTGCGGGGCGACGTCGATGGATTTCACGCTGCCGGTGCTGCAACGCAGCGGTGGCCTGGAGCTGGTGCCTGCCGCTATCGTCCACGGGTTTATTCTGAGCCTGTTAGTGCCGTTACTGATGGCGTTTTTCGCTGCCTGATACTCCTTTGGCGGTAGTCCTCTGCCGCCAAAATTGCGTTAAATCAATCTCTCTTCAGGTTCCTCAAAAATCCCTTTTCACCCTGCGCGCCGAAGCCTAACCTTAAACATGCATATTAAATATAACTTTAAGGTGTCATCATGTTTTGCGTGCAATGTGAACAAACGATTCGTACTCCGTCAGGTAACGGCTGCGCGTATGCGCAAGGGATGTGCGGGAAAACCGCTGAAACCTCCGACCTTCAGGATCTGCTGATTGCGGCTTTGCAGGGGCTTTCCGCCTGGGCGGTGAAAGCACGCGAGCTTGGCATCATCGATCATCAGGTAGATAGCTTCGCGCCCCGCGCGTTTTTTTCTACCCTCACTAACGTCAATTTCGACTCACCGCGTATTGTGGGTTACGCCCGTGAGGCTATCGCCCTGCGCGAGGCGCTGAAAACCCAATGCCAGGCCGTTGATAAAAGCGCGCAGGTGGATAACCCGATGGCCTCGCTGACGCTTTCAAGCGACGATCTGGGCGATTTACAGCGTCAGGCCGCCGCGTTCGCGCCGAATATGGATAAGGCCGTGATTGGCGAGAATATTCTCGGTCTTCGCCTGCTTTGCCTCTACGGCCTGAAAGGCGCGGCGGCCTATATGGAGCACGCGCATGTGCTCGGGCAGTATGACAACGCCATTTATGGTCAATATCACAAGATGATGGCGTGGCTCGGCACCTGGCCTGCGGACATGAACGCGCTGCTGGAGTGCGCGATGGAAATCGGCCAGATGAACTTTAACGTCATGCGTATTCTGGACGCGGGCGAAACCAGCAAATATGGCCACCCGACGCCGACGCAGGTTAACGTCAAAGCGGTGGCGGGCAAATGCATTCTGATTTCCGGCCACGATCTGAACGATCTTTATAACCTGCTGGAACAGACGGAAGGCACCGGCGTGAATGTTTACACCCACGGCGAAATGCTGCCTGCGCACGGCTACCCGGAACTGCGTAAATTTAAGCATCTGGTCGGCAACTACGGCAGCGGCTGGCAGAACCAGCAGGTTGAATTCGCCCGCTTCCCCGGCCCGATTGTGATGACCTCCAACTGCATTATCGACCCGACCGTCGGCAGTTACGACGATCGCATCTGGACCCGCAGCATCGTCGGCTGGCCGGGCGTCAGCCACCTTGAAGGCGACGACTTCGGGCCGGTGATCGCCCAGGCGCAGCAGATGTCGGGCTTCCCGTATAGCGAAATCGAACACCTCATCACCGTCGGCTTCGGGCGTCAGACGCTGCTTGGCGCTGCCGACACACTGATCGATCTGGTGAGCCGCGAAAAACTGCGCCACATCTTCCTGGTCGGCGGCTGCGATGGCGCGCGCGGTGAGCGCAGTTATTTCACCGATTTCGCCACCCAGGTGCCGAGCGATTGCCTGATCCTGACGCTCGCCTGCGGCAAGTACCGCTTTAACAAGCTCGATTTCGGCGCGATCGAAGGCCTGCCGCGTCTGGTGGACGCAGGCCAGTGTAACGACGCTTACTCCGCCATTATTCTCGCCGTGACGCTGGCTGAAAAACTGGGCTGCGGCGTCAATGACCTGCCGCTGTCGCTGGTGCTGTCGTGGTTTGAACAAAAAGCGATTGTGATCCTGCTGACGCTGCTGTCGCTCGGCGTGACCAATATCGTCACCGGACCGACCGCGCCGGGGTTCCTGACGCCGGATCTGCTGGCGGTGCTGAATGAGAAATTTGGTCTGCGCCAGGTGACTACCGTTGAGCAGGATATGCGCGCGCTGTTAGGCGCGTAAGGAGGAAAGAATGACAATGCCGACCCCACAATGTCCGTGGCGAATGCAGGTCCACCATATCCGGCAGGAGACGCCGGATGTCTGGACGCTCTCGCTGCTGTGCCACGATTTCTACCCGTATCAGGCCGGGCAGTATGCGCTGGTGAGCATTCGCAACAGCGCCGATACCCTGCGCGCGTATACGATTTCTTCAACGCCCGGCGTAAGCCCGTTGATTACGCTGACGGTGCGCCGCATCGCCAATGGCGAGGGCTCCGGCTGGCTGACGCGCGAGGTTAAACGCGGCGATTATCTGTGGCTGTCTGACGCGCAGGGCGATTTTACCTGCGCCGACAAAACCGAAGATCGCTTCCTGCTGCTGGCGGGCGGCTGCGGCGTAACGCCGATCATGTCGATGCGCCGCTGGCTTGCGGCATATCGCCCGCAGGCGGATGTTCAGGTGATTTATAACGTGCGCACGCCGCAGGATGTGATTTTCGCCGACGAGTGGCGCGATTACCCGGTGACGCTGATGGCGGAAAACGGCGATGCGCCGGGTTTTGTTCACGGGCGTCTCACTCGCGAGATGCTGATGGCGGTGCCGGATCTTACCCGCCGTACCGTAATGGTGTGCGGCCCCGCGCCGTATATGGATTTCGTGGAGCAGGAAGTGAAAGCGCTCGGCGTGGCGCGTTTTTATAAAGAGCAGTTTTTCACGCCGGTGTCCGAGGCCGCGACCAGCGGGATTAAGTTCACCACGCTTACGCCCGCCCGTGAGTTTTATGGGGCGGTCGGCACCACGCTGTTGGCGGCGCTTGAGAGCAATCACGTGCCGGTGAATGCCGCATGCCGTGCGGGCGTATGCGGCTGCTGTAAAACGCGGGTGCTGTCTGGCGAGTACAGCGTGACGAGCACCATGACGCTGACGGAGCAGGAGATCGTCGACGGCTACGTGCTGGCGTGTTCGTGTCATCCGGCAGGCGATCTGGTTCTGGCGTGATGTGATTTTTGCGTAGCGGGTTTGTGATGTGTAATGGCGGGTGCGCGTTGCTTACCCGCCCTACGTGAAATCAACGCGATAAATTCTGTAGGGTGGGTAAGCGAAGCGCACCCACCATAACCATAAAACCAATCCAACGCCCCCTGTAGGGTGGTTAAGCGTAGCGCACCCACCATGCCCATAACACCAATCCACCATGCCCGTAAAACCCACCCAACTCACGGCTACGTCCCTTCCTGCCTGCAATTTTGAACTACGCTTGTAACCGTTATCACTACTTTTCACTAAGGAGGGAGCATGAAACAGACCGTCGCGTCATATATCGCCAAAACTCTGGAACAGGCGGGCGTGAAACGCATCTGGGGCGTAACGGGTGATTCGCTCAATGGCCTCAGCGACAGCTTAAACCGCATGGGCACTATCGAGTGGATGTCCACCCGCCATGAAGAGGTCGCGGCGTTCGCGGCGGGTGCCGAAGCGCAACTGACCGGCGAGCTGGCGGTCTGCGCGGGCTCCTGCGGGCCTGGCAACCTGCACCTTATTAACGGCCTGTTTGACTGCCACCGCAACAACGTGCCGGTACTGGCCATCGCCGCGCATATTCCCTCCAGTGAAATCGGCAGCGGCTATTTCCAGGAGACGCACCCGCAGGAACTGTTTCGCGAATGCAGCCACTATTGCGAGCTGGTCTCAAGCCCGGAGCAGATCCCGCAGGTGTTGGCTATCGCGCTGCGTAAAGCGGTGCTGGAGCGCGGCGTCTCGGTGATTGTTCTGCCTGGCGACGTGGCGCTGAAACCTGCGCCGGAAGAGACCAGCCCCGGCTGGTATCACGCGCCGCAGCCGGTCATCGTGCCGCCGCATGACGAACTCAAAAAACTCGCCCAGCTGCTGCGCTACTCCGATAACATCGCGCTGATGTGCGGCAGCGGCTGCGCGGGCGCGCATCAGGAGCTGCTGGAATTCGCCCGCACGCTGAAAGCGCCCATCGTCCACGCCCTGCGCGGCAAAGAGCATGTCGAGTATGACAACCCGTATGACGTGGGTATGACCGGGCTTATCGGCTTCTCGTCCGGCTATCACACTATGATGAACGCCGACACGCTGATCCTCCTCGGCACCCGCTTCCCCTACCGCGCGTTCTACCCCACCCACGCCAAAATCATTCAGATTGATATCAACCCCGGCAGCATCGGCGCGCACAGCAAAGTGGACATGGCGCTGGTGGGCGATGTGAAAGCGACGCTCGCCGCCCTTCTGCCGCTGCTGGAAGAGAAAACCGACCGGCACTTCCTGGATAAAGCGCTGGAAGATTACCGCGACGCGCGCAAGGGGCTGGATGACCTGGCGCAGCCGAGCGAGAAAGCGCTGCATCCGCAATATCTGGCCCGCCAGATAAGCCATTTCGCCGCGCCGGACGCCATTTTCACCTGCGATGTCGGCACGCCGACGGTATGGGCCGCGCGTTATCTGGAGATGAACGGCCAACGCCGCCTGCTCGGTTCGTTTAACCACGGTTCGATGGCGAACGCGATGCCGCAGGCGATAGGCGCTCAGGCGAGCGCACCGGGGCGTCAGGTGGTGGCGATGTGCGGCGACGGCGGTTTCAGTATGCTCATGGGCGATCTGCTCTCGCTGGTGCAGCTAAATCTGCCGGTGAAAGTCATCGTCTTTAATAACAGCGTGCTGGGCTTTGTGGCGATGGAGATGAAAGCGGGCGGCTATCTGACCGACGGCACCGATCTGCACGCCACCAACTATGCGCGCATCGCCGAAGCCTGCGGCATTCCGGGCATTCGCGTCGAGAAAGCGAGCGAACTGGACGACGCCCTTTCGCGCGCCTTCAGCACCGACGGCCCGGTGGTGGTGGATGTTAGCGTCGCCAAAGAAGAGCTGGCGATGCCGCCGCAAATCAAAATGGAGCAGGCCAAAGGCTTCAGTCTCTATATGCTGCGCGCCATCATTAACGGCCGCGGGGATGAGGTTATCGATCTGGCGAAAACCAACTGGTTCCGGTAAAAGAGTCTTTTCTGTTCACTGAAAAGGATATGCCGTGATCGATTTACGCAGCGATACCGTCACGCGCACCGGCAAAGCGATGCTGGAGCGCATGATGGCAGCCCCCACCGGGGATGATGTTTATGGCGACGACCCAACCGTCAACGCGCTTCAGGACTATGCCGCGCGTTTAAGCGGTAAAGAGGCGGCGCTGTTTCTGCCAACAGGCACCCAGGCCAACCTGGTGGCGCTGCTGAGCCACTGCGAGCGCGGCGAGGAGTATATCGTCGGCCAGCTCGCGCATAATTATCTGTATGAAGCCGGCGGCGCGGCGGTGCTCGGCAGCATTCAGCCGCAGCCGATTGAGGCCGACGTTGACGGTACGCTGCCGGTGGACAAAGTGGCGGCCAAAATCAAACCCGACGACATTCATTTCGCCCGCACCCGTCTGCTGAGCCTGGAGAATACCCATAACGGCAAAGTGCTGCCGCGTGACTATCTCCAGCAGGCGTGGGACTTCACCCGCGAGCGCGGTCTCGCGCTGCACGTGGATGGCGCGCGCATCTTTAACGCGGTGGTGGCGTATGGCTGCGAGCTGAAAGAGATCGCGCAGTATTGCGACACCTTCACGATCTGCCTCTCAAAAGGGCTTGGCGCGCCGGTGGGCTCGCTGCTGGTCGGCAGCCATGACTATATTAAGCGCGCGACACGCTGGCGGAAAATGACCGGCGGCGGTATGCGTCAGGCAGGTATTCTCGCCGCAGCCGGCCTGTATGCGCTGGAGCATAACGTCGCGCGTCTGAAAGAGGACCACGACAACGCGGCCTGGCTTGCGGCGGCGCTGCGCGACGCGGGTGCAGAAGTGCGCCGTCACGACACTAATATGCTGTTTGTCAGCGTGCCACAGGCGCAGGTCGCCGCGCTGGGCGCGTTTATGAAATCGCGCAATGTGCTGATTAGCGCCGCGCCGGTGACGCGTCTGGTGACGCACCTGGATGTCAACCGCGAACAGCTTGAAACCGTTGTGGCGTACTGGCGGGAATTTTTACAGCAGGCGGCATAACGCGTTTACAGCGCTGCGGCGAGGGGAATATTCAGCTGCGCTAAAGCGCATTGTTACGTTGTTCCCATTGCATCAGCGCTGATTTCACGGAAGAATGCGCGGCTAAACGTTACAGCACAGTGGATCGATATGAAGGTACTGGTCACGGGCGCCACCAGCGGTTTAGGCCGAAACGCGGTCGAATATTTACGTCATCAGGGCGTCCAGGTCAGAGCCACCGGGCGCAACGAGGCGATGGGCAGACTGCTTGAGAAAATGGGCGCGGAGTTTATTCACGCCGATTTAACCGAGCTGGTTTCGTCGCAGGCGAAAGCGATGCTGGCCGGTATCGATACGCTCTGGCACTGTTCCAGCTTTACCTCTCCCTGGGGCCCGCAGGAGGCGTTCGATCTCGCGAACGTGCGCGCCACCCGCCGCCTCGGCGAATGGGCCGTCGCCTGGGGCGTACGCAATTTCGTGCATATCTCCTCGCCCGCGCTCTATTTCGATTACCACCACCATCGCGATATCCGCGAAGATTTTCGCCCGCACCGGCTGGCTAACGCCTTTGCACGCAGCAAAGCCGCCAGCGAAGAGGTCATTCAACTGCTGGCGCAGGCGAACCCGCAGACGCGCTTTACCATTCTGCGTCCGCAAAGCCTGTTCGGGCCGCACGATAAAGTCTTTTTCCCGCGCCTGGTGCAGATGATGCGCCACTATGGCAGCGTGTTGCTGCCGCGCGGCGGCGAGGCGATGGTCGATATGACCTATCACGAAAACGCGGTTCATGCGATGTGGCTTGCGAGCAGCAGCGCCTGCGACGCCCTGCCGTCAGGCCGCGCTTATAACATCACCAACGGCGAAGCGCGCCCGCTGAAAAGCATTGTGCAGAAGCTGATTGATGAACTGGGGATGTCGTGCCGCATTCGCTCGGTGCCCTACCCGATGCTGGATATGATGGCGAGAAGTCTGGAGCGGCTCGGCAAGCATTCCCATAAAGAGCCAGCGCTGACGCATTACGGCGTCTCCAAGCTGAACTTCGATTTCACGCTGGATATCAGCCGCGCTGAAAATGAACTCGGCTATAAGCCGGTGGTGTCGCTGGATGAAGGCATCGAGCGCACCGCGTACTGGCTACGCGACCACGGCACGCTGCACCGCGGATAACGCGCATCACCGATAAAAAACGCCGCATTGCGCGGCGTTTTTCATTTCGGGCGCTGAAATCTCACCCCTGGCCATATTTCTCCAGCAGCGCCTCGGCGATGGCTTCGCTTTGCGCGTCCGGCAGGCCGTCGTAGCGCGCGGGACGAAAGTGCATCTGGAACGCCTGAATCACGCGTTTGCGCTGCGCCTCGCTCATCTGCGGCGTCACTTCATAGCCGTAGCGTGCGAGCAGATCCAGCAGCGTTGCTTCATCCACCGGCGTATACGGGTTACGCCCGGCGAGATAAAACGCCACGCGCGATTCATCCGGCCATGCCCCGATCCCTTGTGCCGCCAGCGCCTGCCACGGAAAGAGCGGCCCCGGATCGTCTTTACGCTGCGGCGCGATATCCGCATGCGCCACGACGTTTTGCGGGGCAATCTGGTAGCGCTGAATGATGTCGCGCGCAAGCTTGCTCAGCACGGCTATCTGCGGCGGGCTGAACGGGAAGTACTGCTTCTGACCGTCGATTTTCCGGTAGCCGTAGTTTTCCAGCTCAATGCCCACGGAGGTGTCGTTCAGGCGCGTGGCCCCGCGCCAGAAACTGATGCCCGCATGCCACGCCAGCTCGCGCTCCGGCACCAGCTGCCAGATAACCGGTTTGCCGCCTTTTTGCGGCGGGTTCGCCGGGATCAGATAGTGCGAGCTGACGTGCCGGTCGGTCAGCGTGGCAAGCGAGGTGTCAAAATCATCGGCGGTGTAGTGAATAACTAGCACTTTGATGCGCGGATACGCCGCCTGCGCCGCGCGGCGCGTATCCACTTTATAGTCGCCGCGATCGACAATCCCTTTTTCGCCCGCGCAGCCCGCGAGCAATGCCGCCAGTAACAGCGGCCAGCCACGCAGCTTCATCGACGGGTTTTCACCGCCGTACCGGAAACGCTCACCATCAGCATGCTGCCGTCTTTGCCGACGGTTTCATAATCGATATCGATCCCGACAACCGCATCGGCCCCCAGCGACGCCGCCTGGTCGCCCAGCTCGCGAAACGCGATTTCACGCGCCTTGCGCAGCTCTTTTTCATACGCGCCGGAGCGGCCGCCGACGATGTCGCGGATGCCCGCGAAGAAGTCGCGAAAGATATTCGCGCCGAGGATCGCCTCGCCGGTCACGACGCCGCAATACTCAACAATGACTTGTCCTTCCAGGGTTGGGGTGGTGGAAAACTGCATGGTTCTCTCCTTTTGGCTATCAATGCGTTAGCTGACGATACCAGACGCAATTCGGTCGCGATACGCTATGCTAAAAAAGTCCTGTGACAAGAAACGTAGTCCTGCTTACCGGAATAAGGAAATAAAAAATGCGCCATTCAGTTCTGACTCTGGCTCTTCCGTGCGCCCTGCTGCTGAGCGCCTGTACGACCGTGACGCCCGCCTTTAAGGATATCGGCTCGCGAAGCGGTCCGTGTGTGGAAGGCGGCCCTGATACCGTGGCGGAACAGTTCTACCAGCATCGCATCGAACAGCGCAGCCAGGGGCTGACGAACCTGACGTCTCTGCGTCCCTATTTAAGCGATTCGCTCTATCAGCTGCTGGATAAATCGAACCGCGAGAACCACGCCGGTAACGGCTTCTTGCGCACCGACCCGTTCTCCAGCCGCACCGAAACGCCTGAGCGCGTGCGCGTCGCCAGCGCCTCGCGTATCCCGAACACCGACGCGCGCAATATTCCGCTGCGTGTCGAGCAGCAGCGCGGCGAGACAAAATGGCTTGATGAAGTGCTGATGGTGCGCGAAGGCCAGTGCTGGACGGTGGACGATGTGCGCTATCTGGGCGGCACCGTACACGCGCCAGCGGGCACGCTGCGCCAGTCGCTGGAGCGTCGCTAAGCGCGCTGGGGGTGGCGTGCGATAAACCGTCTGGCTTAGCGCCATCTGGCCGACATTTATTCTTGCCCCACCCCCACCCCGCTATTTCGTGCTGGTTTTGTACCGTAAATGTGGAGAATATTAAGTTTTAACGCACTAATATTGCATAACTATTCTGCCAACGGTACTATTCGCGGTCTCAATTGCTATTCAACTGCTACGCATGAGTATTCAACTAAACGGCATAAACTGCTTCTACGGCGCGCATCAGGCGCTGTTTGACATCACGCTCAGCTGCCCCGAGGGCGAAACGCTGGTGTTGCTTGGCCCAAGCGGCGCGGGTAAAAGCTCGCTGCTGCGGGTACTCAATTTGCTGGAGATGCCGCGTTCCGGGCAGCTCAGCATTGCGGGCAACCAGTTTGATTTCGCGAAGGCGCCGGGCGACAAAGCGATTCGCGAACTGCGCCGTAACGTCGGCATGGTGTTCCAGCAGTACAATCTGTGGCCGCACCTGACGGTGCTGGATAATCTTATCGAGGCCCCGTGCCGGGTGCTCGGGCTCAGCAAAGAGGCCGCGCGTAAGCGTGCCGATAAACTGCTGGAACGCCTGCGCCTGACGCCGTATGTCGATCGTTATCCGCTGCACCTTTCCGGTGGTCAGCAGCAGCGCGTGGCGATTGCGCGCGCGCTGATGATGGAGCCGCAGGTGCTGCTGTTCGACGAACCGACGGCCGCGCTGGACCCGGAAATCACCGCGCAGATAGTCAGCATCATCCGCGAGCTCTCCCAGACCGGGATCACGCAGGTGATTGTGACGCATGAAGTGGAAGTGGCGCGTAAAACCGCCAGCCGGGTAGTCTATATGGAAAATGGACACATTATCGAGCAGGGCGACGCGAGCTGCTTTAGCGCCCCTGCGACCGAGGCGTTTAAAAACTATCTTTCCCACTGAAGATGACCGGAATAATGACAATGAAAAACGTATTGATTGCCGCGCTTCTTGCAAGCGTTAGCCTTTCCGCCGCCGCAGCACAAACTATTCGTTTCGCAACCGAAGCCTCTTACCCTCCGTTTGAGTCCATGGATGCGGGCAACAAAATCGTCGGTTTCGACGTCGATCTGGCCAATGCGCTGTGTAAAGAGATCGATGCGACTTGCACCTTCACCAACCAGGCGTTCGACAGCCTGATCCCGGCGCTGAAATTCAAGCGTGTGGACGCGGTCATGGCCGGCATGGATATCACGCCTGAGCGCGAAAAACAGGTGCTGTTTACTACGCCGTACTACGACAACTCCGCACTGTTCGTAGGTTTACAGGGTAAAAACAGCAGCATCGAACAGCTGAAAGGCAAGCGCGTGGGCGTGCAGAACGGCACCACTCACCAGAAATACATCACCGACAAACACCCGGAAATCACTACGGTACCGTATGACAGCTACCAGACCGCGCGCCTGGATCTGCAGAACGGTCGTATCGACGCCGTGTTCGGCGACACTGCCGTTGTGACCGAGTGGCTGAAAACCAACCCGAAACTGGCCGCCGTTGGCGATAAAGTGACGGACAAAGACTACTTCGGCACCGGCCTTGGCATCGCGGTTCGTCAGGGCAACACTGAACTTCAGCAGAAATTCAACACTGCGCTGGAGAAAGTGAAGAAAGACGGCACTTACAAGGCCATCTACGACAAATGGTTCCAGAAGTAATCGCCTGAATGAACGATATGTTACCTTTAGCAAGCGCCGCCGGGATGACCGTCGGCCTTGCCGTTTGCGCGCTTGGCCTGGGGCTGGTGCTGGCGATGCTCTTCGCCGTACTGGAATCGGCGAAGTGGCGGCCGGTCGGCTGGCTTGCCACGGCGCTGGTTACCCTTCTGCGCGGCCTGCCGGAAATCCTGGTGGTGCTGTTTATCTATTTCGGCTCCTCGCAACTGCTGCTCACCCTCTCGGACGGCTTTACGATCCCGCTTGGTTTCACGTCCATTCCGGTGCAAATGCAGATCGATAATTTCGACGTCAGCCCGTTCCTGTGCGGCGTGATTGCGCTCGCCCTGCTCTATTCCGCCTATGCCTCGCAGACGCTGCGCGGCGCGCTGAAAGCGGTGCCGCACGGCCAGTGGGAATCGGGCCAGGCGCTGGGCCTGTCGAAATCGGCGATTTTCTTTCGTCTCGTGATGCCGCAGATGTGGCGCCACGCGCTGCCGGGGCTGGGCAACCAGTGGCTGGTGCTGCTGAAAGACACCGCGCTGGTGTCGCTGATTAGCGTGAACGATTTGATGCTGCAAACCAAAAGCATCGCCACCCGCACCCAGGAGCCGTTTACCTGGTACATTATCGCGGCGGCGATTTATCTGGTGATCACCCTGATAAGCCAGTACATCCTTAAGCGTATCGACCTGCGCGCCACGCGCTTTGAGCGGAGGCCTGGCTGATGCTGGATTACTTGCCGGAGCTGTTAAAAGGGCTGCATACCAGCCTGACGCTCACCGCGGCGTCAATCGCCGTAGCGCTGGTGCTGTCGGTGATCTTCACGATTATCCTGACGCTGAAAACGCCGGTGCTGGTCTGGATTGTGCGCGGCTACATTACGCTGTTTACCGGTACGCCGCTGCTGGTGCAGATCTTCCTGATTTACTACGGGCCGGGGCAGTTCCCGTCATTGCAGAATTATCCGTGGCTGTGGCATGTGCTCTCCGAGCCGTGGCTGTGCGCGCTGGTGGCGCTGTCGCTGAACTCAGCGGCGTATACCACGCAGCTTTTTTACGGTGCTATCCGGGCGATCCCGGAGGGTCAGTGGCAGTCCTGCGGGGCGCTGGGCATGAGCCGCAAAGATACGCTGGCGATTCTGCTGCCATATGCGTTTAAGCGCGCGCTGTCGTCTTATTCCAACGAAGTGGTGCTGGTGTTCAAGAGTACGTCGCTTGCGTACACCATTACGCTGATGGAAGTGATGGGCTACGGACAACTGCTGTATGGCCGCACCTATGATGTGATGGTGTTTGGCGCGGCGGGCGTGATTTATCTTATCGTCAACGGCCTGCTGACGCTTCTGATGCGTTTGATCGAGCGCCGCGCACTGGCGTTTGAGCGCCGCAGTTAGTTCTCTCTGCCCTCTCCCTTTGTGGGAGAGGGTTTTCTGTTTTATGGCGGGTGCGCTTCGCTTACCCGCCCTACCTGAATCGCACTAATCTTCTTTTGTAGGGCGGGTAAGCGAAGCGCACCCGCCAGCCTGAATCGAACTAATCTTCTTTTGTAGGGCGGGTAAGCGCAGCGCACCCGCCATCTCCCCCACCTACACAAACCAAATAAAATACTTATACGTTTTTATTGCATATAAATTCACATAATGGCATGGTGTTAACACGCCGGGTAAACGGTGACATAAAACAAGATTGACAGACGGGAGCTTCACGCATGAAAAAAATCATTCTGGCCGCCATGCTCGCTGGCGTCGCATTCCACGCCGCGGCAGCGGATAAAATCAGCTTCGGTTCTTCGGCAACCTACCCACCTTTTGAGTCGCTCGACGCCAGCAATCAGATCGTCGGTTTCGACATCGATCTCGCCAAAGCGTTATGCAAACAAATGCAGGCGGAATGCACCTTCACCAACCATGCGTTCGACAGCCTGATCCCGGCGCTGAAATTTAAAAAATATGACGCCGTTATCTCTGGCATGGATATCACGCCGGAGCGTCAAAAACAGGTCGCCTTTACCGCGCCGTATTACGCCAACTCTGCCATCGTTATCGCCAAAAAAGGCGCGTATAAATCTTTCGATGATCTGAAAGGCAAACGTATCGGCATGGAAAACGGCACCACGCACCAGAAATATCTCCAGGATAAACACCCGGAAGTGAAAACCGTGGCGTATGACAGCTACCAGAACGCGATTATCGATCTGAAAAATGGCCGTATCGACGGCGTCTTCGGCGATACCGCCGTGGTGAACGAATGGCTGAAGAACAATCCGCAGCTTGGCACCGCGACGGAAAAAGTCACCGATCCGCAATATTTCGGCACCGGCCTTGGCATTGCGGTACGCCCGGATAACGTTGCGCTGCTGAAAAAACTTAACGACGCGCTGGCGGCCATTAAGGCCGATGGCACTTATCAGAAAATCAGCGACCAGTGGTTCCCGCAATAAACATCGTTTTGCCCTTTCAAGGCCCGCCACGCGGGCCTTAATTTTTTATATGGCGCGTAAATAATGTGAAGATAAGTGGCGGGTGTTATGCAGGCCCAGGCGGCGGGTGCGCTTTGCTTACCCGCCCTACAACCCCAATGAGCCTTATCATCTTGCGTAGGGTGGGTAAGCGTCAGCGCACCCACCTTTGCGTTCTGGCGGGTGCGCTTCGCTTACCCGCCCTACAACCCCGAATAAGCCTTACCATCTTGCGTAGGGTGGGTAAGCGTTAGCGCACCCACCACTCAAAAAAACGGTGTTTACTCCCGCACCAGCAGCGTCAACACCTCGTAATGCGCCGTATGCGGAAACATATCAAACAGCTGCACGCGCGCGATGCGATAACCCGGCAACTCGCCGATGTCTTTCGCCATCGTCTGCGCGTTACAGCTGGAATAGATAATATAGCGCGGGGCCATATGGCTCAGATATTCACATAACGCCTTGCCGATACCGCGCCGCGGCGGGTTCACGAGAACGAGGTCAGGCACCGCCTGCTGGCCGGTCGCGAAATCGGTCGAATCCAGCGCCTGAAAATGCACGTTGCGCAGCCCCAGTGCCTGCGCCGACGCGCGAGCGCTCGCAATCGCTTCCGGCGCGATTTCGATGCCGGTCAGCGTCATCTCCGGCGTGGCGCAGTGCAGCCCGAAGCCCCCGACGCCGCAAAACAGATCCCACATATGATTCACCGGCAGCGCGCGCACCCAGTCGCGCGCCGTGGCGTACAGGGCGCTCGCGACCGTCGGGTTGGTCTGGAAAAAGCTCTGCGGACGGATCCACAGCGGCACGCCGTTGAAGTTTTCCGCGAGCGCCTGCTGTTGCGTCAGCCAAATCTCCTCGTCGCCTTCCATAATCGCCATATGCACCGGCTGAATATTGGCGGTCACGACCTTAAGCTGCGGCAATTCCGCCAGCAGCCCAGGCAGCGTGGCGCGCAGTTGCTCAAGTTTCTCCTTCGAGCGCAGCACAAAACGCAGCATCAGCCCGCTGTCGAGCGTACTTTGCGTCAGCAACAGATATTTCAGCTCGCCGCGTTTGCGGGCGACGTTGTACGGCGTCAGCCCCGCGCGGGCGATAAAGGGCTTCAGCGCCGCAAACACGGCATAAAACGACGCCGGATAGAGCGGGCATGCGGTCAAATCCACCGGCGTGCCGTCGCGATGCAGCATGCCGAGCAGCGGTTTTTCCACGCTCCCGCTCACCACCATTTTCGCTTTATTGCGAAACGCCCGCTCCGGCCCGCTTACCGGCGCGCCCCACTCGCCCACGGGCAGCCCTGCCAGCAGCGTTCGCAGGTCGGTCATTTTGGCGGCAAGTTGGGTGTCGAGGGGCTGTTCAATCCACTGACAGGAGCGGCAGCGCCCGGCGTCATAGAGTGCGCAGTGCATAGCTAAAAACCTTAAGAAAAACGCGGACCGGCGATTCTATCACGCCGCAGGGTTACTGTAGCCGGAAAAAACGTCGGCTGCGGGCGGGAATAAACAGCAGCGCCAGCACCAGCAGATCCGGCAGCTTTTGCATCACCAGCGAATGGAAAATTTCGCGCCGCGAGCCGCCTGCGATACTGAACAGCTCTGGGTATCCCCAGCCGAGCGAGGCCGCCCACAGATAGCCGGTCGCGATAATCTGGGTAAGCAGAAAGACCCAGCGGCCCCAGGCGCGGCCCTTGAGGATCACAAACGCGCAGCGGAATTCGATACAGAGTAAAACGAGGCTTGCGAAGAAAATCAGCGTCAGGCTCCAGGTCTGTACGCTGCGGTGGATAAAATCCATCACGCCGCGCACGCCCAGCAGATTGAAAATCATCAGCAGATCCAGACAGCGCGTAGAAATAATGCCTATCGCCGCCACCTGTACCAGCGTAGGAGCGTTCATTCGGGCGTGTGATTGTCGCGCTTTGCTGAAAATGTCCAAATCTCGCCTTCCCTGTGAAACAGCGCCGCGTCGTGCGCGGCGCCGGGTGCACATGATTGCAGATTTTAGGCGGTTCAGCTACGCCTTGCACGCTGGACATCGCGCAGTCGCTGCTTTTCTGCCCGCGCCATAAAAAACCAGGCGATCAGACCGATAATGCCGACCACGCCAAGGATAATCGACGCCAGCGCGTTGATCTCCGGGTTGACGCCCATACGAACGCTGGAGAAGACCAGCATCGGCAGCGTCGTGGCCCCCGGGCCCGACACAAAGCTTGCGATAACAAGGTCATCGAGCGAGAGCGTAAAGGCGAGCAGCCAGCCGGAAACCACGGCAGGCATGATCATCGGCAGTGTTATGACAAAAAACACTTTCAGCGGCGTTGCCCCGAGATCCATCGCCGCCTCTTCTATCGAGCGGTCCAGTTCACGCAGCCGCGAGCTTATCACCACCGACACGTACGCAGTACAGAACGTGACGTGCGCCAGCCAGATGGTGAGCATCCCACGATCGGACGGCCAGCCGATCGCATGGCCGAGCGCCACAAAAAGCAGCAGCAGCGACAGCCCGGTTATCACATCCGGCATCACCAGCGGCGCGGTCAGCATAAACGCGAAACCGTTCGAGCCGCGAAAGCGCCCGAAACGCACCATCACCACCGCCGCGATGGTGCCCAGCACCACTGCCATCGTCGCCGCGCAGGCGGCAATCGTCAGGCTCAGCCCCACGGCGTTGATCATCGCCGAATCGTGAAACAGCTCGCCGTACCAGCGGGTCGACCAGCCCGCCCACACCGTCACCAGTTTCGAACTGTTAAACGAATAGACCACCAGCATCAGCATCGGCGCGTAGAGAAACGTAAAACCGAGAATCAAAATCAGAATGCGCCACGGGGAGCGCACCACAGGCAGATTATTCATGCATGGTCTCCCATCGTTTTGTTCTGGTATTTGTGGAACCACATGATGGGCACAATCAGCACCACCAGCATGGTGATCGCCACCGCCGAGGCCACCGGCCAGTCGCGGTTATTAAAGAACTCCTGCCAGAGCACGCGGCCTATCATGATGCTGTCCGGCCCGCCGAGCAGTTCCGGGATAACGAACTCCCCTACCGCCGGGATAAACACCAGCATCGAGCCCGCGATAATCCCGCCTTTGGTCAGCGGCACGATGATGCTGAAGAAGGTTTTCAGCGGACGCGCGCCCAGATCGAGCGACGCCTCGACCAGCGAGTAGTCGATGCGGGTCAGCGCGGTGTAGATTGGCAGCACCATAAACGGCAGATACGCGTACACAATCCCGATGTAAACCGCGAGATTGGTGTGCAGGATGGTGAGCGGCTGATCGATAACCCCGAGCCACAACAGCACGTTATTCAGCACGCCGTTCTCTTTAAGGATGCCCATCCAGGCGTAAACGCGGATAAGAAACGACGTCCACGATGGCAGGATCACCAGCAGCAGCAGGATGTTGCGCGTCGACGGCTTGCTGTGCGCCACCGCCCAGGCGAGCGGATAGCCGAGCAGCAGACAGAACAGCGTGGAGACAGCCGCCACCTGTAACGACTGCAAATACGCCTCGAAATAGAGCGGATCGTCGGTCAGTTGCAGGAAGTTGCCGATATTCAGCGTCACCGATAATTGATCGTCCGCCCAGCTCACCAGATCGGTATACGGCGGGATCGCGCGCGCCATCTCTGCAAGGCTAATCTTGAAGACGATCAAAAACGGCAGCATAAACAGCAGGATCAGCCACAGATATGGCAGCGCGACCACAAGCTTACGGCCATGCGCCATTTGCAGGCGCGCGAGCCAGAGCCGGAAACCGCCGGGCGCGGCGGACGGCGGCTCGCTTTGACGTTCAATAGTGCTCATCTGTCGCTCCTTACACCGTCAGCACAACGCAGCTGTCCGCGTCCCAGCACAGGCGGACTTCGTCACCCCAGGTGGGCGCGCCTTTGCGGTAGCGGTGCGCGTTCTGCAACTGCGCGCTGATCATCTGCCCGCTGTGCAGCCGCACGTGGTAGATAGAGAGATCGCCAAGATAGGCGATATGCACCACTTCACCCACGCCAAAGTTAAAGCCATCGGCGGGCGGCTCGTCGCAGAGCATTACTTTCTCCGGGCGCAGCGCGACGTGAACCGGTACGCCGTCCACCACTGAGGCGTCCGGATCCACTTTCAGCGGATGCACCAGCCCCGGCGCGTCGATGATTAATCCGTCGTCGCGACGCTCGCGCAGCAGCCCGTCGAAGACGTTCACCGAGCCGATAAACTCCGCGCTGTAGCGGGTGGTTGGATGCTCGTAAATCTCTTCCGGCTCACCGATTTGCACAAACTTGCCGCGATTCATGATGGCGATGCGGCCTGCCATGGTCATCGCCTCTTCCTGATCGTGCGTCACCATCACGCAGGTCACGCCGACGCGCTCAAGAATATCGACGACTTCAAGCTGCATGCGGTCGCGCAGCTTTTTATCGAGCGCGCCCATCGGCTCGTCGAGCAGCAGCAGTTTCGGGCGTTTGGCGAGGCTTCGGGCCAGCGCCACGCGCTGCCGCTGGCCGCCGGAAAGCTGGTGCGGCTTACGCTTCGCGAACTCCTGCATATGCACCAGGCCGAGCATCTCTTCGACGCGGCCTGCTATCTCCGCCTTCGGCAGTTTGTCCTGTTTCAGGCCGAAAGCGATATTCTGCTCAACCGTCATATGCGGAAAGAGCGCGTAAGACTGGAACATCATATTGATGGGGCGCTGGTACGGCGGCACGTGAGAGAGATCCACGCCGTCCAGCACAATCTGCCCGGCGGTGGGAATTTCAAAGCCCGCGAGCATACGCAGAAGCGTTGATTTTCCGCACCCGGAGGCACCGAGCAGCGCGAAAATTTCGCCTTTATAGATGGTCAGGCTGACGTCATCGACGGCGTGCTGGCCGTCGAACGATTTGGTCAGGTTACGGATTTCCAGCAGCGGGGTCAGCGCCTTGCGGGGTTTCGCCTGTGGGCGGGGAATAGCGTCGTTCACTACATTGCTCTCCGGCAAAAAGCAAAAGTACCTGTGCGGCCCGGTTGCCGCACAAATGGCAGAACAGAGGCGCGTGTCCTCTGTTCTGTTATGGGGCAGTTGCACCGCCCCGATGCACACCATTTACGGCAAAACGGCCTTATTTACCGCTTTTCACTTTGGTCCAGGCGCGGGTTCTGACGCGATCCAGCTTCGGCTCCTGCACTTTGAGCGTGAAGAGTTTGGCCATCACGTCCGGCGGCGGATAGATACCCGGATTGTCGCGCACCTCTTTGCTCACCAGCGGCGTGGAAGCTTTGTTGCCGCTCGCGTAGTAGACGTGATCGCTGATGTGCGCCATGACGTCCGGGCGCATCAGGTAGTTGAGGAACTGATACGCCTCGTCTTTGTTTTTGGCGTCTGCCGGCATCGCGAACACATCAAAGAACGCCAGCGCGCCCTCTTTCGGGATAGTGTAAGAGATGTTGACGCCGTTCTTCGCCTCTTTCGCGCGGTTCGCCGCCTGCCACACATCGCCCGCCCAGCCGATGGCCACACAGATGTCGCCGTTCGCCAGATCGTTGATGTACTGGGAGGAGTGGAAGTAACGAATATTCGGACGCAGCTTCAGCAGCAGATCGGTCGCCGCACCGCTGTAGTCATCCGCTTTGCTGCTGTTCGGATCTTTGCCGAGGTAATTCAGCACGGTCGCGAAAATTTCTTCCGGGGCATCCAGGAAGGAGACGCCGCAGCTTTTCAGTTTTTCGAGATTTTCCGGTTTCAGCACCAGATCCCAGCTGTTCAGCGGGGCATCGGTGCCGAGCGCGGCTTTCACTTTGTCCACGTTATAGCCGATGCCGGTGGTCGCCCACAGGTAAGGCATCGCGTATTTGTTATCAGGGTCGTGCTTCGCCACCAGCTTGAGGATTTCCGGATCGAGATTTTTCCAGTTCGGTAGTTTGCTCTTATCAAGCGGCTGGAACACGCCGGCGGTGAGCTGGCGCTCAAGGAAGCTTGCGGACGGTACGACGAGATCAAAACCGGTGCTGCCCGCCATCAGTTTGCCTTCCAGCACTTCGTTGGAATCGAACACGTCATAGACGACTTTAATGCCGGTCTCTTTAGTGAAATTCGCGATCGTGTCCGGGGCAATATAGTCTGACCAGTTATACACATGCAGCGTTTTCTGTTCAGCCGCCAGGGTCGTCGCAGAAACGGCCATCAACGCACCGGCAACCACACCCGATAACCATTTTTTACTCTGGGTGGACATATCTGTTTTCCTTCTGAATAAAGGGTAAAAGTTCGCGTCGGCGCGAACTAAATTTACGCAATTAAACATATGCAAGATTCATGCATAGATGGTCATTCTGCACAGAAAAAAGAGCGCGGCTCTCCGGCAGACATTGCACGCTGTATGCAGCTTCGCAAGGATAACTGTAGCCTGACCCCGAGGCTATAGCCCGGAATAAAAAACGCCATTTAACAATTTTTTAGCCAGATTTGGTCTATGTGATAAGCCAAAATAGCGATGTGAGCGGTGATTTATGCTATCGCAACAGTTTATTTACAGGATAAAAACGGGAAATACGCAGCCGCCCTGGTGGCGACTGCGCTAAAAGCAGGCGGGATCAGTGAAGAAAATGGTTATTCACTTCGGGTTCCCCTTTTTCATCCTCTTCGGGGGTATAAATCAGGTGATGCGCGCGCGCTTCCATAAGCACCATCGAGGTCTGCTGTTCGCTCTGGCGGTAAAACGCTTCGAACTGTGCCACCGTCACGCCCATTTCCACGAGCAGCGTCTGACAGACGACCAGCTTCGGCAGGTTATCATCCTGAATATCGAGAAAAGCCTTTAAGGTCAACGAACCGGCATTAATGGCTGAGAGATCGGCGGCGACCGTCAGCAGCGCCGAGGGCTTGATTTCCGCCATCGCGGAAAACATCACCACGTTGTCCACCAGATCTATCTTGGCGTCGAATACGCCTTCGAAATTCTGCATATGGGGAAGATGGAGCGCCTGGCAGGTATCACACTCGAAAAAGCTTACGCCGAGGTTATCGAGCCAGCGGCGCAGGGTGTCCAGCGTCGGGACGACGAGTGAATCCATAAAACCTGTAGCCTCTTAGTCAACAAACATGTCAATCGGATAGCTTACGCAAAAAACGGGCGTTATACCATGATGCCGGGTTAACCACCGGTTTTGAGGCAGTAGTCTGGGCGCGCGTGGCGTTCGATCCAGCTGATCATCTGCCCGGCGATATCCATACCGGTGGTTTTCTCAATGCCTTCCAGGCCCGGCGAGGCGTTGACTTCCATCACCAGCGGGCCGCGGTCGGCGCGCAGAATATCGACGCCTGCGACATCGAGCCCGAGCGTGGCGGCGGCTTTAATCGCGATGTCGCGCTCGCGCTCGCTAATCTCCGCAATACGTGCCACACCGCCGCGGTGCAGATTCGAGCGGAAATCGCCCTCTTTCGCCTGGCGCTCAATAGCGGCAACCACGCGGTCACCCACCACCAGACAGCGGATATCGCGCCCTCTGGCTTCTTTAATATATTCCTGCACGAGGATATGGGCGTTGAGCCCGCGAAAGGCGTCAATCACGCTTTCGGCCGCCTGGCGGGTTTCGGCCAGCACCACGCCGATGCCCTGCGTGCCTTCCACCAGTTTCACCACCAGCGGCGCGCCGCCCACCATATCGATAAGATCGCTGGTGTCGTCCGGCGAATGGGCGATGCCGGTGATGGGCAAATCGATGCCCTGACGCGCCAGCAGCTGCAGCGAGCGCAGCTTATCGCGCGCGCGGGTAATGGCGACCGATTCATTCAGCGGATAACTGCCAAGCATTTCGAACTGGCGCAGCGCGGCGGTGCCGTAAAAGGTGATGGCGGAGCCAATGCGCGGGATCACCGCATCGAAATGCGGCAGCTGACGGCCTTTATAATGCACGCAGGACGCCGCAGGGTTGATGGTCATATAACAGGAAAGCGGATCGAGAATTTCCACCTGATGGCCGCGCCGCGTGGCGGCTTCGCGCAGGCGTTTACAAGAATAGAGCGTACCGTCCCGGGACAAAATGGCGATTTTCACCCTGCACCTCTCTGAACACGTCGTGAAAACCGGCCTATCATACACGCCCCCGCGCGGGCGGGGGAGTGTAAAAAGGCTTAGCGTGTCGCCCAGCCCTGCTTATGCAGATAGTCGAGAATAAACGGGCGGTTCTCTTTAATGATGGTGCGGCGGATCTGATCGCTCCAGGTGTCGCGGCGGGCGTTGCTGTCGCGATGCAGATAGTAGTCGGCTATCTCTTCGTCATATTCAGCAAGCAGTTCACGGTCGACCGGCTGGTAGCGGTTTTCGTGCACCATCAGGCCCGCAGGCATACGCGGTTTCACCTGCGGATTGTCCGCCGGCCAGCCGAGGCACAGACCAAACAGCGGCAGCACATGTTTCGGCAGGCCCAGCAGTTCTGTGACCGCTTCAATGCTGTTACGAATACCGCCGATGTAAACCCCGCCGAGACCAAGCGATTCCGCCGCGACCAGCGCGTTTTGTCCGAGCATCGCGGTATCTACTACGCCGAGCAGCAGCTGTTCAGCCAGCCCCAGTTGCGCATCCGGGCAGATTTGCAGATGGCGGTTGAAATCGGCGCAGAAAACCCAGAACTCGGCCGCTTTCGCGACGTGCGGCTGGCCGCCGGTCAGCGTCACCAGTTGCTCACGCATCGCGCGGTCGGTTACACGAATAATGGAGCTGCATTGCAGGAAACTGGAGCTGGAGGCGGACTGCGCCGCGTGGATAATCGCTTCACGCTGGGCGTCGCTGATGGGCTCATCGGTATAATGGCGAATGGAACGGTGCGAGCAAAGCAGCTCAATCGTTGGCGTCATCACGTTTTCCTTATTCCTGGTGTGTTGAAAAGCAAGCGAAAGCTTGCCCAAAACACATCAGTATAATCGTAATGCGCCGGATGGCGGTTAACGGAACGTTGCGTTAAGAAACGAAAATGAAACCGGCCGTTACAGCCGGCGTCTGCTATCCCCGCGATGGCGCAGCGTAAGCAGGAACAGCCAACAGAGCGAGCCGATAGAGCACCAGAACAGCGCGCTGAAAATCCACGCCAGTTCCTGCCAGAAGGAGCGCGCTTCCCCGCCCCACAGATGCAAAAGCACCAGGCAGAGCGGCGCGGCGATAAGCGCGCCTGCCAGCGGCTTAAGTTCACGGCCCCGTCTGGCGCAAACACCCGCCACCGCGCCGGGCAGCATAAAAGATAAAATCCCCAGATCCATCGATCCGGCACCTGGCGCGAACGTACCCGGTACCATTTTTTGTGCCATGAATACCGCCAGAAACAGAATAAAACAGCAGGCGGTCGCAGCCCGGCTATGACGTCGCATCAACAAATATCCCCCTGATAGTGCCTGTATCAACCTGATCTCCTCTCCGCCGGTGCGGATGTTTAGTCAGATAAAGCATGGCGGCAGTCCGTGCCTCATAATTAACTGCGGGTAATAGAATATTCTTGCTGGCCGATACTATTCATAACGATTAAACTAGCGGCGGCTAAAAGCTTATGCAGACGAAATAATGGCTCCGGAAAAAGCGCACTTCCGGTAAAACATAAGCAAAATCCTAGCCCAGAAGCCTCTCCTTTTCAACAACTTACTGGTAAACAAGAAGTTAGCCTCCGTGAATATAAACGTCGCAGATTTGTTAAACGGGAATTACATCCTGTTATTATTTGTGGTGCTGGCGCTCGGCCTGTGTCTTGGTAAATTACGCCTGGGTTCTGTGCAACTGGGTAATTCCATTGGCGTTTTAGTCGTTTCATTATTATTAGGCCAGCAGCATTTTTCGATTAACACCGACGCGCTTAACCTCGGCTTTATGCTGTTTATTTTTTGCGTCGGTGTCGAAGCCGGCCCTAACTTTTTTTCTATTTTCTTTCGCGACGGTAAGAATTATCTGATGCTGGCGCTGGTCATGGTCGGCAGCGCTCTGCTCATTGCGCTCGGGCTTGGCCGCGCGTTCGGCTGGGATATCGGCCTGACCGCCGGGATGCTGGCGGGTTCAATGACCTCCACCCCCGTGCTGGTGGGCGCGGGCGACACATTACGCCACGCTGGTATGGAAGGCGCACAGCTTGCCCAGGCGCTGGATCACCTGAGCCTCGGCTATGCGCTGACGTACCTTATCGGGCTGGTAAGCCTGATTTTCGGGGCGCGCTACCTGCCGAAACTCCAGCATCAGGATCTGCAAACCAGCGCCCAGCAGATTGCGCGCGAGCGCGGTCTCGACACCGACGCCAACCGCAAAGTCTATCTGCCGGTTATCCGCGCCTATCGCGTGGGGCCGGAGCTGGTCGCCTGGGCCGATGGCAAAAATTTGCGTGAACTCGGCATCTACCGCCAGACCGGCTGTTACATCGAGCGTATTCGCCGCAACGGCATTCTCGCGAGCCCGGACGGCGACGCGGTCTTGCAGATGGGCGATGAGATTGCGCTGGTAGGTTACCCGGATGCCCACGCGCGCCTCGACCCGAGCTTTCGCAACGGTAAAGAGGTGTTCGACCGCGATCTGCTCGACATGCGCATCGTCACTGAAGAAATCGTGGTCAAAAACCACAACGTGGTGGGCCGCCGTCTCGGCCAGCTCAAGCTCACCGACCACGGCTGCTTCTTAAACCGCGTCATCCGTAGCCAGATTGAGATGCCGATTGACGACAACATCGTCCTTAACAAAGGCGACGTCTTACAGGTGAGCGGCGACGCCCGGCGCGTGAAAACCATCGCCGACCGCATCGGGTTTATCTCCATTCACAGCCAGGTGACTGATCTTCTCGCCTTCTGCGCCTTCTTTATTGTCGGCCTGATGATCGGGATGATCACTTTCCAGTTCAGCTCGTTCAGCTTCGGTATCGGTAACGCCGCCGGTCTGCTGTTCGCCGGGATCATGCTCGGCTTCCTGCGCGCCAACCACCCGACGTTCGGCTATATCCCGCAGGGCGCGCTGATGATGGTGAAAGAGTTTGGCCTGATGGTGTTTATGGCAGGCGTGGGCCTGAGCGCGGGCAGCGGCATCGGCCACGGCCTCGGCGCTGTGGGCGGCCAGATGCTGTTTGCGGGTTTGATAGTGAGCCTGCTGCCGGTGGTGATTTGCTTCCTGTTCGGCGCGTATGTGCTGCGCATGAACCGCGCGTTGCTGTTCGGTGCGATGATGGGCGCGCGCACCTGCGCACCGGCGATGGAGATCATCAGCGATACCGCGCGCAGCAATATCCCGGCGCTCGGCTACGCGGGCACCTATGCGATAGCCAACGTGCTGCTGACGCTTGCCGGTACGCTTATCGTCATCATCTGGCCCGGCACATAAAAAAACGAGAAATTTTGCAGATGGCGCGAACTTTTCGAAAAAGCATCAGTCTCAATTAGTGCCACTGCTTTTCTTTGATGTCCCCATTTTGTGGAGCCCATCAACCCCGCCATCTTGGTTCAAGGTTGATGGGTTTTTTGTTGGGTGAAATTCCTGACAGCGCGGTATTTGAGTTTTACGAAGCCCCATCCCAGACTCCAGCCACACTTTGGTTCTATCAACGGGCTAACTGGATGTAAGGCAGCACACATGCCGACAACCTTGTCATGCATCCCATTCTCCCTATCCTGAGACCAAAGGTTACCAAAGCGGTTGCTGACCAGCTGCAGCTTGCCCCGACATCAACTCTTTTAGCGATATTAATTCATTCCTACTTTTTAAGTGGGCAGGCACATAATTAGCAGATTTTATTTTCTCCTCTTTCACTCTTATTAATTCGATGACGAAGAAAAGACATCGCTTCATCATTATGCCACAAAGGCATGCACTCGTTTTCTGGTATAATTTCACATATATCATAATCTCATCAAGTTATAGCCCAACATACAAATAATAACGCCAATGTATTCTTCACAACTATTGCAAATCATGTCATACCTGTTAAAAATAAGATAATAAAAAACAGCAAGCACGCACAGGATTCAGAAAAATGCATTCGATTACAGAGATGATAAGCACAGAGTTTACCAATGCGCCGGTTGCGACAATTATCACGCTGGTAACAGCCATCGGGACAGTATTTAAACTCCTAATTAATATAAAAAGCAAGCTTGTAAAACCGCGTGAAGGAGAAGCTAAAACTCTCGAAAATGCAGGTATACCTTCTTCCTTATTACGTTTTTTTATGATCCCACTTTCGACAAAAAAGATACCTGAAATCAAAAGACTTGATAAGTTCCTACCTTGTGTCTTTGCTTTATTCTTTATCGGTTCCTTTTGCTTTTCTGCTCCGGTAGTTATCCGCACTGCTAAGACTCCCGGTGAGCACACCCTCCTTATCTGGAAGCCTACCGGAGAATATTTTTATATTTCTCGCGATTCAGCCTGGCAGGCAAACATTATTGCCAGAAGCAAGTGGAGTATGCGTAAAGCCGAATGTACCTCGAACATTACCCGAGTTGCCACTCAAAGTATCTTACCATCACCAGAAGTAAAGAAAGGGATTTGCGATCTCTTTCTTACGCAAGAAGGCCAGCGTTACCTGACTAATTCGATAAAAGTTTATCCGAAGGAAAAAACATTTGTATATGTCATGCTGCCTTTCACTGAGCTTATTTTGCTATGGATAACCTTAGGCACCATACTACATGTCCACTTCACAAAAAAGTTAAGAAAATATATTGTCGGCGAGCATGATAAAGCGCTGAGCTATGTATAGTGACAAGCCGATCAATAACGTCCCATTTCTATTTTCGCCTGTTTGTTACCCAAAATGTTATTATGTAAAGGCACATAAGACTTTCCCTTTTGACTCACTTAATTTTTGAAGCGGATTTAATCGACTCCGGCGAGTCTCAACACTATTACCCGGATCTCCGCCTCCTTCAGCGGCTCACGGTCAACGACGTAGTGCAGCGTCATCCCTTCGACAAACGCATCAAGCGCGCGGGCGGTCGCCGGGTCGAACCAGGTTTCGAGCGTCTGCTGGCTGCGGCGCATCCAGTCCTGCATGATGATTTTGAGTTGCGGCTGGCGGCTCGCGTAGGCGTAGAGCTGGTACATCAGCTCCATATTTTCAGGCGTTGTCACCTGCGCGCCACAAATCAGCGCCGTTAATGCCTCGCAGGCTTCCTCGCGGCTCTGCGCCTGTGCCATCAGTGCCTGGTACTGGCGCGACATGCTCTCGGCGAAACGCGTAAACGCCTCGGCCAGCAATGCCTCCAGCGAAGTGAAATAGTAGGTGACGGAGCCCAGCGGCACGCCTGCCTCAAGGGCGATTTTGCGGTGCGTAATATGATGAAAGCCGTGCGTGGCGATGCAGGCGAGCGTCGCTTCCAGAATGCGCTCGCGGCGCTGCGGGTCGTTTTGTCGTGTCGCCATGGGTGTCGAATTCTCAACCGGAAAAGCATTTTCTGTATGTGTACAAATGTACACAACCTTGCTACGTTTTAAAGGTTTCTTTTTCACTCCAGGCGAATGGGCTATGTCATCCGACGTGAATCACTCTTCCGCGCTGCGTCACCGGACGTGGGCGCTCTTTCTGTTTTTCTTTCTGCCAGGATTGCTGATGGCCTCCTGGGCGACCCGCACGCCGTCCATTCGTGACGTGCTGGCGGTCTCCACCGCCGGCATGGGCATCGTGCTGTTCGGGCTTTCGGTTGGTTCCATGAGCGGCATTCTCTGCTCCGGCTGGCTGGTGAAGCGCCTCGGCACACATACGGTTATCCGCAACGGCATGGCGCTTGGGGTTATCGGCATGTTGCTGATGGCGCTCGCGCTGTGGCTCGCCTCGCCGCTGCTGTTTGCCTGCGGGCTGGCGGTGCTGGGCGCGGGGATGGGCTCCGCCGAAGTGGCGCTCAATGTGGAAGGCGCGACGGTCGAGCAGCTACAGAACAAAACCGTGCTGCCGATGATGCACGGCTTTTACAGCCTCGGCACGCTGATTGGCGCAGGCATCGGCCTGAGCCTGACGGCGTTCCATTTTCGCGCCGATCTGCATTTGACCATCGCCACGCTGGTCACCATTATCCCGATTATTATCGGGCTGCGGGCTATTCCCTACGGCGTCGGTAAAGAGGCGAAAGAGGCGCGCCAGCAGCGCCCTGCCGGTCATATCCCGTTCTGGAAAGATACCCAGTTGCTGCTGATTGGCCTGATTGTCCTGGCGATGGCGTTTGCCGAAGGCTCCGCCAACGACTGGCTGCCGTTATTGATGGTGGATGGTCACGGTTTTAGCCCCACTTCCGGCTCGCTGATCTACGCCGGTTTCACGCTCGGCATGACGCTTGGGCGCTTCTTTGGCGGCTGGTTTATCGACCGCTACAGTCGCGTGAATGTGGTGCGCGCCAGCGCCATGATGGGCGCACTCGGCATCGGGCTGATTATCTTTGTTGATAACCCGATTATCGCGAGCGTGTCGGTGCTGCTGTGGGGTCTGGGCGCGTCGCTCGGCTTCCCGCTGACCATTTCGGCGGCGAGCGATACCGGGCCGGATGCGCCGGTGCGCGTGAGCGTGGTGGCAACGGCAGGCTATGTCGCCTTCCTGGTGGGCCCGCCGTTACTCGGCTTCCTGGGGGAACATTACGGATTACGCAGCGCGATGCTGGTGGTATTAACGCTGGTGGCGCTGGCGGCGGTGGTGGCGCGTGCGGTGGCGAAACCTGCGACACCGGATGAGTCAGCCTCCGGGCAGGCGCGTGACGTTATTTAAGAAGCGAGAGCACGTTCTGCGCCTGCTGGTTCGCCTGCGCCAGCACGGCGTCCCCGGCCTGTTGCAGGATCTGCGTCCGGCTGAGGTTGCTCGCCTCCTGCGCGAAATCCGCGTCTTCGATGCGGCTGCGCGCGGCGGTCGTGGCGGCGGTATCCTGCGCCAGCCCGGCCTTCGCCGAATCGAACGTATTCACCAGACTCCCGTAAGTGCCGCGATACGCGCTTACGGTATCGATCGCATGATCGATGGCGTCTATCGCCTGCGACGCGCTCTGCTGATTATCAAGCCGCGCGGTATCAAGGCCGAGCGTTTTGGTGTCCGAAGGCGTGCCGGGAATGGTTTTATACTGCACCGCCTCGCCGTAGTCGGCGCTCATCACGATATCCGTATCGGTGCTGACCGGCCCGTTATCCGGCGGATCGGTTGGTTTCGGCAGTTTGGTCCAGGTCATCTGGCCGTAAAACGAGCCGTTGCCCACCACCATGATGATCACATCTTCCGTCACCTTATCAATGGACAAACGCTCCAGATAATCACCCGGCGACACCGTGCCGTTGTTGGCCCATCCTGTCGCGGGCGTCTCGTAGCGGTCGCCGTCACCACTGTAGGTGATGGTCATGCCATTGTACTGCTTCACCGCGCCGCCGTTCACGTTGTAAGTGGGCGGCCCCTGTGTCAGGTTCGCGTCGCTGTAGCTGGCACCCGGCAAAAAACCGTTATCGGTGGAGATGATTTTGGTATTCGCCGTCGCGGTGCTGTTCACGCCGTTATTCGTCCAGGTGAAGTCGCGCGTGGGGCCATTCACCGGCGTACCGACGAGATGGCTGCCATCACGGCTGAACAGCTGGATATCGTCATCCATCCAGCCCGAGTTAATCGTCAGCGTAATGCCGGTCGCGCCAGCCGGAATATAGGCCAGCGGCACCAGCCCGGAAGTAAAGGTGTATTGCTGGCCCGGCACCGGGAAGCGCTGGTTAATAGACGGAATATTGCCGAGCTGCGACGCGGGCGGTGGCGAGGATGCCGCGGGCGCCAGCGGATATTTGCCGAAAATCGTCGTCCCTGTGGAAATGGCGTCTATCTGCGCTTTGATCTCGCTGAATTCAGCGGAGATCGCCGCGCGATCGCTTGCGTCCAGCGTGCCGGTTGCGGACTGCACCGCCAGCGATTTTGCGCGCGTCAGCAGATCGGTGACTTCAGAAAGCGCGCCCTCGGCCCTCTGAGAGAGGCTTATCCCGTCGTTCATGCTGCGCGAGGCCACGTCATTCGCCCTGAGCGTGGCAGACATACGGTTGGCAATAGCCTGCCCGGCAGCGTCGTCCTTCGCGCTGTTAATGCGCATGCCGGATGAGAGCCGCTCGATGGACTGGCTTAAGCTAGCGGCCGTTTTTTTCTGCTGCGTCAGGACATTGCCGGACATCAGGTTGTTGAAGATAGTCGCCATAGGGTTGCCGTTTCGCACATCGGAGAGTCGTTAACAAGGCTACTATCGGCCCCCAGGCAGTTTAGCTTTAGGTGTAAATTTGAATTAAGTGAAAATCCTTTTAATAACCACAGCTTATGTTAACAGGCCATTATCCGCACTTTTACCGCGTCCGGCCTGGTAAATCCTTAAGGAGCGTTTATGACAGTTAAGTTAATCGCCGTGGATATGGACGGCACGTTTTTACGCGACGACAAAACCTATCACCGCGAGCGTTTTCTTAAGCAGTACGCCGAAATGAAAGCCCGCGGCATCCGTTTTGTGGTGGCGAGTGGCAACCAATACTACCAACTGACGTCGTTTTTTCCGGACATCGCCGACGACATCGCCTTCGTGGCGGAAAACGGCGCGTGGGTGGTATGCGAAGGCGAAGATGTCTTTAACGGCGAGTTGAGCGATGACGAGTATCGTTACGTCATTGACCACCTGATGACGCTCGACGATTTAGAGATTATCGCCTGCGGAAAAAACAGCGGCTACACGCTTAAGCGCTACGATGAGCGCTTCAAAAACATGGCGGCGCGCTACTATCACCGCCTGGATTTTGTCGACGACCTGCACGACGCGCGGGACATTTTCTTTAAATTCGCGCTCAACCTGCCGGATATCCAGCTGCTAAAAAGAATGGACGAACTGACCGAGGCGTTTGAAGGCATTGTGGTGCCGGTCTCCAGCGGCCACGGCTCTATCGATCTCATCATTCCGGGGCTTCACAAAGCCAACGGCATTCAGATGCTGCAACAGCGCTGGGGCATTGCAGACAGCGAGGTCGTGGCGTTTGGCGACGGCGGCAATGATGTCGAGATGCTGCGCCACGCGGGGTTTGGGTTCGCGATGGACAACGCGCCGGAGGCGATTCACAAGGTCGCGCGCTATCGTGCGCCAGCCAATAATCAGGATGGTGTACTGGATGTTATCGACAAGGTGCTGAACGGCGACGCGCCGTTCGCCTGAGACGACGGCCCGGGCGGGCCGTCGCGTTTTGCGTTACGCTTCCGGGCGGGTGCCGACGGTTTTGTCCTTCAGGAAAATCACCATCAGGCCCAGCCACAGGAGGCCGCTTGCGAAGTTAAACAGGTTAAACAGCGCGTTGCCGCCGCCAAGCCAGGCGTGTTTACTGATTTCGATACCCACCGTGAAAATGGTCATCTGCAACATGCCCATCGCCGCCGAGACGGTGCCTTTGCTGATGTCGCTGGCAAAGAGCGTCAGGCGCACCAGGCCCGCGTTAGCAATGCCGATGCCGAAAGCGTAGATGCTGAGCCCCGCCGTCATCCAGAGGTACGCGTGCGATGAAATCACCGTGGCGAGCGCCGCCAGCGCCAGCCCGAACATCATCGGCCAGCCGCCCATCACAATCAGCGAGCGCACGGAGCGCCGGGCGGTGAGCTTCGCCAGCACCAGGTTGCCGATGATCAGCGCGCCGAAAATCGGCACCTGCAACAGGCCATATTCATAGGTGCTCATCTGCTCGCCGCTGATGATAATGACCGGCGACTGCGCAATCCACGCCAGCAGCGGCAGGCTGACAAAACCTATCGCCAGCGCCCCGGACACAAAGCGCAGGTTTTTCAGCACGGCTTTATAGTCACGGCCCAGTTCACGCAGCGACAGCTTCTCGCCAAGCCGCGTGGCCGTCTCCGGCATAGCGCGCCACAGGCCAAAGAACGAGATGGCCGCCAGCACGGCGAAAAGCACAAACATCATCTCCCAGGGCGCGGCGTGTACCCAGGCAGCCCCGACGAGCGGCCCCAGCAGCGGCGCGATAAGCGCGACGTTCGCCATTAACGCGGTGATTTTGATACACACCGCCTCTTCAAACGACTCCTGAATCGCGGCATAACCCACCGCGCCGATAAAGCACAGGCTGATGCCCTGCAAAAAGCGCAGCACGGTGAACTGTTCAATGTCCCGGGCGAGCAACGTGGCAAGACAGGTGACGATAAACCACGCCACGCCCGCCAGCATCACCGGGCGTCTGCCGATACGGTCAGAGAGCGGGCCGAGCAGCCACTGTAAAAACATGCCGCCCGCGAGATAGGCGGTCATAGAGGTGGGCACCCATTCGACGCCCGCCTGATACTGTTCGACGACCGCGAGCATGCCCGGCTGGATCATGTCGTTGCCGATATAAGTCGAGAATTCGTAGAGCACCAGGCAGAGCGGGAACAGCAGCGCCTGGCGTCCGAGACGTCCGGTTCGGTTTGCGTGAGTTTGCATGAGTCATCCATCAATAAAATCGCGCAAAGTGTAATGAATTGCCGCGCCGCGCGATAGTGAATTATGTGCGACAAACCGGCGTGGCGCGCCTTTCGCCCGATTGTTTAAGGTTTTCTTAAGTTAGCCGCTTTATGCTGGCCCTTTTCAGCTTCCGGATGACGCCGCGATGCGTACTTTATCTCCGCTTTTCTGGCCCGCCAGGCCCCGGATAAATAAGACAATCTCCCTTTATTCCCTGCCCGTGCGCTTTTATGTTGGTCAGCTTGCGCTGTTAACGGCGCTGGGCGTGCTGTTCACCTGGCTTTCACGCACCGAAACGCTGGACCGCTGGCTGACGCAGATGTGGTTTGACGCCGCGGCAGGGAATTTTCCCTGGCAGGACAACCACTGGCTTGATCTGCTCAATCACCGGCTCGCCAAATATTGCGCCATCGCGGTCGCCGTCGGGAGCCTGCTGTATGGCGTGATTCGTCGCCATCCGCGCTGGATGATGGTCGCAGTGCTGATGGGTCTTGGCGCTGCCGTCGTCGGCATCCTGAAGGCCACCAGCCATCACAGCTGTCCGTGGGATCTTGTTGAGTATGGCGGAAAGGCGCTCTCCTATCCGCTTTTTGGCGCGGTACCGGACGGCAGCGGCCCTGGTCGGTGTTTTCCTGGCGGCCACGCCTCCAGCGGCTTTATGGTGATGGGCCTCTGGTTCGGCCTTAAGCGCGAGCATCCGGGATACGCCCGGCTGGCGCTGGCGGCGGGCATTGCGCTCGGGCTCGCGATGGGCTTCGGCCAGGTGATGCGCGGCGCGCATTTCTTCACCCATAACCTGTGGGCAGGCTGGTGGGTGTGGCTCACGCAGGTGGTGACGTGGGGCGTGACCACCACATTGATGAATAAGGAACCCGCAACCCTATGATGGAAGCGTTGAATCAATTTCTGTTTTTGCAAATTAACGCGACGCCCGCGTCGCCGGGCTGGCTTATCGCGCTGGCGACGTTTATCGCGCGCGATCTTATCTCGATTGTGCCGCTGCTGCCGGTGGTACTGTGGCTCTGGCGTCCGACCGAGCGCAGGCTGGTGGTGAAGTTCGCGCTGGCGCTGCTCATCAGCCTCGCCGTCTCCTGGCTTGCGGGTCATTTGTTTCCGCATCCGCGCCCGTTTGTGGTCGGACTCGGTCATCAGTTCCTGCCGCACGCGCCTGACGACTCCTATCCCAGCGATCACGGCACCGTGATTTTCACCTTCGCGCTGGCGTTTCTCTTCTGGCACCGCGTCTGGTCTGGCGCGCTGTTAATGGCCGTCGCCTGCGCGATTGCATGGTCGCGCGTCTATCTGGGCGTCCACTGGCCGCTCGATATGGCGGGCGGTCTGCTGGTGGCGATGCTCGCTTGTCTGAGCGCGCAGATCCTCTGGGCACCGCTTGGCGAACCGCTGTACCGCACGCTGCGCCAGCTCTATCGTCTCTGCTTCGCGCTGCCCATCCGTAAAGGCTGGGTGCGTGACTAACCGCAGGTCCACAGGTAAGATTGCACGACTTTTCAGGCACCGCGCGACGGGCGTGGTGCCGGGTTGAGCAAGAGGAACTATGGAAACGCGGCGTGATGAGCGACTGGCGCAACTGCTACAGGCACTAAAGCGACAGGATAAAATGCATCTCAAAGAGGCGGCGGCGCTACTTGGCGTCTCGGAGATGACCATTCGCCGCGACCTGCAGGGTAATGACGCGCCGGTCACGCTGCTTGGCGGCTACATTGTGCTGGAGCCGCGCGGCGTGGCGGTAAGCCGCTACCTGTTAAGCGATGAACAGACCCGGCTGGTGGAGGAGAAACGCCACGCGGCCGCGCTCGCGGCGTCGCTTGCCCGCCCGCACCAGACGCTTTTTTTCGACTGTGGCACCACCACGCCGTGGGTCATCGACGCACTCGACGACGCCCTGCCCTTCACCGGCATCTGCTATTCGCTCAACACCTTTCTGGCGCTTCAGGAGAAACCGCACTGCCGCGTTATCCTTTGCGGCGGCGAATTCCACGCGAGCAACGCGATTTTCAAGCCGCTCAATTTCCAGGAAACGCTGCGCAATCTCTGCCCCGATATCGCCTTTTTTTCGGCAGCGGGCGTGCATCCCCAGTATGGCGCGACCTGTTTTAATCTCGACGAACTGCCGGTGAAACACTGGGCGCTGGAGATGGCCCAGCGTCACGTGATCGTGGCGGACCACAGCAAATTTGGGCAAGTGCGGCCCGCCTGTATGGGGCCGCTTGAGGCGTTTGATACCATCACGACCGACCGGATGCCCGACGACGCGTTTATCGCCTGGGCGCAGGCGGCGAACGTCAGCGTGATGTGGTAAACGCTCCCGTAAGTCGGGAGCGTGAGGTTACGAGAACCAGCTCCCGAACCACTGATGGAATTTCATCAGCACGAAATCCCACATCCGGCTGAAGAAGCCGCCTTCATTTACCGCTTCCATGACCACCAGCGGGCGCTGCTCGATGCTCTTGCCGTTAAGCTGAAAATCGATAGTGCCCACCACCTGACCCTGTTTCAGCGGCGCGGTAAGCTGCGGCGAATTGAGCGTATAGGTGGCTTTGAGGTTTTTCAGCTGGCCTTTGGGGATCGTCACAGAACCCGCCTCGCCCGCGCCGAGTTTCACTTCGCTGCTGTCGCCAAACCAGACGCGCTGGTTAACGAACGCGGCATCCGGCTTAATCGGCGTGACGGTTTCAAAGAAGCGGAAGCCCCAGGTCAGCAGTTTTTCCGATTCGCGAAAGCGAATGCCGTCGGTTTTCGCGCCCAGCACAACCGAGATCAGGCGCATATCGCCCTGCGTCGCCGAGGCGACCAGGTTATAGCCCGCGCCCGCCGTAGTGCCGGTTTTCATTCCGTCGACGTTCATGCTGCTGCTCCACAACAGGCGGTTGCGGTTCGGCTGGCGGATTTTATTGAACGTAAACTCTTTCTCTTTATGAATGGCGTATTCATCCGGCACGTCGTGGATCAGCGCCTTGCCGAGCAGCGCCATATCGCGCGCGGTGCTGAACTGCCCCGGCGCATCGAGGCCGTGGACCGTTTTAAAGGTCGTGTTAGTCAGCCCCAGGCGTTTGGCGTAGCCGTTCATCAGGCTGACAAACGCGTCCTGGCTGCCCGCCACATAATCGGCGATAGCAATACTGGCGTCATTGCCGGACTGAATAATCACGCCTTTGTTGAGATCGGCCACCGACACCTGATCGCCGGGTTTTAAGAACATCAGCGACGAGCCGCGCAGCGCCGGGTTGCCGGTCGCCCAGGCGTCTTTGCCGACGGTCACTTTATCATCGAGATGAATTTTCCCCGCCTTGAGCGCCTGGCCGACCACATAGCTGGTCATCAGTTTGGTGAGGCTTGCCGGATCGAGTTTTTCATCCGCGTTGCCTTCTGCCAGCACTTTGCCGCTGTGATAGTCCATCAGGATCCAGGCGCGGGCGTCGACCTCTGGCGCGGCGGGCGCAATCGGGTCGGCCGCGTGGGCGGTGGAGAGAGAAATCAACAGAAACGCGCCTGAGAGAGCCAGCACGCGACGAGCGCCGGAGCGTGAGAATGAGGTCATAAGAGCCACCTGAATATCCATTCCAGAAACTACTACAAATCAACCGTATCGGTGAAAAGATGAGTAATAACGCACAAACGCCATCAATGAAACAGCACGGGGGTAAAGTTTTTAAAGTTTCACTTTCCGGTCACAAAGTGACACGGCATTTTCAGGCAGTTGCGAAAGCGCGGGGATTATTCCACCATGGAATATCTTCGTGGCGCGCCGTCGCCGCGGCATCGTTCATCTGCAAAGGAGCAAGATATGATTACCGTATGGGGTCGAGAAAATTCCACTAACGTGAAGAAGGTGCTGTGGTGTCTGGAAGAGCTGGAGCTGCCGTACAACCGCATTCCGGCGGGCGGCAAATATGGCATTAACCACGACGCGGATTATCTGGAGATGAACCCGAACGGGCTGGTGCCGTGCCTGCGCGACGATGAAACCGGCCTGGTGCTGTGGGAATCCAACACCATTGTGCGTTATCTGGCAGCGCAGTATGGCCAGGGCCGTCTGTGGCTGGAAAGCCCCGTTGAGCGCGCCCGCGGCGAAAAGTGGATGGACTGGGCCATCAGCACGCTGCCTGCGCCGCATCGCGGCGTCGTCTTCAGCCTGGTGCGCACGCCGCCCGAGCAGCGCGACCCGGCGCTGATTGAAGAGAGCAAAAAGCAGTGCGATGCGCTGTTCGCCATTCTTGACGCCGAACTGGCGAAAACCCCGTGGCTCTCCGGCGACGCGTTCGGCATCGCCGATATGGCCCCTGCCCCGCACATCTATAATCTCTTTAACGTTGGCATCGAGTGGACGCCGCGCCCGCACCTGGAGCGCTGGTATCAGCAGCTCACCGAACGCCCGGCGTTTCGCAATATCGTGATGATCCCGGTGAGCTGATCACGACGCCGGGCTGACTTTCAGCAGCTGACCGTCGGTTTCGTCGGTCAGCACATACAGAAAGCCGTCCGGCCCGACGCGCACGTCGCGAATGCGTTTATTCTCTTTCTCCAGCAGTCGGCCATCTTCCGTCACTTGATTGCCGTTCACCGACAGCTGGATCAGGTTCTGCTCCTTGAGCGCGCCGATAAACAGCTTATTTTTCCACTGCGGAAATTTATCGGCGTTATAAAACGCCATGCCGCTCACCGCGGGCGAGACTTTCCAGTAGAACAGCGGCTGCTCGGTGCCCGGCGCTTCGCCGCCTTTGGCCTCCGGAATAGGCTCGCCGCTGTAATTGATGCCCCAGGTGGCGAGCGGCCAGCCGTAGTTTTTGCCCGCTTCGGGAATATTAATTTCATCGCCGCCTTTCGGGCCGTGCTCGTTAAGCCATATCGTCTGGCTCCAGGGGTTGAGCGCCAGCCCCTGCGGGTTGCGAATGCCGTAAGACCAGATCTCCGGGCGCACGCCCTGTTTGCCGACAAACGGGTTATCCTTCGGCACGTCGCCGTTTTCCGTAAGACGCACCACTTTGCCCTGAAGCTTATCGAGATCCTGCGCCGTCGGGCGCTGGTTGTTTTCGCCAAGCGCAATGAACAGATGGCCTTTACCGTCAAACGCCATACGCCCGCCAAAATGGTTGCCGACCGAGAGCTTCGGCTGCTGGCGGAACACGACCTTAAAATTTTCCAGCCGCTGCATATCATCGCTAAGCCGCCCGTAGCCGACCGCAGTGCCCGCTTTACCGTCGCTGCCGCCTTCAGCGTAACTCAACCAGACGCGGCGGCTCTCGTTAAAATCGGGCGCCAGCACCACATCCAGCAGGCCGCCCTGCCCCTGATGCCAGACCGTCGGCACGCCGGAGATGGCGGCGGAAAGCCCTTTGCCCGACTGCCAGCGTTTCAGCTCGCCGCCGCGAAGCGTTATCAGCATGCCCTGGTTATCCGGCAGAAACGCCAGCGACCACGGGTTTTCGAGATTATCGGCAAGCACATCCACCTTTGCAGGCAGCGCGGCGGCGGAGGCGCTCACAACGAGCAACAGAGCGAGTAAATGTGGCGAGCGTAGCGGCATGGCGTTCTCCTTATGGCAGTCCCGATTAAGGGTAGCCAGCCGCAGAACGGCCCGGCGGACTTTTACATAATCTTTAACATCGCGCGAAGGGCAAGATACCAGTACAAATTTCCCACCAACCTCTGTAAAATCCCCGCCCTGATAACTCCATAAATGATGAATTTTTGACCTATGAGCAATGTAATGCAGCAGCCAAAGATCGGCTTCGTTTCGCTGGGCTGCCCAAAAAACCTGGTGGACTCTGAACGCATCCTGACTGAGCTTCGCACCGAAGGTTATGACGTGGTGCCACGCTATGACGACGCCGATATGGTTATCGTCAACACCTGCGGGTTTATCGACAGCGCGGTGCAGGAGTCGCTGGAGGCGATCGGCGAGGCGCTGAATGAAAACGGCAAGGTGATTGTCACCGGCTGTCTCGGCGCGAAAGAAGATCAGATCCGCGAAGTGCACCCGAAAGTGCTGGAGATCACCGGGCCGCACAGCTACGAGCAGGTGCTGCAACATGTTCATCACTATGTGCCGAAGCCGAAGCACAACCCGTTTCTGAGCCTCGTGCCGGAACAGGGTGTGAAGCTGACGCCGCGCCACTACGCCTACCTGAAAATTTCCGAAGGCTGCAACCATCGCTGCACCTTCTGCATTATCCCGTCGATGCGCGGCGATCTCGATAGCCGCCCGATTGGCGACGTGCTGGCCGAGGCGAAACGTCTGGTGGAAGCGGGCGTTAAAGAGCTGCTGGTGATTTCGCAGGACACCTCCGCTTACGGCGTGGACGTGAAACACCGCACCGGCTTCTGGAACGGCTCCCCGGTCAAAACCAGCATGGTGAGCCTGTGCGAACAGCTCGCGAAGCTCGGCGTCTGGGTGCGTCTGCATTACGTCTACCCGTACCCGCACGTGGACGATGTGATCCCACTGATGGCAGAAGGCAAAATCCTGCCGTATCTGGATATCCCGTTGCAACACGCCAGCCCGCGGATTCTGAAGCTGATGAAGCGTCCAGGCTCGGTAGACCGCCAGCTGGCGCGCATCAAGCAGTGGCGCGAGATCTGCCCGGAGCTGACCCTGCGCTCGACGTTTATCGTCGGCTTCCCTGGCGAAACCGAAGACGATTTCCAGATGCTGCTCGATTTCCTGAAAGAGGCGCGTCTGGATCGCGTGGGCTGCTTTAAATACAGCCCGGTTGAAGGCGCCACCGCCAACGATCTGCCGGATCAGGTGCCGGAAGAGGTGAAAGAAGAGCGCTGGAATCGCTTTATGGCGTTGCAGCAGCAGATTTCCGCCGAGCGTCTGCAGGAGAAGGTGGGCCGCGAGATCCTGGTCATTATAGATGAAGTGGACGAGGAAGGCGCGATTGGCCGCAGCATGGCGGACGCCCCGGAAATCGACGGCGCGGTGTACCTGAACGGTGAAACCAAACTGAAGCCGGGCGATGTGGTGCGCGTGAAGGTGGAGAACGCCGACGAGTATGATCTGTGGGGAAGCCTGATATAAGGTTTCTGCGCGCCGTTAACGTGAAAAGGCTGCCGGTGGCAGCCTTTTTTATGGCGGGTGCATGGTGATAACGGCGGGTGCGCTTCGCTTACCCGCCCTACATACAATCAACCTGTCCCGTAGGGCGGGCAAGCGTGCGCACCCGCCATTCACAACCAACCTGGCCGTAGGGCGGGTAAGCGTGCGCACCCGCCATTCACAACCAACCTGTCCCGAAGAGCGGGTAAGCGTGCGCACCCGCCATTCACAACCCACCTGTCCCGTAGGGCGGGTAAGCGCAAGCACACCCGCCATCCCGACACACACCCATCATTTTCCCGCACTACCCCTTAATCTTCGGATCCAGCGCGTCGCGCAGCCCGTCGCCCAACAGATTAAACGCCAGCACCGTCAGGAAAATCGCAAGGCTCGGGAAAATCGCCACGTGCGGGGCCATCACCATGTCCGCGCGGGCCTCGTTCAACATCGCTCCCCACTCCGGCGTCGGCGGCTGCGCGCCAAGCCCCAGAAACGACAAACTGGCGGCGGAGATAATCGACGTGCCGATACGCATGGTGAAATAGACCACAATCGACGACACCGTGCCCGGCAGGATATGCCGGAACAGAATGGTGGCATCAGACGCACCGATACTGCGCGCCGATTCAATAAACGTCTGGTGCTTCAGCACCAGCGTATTGCCGCGCACCAGGCGAGCAAAGGCCGGGATACTGAATATCGCCACGGCGATAATGACGTTCGCCATCCCGCTGCCCATTACCGCCACTACGGCGATGGCGAGCAAAATGCCCGGGAAGGCGAACAGCACGTCACAGATGCGCATAATCACGCGGTCCCACCAGCCTTCGTAAAAGCCCGCCAGCAGCCCCAGCACAGTACCGATAATCGCGCCCGTCAGCACCGCAAACACCCCGGCGGCGAGCGAAATCCGCGCGCCGACAATCACGCGGCTGAAAATATCGCGCCCCAGCGAATCGACACCGAACCAGTGCACCATCGACGGTCCTTCATTCAGGCGGTCATAATCGAAATAGTTTTCGGCGTCGAACGGCGCAATCCACGGCGCGAACAGCGCCAGCGCGATAAGCAGTAGCACAAAACCGCCCGCCACCAGCGCCACCGGCTGGCGCTTCAGACGATGCCAGAACTCATGCCACGGCGTGCGCGTCTGGTGCGGGCGAACAGTAGGCAGGCCGTTTAAAATCGCCTGTCGGCGCCAGTTGAAAAGTCGCATCCTTACTTGTACCTGATAGCCGGGTTAATGGCGGCGTAGAGCACATCCACCACTAAGTTGATAAGAATAAATTCGAGCGAGAACAGCAGCACTTCGGCCTGAATGACCGGATAGTCGCGCATCTCTACGGAATCGACCAGCAGACGCCCAAGCCCCGGCCAGTTAAAGACTTTCTCCACCACAATTGAACCGCCCAGCAGAAAGCCGAACTGTAAGCCCATCATAGTGACAACCGGGATCATGGCGTTGCGCAGGCCATGTTTCAGGATAACCCACTTCTCGCTCACCCCTTTGGCGCGGGCGGTGCGCATATAGTCTTCGCCCAGCACATCCACAAAAGAGGCGCGGGTAAAGCGCGCCATAACCGCCGCCACGGCCGCGCCAAGCGTCAGCGACGGCAGAATATAGTGCCGCCAGCTGTCGGCGCCCACGGTGGGCAGCCACCCGAGCTGCACCGAAAAGATATGCATCAGCAGCATACCGAGGGCAAACGCAGGGAACGAAATGCCGGAGACCGCAAGCGTCATGCTCAGACGGTCTGGCCAGCGGTTGCGCCAGACCGCCGCGATAATCCCGGCGGCGAGCCCGAAGACCATCGCCCAGCTCATGCTGGCAAGCGTCAGCCAGAAAGTCGGCATAAAGCGGCTGGCAATCTCTTCTGAGACCGGACGGCGCGAGACCAGCGAGATGCCGAAATCGCCGCGCACCACGTTGCTGATGTAGTGCCAGAACTGCTGCCAGAGCGGCTGATCAAGGCCGAGCTGGTGGCGCACCATACCAATGACCTGAGCGTCGGCCTCCGGCCCGGCGACGAGGCGCGCCGGATCGCCCGGCAGCAGATGAACGAACAAAAACACCAGCACCGCCACGATGAGCAGCGTCGGGATGAGCCCCAGCAGGCGTTTTATGATGTAGCTAAACATGCGAAACCCTGTTTTCCTTCATGAACGCGTCTTCTTGTATGGGATTGGTATTGTGCCACTGGCGGGTGCGCTTCGCTTACCCGCCCTACGATTTACATCGCAAACCCTGGGCTGGCGGGTGCGCTTCGCTTACCCGCCCTACGGTTTACATCGCTAACCCTGGCTGGCGGGTGCGCTTCGCTTACCCGCCCTACGGTTTACATCGCTAACCCTGGCTGGCGGGTGCGCTTCGCTTACCTGCCCTACGGTTTACATCGCTAACCCTGGCTGGCGGGTGCGCTTCGCTTACCCGCCCTACCACGGTTGGGCGCATAAAAGGTAGGGTGGGTAAGCGTAGCGCACCCACCTTCCGGCCATTTACGCTCGCACCCACCTTCCGGCGACGGTTATTTCAGATCCGCGTCCTCAAAACTAAAGCCCGTATCCGGCATCATGTAAAACCCGGTCAGCGATTTGCTGTGCGCCGAGACCAGTTTTTCCACCACCAGCGGCACCCAGGGCGACTCCTTCCACAGCGTATCCTGCGCGGCTTTATACAGCGCAGCCTTGCGGGTTTTATCGGTGGTTTTCAACGCGTCGGCGAGATCTTTATCCACCGCCGGGTTGCTGTAAAACGCCGTGTTAAACAGCGTCGGCGGCCAGTTCTGCGAGGCGAAAAGCGGTGACAGCGCCCAGTCGGCTTCGCCGGTCGATGCCGACCAGCCGGTGTAGAACATCCGCACGCCGCTCTCTTTCTGCCCTTTGCCTTCCACTTCCGAGGCGCGCTGGCCTGCGTCCATCGCCGTCACTTTTGCCTTAATGCCCACCTGCGCCAGCTGTTGCTGCGTAAACTGCAACACCTTCTGGGCGGTGCTATGGTTATGCGACGACCAGAGCGTGGTGCTAAAGCCGTTCGGGTAGCCCGCTTCTTTCAGCAACTCACGCGCTTTGGCCGGGTTGTACGGCCACGGCTGATACTGTTGCGCGAACTCAATCGTCGGCGGCACCACGCCGGTGGCGGGCGTCGCGTAACCCGCAAATGCCACTTTCACCAGCGCCTGACGGTTGATGGCGTAATTGATCGCCTCACGCACTTTCGGGTTATCGAACGGCTTCTGGGTCACGTTCATGCTGATATAGCGCTGCATGATTGACGGCGTCGCCACCAGATCCAGCTTGCTGTTTTTCTCAAGCAGGGCGGCCTGTTCGTAAGGGATCGGGAACGCGAACTGCGCTTCGCCGGTTTGCAGCATCGAGGCGCGCGTATTGTTATCCACCACCGGGCGCCAGGTGATGGCGTCAAGCTTCGGCAGCCCCGGCTGCCAGTAGTGGGCGTTTTTCTTCACCTTCACAAAATCGGTCGGGTTCCAGGTCACCAGTTCATATGGCCCGGTGCCGACCGGATGAAAACCGATCTCTTTGCCATATTTCTCCAGCGCCGCCGGGGAGATCATCGCGGTCGCCGGGTGCGCCAGAATATTGATAAACGCCGAGAACGGCTGTTTCAGGGTGATTTTGACGGTGGTCGGGTCTACCGCCTCGGTGCTGGCGATGTTTTTATACAGGTTATAACGCTTCAGGTGGTTATCCGGATTGCTGGCGCGATCGAGGTTCACCTTTACCGCCGCGGCGTTGAAATCGGTGCCGTCCTGGAACTTCACGCCGCTGCGCAGCTTGATGGTATAGACCAGCCCGTCATCCGACACGCTGTAGTTTTCCGCCAGCACATTCTGCACTTTCATCGATTTATCGAGGCCAAACAGCCCCTGATAGAACGATTTGGCGACCTGCTGGGAGAGCGTGTCGTTGGCGTCATACGGATCGAGCGTGGTGAAACTTGAACCCACGGCCACGACAATCTCTTTCTGCGCAAAGGCGGGCGCGGCGGCCAGCGCAGAAGCCAGCCCTGCCGCGGCAAGCCAGCGGCGTGCGATTCGTTGTGTCATCGTCTTCTCCTGAAAGCCGTACCTGAAAATTAAAAGTGGTGGTCCGTCGCCCCGACGGGGTGACGCGCCACATAATGCCCCTGCCCCACCTGCACCAGCGGCGCGACAAACGGCGCGTCGCCTTTCGGGCGCGTGGCGCTTGGAATTTCATCGGAAAGCAGCACAGGCTGACGGCGCGGATGACCAGGGTCAGCCACCGGTACTGCCGCCATCAGCTTGCGGGTGTAAGGATGTTGCGGGTTTTCAAACACCGCGCGGCGCGGGCCTATCTCGACAATCTGTCCGAGATACATCACCGCCACGCGATGGCTGATGCGCTCCACCACCGCCATATCATGCGAAATAAACAGAAACGAAATGCCGAAATCGCGCTGCAAATCGAGCAATAAATTAATGATTTGCGCACGAATTGAGACATCGAGCGCGGAGACAGACTCATCGGCGATCACCACTTTCGGGTTGAGCGCCAGCGCGCGCGCGATGCAGATACGCTGACGCTGCCCGCCAGAGAACTCATGCGGGTAACGCCAGGCGTGCTCGGGCTTCAGCCCCACGCGCTCCAGCAGCCACGCCACGCGCTTGCGCGCCGCCTCGCCGTCGAGCAGCCGGTGCACCAGCAGCGGCTCCATAATCGAATAACCCACTGTCAGGCGCGGATCGAGCGAGGCGTAAGGGTCCTGAAAGATAAACTGCATATCGCGGCGCACCGCTTGCATCGCGCTGTCGGAGAGCGTATCGATGCGCCTGCCGCCAAAGGTAATCGAGCCGCCCTGCGTCTCCACGAGCCGCAGCAGCGAGCGCCCGGTGGTCGATTTACCGCAGCCCGATTCGCCCACCAGCGACAGCGTTTCGCCGGGCCAGAGGTCAAAACTCACTTTCTCTACGGCATGCACTTCGCGCTTCACGCGGTTAAAGATGCCGCTGCGCACCGGAAAGCGCGTCACGAGATCGCGCACCTGAAGAATCGGCTCGCTGTCCGGCACCACGGTATCCTGCTCGGCGTCGGGCGGGTCCATGTCACACCGCGGCGCGTGATTAAACGGGAATTTACGCGGCAAATCGGTGCCGTTCATCGCCCCCAGGCGCGGCACGGCGGCCAGCAGAGAGCGGGTATACGGGTGCGCCGGGCGGCGAAAAATCTCCTCGACGCTGCCGGATTCCACCGCCTCGCCCTGATACATCACCAGTACCCGGTCGGCCATATTGGCGACCACGCCCATATCATGGGTGATAAAAATCACGCCCATCGACATCTCCTGCTGCAAGACGCGGATAAGCTGCAGGATTTGCGCCTGAATGGTGACGTCCAGCGCCGTGGTCGGTTCGTCGGCAATAAGCACCGCCGGGCGGCACGAGAGCGCCATCGCGATCATCACGCGCTGGCGCATCCCGCCGGAAAGCTGGTGTGGAAAGCGCGCCAGCATCGCTTCGGACTCCGGGATACGCACTAAATCGAGCATCCGTTTGGCTTCGCGCATCGCTCTTTCGCGCCCGAACCCCTGATGCAGGCGAATGGATTCGGCAATTTGCTCACCCACCGGAAAGACCGGATTCAGGGAGGTCATCGGCTCCTGAAAAATCATCGCCATATCAGCCCCGCGCACGTCGCGCATCTGTTTCTGGCTGAAGGTGCGCAGATCAATCACCTGTTCGCTGCGCCGGCGCAGCAGCAGCGGGCCGCTCTCCATTTCGCCGCCCGCCTGTTCAATCAGGCGCATCAGCGAGAGCGCCGTGACCGATTTCCCCGAGCCGGACTCCCCGACAATCGCCAGCGTTTCGCCGCGTTTCAGGCTAAACGAGAGCTGACGCACCGCGTCGGTAGTGCCGCTTTCATCTTTAAAACGCACGCTCAGGCCGGAAACCGATAACACCTGTTCTTCAGGCAAAACGTCACTTTTAGGCACTGCGGTTCCTCGCTGGTGATGGTTCGGCGCGTAAGTATTCAGCAAAATTATTCTCAGGCGGCTGCGTTTTTTCTATAAATATCATTATCGTCGCCGCGCTTTCAGACGAATTTTGAATATAGAAAGAGGCAAATGTGATGTAAAGCCCGGCGGGCGGCGTAAAGGGCGAAACATACATCCCTACCGCCCTTTCTGTCATAATAGGCGCTTTGTGATTGTCGCGCTGGAGTGAAACATGGAACCGACCGCCGGACTGATGTCCCTGGAAACCGCCCTTGAGGAGATGCTCTCCCGCATCATTCCCCTGAATGAGACGCAGACGCTGCCGCTGCTTAAAAGCATGGGCCGGGTGACAGCGCGTGCCGTGACCTCGCCGCTGGACGTACCGGGCTTTGATAACGCCGCGATGGATGGCTACGCCGTGCGTCTCGCGGATGTCGCGTCCGGCGCGTGGCTGCCGGTGGCGGGCAAAGCGTTCGCGGGCCAGCCGTTTAGCGGCGAATGGCCTGCGGGCACGGCTATCCGCATCATGACCGGCGCGCCAGTGCCGCCGGGCTGTGAAGCCGTCATCATGCAGGAAGAGGCGCAGACCAGCGACGCGGGCGTGCGCTTTACCGCTGACGTGCGCGCGGGCCAGCATATCCGCCGTCGCGGCGAAGATATTCGCCAGGGCGCGGTGGTAATGGAAGCAGGCCAGAAACTGAGCGCCGCCGAACTGCCGCTCCTTGCCTCGCTGGGCATCGCGGAAGTGGACGTGGTGCGCAAGCCGCGCGTCGCCATTTTCTCCACCGGCGATGAGCTCCAGCTTCCCGGCCAGCCGCTCGCGGAAGGCCAGATTTACGACACCAACCGTCTCGCGGTACACCTGATGCTCGACGCGCTCGGTTGTGACGTGGTGAACCTCGGCATTATCCGCGACGACCCGAACGCCCTGCGCGCCGCATTTCAGGAAGCCGACCGCGAGGCCGATCTGGTGTTAAGCTCCGGCGGCGTTTCCGTCGGCGAAGCGGACTACACCAAAACGCTGCTTGAAGAGCTTGGCGAAATCGGCTTCTGGAAACTCGCCATCAAGCCTGGCAAACCGTTCGCCTTTGGTCGCCTTGCCAGTAGCTGGTTCTGCGGGCTGCCGGGCAACCCGGTTTCCGCCGCCGTCACGTTCTATCAACTGGTGCGCCCGCTGATTGCGAAACTGAGCGGCCAGAAGGAGGTGTTCACGCCGCGCCTGCGCGTGCGGGCGGCGACGCGGCTGAAAAAATCCCCCGGACGGCTCGATTTCCAGCGCGGCGTGCTGCGCACCGGCGCGGACGGCCTGCCGGAAGTGGTGAGCACCGGCCATCAGGGCTCGCATATTTTCAGCTCCTTCACCCAGGGCAACTGCTTTATCGTGCTGGAGCGCGAGCGCGGCAACGTCGAGCCGGGCGAATGGGTTGAGGTTGAGCTCTTTAACCACCTGTTCGGAGGCTGAGATGACCGAGGCGTTAAGCGATGCCGAGATGCTGCGCTATAACCGGCAAATCATCCTGCGGGATTTCGATTTTGACGGGCAGGAACGGCTGAAGGCTGCCAGCGTGCTGGTGGTGGGCCTCGGCGGTCTTGGCTGCGCGGCCGCGCCTTATCTGGCCGCGGCGGGCACCGGCAGGCTGACGCTGCTTGATTTCGATACCGTCGCGCTCTCCAATCTCCAGCGCCAGGTGCTGCACCGCGACGCCACCATTGGTCAGCCGAAGGTGGAATCGGCGCGTGAGGCGCTTGCCGCCATTAACCCGCACTGCGTTATCGAAACGGTCAACGCACAGCTCGATGACGCCGCGCTCTCGGCACTTATCGCCCGCCATGACCTGGTGCTCGACTGCACCGATAACGTGGCGACGCGCAATCAGCTAAACGCCGCCTGTTTCCATCATAAGGTGCCGCTGGTCTCCGGCGCAGCTATCCGCATGGAGGGCCAGATCACCGTCTTTACGTGGCAGCCCGACGCACCGTGCTACCGCTGCCTGAGCCGTCTTTTTGGCGAGAACGCGCTGACCTGCGTGGAAGCGGGCGTGATGGCTCCGCTGGTGGGCGTGATTGGCTCCCTGCAGGCGATGGAAGCCATCAAAGTGCTGGCGCGCTACGGCGAGCCGTGCGCCGGAAAGCTGGTTATCTATGACGCGCTGCGCACGCAGTTTCGCGAGATGAAACTGGCGCGCAACCCGCACTGCGAGGTCTGCGGCGACGGGCGTTAATCATATAAGCCGTCGCGCTGCACGCTGGCGCTCCCCCGCCCTGGCCTGACGCGGCGCACCGATTCACGCACGTCCAGCGTGCCGTTCAGAAGCAGCGTGCCGACCGCCGCCTGCGGGCGGATAAGCCGCTGTTGCAGCATCAACACCGCCTCTTCGCCGAGCGCGTCGCGCGGCACATGCACTGCCGTCAGCGGCACATCTTCAATCGCCGCCAGGTTAAAGGCGTCGATGCTCATTACGGAAATGTCCTGCGGCACCCGTAGCCCGGCGTTTTGTAACGCTTTCACGGCACCTGCCGCCATAAAATCCCCGCCCACCAGCAGCGCGCCGGGAAGCGTTGCCGCGGGGGTTTCCGCCAGAAACTGCGCGATCAGCGCCTCGCTGCCCCTGGCGCTGAAATCGGGTGCGGTCAGCAAATGGCGCGTCTCGTCAAACGCCAGATTCTGCGCCTCCCACGCGTCGCGGATGCCCGCCAGACGCAGCTCCATCGTATAGCGCCGCAGGCACAGCACGTTCAGCACCTCGCGATGGCCCATCTCGAAGAGATAGCGCGCCGCGTTTTCGCCAATCGCCCGGTGATCCGGCGCGACCGCCGGCAGGCGCATTTTGCGATCGCGGCAGTTGATCAGCACACACGGTTTACCCACGTCACACGCCAGATCGTGAATGTGCGGATCGTCGATGCCGAGCAGCAGCGCCGCCTCGGTCTGCGGATCGTTCATCCGCGCGAGAAACAGATTGGCGTCGGCGTCGTTTTCCTCCAGCGCACAGTAGCGCAGCCGCACTTCGTGAGGCTCCAGCGCTTTGTTGATGCTCTGGATCACGCGGTAATAAAAGATGTCGGACCGCTCATCAAACGCGCGGCGCGGCGCGAACACGACCAGACTGTTCAGCAGCAGCCTGCCAGCCGCCATATCCTCCAGCACGCCCAGCGCTTTGGCGCACTCCCGCACCCGGCGGCGCGCTTTTTCGCTGGTATTGGCTTTGCCCGCCAGCACGCGGGAAACGGTGCTGAGCGACAGGCCGGTTTGTTCGGCGATCCGGGCCACCTGGAGCTTTTTACTCATTTTGTGATCCATCTCCGGTTGTGAAATGAAAAATTTTTCACGGCTGGTTTTAACGATATATCCGTGCCAGCAGGGCTTCTTTTAACACATCACTGTGAATGATGAAAATTTTTGCATAAAAGAGGCTACTACCATTCCAGATGCTGCTCTACTCTCAGGTTGTCGTACAACTTTTATCGAAAACGTGTATGACAAACCCTACAAAAAGCATGTTAATTCAAATAAATAGCGGTCTCTGCTGTGGTTTCCGGCGCGCCCGGAATGCGAGTTGTTATACCCGTCAGGCTAACCGTGGAGAAGAATAAATGAGTCAGAGCATTAATCAGGATGTCGGCGCGGTGAAAACCCGAACCCGCCGCGCCATCCGCCATCTGCGCTGGTGGGTGCTGGTGCTGTTTTTGATGGGCGTAACCGTCAACTACATCACCCGCAACTCCCTCGGCATTCTTGCGCCGGAGCTGAAAGAGAGCCTGGGCATCACCACCGAGCAATACTCTTATATCGTCGGCGCGTTCCAGCTCGCCTATACCCTGTTTCAGCCGCTGTGCGGCTGGCTGATTGACGTGATTGGCTTAAAGCTTGGCTTTCTGATTTGCGCCTCCATCTGGGCGCTGATGTGTATTTTCCACGCCGGTGCCGGCAGCTGGCTGCATCTGGCCATTTTGCGTTTCTTTATGGGCGCGGCGGAAGCGGCGGCGACACCAGCCAACGCCAAGACGCTCGGCGAATGGTTCCCGAAAAAAGAGCGTCCGGTCGCCGCAGGCTGGGCGGGCGTCGGGTTTTCCATCGGCGCGATGCTCGCGCCGCCAATTATTTACTTCGCGCATATCTCCTTCGGCTGGCAGGGCGCGTTTCTCTTTACCGGCGTGCTGGCGCTGGTCTGGGTCGCGCTGTGGTGGCTCTTTTACCACAACCCGGAAAAACATCCGCGCCTGAGCCAGGAAGAGCTGGCGTTCATCCGCCAGGATAACGAGCCGCCGCCGGTGCGCCTGCCCTTCTTCACCGCGCTGAAAACCGTCGCCAAAAACAAACGCTTTTACGGCATCGCGATCCCGGCGTTTATGGCCGAACCCGCCTGGGCGGTGATGAGCTTCTGGGTGCCGCTGTATCTGGCCAAAGAGCACGGCATGGATCTCAAGCAGATTGCCATGTTCGCCTGGCTGCCGTTTCTCGCCGCCGATTTAGGCTCTGTCGCGAGCGGCTATCTCACGAAACTGTATGTGCGCGTCTTCGGTTGCACGCAGATTAATTCCGTAGTCGCAAGCTCAGTGACCGGCGCGTTTCTCATGGTGTCGCTCGCGATTGTCACACTCACCAAAGACCCGTACATCACCATCATTCTTATCTCCATCGGCGGCTTCGGGCATCAGATTATCTCCTGCATGCTGAGCGCGCTGGTGGTGGAATCGTTCGATCGCGGCCAGATGGCCACGGTGAACGGGATGCGCGGTTCCTGCGCCTGGATCGCGAGTTTCCTGTTCTCACTGATTATCGGGGTGACCGCCGACAAAATCGGCTTCAACCCGCTGTTTGTCGCCATGGGATTCTTTGACCTGATTGGCGCTGTGTTCCTGGTTGCCTTTATTGCCGAGCGCCGCAACAAGCGCGCTTTATAGGGAGATGTTGATGAAAACCCTCAAACACTGGAGATTCACCCATTCTGACGACCACCACGTCGAATTGACCGTCGATGATGCCCGTACGCTCTGCCTGTGGGTGCTGGAGCCGGGCCTGTTCCGCGTGGCGGTGAAAAGCCGCGGTGAGTATGCGCTTAACCGCACGTGGAGCATTGCACCTTCCGATGACACGCCGTGGGAAGGCCGCCCGCGCGACAGTCTCGACGGCTTCAGCCTGCCCGGTTTTACGCTTGACGAAACGCCGGAGCACCTCGTTATTAGCAGCGATAAACTGCGTGTAACGGTGCATCAGCCGCTGTGGCTGGAGTGGCACTACCGTGACGACAGCGGCCAGTGGCAGTTTCTCACCAGCGACCGCCCCACCAGCGCTTATCTTATCAACGCGCATGGCGACGGCGTGGCGCACTATCAGCGCCGCCAGAAAGATGACCACTACTACGGGCTGGGCGAAAAAGCGGGCGACCTAGAGCGCACCGGCCGCCGCTTTGAAATGCGTAATCTGGACGCGATGGGCTATAACGCCGCCAGCACCGATCCGCTGTATAAACATATTCCGTTTACCATTACCCGCCGCGCGCAGGTGAGTTTTGGCCTGTTTTACGACAACCTGAGCAGTTGCTGGCTCGATCTCGGTAATGAGATAGACAACTATCACCTCCCCTACCGCCGCTGGCAGGCCGAGGCGGGCGATATCGATTACTACCTGTTCGTCGGCCCGCGTGTGCTGGATGTCACCAAAGCCTTTGTGCGCCTGACCGGTAAAACGCTGTTCGGCCCGAAATGGAGCCTCGGCTACAGCGGCTCAACGATGCATTACACCGACGCGCCGGATGCGCAGAACCAGTTGATGAATTTTATTCGCCTGTGTGAAGAACACGCGATCCCGTGCGACTCCTTCCAGCTCTCGTCGGGTTACACCTCCATCAATAACAAGCGCTATGTCTTTAACTGGAACTACGACAAAGTGCCGCAGCCAAAAGCGATGAGCGCCGCGTTCCATGACGCCGGGCTGAAGCTTGCCGCCAACATCAAGCCCTGTCTGTTGCAGGATCACCCGCGCTATCAGGAGGTCACACAGCAGGGGCTGTTTATCCGCGATTCCGAAACCGACGCGCCGGAGCGCTCCAGCTTCTGGGATGACGAAGGCTCACATCTCGATTTCACTAACCCGGCGACCATCGCCTGGTGGCAGAACGGCGTCACTACCCAGCTGCTGGAGATGGGCATCGACTCCACCTGGAATGACAATAACGAATATGAAGTCTGGGATGGCGAAGCGCGCTGCCACGGCTTCGGCGAGCCGGTAGCCATTAAACATATCCGTCCGGTGATGCCGCTCCTGATGATGCGCGCCTCGATGGAAGCCCAGCAGGCTTTCGCACCAGAGAAACGCCCGTACCTGATTTCACGCTCCGGCTGCGCCGGGATGCAGCGCTACGTACAGACCTGGAGCGGCGATAACCGCACCAGCTGGCAGACGCTGCGCTACAACATTCGCATGGGGCTTGGCATGAGCCTGTCAGGGCTCTACAACGTCGGCCACGATGTCGGCGGTTTCGCCGGCGATAAACCGGACGCGGAACTCTTCGTGCGCTGGGTACAGAACGGCGTGATGCATCCGCGCTTTACGATTCACTCGTGGAATGACGATCATACCGTTAACGAGCCGTGGATGTACCCGGCGGTAACGCCCGCTATTCGCAGCGCCATTGAACTGCGCTACCGTCTGCTGCCTTATTTTTACACGCTGCTGTGGCAGGCGCATGCCGATGACGAGCCGATGCTGCGCCCGACGTTCCTCGACCACGAACACGACCCGCAGACCTTCCGCGAATGCGACGAGTTTATGCTGGGGCGCGACGTGCTGGTAGCGAGCGTGGTGGAGCCAGACGCGCGCAACCGCACGCTCTGGCTGCCTGCGAATGACCACGGCTGGTACGATTTCCACACCGGCCAGTGGTATGCCGGCGGTCAGTGGGTGACGCTGGACGCGCCGCTGGAACGTCTGCCGTTGCTGGTGCGCGCAGGCAGCGGCCTGCCGCTTAGCGCGCGCCTGCGTCATGTGGATGCGCAGCGCGACGACGCGCGCGAGCTGAAGCTCTACCCGTTGCCGGGCAGCGGCCAAAGTGCGGGCCTGTTGTTTGAGGATGACGGCGAAAGCTGGGGCTATCGCGAGGGGAACGCGCTGTGGGTGAACTGGCAGATGCAATGCAGCGCCGACGCTATTCACCTGACGTTCTCGACAACCGGCGATTACCAGCCTGCGTGGCAGGCCATTGACGTGACGCTGCCTGAAAATGAACGCCGTACACTCTATATAAACGGTCAACCCGGGCAGCGCTGGACGCGCTAATACGTCCATACACCGCTGTTATCCTTACGCCGCCGCTATGTTGCTGCGGCGTTTTTTTTGTTTTTTTGAATAACGCGCGCCGTCATGTTAATTCCATTATTAATGACTGCATAATAAATTAATTCATTCGGCATAAATATCCAAAAACATAATGACGACGAAAAAGTGTGTCGGTGCGTCACATTTTATTTTTGTTATTAATCCCGGTGATTATTCACGACGATACATCATCCGGAACCAGACTTTTCTTCGCGCTTCACTGAACGAGCTAAAACTTCATTATATTTATAAAAATCAATAAAATATTATTGATATCCTTTTCAAAAATTATTCATTTATCTGATAACTTTCAATGAGTCATTGATTGATAAGTAAAAACATTTAACTGCCCCCTACCCATCGGTATTAACCATCTGACTTGATAAAATCTCTTTGTTACCGTCACCGCCAGTGCTTTTCTGGTACTTTTTTTGGAACTTGCAGCGGCCTTTTACTTTTTACCCATGACGCCATGATTAAAAAAATAAAGCGAAAGGCTGCATTTACATTATCGTTATTACGCAAGCGCGTTTTAATCACCCACATGGAGCGTGGAGGAATATCCCCGGCTAAATTCATTACTGCTTATTTTTGCGCGGAATAACCAGCGCGCCATAGTGTTTTTTCCTGTTTCTCAGTGAGAGAAAAACCGGTCTGCCTGCAATTAAGGCGGCAGGCTATTTTATTTTCTGTTAAATGAAGGATTATTTATGAAAATGTCTGTATCGTCGCCACAATATCGCATCAGCGCACTTTGCCTGGGCACCTGGATGGCGCTCGGAATGGTGACTTACGCGAATGCCGCCATTGTGGTCGATCAACAAAAATCGTCTGATACCACGGTCAATGTTGCGGGTAATGGTGCGACGATCGTTGATGTGAGCGCCCCTTCCAGTGGCGGCGTTTCCCATAACTACTACAAACAGTTCGACGTTAACAGCGCGGGTGTGGTGCTCAATAACGGTGCCGGCAGCAGTAACACGACGCTTGCGGGTAACGTCAACGGCAACGCGAATATGTCACACGGTAGCGCCAGCGTCATTTTAAACGAAGTGGCGTCATCCAGCCCCAGCCAGTTAAACGGCATGGTGGAAGTCGCAGGAAAAAAAGCGGCGGTCATTATCGCCAACCCGTCGGGTATTACCTGTGACGGCTGCGGTTTCATTAATACCAGTCGCTCAACGCTGGTCACCGGCACCGTTGACATGACCGCCGGCAAAGTCAGCAACTTTAAGGTCACTGATGGCAAAATCGTGATTACCGGCAAAGGGATGGACGATCGTGGAACGGACTACACCGATCTCATCTCCCGCTCCGCGGTTATTAACGCACAGTTGACGGCGCGCGAACTGCGTATCGTCACCGGCACCAATAAAGTTAATTATAAAACGCTGAATACGAAGAAAATCCTGCCGGATCTCTTTAGCGACGAGCCATCCCTGGCACTGGATGTGTCCAGTCTTGGGGGGATGTATGCCAATAAGATTCAGCTTATTGGTACGGAAAACGGCGTGGGGGTACGCAACAACGGCATTATCTCTACTGCGGCGCAGGACATTTCTATTTCAGTAGACGGTAAGCTCGAAAACAACAATATTATTTCTGCGAATACCGATTTGCTGATCGATACCAACCAGCATGATGTCGATAACGATAATGGCCGCCTTCAGGCCGAACGTAATCTCGCCATCGCCAGCAGCAAGCTTGATAACAACAACAACGGCCTGATTACTGCTAAAGACATTAATATTAACACGCACGGCAATACGCTGGATAATAACGGCAGGGGTATTATTGCGAGCGGCAGTATCAACATCGCTGCGGGTGATATTACCAACGGCAGCTGTATCACAGGCAATGATGACCTCACGATAAGCGCCGGAACGCTGAATAACCGCGGCGAAATAAGCGCCAATACGGTGTCTATTTCCGCAGGAAAACTCAATAACCAGGATCTGATTCAGGCGCAGCAGGCGCTGACGATTGTGAGCGATACGCTGGAAAACGAAAAAGACGGGCTTATCAGCAGTGGAACCGACACACGGCTTCAGACTCATGACATTCACAACCGCGGCAAAATCTATGCGCAAGGCGCGCTGGATGCCTATGCGTCCCATTCGCTGGATAACGAACAGGGCACTCTTGCGGCCATCGGGAATATGACGCTGGATACCAAAACATTATCCAATACCGCCGGTAGCATTTTTAGCGCCAGACAGCTGGATATTGTTGCCGACAAGATTGATAACAGCGCAGGTTTATTTACCGAGGGAGGGACTATCGCCGGTAACACTGTCACGGTCAGCAGCGGATATTTCAATAATGACAAAGGGACAGTGAAAGGTAATAAGATCTATCTGCAAGGCGATACGTTTGATGTCGGTAACGGTCATATTGCGGCAACCGGCGATATTACGGTTAACGCGGATGACGATTTCTATGTCAATAACCACGGCTCTGTGGAATCGAAAGCAGGAAATATTAACATCAATGCTGCCGACAATTTCTCAAACGACGGCACCATCAAAGCGACCGGGGCGATTAACCTTAATAGCAGCACATTCTCCAACAAAGGCAGCATCTCTACCGGCGATAAAATCGCAATTTATGCGGCAAAATCGTTTGAGAATGAAAACCACGGTTATATCAACGGTCGCAACGGACTGTCGATTGAGGCGGTGAATACGCTGGATAACGAAGGTTCGCTCTATTCCTACGACACGATCACGCTGCGCTCACATAAAGTCACGAACCATAGCGGTGCTAAAATCTCCAGCGACGATAATGAGATCTTTACCGATCGCTTTGTGAATCATGGCCGCATCGAAGGGTATTACGATCTGCACGATTATTAATCGACTATTGCAATTCTGAAACCTGACGAAAAAAACGGGTAGTCATCTGACTACCCGTTATTGTTTTAATGCGGCGAATCGTTATTCGATGCCTTTGCTGCGCAGATAATCTTCGTAACCGCCGGAGAAATCCACCACGCGTTCCGGGGTAATTTCAATCACGCGGGTCGCAAGAGAGCTGACGAATTCACGGTCGTGGGAGACGAAAATCAGCGTGCCCTGATACATTTCCAGCGCGGCGTTCAGCGATTCGATCGATTCCATATCCAGGTGGTTGGTCGGTTCATCCATCACCAGAATATTCGGCTTTTGCATCATCAGCTTGCCGAACAGCATACGGCCCTTTTCACCACCGGAGAGCACTTTGGCGGGCTTTTTGATTTCGTCCTGGCTGAACAGCAGACGTCCAAGAATGCTGCGTACCGCCTGTTCGTCATCACCTTCCTGCTTCCACTGGCTCATCCAGTCGAAAACGGTGAGATCATTGTCGAACTCATATTCGTGATCCTGCGCGTAGTAGCCAATCTGCGCGTTCTCGGACCATTTCACGGTGCCGTTATCCGGTTGCAGTTCGCCCACCAGCGTTTTCAGCATGGTGGATTTACCCACACCGTTGGCGCCGAGGATAGCCAGCTTCTCGCCCACTTCCAGCAACAGGCCGACGTTTTTAAACAGCGGGCCGTTATCGAAGCCTTTGGTCATGGCTTCCACTTCCAGCGCGTTGCGGAACAGTTTCTTGTCCTGCTCGAAGCGGATAAACGGGTTCTGACGGCTGGAGGCTTTCACCTCTTCCAGTTTGATTTTATCAATCTGGCGGGCACGGGACGTCGCCTGACGGGATTTCGAGGCGTTGGCGCTAAAGCGGCTCACAAACGACTGCAGGTCCGCAATCTGGGCTTTTTTCTTGGCGTTGTCCGCCAGCAGACGCTCGCGCGCCTGGGTCGCCGCGGTCATGTATTCGTCGTAGTTGCCCGGATAAACGCGCAGCTCGCCGTAATCGAGATCCGCCATGTGGGTGCAGACCATGTTCAGGAAGTGACGGTCGTGCGAAATGATAATCATGGTGCTGTCGCGATCGTTCAGCGTCTGCTCCAGCCAGCGAATGGTGTCGATGTCCAGGTTGTTCGTCGGTTCGTCGAGCAGCAGGATATCCGGGTTAGAGAACAGCGCCTGCGCCAGCAGCACACGCAGCTTCCAGCCAGGAGCGACTTCGCTCATCAGGCCGTAGTGCTGCTCCAGCGGAATACCGACGCCCAGCAACAGCTCACCGGCGCGGGATTCCGCGCTGTAGCCGTCCATTTCGCCATATTTCACTTCGAGATCGGCCACTTTATAGCCGTCCTCTTCGCTCATCTCCGGCAGACTGTAGATGCGATCGCGCTCCTGCTTCACTTCCCACAGTTCGCTGTGCCCCATGATTACGGTGTCCAGCACGGTATATTGTTCAAACGCGAACTGATCCTGACGCAGCTTACCGATGCGTTCGTTAGGGTCGAGCGAAACGTTGCCCGCGCTCGGCTGTAAATCGCCGCCGAGGATTTTCATGAAAGTGGACTTGCCGCTCCCGTTGGCGCCAATCAGACCGTAACGGTTGCCGCCGCCAAACTTGACGGAAATGTTTTCAAACAGCGGCTTACTGCCGAACTGCATGGTGACGTTGCTGGTAACTAACACGCGTAATTCCTGGGTAAGATGTGTGATAAACAACGCATTATGCCATAACTCCGAATTTATTTCCCCCGTCAATGGACTGACTACACTGACTCAGGAATGGGAAAAAAATGTGAATAAGCACACAACTCAATTCCCTGCTACGGAGAATGCACATATAATGCGCTCCCTGTATTGTTTCGTTCACTCTAACGGCCGGTCTGGCAACGATATTTGCATAACATGAAGATGAAATTACGCACGCTTTTAGTGGCAGCCTTCGCAGTCGTCGGGTTTTGTAAATCCGCCTCTGCGGTGACTTATCCTCTGCCGACCGACGGTAGCCGTCTGGTGGGTGAAAACCAGGTAGTGACGATCCCGGATGGCAATACGCTGCCGCTGGAGGATTTCGCCGCTCAGTATCAGATGGGGCTTTCCAACATGCTGGAAGCCAACCCGGGCGTTGACCCGTATCTGCCGAAAGGCGGCACCATTCTGAACATTCCTCAGCAGCTGATCCTGCCGGATACGCCGCATGAAGGGATTGTGATTAACAGCGCCGAAATGCGTCTGTATTACTACCCGAAAGGCACCAACACCGTTATCGTGCTGCCGATTGGTATCGGTCAGCTCGGTAAAGACACCCCGATCAACTGGGTGACCAAAGTGGAGCGCAAGCGCGCGAACCCGACCTGGACGCCAACCGCCAAGATGCATGCGGAATACGCGGCCGCGGGCGAACCGCTGCCGCCGGTGGTACCGGCTGGCCCGGATAACCCGATGGGCCTCTACGCGCTCTACATCGGTCGCCTGTACGCTATCCACGGTACCAATGCCAACTTCGGTATCGGCCTTCGCGTGAGCCACGGCTGCGTACGTCTGCGTAACGAAGACATTAAATTCCTGTTTGAGAACGTGCCGGTCGGCACCCGCGTACAGTTTGTCAACGAGCCGGTGAAAGCGACCACCGAGCCGGATGGCAGCCGTTACATCGAGGTGCATAACCCGCTTTCCACCAGCGAAGATCAGATCAACAACAACGAACTGGTGCCGATTACGCTGACCAAAGCGGTGACCACCGTCACCAGCCAGAGCGATGTCGATCAGAACGTCGTTGAACAGGCGGTACAGAACCGTTCCGGTATGCCGGTCCGTCTGAACTAATCTGCCGCAAGGCGATAAAAAAACCCCGCGCGCATCGCTGCCCGCGGGGTTTTTTATTGATGGTGAAAGCCCTTAGCCGCGCGGCGCGGGGCCAAACACGTCGTAGTCCGGCAGACGCACGTTCTGATAAGGCTCCCAGCCGCCGCCGAGCGCTTTGTAGAGCGCGACCAGATCGAGACTGCTTTGCACCCGCGCCTGCGCGCGCTGCTGCTCGGCCTGTGCCAGCTGGCGCTGGGCGTCGAGCACGTCGATAAACGTGGCGATGCCTTTACGGTAGCTGTCGCTCGCCAGATCGAACGAGGTTTGCAACGCCTCCAGGGTTTTCTCAAGCCCGGCCTCGCGCTGTTGATCGGTGCGGTAGCTCACCAGCGCGTTTTCCACATCGCTTAACGCCGTCAGCACCGTCTGGCGATACTGCAACGCCGCCGCGCCCTGCTCCGCGCGGGCAAGTTTCACGCTGGAGACCAGTCGCCCGCCCTGGAAGATGGGAATCGAAACCTGCGGGCCGAAGCTGTAAAAGTGGCTGCTCCAGTCGGTGAGGTAACTGGTTTCGCTGTTACGCATCCCGAACTGGCCCGAGAGCGACAGGCTCGGGAAGAGCTGCGCCACAGACACCCCGATTTGCGCGGTCGCGGCGTGGAGCCGTGCTTCGGCTTCACGCACGTCCGGGCGACGGCGCGCGAGCGTTGAGGGAATGCCCACCGGCACGATTTCCGGCAGCGGTGGTAACGGCTGCGCGGCCTGCAATTCTGCATCAAGCGCGCCCGGCGGTTTGCCAAGCAGCACCGCCAGCCCGTTCATCGCCTGACGCTCCTGCGCCTGATACTGCGGCAGTTGCGCCTGGAGCGAACCAAGCTGGGCGCGGGCGTTTTCCACATCCAGCTGCGGCGACAGCCCGCTTTGTTGGCGGCTTTCGGTCAGCTCCAGCGTCTGCTGCGCTGAGGCGATCTGCTGATTCATGGTGGCGAGAATGCTCTGCGCGCCGCGCAGTTGCAGCCAGGCGCGCGCCACTTCGGCTTCCAGCGAAACCAGCGCGTCGTTGCGCTGCTCAATCGCCGCCTTCTGCTGCGCGTCTGCGGCCTCTACCTGACGGCGCACTTTGCCCCACAGGTCAATTTCCCACTGCGCGTCAAAGCTACCCTGATAGAGGTTAATCGGCTGCGTCAGCGGCCCGAGCGCGGAACTGATTTGCGGATCGACCGCATCAAGCTGGCCATAGACGTCATGCGATTTCAGCTCGCCTTCCAGACCAAGCTGCTGGCGCGTGGCGCGCACGTTGCCGTTGACCGCCGGGAAAAACGCGCCGCCCGCCTGGTTTATCTGTTCACGGGCCCCGGCGATACGCAGCACCGTTTGCTGTAGCGATAAATTACCGGCGATGGCGCGCTCAATCAGGCTGTCGAGCTGCGGCGATTTAAACGTGCGCCACCAGCGCGGGTCCGGCGCGGTGCTGCGCGCCTTTGAGGCCACATCCGGCGCGTTCTGCCGGGCGGTTTCGCCGAAAGCGCCTGGCGTTACGGGCTCCGGCCGTTGGTAATCAGGGCCAACCGCGCAGCCTGCCAGCAGCAGCGCCAGCGCCGTCAGTGATAAGGGGAAGGTCACTCTCCCGGACATATTAATGTGCTCCTGCGGAGCCTTCGCTCTTGATGGGCGAAAGCAATAAACAAAACGGAATCAACAGGATCGCCACCACGCTCAGCATGGTGAACACGTCGACATACGCGAGAATGCGCGACTGGGCAATCATGGTTTTATAAAGCTGCCCGGTGGCGATGCCGGTCGGGTCGCCCAGTTGTGCGGTGAAATTGCGCACCGCCTCGGCGCCGCTGCGTATCGCCTGCTGGAACTGTTCGTCAAAAGGCGTCATGTGCGCGCTCAGATGGGCGCTCTGCACCTGCGAACGTTCGGTAATCGCGGCGGTGGAGAGCGAAATCCCTATCGAGCCTGCGACGTTTCGGAACATCGTAAACAGCGCCGCCGCGTCGGCGTTAAGCTTCTGTGGAATGGTGATAAACGCAATCGTGGTAAGCGGCACAAACAAAAAGCCTAGCCCGATCGACTGCGCGCTGCGCATCAGCATCAGCGTTTCGAAATCGACGTTCGGCACCAGATTGCGTGACCAGAAAAATGACACGCCAAGGCACAGGAAGCCGAACGCGATTATCCAGCGGGTCTGCACCAGCGGCATCAGCTTCAGCACAATCGGGATGGTAAAGACAATCAGCACCGCGCCGGGCGAGAGTATCAGCCCCGACCAGGTGGCGGTGTAGCCGAGATCCTGCTGCGCCAGCTGCGGAATAACCACCGAGCTGCCGTAGAGGATCAGCGCCATGCCCGCCATCAGCACGCTGGAAACGGCGAAGTTTTTATCCCGCACGCAGTGCAGATCCACCACCGGACGGCGGGTATAGATGAGCCAGTAAATCGCGCCGACAATCCCGATAAGCGTCAGCACCGCGAAGGTGCGGATAAAATCGGACGCGAACCAGTCTTCGTCTTCGCCGCGATCGAGCATCACCTGCAGGCAGCCGAGGCCCAGCGCAATCAGCCCGATGCCCGTCCAGTCGACGGGGATTTTCTCTTCAGACTTTTTCTCCCACGGCGGATCTTCCAGCAATTGATAGACCGCCAGCACGCAGACGATGCCGACCGGGATATTGATGAAAAAGACCCAGCGCCAGGAGTAGTTATCGGTTATCCAGCCGCCGAGCGTCGGGCCGAGAACAGGCGCGACGATAATCGCAATGGAAGAAAGCCCGAACGCCTTACCGCGATCTTCCGGCTTGAAGTAATCGAGCAGCACCGACTGCTGCGTCGGCTGGAGGCCGCCGCCGAAAAAGCCCTGCAAAATACGAAACAGAATAATTTGCCAGAGCTCAGTGGCGATGCCGCACAGAAACGAGCAGACGGTAAACATCACAATGCAAATCAGGAAAAACTGTTTGCGCCCGAACAGCCGGCTGAAAAACGCCGACAGCGGCAGCACGATGCCATTCGCCACCAGATACGAGGTCAGGACCCACGTCGATTCGGAATAGCTCGACGACAGCGACCCGGCGATATGCGGCAGCGCCACGTTAACGATAGTGGTGTCGAGAATTTCCATGAACACCGCGATCGTCACGACAATCGCGACGGACCAGGGGTTGCTGGCCGGACGCCAGCCGCTGTGGGCCTGCTCGCTCATTCCACCGTCACCTCAGGCTCGACGGACAGCCCCAGCGGCAGCGGCTGGTTCCAGTTCTCAAGTCCTTTGTCGATAACGATTTTCACCGGCACGCGCTGAACGATTTTCACAAAGTTGCCGGTGGCGTTTTCCGCCGGGAACGCCGAGAAGCGCGAGCCGCTGCCCTGCTGAATGCTCTCGACATGGCCCTCAAGTTCCAGGTCGGGGAACGCATCTACGGAGATCTCGACTTTATTACCCGGCCGCATCCGCTCAAGCTGCGACTCTTTAAAGTTCGCCACCACCCAGATATCCGGCGAGACAATCGAAAAGAGCGCGCTGCCTGCCTGCACCAGCGTACCATTCTGGACATTACGCTTCGTGACATAGCCGTCGAACGGCGCGCGCACTTCGGTATAAGAGAGATTCAGCTCGGCCGTTTGCAACTGCGCCCGGGCCTGTTCCACCTGGCTCTGGCGCGCTTCGACATTGGTTTCCTGCTGACGAATTTGCAGTTGCACCTGCTCGGCCACTTCCAGCTGCGCCTGCGCGTTAGCAAGGCCCGCTTCGGCGCTGCGCAGTTGGGCGTTGGCAGCGTCGATGTTTTGTTTCGAAGTGGCGCGCGGGTCAACACCGCGCTGGCGCTGATATTCGGCGCGGGCGTTGGCAAGCTCCGCCTGGGCGCGCAGCACCTGCGCTTTGGCCTGATCGCGCTGGGCCGGGTACTGCACTTTGGCGAGCGCCAGTTGCGCCTGCGCCTGATGGAGCTGCGACTCGGCAAGCGACAGCTGCGCCTGTGCCTGATCGCGCTGTGCGGTGGCGTCGCGCGGGTCGATGACCACCAGCAGATCGCCTTTTTTCACCCGCTGGTTATCTTTCACGCGCAGTTCCGTGACATACCCCGCCACTTTCGGCGCGACGGTCACGGCATCGCCTTCGATAAAGGCATCGTCGGTGGTTTCAAGGTTTCGGGTCATAAACCACCAGATGATAGCCCCGATAACCATAATGACAACAACAATACCGAGAATAATCAGCGGCTTTTTACCGGGGCGCTTGCGGTTTTCACCGTCGCCTTTCCCCTTGTCCTTACCGCCATCCTCAGTTTTGCTGTTATCGTCTTGTTGATCCTGACGTTTCTCTTCGTCAGCGTTGTTATTGTGATTTTCCGCCATAGTTCAGCAACAGTCCTGTAAGTTAACACCATCACAAAATACCGTTTACTAAACTTAGGAGCAGTCTATACATTTGCCAGGAAAAACTGACAAATTAGCATTATCTGAGAAACAGTCCCCACAGCAGTGCATACCCCACCAGCGCCGACCACAGTAAGAGCGGCAGCGAGTAGAGATGAAAGCGCCACCAGATGCGGCGGTCAGCCGCCATACGCAGCGCAATCAGGTTCGCGAGCGAGCCTGGCAGGAGCCCGAATCCACCGACGTTGACCGCCCAGGCGAGCAGCGTCGTCGGCGGTACATAGTTGAGCAGCAAAATGGTCGCGGGCACGTTGCTGATAAACTGCGACAGGCCGATGCCCAGCGCATACAGGCCTGCGGGCGGCAGTTGCGAAACATGATGCAAACTGGACGTAAGCGCAGGCAGTTTGGTCAGCAGATGCACATCGATAAACATCGCCACGAAGACCAGCAGCAGGCTCCAGTCAATGCTGATAAGCACCCGGCGCGCCACCAGCAGGAACCCCACCGCCACCAGCGCCAGCCCCCACAGGGCGATATTCAGCTCCAGCGCGGTTAAAAACACGATGTAGAACGCAAGGCAGCTCCAGACCAGGCGCGGCTGCCACTCGTGCTGTTTATCGTGCGACTGATAATGCAGCGCCTTACCCGGAAAGCAAAACCAGCAGAGCAGCAGCAGGCTCGCCATCAGCGCCAGCGCAAGCGGCGCCATGTGCAGAATAAATTCACCAAACGCGAGGCCGGAGCGGCCCCATAAGAGAATATTTTGCGGGTTGCCGATGGGCGTCAGCAGCGAACCGGCATTCACGGCCAGCGCTTCAAAAATAATGAGGCGGTTAACCGGAATGGCGCAGAGTTTTTTCAGCGTCAGCGTCAGCGGCACCACGATAAACAGCGCCACGTCATTAGTTAAAAAAGTGGAGAGCAGTGCGGCGGCGCAGACCAGAAAGAGCGCCAGGCTGCGCTCTGTCGAAAAGCGCCGCACCAGACGGCGGCCCAGCACGTCGAAATAGCCGCTCAGTTCAACGCCTTTGGTCAGCATCATCAGCCCGGCAAGGGTAATGATGGTGCGCCAGTCGACGGCCTGCGGCCACTCGCGCGGCGCGAAAGGCACAAAAAGGGAGAGGATCACGCCGGTAATTAATAAAAGCTGGAAAAACCGGTCATGCAGAAAAGAACGCGCGAGGCGAAGTAACATGATTATTCGAACCCGTTTTGCTGGCTGAAACGACGAAAGACCTCAAGCGTCTCTTCGCTGACATGGTGCTCCATTCCTTCGGCGTCGCGACGTGCAGTATCCGGGTTAACGCCGAGTGCCAGCAGGAAGTTCTCGACGATTTGATGTCGTTCACGGCTCTGCTGCGCCAGCGTTTCGCCTTCCGGCGTCAGAAACACGCCGCGCCACGGGATCTGCTCAATCAGCCCTACAGAGGCAAGACGCTTGAGCATTTTCGCAACGGTCGGTTGCGAAACACCAAGACGCGCCGCCATATCTACCTGACGCGCTTCGCCCACCTCCCGAATGAGATCGGAAATCAGCTCGACGTAATCGTCGATAAGTTCGCGGCGGTGGGCTTCACGTACCTGGCGAAAGCCTTCCACATGTTCTTCGACATTGACCAGCTGCGTCACTTTCATGCTGCTCTGCTTACCTGCCCGACGGCTCATTGATACTTCCTCATTACAGTGGCGCGATACGGTTAACGCTGTTTGCGGGCCATTGTAAACCACAGATTCACGAGCACAAAAAATTAACGCGTTAGCCATAGCTATATAACATAGCCTGTGCTATATCTGTATGTAATGCGAACAGTCGTGATGTTTACTGACTGTGAGACGCGGAGGTGTGGTATGAACGAATTAATGAGGTGTCTGAACGTGTTTACTCACTCCCCCTTTCAGGTGCGGCTGCGGCTGCTGAATATGCTGTGCGATATGTTTAATCCCAAACCCCAGCCAGGGCAGGATGATACCGGGCAACAATAACCCGCTCCCCTTTCCCACGCGCTTGCCATTTTTTTGTCATTTTTTTGCGTTATCCTGAGCCCTGGCGCTCCTCACGTTGGCTTTAACCTCTCTTTTGGCGAAATTTGCAGCCTTTCTCGCAAACTAGTTGGTTTCCCCCCGTTGCTATTCTTTTCGTGCGGCTCTATCTTCTTGCAGCCCTGCTCTTACGACGATACCGAATGCGGATCTCCCTCCCTTCTGGTCCAGCACTCTGACGGGCGAATACCCTTGACGCCAGGGTTTACGCATGGCGTTTCGTTGAATCCGTACTATGAATCTAACGCTAAAAAATACTCTTGCTGCGCGCGGCATCGCTCTCGATCCGTGGATTGGCTTCTATTTTCTGCAATCGTTATTAATTAATTTCGCTCTGGGTTATGAATTCAGCCTGCTGTACGCCATCGCGTTTTGCTGCGTGCTGCTGCTGCTGTGGAAAACCGCGCCACGCGCGCAGAAAGGCCTTTTAGCCGTCTGCTCTCTGGTGGCCGGGCTCTATTTCCCTTTCGGGCAGACCTACGGCGCGCCGAACTTCAATACGCTGCTGGCCCTGCACGCCACGAATATGGAAGAGTCGACGGAGCTGTTGACGATTTTCCCGTGGTACAGCTATCTGGTGTCGCTGTTTATTTTTACGCTCGGCATAATCGCGGTGCGCCGCACGCCGCAGGCACCCTCGCGCTGGCAGCCGTTCGACAGTCTCTGCCTTGCGGTCAGCGTGGTGAGTTTTTTCGTTACGCCAGTGCAAAACCAGCTTTACGGCGGCGTTTTCGCGCTGAAAGACAGCGGCTATCCGGTGTTTCGCTTTGTGAAAGATGTGGTGGTCAATAACCGCGAAGTGCTGGAGGAGCAGCAACGCATGGAGGCCCTCTCCAGAATGAAAGACTCCTGGAATGTGCTGGCGGTCGCACCGAAATATCACACCTATGTGGTGGTGATAGGCGAGAGCGTGCGACGCGACGCGGTAGGCGCCTTTGGCGGCCAGTGGGATAACAGCCCGTTTGCAAGCCACGTCAATGGCTACCTTTTTACCGATTACATCGCCGCCAGCGGGTCAACGCAGAAATCACTGGGGCTGACGCTTAACCGCGTCGTCGATAATAAACCGCAGTATCAGGATAACTTCGTCACGCTCGCTAACCGCGCCGGTTTTCAGACCTGGTGGTTCTCCAACCAGGGGCAGATTGGCGAATATGACACCGCCATCGCCAGCATCGCTAAGCGCGCCGATGAAGTGCATTTCTTAAAAAGCGGCGATTTCGAGGCGGATAAAAACACGCGCGATGAAGCGCTGCTGAAGATGACGGCTCAGGTGCTGGCAACGCAACGCCCGCAGCCCCAGCTTATCGTGCTGCACCTGATGGGCTCACACCCACAGGCCTGCGACCGCACCCAGGGCAAATATGACGAGTTTGTGCAGTCGAAAGAGACCTCCTGCTATCTTTACAGCATTCGCCAGACCGACGATCTGTTAAGCCAGCTTTACCAGCAGTTGCAAAACAGCGGGCAGAGCTTCTCAATGGTCTACTTTTCCGATCACGGGCTTGCCATCAAAGAGCGCGGCAAGGCGGTGCAGTACCTGGCGCATGACGATAAATTTCAGCAGAATTTCCAGGTGCCGTTTATGGTGTTGTCGAGCGATGACAAAGCCCACCGCATTATCAAAGCGCGGCGTTCAGCCAATGATTTCCTGAGCTTTTTTGTTCAGTGGACGGGAATCAAAGTGAAAGAGATTGCGCCGAAATATAAATTTATTTCCGGGCAAAAGGCGGGGCCGGTGTTTGTCACTAATTTTAAACTTAACAAGGTGAGCTATGATCACCTCGGTACGGATCTGTTTGACGCGCGTCCCCGTTAATACGGCAAATGCGATGCGCTGCATGATGCGCAGATAAAAAAAATCCGCCCGTGGGCGGATTTTTTCATCACCGAAGTGATTAGAAGCGGTAACCCACGCCTGCGATCCAGGTGCCGATGTCGGTGTTACGCACACGGCTCTGCTCGTAGGAGAAGTCCAGAGCTACGTCCTGAACCGGGTTGAACTGCAGACCTGCGCCATAGGAGAAGCCGTAGTCGCTGGTGTCTGCTTTATCAGTGCCGTTGGTAGCCTGTGCTTTATCGTAACCAACACCCACTACGCCGTAGATGCTTGCCCAGTCATTGATACGGTAAGCCGGACCCGCGGTGATGCCGTAGTACTGGTTTTTACCATATACGCCATCTTCAGTGCGGTCTTTTTCGGTGTAGGTGAAAGAACCGATCACGCCCAGCGGGTTGCTGTCGTCGAACTCATAACGGTATTTCAGGTTGAAACCGTTCATTTTGTTCATCACGCCCTGAGCGTCGCTCTGCGCGTAGCCACCGGTAACGGTAGCGGTGCCAGCAACAGCAGAACCTGCGGAAACGGCCAGAACACAAGCCAGTGCTGAAAGACATGCAATTTTTTTCATAACCACCTCAAATGTGCTTCAAGTAAGTCCTAAGATTTAAATATATCAAAACCCAGCAGGAAACTCTTTGTTGTTCGCGTTGTCTAATGCGCTCTTTCCTGTAACAGAACGTTTCCGCCCGCGTCTATCCTGCTAAAAACACTGGATTTTACCAGGCGGGAATCATTATCGTCTCAGGTTACGCACGACTGCATCCGGATTATTCCTAAACGCGACTGCGCATTTTTTGCGCTGACGGAAGTATGATACCGGTTATTTCGGGTGCGTTTATCAATGATTGCTCAACCACCAGAGAGTTAAATACAGTAAGCTATCGCATTTACTTATCTTTAACTTTTACAGGTGCAGGATGCCAACGTTACCCCGTAAAACGCCTCTCTGGCTGCCCGTTATTGTGCTCATCGTTGCGATGGCGTCGATTCAGAGCGGCGCTTCGCTTGCCAAATCGCTGTTCCCGGTAGTGGGCGCGCCTGGCGTCACCGCGCTGCGTCTGGCGCTCGGCACGCTGATTCTGGCCGTGGTGTTTAAACCCTGGCGGTTGCGCTTTACCCGCAGCCAGCGTATGCCGCTGCTGGTCTATGGTCTGGCGCTGGGCGCAATGAACTATCTCTTTTATCTGTCGATTCGTACCGTACCGCTGGGTATCGCCGTCGCGCTGGAGTTTACCGGCCCGCTGGCGGTGGCGCTGTTTGGCTCACGCCGTCCGGTGGATTTTCTGTGGGTAGCGCTTGCGGTGCTTGGGCTGTGGTTCCTGTTGCCGCTCGGACAGGACGTCACGCATGTCGATCCGCTCGGCGCCGCCTGTGCGCTGGGCGCGGGCGTATGCTGGGCCATCTATATTATCGCCGGGCAGAAAGCGGGCGCAGAGCACGGCCCGGCGACTGTCGCCCTCGGGTCGCTTATTGCCGCTATCGTTTTCGTGCCCATCGGCGCGGCGGCGGCGGGCGAGGCGCTCTGGCACTGGTCAGTGCTGCCCGCCGGTATTGGAATCGCCATTCTTTCTACCGCGCTACCCTACTCGCTGGAGATGACGGCGCTGACGCGTTTGCCCACGCGAACATTCGGTACGCTAATGAGTATGGAACCGGCACTGGCAGCCTTTACCGGCATGATTTTTCTGGGCGAGACGCTGACACTGGTGCAATGGCTGGCGCTGCTGTCGATTATTATCGCTTCTGTCGGTTCGACGCTGACGCTCAGACGTGAAACGCAGATAAAAAGCCTCGACATTGATTAAAAAAAATAATTATTTCCCGGCACGGTTGATGCTGTGCCGGAATAACCATTTATGACAGTTTTAAGATATTTCCGCGTTGCGATGCCTTCTCTTTTAAAATATCTACGCGCGCGCTTCGTCATTAATCACGCCCTGATTTTAGCGCTATAAAAATACTTACAAAATTACACAACCATATGTTCCTTAAGCAAAAATAAAGCAAACACACCCTTGCTATTTATTTGATAGGTACAGCCTCGCCAGCAAAACCAAAACACGGTGCTATACTTAATTCCGTAATTTCCTGGGACACAATCATCAAGAGGATATGAAATTATGGGTACCGCTAAACTGGTTAAAACAAAGGCTTCCGATCTGCTCTACACGCGTAACGATGTAGCTGACAGCGACAAAAAGGCCACCATCGAGCTGTTAAACCGCCAGGTGGTTAATTTCATTGACTTGTCGCTGATTACTAAACAGGCACACTGGAATATGCGCGGCGCTAACTTCATTGGCGTGCATGAAATGCTGGACGGCTTCCGTACCGCGCTGACCGGTCATATGGATACCATCGCTGAACGTGCTGTACAGCTGGGCGGCGTGGCGCTGGGCACCACACAGGTGATCAACAGCAAAACTCCGCTGAAAAGCTACCCGCTGGACATCCACAGCGTTCAGGATCACCTGAAAGAGCTGGCGGATCGTTACGCTATCGTCGCCAACGATGTGCGTAAAGCCATCAGCGAAGCGCAGGATGAAGACACGGCTGATATCTTTACCGCCGCGTCCCGCGACCTGGATAAATTCCTGTGGTTTATCGAATCGAACATCGAATAATTCGATAACCGACCAGACGCTTTACTTATCACGCCCTCTCCCTTGCGGAGGGGGTTTTGCACTATAAAGGGGCATGCTTTTGCCCGCTCCCACCGCAAACGTTATCTATTTGTAATAATCCCCTCACACAATCGTTAACCAGAGATTGTTTTATCACCGCTTTTCAGGCTAAAAAGGCTATCCACCCGATGGCTCGCCCTGACGCACTATTTTGGTGCGCCATTGTGGTGCATGACTGTTGAAAAAGCGCGCAATTTGTGCAAAAGGACTTTTTTCTTGCCTTTCAAAACAGCGGCTTGTAAAACTGGCATGATTTTTTCATGCAGCGCTATGTTCTTATCGGGGATCGCCCCGCGGATAAATAAAGGAAATGCTATGAAGTCTGTTTTTAAAGTTTCCCTGGCAGCCCTGACTCTGGCCTTTGCGGTCTCTTCTCAGGCGGCGGATAAGCTGGTTGTAGCAACCGACACCGCGTTTGTTCCCTTCGAATTTAAACAAGGCGATAAGTATGTCGGCTTTGATGTCGACCTGTGGGCCGCTATCGCTAAAGAGCTTAAGCTCGACTACACCTTAAAACCGATGGATTTCAGCGGCATCATTCCTGCGCTGCAAACCAAAAACGTTGACCTGGCGCTGGCCGGCATCACCATTACCGACGAACGTAAAAAAGCGATCGACTTCTCCGACGGCTACTACAACAGCGGCCTGCTGGTGATGGTAAAAGCAAATAACAACGACGTGAAAAGCGTGAAAGATCTCGACGGTAAAGTCGTTGCTGTGAAGAGCGGCACCGGCTCGGTGGATTACGCGAAAGCGAACATCAAAACGAAAGATCTGCGTCAGTTCCCGAACATCGACAACGCGTACATGGAGCTTGGCACCAACCGTGCTGACGCCGTGCTGCACGACACGCCAAACATCCTTTACTTCATCAAAACCGCAGGCAACGGCCAGTTCAAAGCGGTAGGTGATTCTCTGGCGGGCCAACAGTATGGCATCGCGTTCCCGAAAGGCAGCGACGAGCTGCGCACCAAAGTCAACGGCGCGCTGAAAACCCTGAAAGAGAACGGCACCTATAACGAAATCTACAAAAAATGGTTCGGCACTGAGCCAAAATAATAATTCTTATTAAGCAGTTATCATCAGTCAGGGGCGGCCTTCGCCCCTGCTATTTTTGAACCACGGTAACACAGGAAATCATCATGCAGTTTGACTGGAGCGCCATCTGGCCTGCCATTCCCCTCTTGCTTGAAGGCGCCAAAATGACCTTATGGATTTCGGTCCTCGGTCTGGTGGGCGGTCTGATAATCGGTCTGGTGGCCGGTTTCGCCCGCTCGTTTGGCGGCTGGATTGCAAATCATATCGCACTGGTCTTTATTGAAATCATCCGCGGCACCCCGATTGTGGTGCAGGTGATGTTTATCTACTTCGCCCTGCCGATGGCGTTTAACGACCTGCGTATCGACCCGTTCACCGCGGCAGTGGTCACTATCATGATCAACTCCGGCGCGTATATCGCGGAGATCACCCGCGGCGCGGTGCTTTCTATTCATAAAGGCTTTCGCGAAGCGGGCCTGGCGCTGGGGCTGTCGAAGCGCGAAACCATTCGTCACGTGATCCTGCCGCTGGCGCTGCGCCGTATGCTGCCGCCGCTTGGCAACCAGTGGATCATCAGCATTAAAGACACCTCGCTGTTTATCGTTATCGGCGTCGCCGAGCTGACCCGTCAGGGCCAGGAGATCATCGCGGGCAACTTCCGTGCGCTTGAGATCTGGAGCGCCGTTGCGGTGATTTACCTGATCATTACCCTCGTTCTGAGCTTTGTTCTGCGTCGTCTGGAAAGAAGGATGAAAATCCTGTGATTGAATTTAAAAATGTCTCCAAGCACTTTGGTCAAACCCAGGTGCTGCACAATATCGATTTAAAAATTAACCAGGGTGAAGTGGTGGTGATTATCGGGCCGTCCGGCTCCGGCAAATCCACGCTGCTGCGCTGCATTAACAAGCTCGAAGAGATTACCAGCGGCGATCTGATTGTCGATGGCCTGAAAGTCAACGACCCGAAAGTCGACGAGCGCCTGATTCGCCAGGAAGCGGGCATGGTGTTCCAGCAGTTCTACCTGTTCCCGCACCTGACGGCGCTGGAGAATGTGATGTTCGGGCCAATTCGCGTGCGCGGCGCCAGCAAAGCGGAAGCCGAGAAGCTGGCGAAAGAGCTGCTCGCGAAAGTGGGCCTTGCCGAGCGCGGTCACCATTATCCGTCCGAGCTCTCCGGCGGCCAGCAGCAGCGTGTGGCGATCGCCCGCGCGCTGGCAGTGAAGCCGAAGATGATGCTGTTTGATGAGCCGACCTCCGCGCTCGACCCGGAACTGCGCCACGAAGTGCTGAAAGTGATGCAGGATCTCGCCGAAGAAGGCATGACGATGGTGATCGTGACTCACGAAATCGGCTTTGCCGAGAAAGTGGCCTCGCGTCTGATCTTTATCGATAAAGGCCGCATCGCCGAGGACGGCAACCCGCAGGCGCTTATCGAGAACCCGCCAAGCCCGCGCCTGCAGGAGTTTTTGCAGCACGTGTCGTAAGGTTTTCATCATGACGAACCCTCTCCCCGGAGAGGGTTTTTTTATGGGCTTGCGGTGGGTATGGCGCTTTTAAGGCGGGTGCGCAAGCTTACCCGCCCTACATTGCTGTCCTGAGTTCTTTGTAGGGTGGGTAAGCGTGAGCGCATCCATCTTCGCCGCCCGGCGGGTGCGCAAGCTTACCCGCCCTACATTGCTGCCCTGAGTTCTTTGTAGGGTGGGTAAGCGCAAGCGCACCCACCTTTATCGCCACGGCGGGTGCGCAAGCTTACCCGCCCTACCTCGCTGCCCTGAGTTCTTTGTAGGGTGGGTAAGCGCAAGCGCACCCACCTTCATCGCCTCGGCGGGTGCGCAAGCCTACCCGCCCTACCTTGCTCCAGGCTGATTTGTCTGTTGTAAGGTGGGTAAGCGCAGCGCACCCACCTTTATCGTCAGTCGCTGTATCCAACGGTTACATTAAACCCGCTGCGGAATACTCCTCTTTTCCGGGCTTCGCTTATCCGGGCACTATACTTACCTCTTTGTGTCACTTTCTCAGCCGGAGGAGAGCGTGCCGTGGATTTTGCTGCTGCTTGTCAGCCTGTTTAGCGTCTCAGCCAACGCCGTAAGCCTGCCCGCCGCGGTGGTCGGCGCGTCGACCACCCAGAAAAGCGAGACGCCGCCCGCCGAGCCCGATGCCGATAAAAAGAAAGCCGCTTACGCGGCGCTCGCGGACGTGCTGGAAAACGAGGCCTCCCGCAAAGCGCTTATCGAGCAGCTGCGCCAGGCGGCGGCGACGCCCGCCGATCAGCCGACGCCGGTCATCAAGCCGCCGGTGAATAATGAAGAAGATAAAACGGTACTGGAGAACGTCACCGAGGTCACCCGCCACTACGGCGGCGAGTTTGCCGGACGCTTTGCACAGCTCCATCGCAATATCACTAATGCGCCGCATAAACCTTTCAACGAAAAAACGTTCTTCAACGCGCTGAGCCATTTCAGCCTGCTCGCGGTCTCGGTCTTCCTCTTTTATTTTGCAGTGCGCGCCTGCGCTATTCCGCTGTATCGCAAAATGGGCCAGTGGGGACGGCGTAAAAACATCCACCGGGCGAGCTGGGTTCAGCTGCCGCTGATGATTATCCTCGCGTTTCTTATCGACCTCGCGCTGCTGGCGCTGACGCTGTTCGTCGGCCAGCTCGCCATTGAGATGATGAACGCAGGCAGCCGCACTATCGCCCGCCAGCAAGGGCTGTTCCTCAACGCTTTCGCGCTTATTGAGTTCTTCAAAGCGATTTTGCGCCTGATGTTCTCCCCGCGTTTTCCGTCGCTGCGCCCGTTTGTCATCAGCGACGCCAGCGCGCGTTACTGGCACCTGCGCCTGAGCGGGCTGAGCAGTCTCATTGGCTACGGCCTGCTGGTAGCCGTGCCGATTATCTCAGCACAGGTTAACGTGCAGGTTGGCGCGCTGGCGAATGTCATCATCATGCTGACGATGACCGCCTGGGCGCTTTATCTTATCTTCCATAACAAGCGCGCCATTACCGCCGGGCTGACGCGCCTCGCGGACCGCTCGCTCGCGTTTTTCAGCCTGTTTATCCGCGCGTTCGCGCTCATCTGGCACTGGCTCGCCAGCGCCTATTTCATCGTGCTGTTTTTCTTTTCCCTCTTCGATCCGGGCAACAGCCTGAAAACGATGATGGGCGCGTCGCTGAAAACGCTGGCGATTGTGAGCGTCGCGGCGTTTATCTGCGGCGTATTCACCCGCTGGCTCAGCAAAACCATCACGCTCTCGCCGCCGGTGCAGCGCAACTATCCGGAGCTGCAAAAGCGCCTGAACGGCTGGCTGTCGGTTTCGCTGAAGCTCGCGCGCTTTCTTACCGTCTGCGTGGCGGTGATGCTGCTGCTGAACGCCTGGGGACTGTTTGATTTCTGGACGTGGCTCACCGTCGGCGCGGGCGAGAAAGCCGTCGATATTTTAATTCGCATCTCGCTGATAGTGTTCTTCTCCGCCGTCGGCTGGACGCTGCTGGCGAGCCTGATCGAGAGCCGCCTCGCCTCCGATATCCACGGCCGCCCGATGCCGAGCGCCCGCACCCGCACGCTGCTGACGCTGTTTCGCAACGCCCTCGCCGTAATTATCAGCACCATTACCATCATGATTGTGCTCTCGGAGATTGGCGTGAACATCGCCCCGCTGCTGGCGGGCGCAGGCGCGCTGGGTCTCGCCGTGTCGTTCGGCTCCCAGACGCTGGTGAAAGATATTATTACCGGCATCTTTATTCAGTTTGAAAATGGGATGAACACCGGCGATCTGGTGACGATCGGCCCGCTTACGGGAACGGTTGAGCGTATGTCGATCCGCTCGGTGGGCGTGCGCCAGGATACCGGCGCGTACCACATTATTCCGTGGTCATCGATCACCACTTTCGCGAATTTCGTGCGCGGTATCGGCTCGTTTGTAGCGAACTATGATGTCGACAGGTTTGAAGAGACCGAGAAAGCCAACCGCGCTCTGCGCGCCGCGGTGGATGAACTGATGGAGCAGGAAGATATCCGCATGCTGGTGATAGGCGAGCCAAACGTGGTAGGCATTGTGGGGCTGACCAATACGGCCTTTACGATCCGCGTGACTTTCACCACCCAGCCGCTTAAGCAGTGGACGGTGCGCTTCGCGCTCGACGGGATGGTGAAAAAACACTTCGATCTGGCAGGCATTCGCCCGCCGGTACAGATGGTGCAGGTAATGCAACCAATGCCCGATGCCGCGGCGGCGGCCGAAGCACAGGCCGCGGCAGGCGGCGCACTGCCGCCCGCCAACCCGACCGTCTGATTACCGCAAGCGGTTTTGTGCCCAGCGTTCGCGCTGGGCCGTATCGAGAAAGCTCCAGGCGATAAAGCGGCTCTGCTTCTGCCCCTGCGCCATCTCCTTTTTAACCACTTTTACCGCGCCCGCCTGCTCCAGCGCGCGGTAGAGCAGCGGCAGGTTATCGCCTTTCGATACCAGCGTGGTAAACCACAGCACCTGACGGGCGAACAGCTTGCTCTCCGCTATCATCTGCGTGATAAACCCGACCTCGCCGCCCTCGCACCACAGCTCCTGCTGCTGGCCGCCGAAGTTAAGCCCGCTGTCAGCGGCAAGCCCCAGGTTGCGGCGCTTGCGCGCGTTGCCCGCTTCTGCCGCGTCGGCGGAGTCATGGAACGGCGGGTTGCACAGCGTGGCGTCGTAACTCTCATTCTTGTGAATAATGCCGTTGAAAATCGCGCCGGGGGTTTTCTGGCGGCGCAGGCGGATCGCGCGGTTGAGCCCCGGATTGGCATCGATAATCGCGCTCGCGCTACGGATCGCCTCATCGCTGGTGTCGGTGCCGGTAAAACGCCAGCCATATTCATGCTGGCCGATCAACGGATAAATGCAGTTGGCACCAACGCCGATATCCAGCACGCTCGCCTGCGCGGGCAGTGCGCCGCCATTGCCTTCGGCAAGCAGATCGGCGAGATGATGAATATAATCCGCGCGGCCAGGGACTGGCGGGCAGAGGAATCCTTCAGGAATATCCCACTCCCGCACGCCGTAAAAGTGCGCCAGCAGCGCCTGATTAAGGGTTTTCACCGCCTGCGGATCGGCGAAATCAATTGTCGGCTCGCCTGCGGGCGACGGGCGGACAAAAGCGCCAAGCGCCGGACAGCTCTCTGTCAGCGCGTCAAAATCATAGCGGCTGTGGTGGCGGTTACGTGGGTGCAGGCCCGGTTTGCGGTTCATCGGCTTCCTCCTGTGTGGGCGCGTACAATACCCGCTGACCCGCCCCTGGTAAATAAGCGCGGCAAAATTTAGCGGGGCGGCTATGATAGTTTTTTTGCCCAGGGAAATGCTATGAGCTACTACTACGAACCGGCACGCGGCCACGGTTTGCCGCACGATCCGCTGAACGCCATCATCGGCCCGCGCCCGATTGGCTGGATAGCCTCACAGGATGCCGCAGGCCACCGTAACCTCGCGCCCTACAGCTTCTTCAACTGCTTTAACTATCGCCCGCCGATTATTGGCTTCTCCAGCAACGGCTGGAAAGACAGCGTGAAAAATATCGCTGAAACCAAAGAGTTCGTCTGGAATCTCGCGACGCGCGACCTGGCCGTGGCGATGAACGAAACCTCCGCCTCGCTGCCCCACGGTGAAGACGAGTTCGTGCGGGCGGGCCTGACCGCCGCGCCCTCGCGTCTGGTACGCGCCCCGCGCGTCGCTGAAAGCCAGGTGAATTTTGAGTGCCGCTTAAGCCAGTGCATTCAGCTCACTTCCGCGAGCGGCGAGCCCATCGATACCTGGCTTGTGCTGGGCGAAGTGGTGGCGGTGCATATCGCCGACACGCTGCTTGAAGACGGCATCTACCAGACCTCCAAAGCGCAGCCGATCCTGCGCGCGGGCGGCCCGAGCGCCTATTACGGTATCGATGACGCCCAGCGCTTCGATCTGATTCGCCCCGACGCCCGTTAACGCCGCCAGTGCCCGCCACGGCGGGCTCTTCCCGGCAGAGCACCCCCATTTTTGCTATAATAACTACTGTGTTTAACCACAGAGGAGGTCTTATGGCTTCAGGTTGGGCAAATGACGGCGCGGTGCAGGATCAAATCGACAGCACCGTGGAAGATGCCGTGGCGCGCGCGCGACGCGACCTGCCACGCGGCGAAAGCCTTGAATTTTGTGAGATGTGCGACGAGCCCATCCCCGAGGCGCGCCGCAAGGCGATTCCGGGTGTGCGTCTGTGCGTGAATTGTCAGCAAAAAGAGGATGAACACCGCCAGCGTTACTCCCTCTATAACCGCCGCGGCTCAAAAGACAGCCAGCTCCGCTAGGCCTTTCGGCGGTCCACATACACTCTTTTACCGTTTCGATGTGTCCATTTGTGCCCTCAAGCAGCGGGACGGTAAGAGCGTGTAAAGAAGCGTGGGAGAGGTGGAATATTTCCAACTCATTCAACTGGTTATATTACATTCAAATTTTTAGAATAAGCCTGTCAATTCTCTTCGGTTTTATATTCTGCTCATGAATGTGACAATCATCACATCAACGGAACAACCCGTTATTTACAGAATAAACTGCGAGAGAACCCCTATGAAAGCCATCAAATATGTTGTTGCTGCCCTGACCCTTTCCGCCTTTACCTTTGCGGCTGGCGCTGCTGAGCAGGTGAGCCCCGCTCAGGCGCAGAACCTGAACAAAATCGGCGTCGTATCCGCTCAGGGCGCACGCACGCTGGATGAACTGAACGATACGCTGGCGGCGAAGGCCGAAGCGGCGGGTGCGAAGGCCTACAGCATCACCTCTGCCCGTACCAACGATCTGGCGAGCGGCACCGCAGTTATCTACAACTGATTGCTACGCGCTGACCGATACCTTCATTACCCTTAATTGACCCTTTGTTACCCTTTTTGCCCGCGGCGGATGCTGCGGGTTTTTTTTATCAAAAGGTCTGTGCGATACGCGCCAGCGCCGACGGGATATCCTGCGCCTCACCGCTTGCCACCAGCACGCACGCCATCTGCGTTTTTAATGATTCCGGCACCGGCTCAAGCCCGGATAAGCAGCGCTCGGTCCAGCGGGCGGTCACTTCGGGGTCTTTCGCCTCTGGCAGCGCTATAGGGCTTGTTGCCGCCTCACTCTGGCGCTCCAGCAGAATACGCATCGCCTGATTCTCAATCAGCGCTATCTGCGGGCAGCGCTGCGGGTTGGCGTACACTTCGCCTTCGGTGCCGTGCATCAGCAGGCCGCGTCCGCCGATATCGATAAAAAACTGCCCGACTTTATTCACATATTCCGGGTGCGAGACGCTGGACAGACGCAGCGCGCCAGATTCGCCAAACGGCGTAGCGAGTTTCGCCAGCGTATGGGCGCTGTTGCGCACCCCAAGTCGCCAGCGCATCGCCAGCTGTTTTTCAAGCGGCGGGCAGAGCGCGCCAACCGGGATATAGACCGGGTCGCGCCCGTCCAGTTTCGCCTGCGCCTGGCCTGCATGCAGCGTCGGCGAAATGCCCATCAGCGTAAAAATCGTCTCTGTCAGCACGCGCGTCGGATCGTCGCTCACGCCATGTACAACAACCGGAAAGCCGAGACCGCTCAATAATAGCGCCAGCAGCGGCGTCAGGTTGGCCTGCTTACGCGCACCGTTATAGCTTGGGATAACCACAGGCAGCGGTTTTGCCACCGGCGGTGTCAGACGCAGCGTATGTTGCTGCATCGCATCGTAAAAGCCGCGCATCTCCTGTTCACCCTCGCCTTTAATACGCAGCGCAATGAGGATGGCACCCATCTCCAGATCCGGCACATCGCCATCCAGCATATGGTTGTAGAGCGCTCTGGCCGTTTCATGGTCCAGAGAGCGGGCGTGATTTTTGCCCCGGCCTATCTCTTTAACGATCGCACGATAATCCATCTTATCCTCCCGACAGGTGCTCTTAATCATAGCTCCGGTCAATCATACTCTGTGATGCGTTGCCGCGTGCTTACCGCCGACGACGCGCCGCCTTAGCGCACAATACAAGTTAAGCGTCTGATATGACAAGCGTCTGGCGCAATCATCGGGTCGTCAGACGCCTCTGCCGATAAGATAAATCCGCCCGAATTCAAATTGTATTTTTTTACTAAAAGAATCGTTAAGTGTTCATAACTGGAGCATTTACCTCACAGGAAGCATATTTTTCATCGAAATTATTCTCGTCTTAATTATTTAAGACTTTGTTCTCTCCTGATTCAGGATCCATGATGAAAAAGATATTGCTTATGACCACGATGGCCGCGCTGGCCTGCTCCTCCTCGCTCACATGGGCCGCCACAACCGGTGAAGGCCAGGTGAATTTTACCGGCGAAATCCTTGATGCCGCCTGTGAAGTCGTCAACAGCCAGAGTAGTCCGCTGGCCGTTGATTTGGGGAAAATCTCGAAAACGGCCTTTACCGGCATCGGCTCCACGACCAACATCACCAGTTTTGTCTTGCAGTTAAAAAACTGTCCGGAAACCGTGACCAAAGCCTCTATCAAATTCGGTGGCACCGCAGACACCGATAATGTCGATGTCCTGGCCCTGACGGGTGGCACGGGAGCCGCCAGCGGGGTCGGTATTCAACTGGTGGATGCCGACGGCACGCCGCTGAATCTCTATACCGCATCGGCCGATTACGCGCTGGAGACAGGAACCGCCACCAATAATCTGGAATTCGGCGCCCGTTATATTCAGACAGGCGCAACCGTTACAGCAGGGGTCGCCAATGGCTCCTCTACGTTTACAGTGACCTATAACTGATTCCCGATGGGCTATTTGCTACTTCTGTCGTGGCGAATAGCCCATATTTAAAGAGACGATATTATTATGCGTAAATTACTCGTTATTTCAGCTTTACTCATGGCGACAACAGCGGCACAGGCAGGCGTCATTATTGGCGGTACCCGTGTTATTTATCCTGGCGATAAAAAAGAAGCGTCTGTTCCCGTGACCAATAATGACGATATCAACTATCTTATTCAGTCCTGGGTTGATACCGATGCGCCCGGCGCGGCTAAAGCACCATTTATGGTGACTCCGCCCCTTTTTCGTATTAATGCACATCAGGATAATACACTACGCGTGGTACGCACTGGTGGCGATTTGCCAAAAGATCGTGAATCTCTCTACTGGTTAAATATTAAATCTATTCCTTCCTCAGTTAAAAAAGCAGGCGTTAATGATTTACAAATCGCCGTCAGAACACGCATTAAATTAATGTATCGCCCGGCATTGGTCACCGGCAGACCTGACGATGTCGCAGGCATGCTGAAATGGCATACCGAAGGAAACATGCTGGTGGTTGAAAACCCAACGCCGTTTTATATGAATTTTAACAGCGTCAAGGTTAACGGAAAAGAAGTTGAAAAAGTCAATATCGCGGCCCCGAAAAGCGAAAGCCGCTTTCAGCTTGCGAATATGACAAATGTTCACGCTGTCTCCTGGACAATAATTAATGATTTCGGTGCCATTTCGAAAAGCTGGTCTCAAAACTTCTGAAAATAATCTACGCCCGTTAATTTTATAATACGGTAATCATCATGTCCTTTAATAAAGCCAGACGGCCAAATGTATTTCGCGCTCGTCACTTAGCGCTGGCAATAGCCTGTCTGTGTGCAGGCCTGCCGCTGGTGCAAGCGAGGGCAGATGATTATTTCAACCCGGCATTGCTGGATATTGATAATCCTTCGCAGGGTAAAACCGATTTAACGCTTTATGAAAAAGGTCCAGGTGCGGCACCGGGGAAATACCGTGTCGATGTTTATATTAATAATGAACGCATCGATACCCGGGAGATAGAATTTACGCTTAAAACCGCGTCCGATGGTAGCAGCACGCTGCAACCCTGCTTCACTCTCGAAGACTTGAAAAGCCTGGGAGTGAAGACTGACGAGTTTGATGCGTTAGACGCAGATGCGAAATGCGTTGACCTTTCGGCCATCCCCTCTGCCAGCGCGCGTTTTGATGTTGGCCGCCAGCAACTCCAGCTTAGCATTGCGCAAAGCGCGCTGGGCCAGGTGCCGCAGGGGTATATACCGCCTGAGGAATTTAACGAAGGCATTAACGCGCTGTTGTTTAACTACAGCGTGAACGGCTCGCGCCAGAAAACGCTGACGCCGGATTCGCAGGACAGCCGCAATCTCTACGCCAACCTGCGTCCGGGCATTAATCTCGGCCCCTGGCGGCTGCGCAACTACTCTACCTGGAGCCGCAACGAAGACCACTCGGGCACTCAGGAGAAGTTCTCCAGCGTCTATACCTACGCAGAGCGCGACATTGTTGCTCTGAAAAGCGAGCTTACCCTGGGCCAGAGCAGCTCACCTGCGGATATCTTCGACAGCATTCCTTTTACCGGTGCGCAGCTTGCCTCTGACGACGACATGCTGCCTGACAGCCTGCGCGGTTACGCCCCTGTGGTACATGGCATCGCACGCAGTAACGCCCAGGTGATTATTCGCCAGAACGGGTATCTCATCTCCCAGACTAACGTCGCGCCTGGCGCATTTGAAATTAACGATCTCTACCCGAGCGGTAGCAGTGGCGATCTCAACGTAACGGTGAAAGAGAGCGACGGCAGCGAACAGCATTTTGTCGTGCCTTATGCTTCTGTTCCGGTTCTGCAACGCGAAGGACGGCTGAAATATAGCCTTACCGGCGGGCGCTACCGTTCGTATGACGAAAGCGTTTTACCCACTGCGTTTATGCAAGGCACGGCCGTTTATGGCCTGCCACACGGGTTTACGCTTTACGGCGGCATTCAGGCAAGCCAACCCTACCATTCGCTGGCGCTGGGCGTCGGAGAAAACGTGGGGGATTTTGGCGCGTTCTCGCTGGATGTCACTGAAGCGAAAGCCACCTTATCGTCAGGTGAGACACAGAAAGGCCGTTCGTGGCGTGCCCGCTACAGCAAGGATATCGCGCTGACGGGTGCCACGCTCTCGGTGGCGGGTTACCGCTTTAGCAGCGAGAACTATTACGCCATGCAGGATGTTTTTGACACGATGCGCCGCGATAACCAGTGGGCAGACACGCTGCATCGCCGTAGCCGTGAAGAGCTAACGCTTGAGCAGCCGCTGGGCGACGCGCTGGGTTCGCTGAACGCCAGCCTGATTCAGGAAAATTACTGGAACAGCAGCAAAACGATGTCTTCACTCAGCGTCGGTTACAACAATAGCTGGCACGATATCAGTTACGGGCTTAATTACAGCCTGAACCGTAATACCAGTGAAAATGGCTACGGCGAACCGGAGCATGAAAAGGACAGCGTCTTTTCTCTCACCCTCTCCATTCCGCTTGAACGCTGGTTGCCCAATACCTGGGCAAGCTACAACCAAAGCCACAGCAAGCAGGGCACCACGCAGAATATCGGCCTTAACGGAACGGCGCTTTCGGATAACAACCTCAACTGGAATATCCAGCAGAGCCAGGACAGTCAAGGCCAGACGCGTAACACCTCACTTAATGCCGATTACAAAGGCGCTTACGGCGAACTGAGCGCGGGTTACGGCCAGGATTTCAGCCAGCGGCAAATCCATTACGGCATTCAGGGCGGGCTTATCGCCCACGCTAACGGCATCACACTTGGCCAGCCGATGGGTGAAACGGTGGCGCTGGTCGAAGCGCCGGGCGCAAATGATACCGCTATTCACAACCAGACCGGCGTCAGAACCGATGGTCGTGGATACACCATTTTGCCGTTTATCAGTCCCTACCGGCGCAATACCGTCGCGCTGGATACCGAAACGCTGCCCGCCGACGCTGATGTGACGCAGGCGGTACAGACCGTAACGCCCACGCGCGGCGCGGTAGTACGGGCCCGTTTCGATACCCGAACCGGCGCGCGCGTACTGATGACGCTGCATCTGGCTGATGGTCGCCCGGTGCCGTTTGGCGCGACCGCAACCGCGGATGATACCGCAGAAGAATTTATCGTCGGCGAAGATGGCCAGGTTTATCTGACCGGTCTTCAGCCGAAAGGCACGCTGCAGGTGAGCTGGGGCGCTAACGCCAGCCAGCGCTGCACCGCCGCATGGCGTCTCCCCACCGGGAATGGCGACAGCCAGTTTATTAACCTCTCCGCGCAATGCCTTTAACGCGCGTTACCAGGACATTTGTTATGCGATTCATCAAATTATTAAGCGCGCTGCTGGTACTTGCCGGTAGCCTGTTCTTTATGCCTCATGCGAAGGCGTCCTGTACGGCCCCCATGATGCCGTATACGGTTTCAGTCGCGTATGTCGCCGTTTCCAGTACGTTACCGGTCGGCGCAACCATACCAGGCACTGACGAGCTCGTGAGTATTCACGGGTCCTGCAACGGCTATTCAGGCCAGCCGATCATCGCCTGCTACTATGGCAGCGGCAACGAAGTGTCCGGAATGCCGGGCGTTTACGAAACAGGCGTGGAAGGTATCGGCATTTCGCTGATGAATGATAAAGGCCAGCGCATCATCGGCGGCGGGGTCGGTTGCGACACGCGTAATACACCGCTGGGCTATGTCTCCACCGATGGCAACAATACGTTCGACTTCACCGTGACGCTTGCGCTCGTCAAAACGTCGACAACGATCTATAGCGGGTCGCTTGAACAGGCGCAAACGGTATTCGGCGTAGGGGTTTACAACCAGACCGGGATTGGCGCACCCAATACCATCGCTTACGCAGGCGACATAACCTATAAAACCGTCACCTGTTCCGTCGATCGTAACAATCTCAGCGTCACTCTCGGCAACGTGCCGGCCAGCGTGTTTACAGGCGTGGGCAGCAGCTCGGGCTGGAGCAGCTTTGAGGTCAACGCCACCTGCAACGATCCGGTACAAGTTGGAGTGAAAGTCTCCAGCGCCAATGGCTACGCATCCACCGAGCCATCCGTGATTAATCTCACTTCCGAACCCGGCGTCGCCAGCGGCATAGGCGTTCAGATGACGCTTTTTGGGCAAAACATCGATTTTGACCATTACACCTTTGTTGCCTCATTGAGGCCGAACTCAACGCTCAATATCCCGTTTGCTGTTCAGTACTATCAAACTGCCGACACCGTGACGCCGGGCGTTGCAAACGCCGTCGCGACCATTACCGTGTCTTACCGGTAGGAGCCCCGTGATGAAAAAGTTACTGCTGCTGATAATGTTTGCGCTTGGCGCACACCGGGCACTGGCCGACGATATCAACCTGCAGGTTAACGGGGCGATTATTGCCAGTGCCTGCGATGTGGAAAGTGCCAGCAAAAACAAAACGGTCGATATGGGGATCGCGACTGCTGACGCGTTTTCACAACCCTCTACTTATGGCCCCTGGGTACCGTTTGAACTAAGCGTGATGAACTGCCCCGTGGCCACCACGGCCGTTGATGCGACATTTTCCGGCGAACTGGATCCGACTAACAGTACGGCTTACAGGAGCACCGGAACCGGCAAAGGGCTGGCATTACAACTGGTTGACGGTAAAAACAATATGTACATGTTACCCGGTGGCGATAAATACACCGAAACGGTGGACGAGGCCACGCACAGCGCCACGTTTCAGCTGCGCGCACGCTATGTCCGTACCACAGAGCCGCTGGTACCCGGCACGTTTGAAAGCGCCGTACAGGTGACGTTTACTTACCGGTAAGCGTTGCGTCGACGGGCGGGCGCGCCCTTGCGGCCCGTTGCCGGACGTTTTGCAGGCGCCTTTTTGATTAACGCCTCTGGCGCTTCGGGCTGTTCAATCGCAAACACCGGCAGCGCGTCCAGCAGCCGCTTGCCGTAGGATTTAGTGAGCAGGCGGCGGTCATAAATCACCACTTCGCCCCAGCAGCTATGGCTGCGGATAAGCCGCCCCACCTGCTGTATGAGGTTGAACGACGCCGCGGGCAGGCTTTGCACTTCAAACGGATAGCGGTTGAGGCTTTTCAGCCATTCGCCCTCTGTGACCACCACCGGGCTGTCCACCGGCGGAAAGGCGATTTTATGAATGTGCACCTGGCTTAGCAGCTCGCCTTTGAGATCAAGCCCCTCGGCAAACGACTGCAACCCCACCAGCACGCTCGCCTCGCCCTGCTCGATTTTTTTGCGGTGTAGCTCGACAAGCCGGTAGCGCGGCTGATCGCCCTGCACCAGCAGGCCGAGGCGCAGGTCAGGCACAAAGGACAAAAAGGTCTGCATCGCGCGGTTACTGGCGAACAGCACCAGCATCCCTTTGTGCTCGCCCTTTTTATATTCCGCGCGGAAATAGGCCGCCATCTCGGCGAGGTGCGCCTCTTCATGCTCCATCAGCGGCTCATGGCGCAGGCGCGGGATCACAAGTTTGCCCTGCTCAATATGATTAAACGGCGAATCAAGCGTCACGAAGCGGTCGCCTGCTTTATCGCGCAGGCCGCTCATCTCCTGCAGCCGCGCGAAGCTGTTCAGCGATCGCAGCGTGGCGGAGGTCACCACCACGTGCGGCACCTGCCGCCAGATGAGTTTTTCCAGTTGATCGCTGACGCGAATGCCCACGCAGTGGAAGAAAATATGCGGCTGCCCTTCGCGGGTTTCGCGCGTCACCCATTTCGAGACCGGCGCGCCGGAGGCGTGCGCCAGCGAGGCGAGCCGCCAGAGCTTGCTTTGCGCTTCAAAGTGGCCGAGCGCGCGGTTCATCTGCAACAGCACCCGGTGCAGGCGCACAATGTCGTGGCTGCCGGTTTTTTCGCTGAGATCGTTTAAGAACAGTTCCGCCAGCCCGCGCAGGTTTTCGGTGAGCTTCGCCAGCCGCTCGCAGATTTCCATCACCTCCTGCGGCAGTTCGCCCATTGGGAAGCGAAACTCGCTCTCCTCGCCCGGCGGCAGCAGCAGCCCGACGATACGGTTCATGCTGGCGACCAGCTCGTAGACTTCTTCGCAGTGATTGTTAAGCCGCTCCGGCGTGGAGAGCGGCGGCACAGTTTTGGGCCGGAATTGCTCAAGGCAGGTGGCGACAAGCTTACAAAAGAGATCGAGCTGCAACCGCGTCCAGGGCGCGCTGATGTCGGCGCTCATCTCCAGCGCGTCGCGGGCGACGTCCGGCAGATGGTGGCCTTCATCAAGCACCAGCAGCAGATGTTTTGGCTCCGGCAGAACGGATTCGCTCTCCAGCGCCGCCATCACCAGCGCATGGTTGGCGACCACCACTTCCGCCTCCTGAATCTCACGGCGCGCCACAAAGAACGGGCATTCACGGTAGTAATGGCAGTTGCGGTTCAGGCAGCTCGCTTTATCGGTGCTGAGCCGCGACCAGAGGTTATCGTCAATCGCCTGGTCGGTGTGATCGCGAAGGCCATCCCACTTGTAGCTGTCGAGATCGGCTTTGAGCTTCGCGCAGCGCTGCTGCTCCTCTTTGCTGTTGGGCGTCAGCTCATCGTCAAGAAACGCCAGCAGATCGCCCTGCGAGGCGCTGTCGGTGGAGAGCGCCGCGAGGTTGCGCGGGCAGACGTAACGCCCGCGCCCGAAGGCGGCGGTGAAGCGCAGTTCAGGGATGATTTTGCGCAGCAACGGCAGATCTTTACTGAAGATCTGATCCTGCAACGCCACGTTGGCGGTGCTAACCACCAGCGTTTTTTGCTCTTCGCGGGCGATGGCGATACCGGGGATCAGATACGAGAGCGTTTTGCCAACGCCGGTCGGTGCCTCGATAGCCAGATGCCGCCCTTCATCGCCGCCGAGGGTTTTCGCCACTTCCGCAATCATCTGCCGCTGCGGGGCGCGGGGAATGAAGTCCGGAATTTGCTGCTGAAGCGCCTTATACCAGGCGGCGATTTGCGATTTCTGCGCGGCGGTTAATGCCATCTGAAGCCCTGAAATACTGTATAAACAGCCACTATTGTGGCACTTTTCCACCGCCAGCTGAACCTTTTTTTACCCGCGCGGCAGGAGCCGATTCGCAAGACAGATCACAAATTATCGTCACGCTAATCATAAATCGCGGGTCATTCATTGACCGAATACCAGGCGGGTGTTAGGTTTTTTAACATTGCATTGTGCTTGTTACCGTTCGGCGGGCAAAACCTGAATGCAGCCCCGGGAAATTCCCTGGCGTCTGTATTTATGTTTTGCCCGTTTTTGCTTTCAGGAGTCGGCGATGATCATTAAGCAAATCCTTAATAATAATGTCGTCAGCGCCGTCGACGAACGCGGCCAGGAAGTGATTGTCACCGGCCGTGGGCTCGGTTTTAACGCCCGCGTGGGCGAAACGGTCAATAGTAGTCACATTGAGAAAACGTTTCGTCTGCATGACGATACCGTCTCGGCGCGCTTTAAAGTTTTGCTGGATGAAATACCGGTAGAAATCGTTCAGCTCACTGATGATATTGTCGCACTGGCGCGCCAGACGCCCGGCATCAAATTAAGCGAAGGCATTTATGTCACGCTCGCCGATCATCTTTTTTACGCCATTGAGCGCCGCCAGAAAGGCATTGAAATCGCCAACCCGTTACAGTGGGAAGTGCGACATTTTTATCAGGAAGAATACGCCATCGGGCGTCAGGCGCTGGCGCTGATTGCCGCGCGCACCGGCGTGCTGATGCCGGACAGCGAGGCGTGCAGCATCGCGCTGCATATTGTGAACGCCGGGCTTAACGATCCGAAAGGCAAAATCAACGACATTACCCGGCTGATTTATCAGATCCAGAATATTGTAAAATACTGGTTCGCCGTCGGCCCCGATGAACAGTCGCTTAATTACCAGCGCTTTATTACCCACGTGAAATTTTTCGCTCAGCGGGTAATAGAGGGCCAGCGGCTGGAAAACGACGACAGCGAATTATTCGCGATGGTACAGCAGCGGTATAAAAATACCGTGGCGTGCGTGGAAGCCATTAGCGAATTTGTGGAAAAGAATTATCGCCACGCGATGACGCATTCGGAAAAACTCTATTTAACGGTGCATATCGATAATGTCGTACACCGTTTAGCGCATTCCCTTTAGGCTTGTTACTGTTCATTCAGGCAAACCCCAGAGGCAGCAACGTGCCGGTCATCATACCGGCGACTGTTTAATGAAACCGCAGGGTTTCATTCTGGAGAGGAATAGCCATGAACTACCCGCATACCGCCCGCCAGATAATTACCCTTCTCGGCGGCGAGGCGAATATTCTTTCGCTCTATCACTGTATTACCCGCCTGCGTTTTTCGCTGGTCTCGCTTGAAAAGGTCGACCGCACGGCGCTTGAACATCTCGACGGCGTCATGGGCGTCAATCTTTCAGGCGATCAGTTCCAGGTGATTATCGGCAGCGAGGTCGCGCCGCTCTGCCAGGCCATTCTCGCGCAGTTACCGGGGCTCGAGGCTAAAAAAGCAGCCGCGCCGCCAAAGCGCCGCAACCCGGTTTCCGTGGTGCTGGAAGGATTAGCGGGGATCTTCTCGCCGATTATTCCGGCCATCGCCGGCGCGGGGATTCTCAAGGGTGTGCTGTCGCTCTGCCTCGCGCTCGGCTGGGTGCAGGCCAGCAACCAGACGTATCAAATTTTGATGGCGATAAGCGACGGCGTTTTTTTCTTTATGCCACTGGTGCTCGCCTTCAGCGCCGGGAATAAATTCGGTGCCAACCCTTATGTGGCGGTGGCGCTCGCCGCCACGCTGTTTCACCCGACGCTCACCACGCTGCTGAAATCCGGCGCGCCGGTGGCGTTTCTCGGCCTGCCGGTCTCCAGCGTCTCTTACGCCTCGTCGGTGATTCCCATTCTGCTGGCGGTGCTGCTGCTCAGTTATGTCGAGCGGTTTATCGACCGCCTGATGCCCGCCGTGCTGAAAACGATGTTTGTGCCGCTGCTAAGCCTGGTGATTGTCGCGCCGGTTACCCTTATCGCCATTGGCCCGGCCGGTATTCTGCTTGGCAATGCGCTCTCCGGCGGCATCATCTGGCTGGTGGCGAACATGGGCTGGCTGGCGGGGGTTATCGTGGGCGGCACGCTGTCGCTGATGATTATTACCGGTATGCACTACGTGCTGGTGCCGATTGTTATCAACAATATCAGCAAGCTCGGCTACGACCCGTTCAAAATCCTCTTTTATGTCGCCAATATGGGCCAGGCGGGCGCGGCGTTCGGTGTCTTCCTGCGAGCCCGCAATAAAAAAATCAAAACGCTGGCGCTCTCCACGAGCTTCAGCGCCGCGATGGGCATCACCGAGCCTGCGATGTATGGCATCAACATTCGCTTTAAGCGCCCCTTCGCCGCGGCGCTCATCGGCGGTGCCTGCGGCGGCGCGTTTGCGATGGCGCTCGGCGTAAAAACGTACGCCTTCGCCTTAAGCGGCATTCCGGGTATTCCGGCGCTGGTCGGCCCCACGTTCCTGTGGGCGCTGGCGAGCCTGGCGATTGCCTTTTGTGCGGCGGCGGTCATCACCGTAATGCTGGGCTTTGAGGAACCCGCCGAAGCGCCGGCAGAGCCGGAGGTGGTGGCAGGCTTAAGCCCCGTGGCGCTCGCCCGCGAGGAGCAACTCTTCGCGCCGGTGAGTGGCCGTCTCACGCCCCTTTCTTCCCTCAGCGATCCGGTTTTCGCCGATGAAATCTTCGGTAAAGGCATCGCCATCGTGCCCGAGAGCGGCGAGCTGCTCTCGCCGGTGAACGGGCGCATCGAAGCGATTTTCGACAGCAACCATGCGCTGACGCTCAGAAGCGATTGCGGCGCTGAGGTTTTAATTCATATCGGCATCGACACCGTGAAACTTGGCGGTCAGCACTTTACCCGCCACGTGGAGAACGGGGCGTTCGTCGAGGCCGGACAGCCGTTGATTAGCTTTGATCTGGCGGCGCTCAACGCGCTCCACATCGATCCGAGCGTCATTGTTATCGTCACCAATACCGACTGCTACGGCGAGATAAGCCCGTTAAAACAGGGCGACGTGGCACCCCGTGAAGCCTTTTTGAAACTGACCGCCGCGGCGGCTTAAGGGAGAACAGCATGGCCTTTTCCAGAACATTTCCTGAGGATTTTTTGTGGGGCGGCGCGACCGCCGCTAACCAGCTTGAAGGCGCGTGGAACGTCGACGGCAAGGGGCTGTCGGTCTCTGATGTCTACACCTTTGACGTCAGCACGCCCAAAGATCGCTGGCTCGATCAGTGGCTCGGCATGACCCACCGCCAGGTGGCGGAGGCGCAGGACCCTGAGAGCACGAAATATTACCCCAAGCGCAAGGGCAACGATTTCTATCACCGCTACGAAGAAGATATCGCGCTGTTTGCCGAAATGGGCTTTAAATGCTTTCGCATGTCTGTCGCCTGGACGCGCATCTTCCCGCGCGGCGATGAGACCGAACCGAACGAAGCGGGCCTCGCCTTTTACGACCGCGTTTTCGACACGCTAAGAAAGCACAATATCGAGCCGATCGTGTCGCTTTCGCACTACGAAATGCCGCTCGCGCTGGTGACTGATTACGGCGGCTGGCCCAACCGCCAGCTGGTGGATTTTTATGTGCGCTTCGCCACCACCGTCTTCACTCGCTACCGCAAAAAGGTCAAATACTGGATGACCTTCAACGAGATCAACTGCGTGAAGCACCACCCGTACGTCAGCGTCGGCGTGATTGAAGAAGATCACCCGCATCTGGAGCAGGCGAAATATCAGGGCGCGCACCACCAGTTTGTGGCGAGCGCGCTCGCGACCAAAGCGTGTCACGAGATAATCCCCGGCTCGCAGGTGGGCTGCATGATTAGCTACCAGATGCTCTACCCGCACACCTGTCACCCGGACGATTTGCAGGCGTGCGAAGAGGAGCAGCGCGTCTCGCTGTTCTTCAGCGATGTGCAGGCGCGCGGCTACTACCCGGCCTGGACCGAACGCATGTTCGCGGAAAAAAACGTCCGGCTGGAAAAAGCGGTGGGCGACGACGAGATCCTGCGCCTTTATCCGGTCGATTACGTCTCGTTCAGCTATTACATGTCGAGCACCGTCAGCGCGCACCCGGAGCAGCTTGAGGGCGTGACCGGCAATCTCATCACCGGCGGCATTCGCAATCCGTATCTGGCGCAGAGCGACTGGGGCTGGCAGATAGACCCGCAAGGGCTGCGCCTGGCGCTCAACCAGCTTTATGACCGCTACCAGAAGCCGCTGTTTATCGCCGAAAACGGCCTCGGCGCGATAGATACGCCCGCCTCCGACGGCACCATCAACGACGACTACCGCATTGAGTATCTGCGCCAGCATATCGGGCAGATGCAGGAGGCGATTGCCGACGGCGTGAAGCTCTTTGGTTACACCTGGTGGGGGCCGATTGACGTGGTGAGCGCCGGTACCGCGCAGATCTCCAAACGCTACGGTTTTATCTACGTCGATCAGGACGACATGGGCAACGGCACCCAGGCGCGCTCGCGCAAGAAAAGCTTCTACTGGTACAAAAAAGTCATCGCCTCGAACGGCGCGGATCTCAGCGATTAAGGAGCAGACATGGCGATTTTCCCGGATAACTTTTTATGGGGCGGCGCGATTGCCGCCAATCAGGCCGAAGGCGCGTGGAATGCGGACGGCAAAGGGCCGTCCATCGCCGACGTGGTGCGCGGCGGCATCGCCTCCGGCAAACACGACGCGACCATTGACCCGGCGCTTTATTACGCGAGCCACGAGGCCATCGATTTTTATCATCGCTACAAAGAGGATGTGGCGCTGTTCGCCGAAATGGGCTTTAAATGCTTTCGCACGTCGATTGCCTGGTCGCGTATCTTCCCGCGCGGCGATGAGCAGACGCCGAACGAGGCGGGCCTCGCCTTTTACGACGCCCTGTTCGACGAGCTGCTGAAATATGGCATTGAGCCGGTGATTACGCTTTCCCACTACGAAACGCCGCTGGCGCTGTTTGAGGAATACGGCGGCTGGCAGAACCGCGCGCTTATCGATTTCTTCACCCGCTACTGCGAGACGGTGTTTCGCCGCTATCAGCATAAGGTCAAATACTGGATGACCTTTAACGAGCTGAACAACATGAACCGGATGCCGTTCGCCACCGGCGCGGTGGAGGCAGGCGCGTCGCCGCAGGCGATTTACCAGGCCAATCATCACCAGTTTGTCGCCAACGCCCTCGCCAATAAGCTGTGCCATGAGATTATCCCGCAGGCGAAAATCGGCTGCATGTTGTCGTTAAGCACGGTCTACCCGGCCACCTGCAACCCGGATGACGTGTTCGCCACGTATCAGTTGCGCCGCCGTTCGCTGTTTTACGCCGACGTGATGATGCGCGGGCATTATCCGGCCTACGCAACGCGGCTGTTTCGCGATAACGACATTCATCTGGATATTCACCCCGGCGATACCGAACTGCTGGCGCAATACCCTTCGGATTATCTCGGCTTTAGCTATTACCGCAGCGTGCTGCATAAAGCGGGTGCAAAGCTTCGCGTGGACACCGGCGGCGCGATGGGCGAGGACAATCCGTACCTTGAGAAAACCGCCTGGGGCTGGCCGATTGATCCGGTCGGGCTGCGGCTGGTGTGTAATGAGCTGGCCGACCGCTACGAGAAACCGCTGTTTATCGTGGAAAACGGCTACGGCGGTGAGGATATCGCCGATGAAAACGGCGAGTTTAACGACGAGGCGCGCATTCAGTATGGCCGCCAGCATATTCAGGAGATGGCCGAAGCCGTGGCGGACGGCTGCGACATCATGGGATACACCTGGTGGGGGCCGATTGATATCGTGAGCGCCGGCACCGGCGAGATGAAAAAACGTTACGGGTTTATTTATGTCGATAAAGACAACGAGGGCAACGGCACTCTCGCGCGGCGCAGGAAGCGCAGCTTCGCGTGGTATCAGCAGGTGATCGCAAGCAACGGCGAGCGGCTTTAGGGGGCAGGGTTTTCGTAGGGCGGGTAAGCGTAAGCGCACCCGCCGCCAGCGGTGTCATAAATGAAAGGCGTTATCTGCCCTACACGGGGGAACCGCTGGGGCCTCGAATATGCACGCCCGGCTACCCGTTCCGTTCGCCACGACGCTGATTCCCTCTGTCACGTTTACTCACGCGAACGTGTTAAGGGGGCTCGCCGCCGCCCCCTTAACAATCCCGGCTCGCGGCCAAAGGGCAGCCGCAAGGGAAAACCCCCGGCACCGGCGGTGGCTTTTAATTTCCCTGAGGTGGGTGCGCTGCGCTTACCCACCCTACACATGAGATTAACCGCCCGGTTCCGCCGCTTAACCATAAAAAAGGGTGCGCTTGCGCACACCCTTTTTACTCACCGGCCTTGTCAGGCGCTGCTAACACACCCGTGGATTAATCCCCGGCCGCTTTACGCGGCGCGCGACGGGTGCGCGGTTTGTTGCCTGCCGGGCGGTTGCCCTCGCCTGCCGGGCGACGTGAACGTTCACCCGACGGACGATTGCCTTCGCCATCCTGACGACGACCGCGCTCGCCGGACGGGCGGCTGCGTTCGCCGGATGAACGGTTGCCTTCGCCGTTCTGACGACGCGGCTGGCCCTGACCACGACCGCCGCCGCCCTGACCACCGCGTCCGCCGCGGCTCTGGCGACCGTTCACGATAGGCTCCGCCGGGATAGACGGATCCGGCTCGTAGCCCGGAATGGCCATGCGCGGGATCTCGCGCTTCAGCAGACGTTCGATATCGCGCAGCAGCTTATGCTCATCGACACACACCAGCGACAGCGCTTCGCCGGTCGCGGCGGCGCGCCCGGTACGGCCGATACGGTGAACGTAATCTTCCGGCACGTTCGGCAGCTCATAGTTCACCACGTGCGGCAGCTCTTCGATATCCAGACCACGCGCGGCGATATCGGTCGCCACCAGCACGCGAATGCCGCCGGTTTTGAAATCCGCCAGCGCGCGGGTACGGGCGCCCTGGCTCTTGTTACCGTGGATAGCCGCGGCGGTAATGCCATCTTTATTCAGCTGTTCCGCCAGATGGTTAGCGCCGTGTTTGGTACGCGTAAACACCAGCACCTGCTGCCAGTTGCCGTCGCCAATCAGATAAGAAAGCAGCTCCCGCTTGCGTTTTTTATCCACGAAATGCACATGCTGCGTCACCTGCTCAGAGGCGGTGTTGCGGCGCGCCACTTCCACTTCTTCCGGGTTGTGCAGCAATTTTTCCGCGAGCGATTTAATGTCGTCGGAGAAGGTCGCGGAGAACAGCAGGTTCTGACGCTTCGGCGGCAGTTTCGCCAGCACGCGGCGGATATCGTGAATAAAGCCCATGTCCAGCATACGGTCGGCTTCATCCAGCACCAGCACTTCCACCTGGTCAAGCTTCACCGCGTTCTGGTGTTCGAGATCGAGCAGACGGCCCGGCGTTGCGATAAGCACATCCACGCCGCCGCGCAGTTTCATCATCTGCGGGTTGATGCTCACGCCGCCAAACACGACCAGCGAGCGGATGTCGAGATATTTGCTGTATTCGCGCACGTTCTCGCCCACCTGGGCTGCGAGTTCACGCGTCGGGGTCAGGATCAGCGCACGCACCGGGCGACGGCCTTTCGGGTGCGGCTGGTTCGCCGTCAGGCGTTGCAGCAGCGGCAGCGTAAAGCCTGCGGTTTTGCCGGTGCCGGTCTGGGCGCTGGCCATCAAATCTTTGCCTGAAAGCACCACCGGAATGGCCTGGCGCTGGATCGGAGTCGGTTCGTTGTAACCCTGCTCGGCAATGGCGCGCAGGATCTCAGGGCTTAAGCCCAGTGAATCAAAAGACATAGTTATTCCTGACTCGTCCCGACCGCAAAGGGTGTAGTTTCAGGGAGTCTAATGGCCGTCTGGCCGGAGAAGGGACATAAACCACAATGTCGCAGAGGAACGGAGTGTAACAGTTTTTGTGAACTACCGCATAAATTCTCGCGTGTACCTGTGCATCGCGGCTTTTTTCATCTCGACACGCGCACTTTTTGGTCATAAAGTTAATCAATCGATTGATTAACTTTTATGGACCTCATCGATATGTCGCTCTCCGTCACGCCGCCCACTTCGCGCGGCGAACAGGCCAAAGAGAAGCTCATCAGCGCCGCCATTAATCAGTTCGGCGAGTACGGCCTGCACGCCACCACGCGGGATATCGCCGCCGCCGCCGGGCAGAATATTGCCGCCATTCCTTACTACTTTGGCTCAAAAGAAGATCTCTACATGGCCTCGGCGCAGTGGATAGCCGATTTCATCCGCACCCATTTTCAGCCCCACGCCGACGCTGCCGAAGCGCTGCTCCGCGAGCCCAAGCCGTCTCCCGCCGCGATGCGCGCGCTGATTGACGACGCCTGCCGCCAGATGATCCAGTTGATGACTGCCGACGAGACGCTGAGCGTGAGCAAATTTATCTCCCGCGAGCAGCTCTCCCCGTCGCCCGCGTATCAACTGATTCACGAGCAGGTCATCGCGCCGCTGCATCACCACTTTACGCGGCTTATCGCCCGACTGACGGGTGCCGATCCGGAGGCCACCGAAACGGTGCTGCACACCCACGCGCTGATTGGTGAAATCCTCGCATTCCGCCTCGGGCGTGAAACCATTCTGCTGCGCGCCGGCTGGCGCGGGTTCGACGACGACAAAGCCGCGCAGATCCACCGGGTGGTCACGCTGCATATCGACTGGATCCTCGCGGGTCTTTCAGGGAGCCTGAGTGATGAATAAAAAACGCGTCGCGCTACTGGCGCTGGTGGTGGTCATTATCGTTGCGGCTATTGCCGGGTGGCGCTGGTACGCCGCGCGCCACACGCCGCTGACGCTCTACGGCAATGTCGATATTCGTACCGTGAATTTAAGCTTTCGCGTCAGCGGTCGTCTGGCGTCGCTTGCCGTCGATGAAGGCGACGCGGTGCGCGCAGGCCAGCCGCTCGGCGATCTCGACCCGACGCCGCAGCAAAACGCGCTGCGCCAGGCGCAGGCGAACGTCGCCGCCGCGCGCGCCAAATATGATCTTACCGTCGCCGGTTTTCGCGATGAAGAGATAGCCCAGGCCGCCGCCGCGGTGCATCAGGCGCAGGCCGCCTATGACTACGCGCAGAATTTTTACCAGCGTCAGCAGGGGCTGTGGCGCACCAAAGTTATCTCCGCCAACGATCTGGAAAACGCCCGCTCGGCGCGCGATCAGGCGCAGGCGCAGCTGAAATCCGCGCAGGATAAGCTCAGTCAGTACCGCGCCGGTAACCGCCCGCAGGAAATCGCGCAGGCACAGGCGGCCCTTGAACAGGCGCAGGCGGAGCTGGCCCAGGCGCAGCTTAACGCGCAAGACACGCGCCTGGTTTCCCCGTCTGACGGCACCATCCTGACGCGCGCGGTGGAGCCCGGCTCGATGCTCAACGCGGGCAGTACGGTGTTCACGCTCTCGCTGACCCGCCCGGTCTGGGTACGCGCTTACATTGATGAGGTGAATCTGGGCCGCGCCGTACCGGGGAGCAACATTCTGATTTATACCGATGGCCGCCCCGACAAGCCGTACCACGGCCAGATTGGTTTTGTCTCGCCGACCGCCGAGTTCACGCCGAAAACGGTCGAAACCGAAGATCTGCGCACCGATCTGGTCTATCGCCTGCGTATTGTGGTGAACGACGCCGACGACGCGCTGCGCCAGGGAATGCCGGTCACGCTGCGTTTCCAGAATGAGGCGGCGGATGGCAACCGCTAACGACTGTATCGTGCTCGATAGCCTGGTCAAACGCTTTCCGGGCCTCGAGAAACCGGCGCTCGCGCCGCTCAGCGTGACGATCCGCGCAGGCAGCGTCACCGGGCTGGTGGGGCCGGATGGCGCGGGGAAAACCACGCTGATGCGCATCCTCGCGGGGCTGATGCGCCAGGACGACGGCCGCGTGCAGGTGCTCGGGCTGGACCCGATTGCCGAGGAAAACGCGCTGCACGCGGTGCTCGGCTATATGCCGCAAAAATTCGGCCTGTATGAAGATCTCACCGTTCAGGAAAACCTTAATCTGTATGCGGATCTGCGCAGCGTCACTGGCGCGGTGCGTGAGCAGACATTTGCCCGGCTGCTGGAATTTACCGCGCTCGGCCCGTTCACCGGGCGGCTCGCGGGCAAACTCTCCGGGGGCATGAAGCAAAAGCTCGGCCTCGCCTGCACGCTGGTGGGCCAGCCAAAGGTGCTGCTGCTGGATGAACCGGGCGTCGGCGTTGACCCTATATCCCGCCGCGAGCTCTGGCAGATGGTGCATGAGCTCGCGGGCGACGGGATGTTAATTCTCTGGAGTACCTCTTACCTCGATGAAGCCGAGCAGTGCCGCGAGGTGCTATTGATGAATGAAGGCGAGCTGCTGTATCAGGGCGCGCCGCAGGCACTCACCGAGCAAATGGCGGGCCGCAGTCTGCTGCTGCGCCCGGATGACGGTGATAACCGCGCGCTGCTGCGTGAGGTGATGCAGCGCCCGGACGTCGGCGACGCCACCATTCAGGGCGCGGCGGTGCGGGTGATTTTAAAAGAGGGTGCCGATGCAGACGCCCTGCGCGCCCTGCCCGGCGCGACGCTTCGTGAAACCGCGCCGCGCTTTGAGGATGCGTTTATCGATCTGGCGGGCGGCACCGCGCTGCGCGAATCGCCGCTCGGTGCCATTCTGCATGACATTCCCGGCAGCCGCGACGATGTGGTGATTGAGGCGCGCGAACTGACCAAAACCTTCGGCGATTTCACCGCGACCGACCATGTGAATTTTACCGTGCGGCGCGGCGAGATTTTCGGCCTGCTCGGGCCGAACGGCGCGGGCAAATCCACCACCTTTAAGATGATGTGCGGGCTGCTGAAACCAAGCGACGGCCAGGCGCTGGTGCTCGGGCTGGATTTAAAAACCGACTCCGGCAAGGCGCGCCAGCGGCTCGGCTATATGGCGCAGAAGTTTTCGCTATACGGCAATCTGACCGTCGAGCAGAACTTACGTTTCTTCTCCGGCGTCTACGGCTTGCGCGGCCGGGCGCAGCAGGAAAAAATGGCGCGCATGAGCGAGGCGTTCGGGCTTAAAAGCATCGCCAGCCAGCCGACGGACGCGCTCCCGCTCGGCTTTAAGCAGCGCCTGGCCTTAGCCTGCGCCCTGATGCACGAGCCGGATATTCTGTTCCTCGACGAGCCGACTTCCGGCGTCGACCCGCTGACCCGCCGCGAATTCTGGCGACACATCAATAGCATGCCAGAGAAAGGCGTGACGGTGATGGTCACGACCCACTTTATGGATGAGGCGGAGTATTGCGACCGCATCGGGCTTGTCTATCACGGCAAACTTATCGCCAGCGGCACGCCGGACGACTTAAAGCGCCAGGCGGCGCGCGAGGTAAACGACGAGCCGACGATGGAAGAAGCGTTTATTCGCCTTATCGAGGCCTGGGATAAGGAGCACAGCCAATGATGAAACTGCGGCGCGTGCGCGCGCTGTGCGTGAAAGAGACGCGTCAGATCCTGCGCGACCCGAGTAGCTGGCTTATCGCGGTGGTCATTCCCCTGCTGCTGCTGTTTATTTTTGGCTACGGCATTAACCTCGATTCCAGCCGCCTGCATGTCGGCGTCCTGCTGGAGCAGCGCAGCGAAGAGGCGCTCGACTTCACGCACGCCATTACCGCCTCGCCGTTTATCGCCCCGACGGTCAGCGACAACCGCCAGCACCTGATTTCGCTGATGCAGGCCGGGAAAATCCGCGGGCTGGTGGTCATTCCGGTCGATTTCGCGGCGCGGATGGCGCGCCCCGGCGACAGCGCGCCGATTCAGGTGATCACCGACGGCAGCGAACCCAACACCGCCAACTTTGTGCGCGGCTATCTGGAGGGCATCTGGCAGCTCTGGCAGGCCGAGCGCGCGGAGGATCGCGGCGAGACGTTTGAGCCGCTGATTGATGTGCAGCTCCGCTACTGGTTTAACCCAGCGGCGATAAGCCAGCACTTTATTATTCCCGGCGCGGTGACAATCATCATGACGGTTATCGGCGCGATCCTGACCTCACTGGTGGTCGCCCGCGAATGGGAGCGCGGCACTATGGAGGCGCTGCTCTCAACCGAAGTCACGCGCGGCGAACTGCTGCTCTGCAAGCTTATCCCCTACTATTTCCTCGGCATGCTGGCGATGCTGCTCTGTATGCTGGTGTCGGTGTTTATTCTCGGCGTGCCGTATCGCGGCTCGCTGCTGGCGCTCTTTTTCATCTCCAGCCTGTTTCTGCTGAGCACGCTCGGCATGGGGCTGCTTATCTCAACGCTCACCCGCAACCAGTTTAACGCCGCCCAGGTCGCGCTGAACGCGGCGTTTCTGCCCTCGGTCATGCTTTCAGGGTTTATTTTCCAGATAGACAGCATGCCCGCCGTGATCCGCGCGGTGACGTATATTATTCCGGCGCGCTATTTCGTCAGTACGCTGCAAAGCCTGTTTCTCGCGGGCACGCTGCCGGGCGTGCTGCTGATTAACGTGCTGTTTCTGCTGGCTTCCGCCGTGATGTTTATCGGGCTGACGTGGGTGAATACCCGACGCCGCCTCGATTAAGGAGACGCTATGTGGCACCGCTTATGGACGCTTATCCGCAAAGAGTTGCAGTCGCTGCTACGCGAGCCGCAGACGCGCGCGATTCTGATCCTGCCTGTCGTCTTGCAGGTGTTGCTGTTTCCGTTCGCGGCGACGCTTGAGGTGACCAACGCCACCATCGCCATCTATAACCAGGATAAGGGCGCGCACGCGGTGGAGTTGACCCAGCGCTTCGCCCGCGCCAGCGCATTCAGTCACGTGACGTTGCTTAACAGCGAACAGGCGATCCGCCCCACGATTGATGCGCAGAAGGCGTTGCTGGCGATCAACTTTCCACCCGATTTCTCCCGCAAGCTGGCGCGCGGCGAACCCGCACCGCTGCAAATTCTGCTCGACGGGCGCAACTCCAACAGCGCGCAAATCGCGGCTAATTACCTTCAGCAGATCGTCAAAGATTATCAGCAGGAGCTACTCGCAGGCCGCGCGAAGCCCAACAACAGCGAGCTGATTGTGCGTAACTGGTATAACCCGAATCTTGACTACAAATGGTTTGTGGTGCCGTCGCTGATTGCGATGATTACCACTATCGGCGTGATGATTGTGACGTCGCTGTCGGTGGCCCGCGAGCGCGAACAGGGCACGCTCGACCAGTTGTTAGTCTCCCCGCTCGCCACCTGGCAGATTTTCATCGGTAAAGCGGTGCCGGCGCTGATTGTTGCTACCTTTCAGGCCACGATTGTGCTGGCGATTGGTATCTGGGGCTATCAGATCCCGTTCGCCGGGTCGCTTGCGCTCTTTTATTTCACGATGGTGATTTACGGGCTGTCGCTGGTGGGATTCGGGCTTTTGATTTCGGCGCTCTGCTCGACCCAGCAGCAGGCGTTTATCGGGGTGTTTGTCTTTATGATGCCCGCGATTTTACTCTCGGGCTATGTCTCGCCGGTGGAGAATATGCCGGTCTGGCTGCAAAACCTGACGTGGATTAACCCGATCCGGCACTTTACCGATATTACGAAGGCGATTTATCTCAAGGATGCCAGCCTCGATATCATCTGGCATAGCGTGTGGCCGTTGATAGTGATTACGGCCACAACGGGCTTAGCGGCGTATGCCATGTTTCGACGAAAAATTGGCTGAATCGCGCTTGCGCTCTTTGGCGAGCAGTGAAAGCAGCGCCGGCCCGGCCAGGATCACCACACCCGCGAGCGCCAGCAGCAGGTTATTATGCAGGACGCGGGAGAGCAGCCAGAGCGCAATCAGCGCCGCGCCAAAATACCAGGTGGTGGTCAGCTCTTCGAGGAAATCCCCCACCTCGCGCCAGAGACCGTCGTGGTGGCGCTGGAACGCCAGCATCAGCACCACGGTAAGCGCATAAAGCGCGCATAATACCAGGCCGACTTTCACCAGCGACCCGCTCATCCAGCCCATCACCAGCAGGGCCACAACCACCAGATGCAGCATAATCTGCCAGCAGCTCAGGCCCGTCACCACGCGAATATATTGTTGCCACTTCATGGCCGCACTCCTGTGGAATTTTCAACGCATTCTTCAGAGTACCGCAGTTTACGGAAAATTCCGTATCCCCGCCGCTTTTTGTGACTGGGACTACACTTTAAACACATCAGGAGAATAAGAAGTGGCTGGGGAAACATGGCAGATAATACACAGCGATTTTCATTTAATGTTTTAACGATTAATACCCACAAAGGTTTTACCGCTTTTAATCGACGCTTTATTTTGCCGGAACTGCGCGACGCGGTGCGGACGGTGTCGGCGGATATTGTCTGCCTGCAGGAAGTGATGGGCGCGCACGAAGTCCACCCGCTGCATGTGGAGAACTGGCCGGACACCACGCATTACGAATTTCTGGCCGATACCATGTGGAGCGACTACGCCTACGGGCGCAACGCCGTTTACCCGGAAGGTCATCACGGCAACGCCGTGCTGTCGCGCTACCCGATTGAACATTACGAAAACCGCGATGTTTCGGTGCCCGGCACCGAAAAGCGCGGCGTGCTGCACTGCCGTATTACCCCGCCCGATTTTCCGAAAGCGATTCATGTGATTTGCGTTCATCTGGGGCTGAAAGAGGCGCACCGCCAGGCGCAGCTCACGATGCTGGCCGAACTGGTCAATAGCCTGCCGGAAGGCGAGCCAGTGGTGGTAGCGGGCGATTTTAACGACTGGCGTCAGCAGGCTAACCGTATTCTGCGCAATGAGGCCGGGCTTGATGAAGTGTTTACCCGCGCCCACGGCCGCCCGGCGCGCACGTTTCCGGTGAGCTTTCCGCTGCTGCGCCTTGACCGAATCTATGTGAAAAACGCCTCGGCGAGCGCGCCGACCGCGCTGCCGTTGCGTAACTGGCGCCATCTTTCCGACCATGCCCCGCTGGCAGTGGAGATCCATCTATGAAAACGACCTGGCGTGACGGAAACCATATTGAGCTGTTAGAGAACGGCGACGAGTTTTATCCCGCCGTGTTTGACGCCATCGATAAGGCGCGCAGCAAAGTCATTCTCGAAACCTTTATCTGGTTTGATGATAACGTGGGCCGCCAGTTGCATGACGTCATCCTGAATGCCGCCCGGCGCGGCGTCAGCATTGAAGTGCTGCTGGACGGCTACGGCTCGCCCGATCTCAGCGACGAGTTTGTCGGCACGCTGACCTCGGCGGGCGTGATGTTCCGTTATTACGATCCGCGCCCGCGCACGATGGGCATGCGCACCAACGTGTTCCGCCGCATGCACCGCAAAATCGTAGTGATTGACGGCGAAGTGGCGTTCGTCGGCGGTATTAACTACTCCGCCGAGCATATGAGCGATTACGGCCCGGAGGCGAAACAGGATTACGCGGTGCGCGTCGAAGGGCCGGTGGTGCAGGATATCTACCATTTTGTGCTCAGCAATCTCGGCGAAGAGCGCGTCAGCCGCTGGTGGCAACGCCACTATCAGCAGGCGGTGGAGAACACCACGCCGGGCGAGGCACAGGCGCTGTTTGTCTGGCGTGACAATAACGATCACCGCGACGATATTGAGCGTCACTACCTGAAGATGCTGGCGAACGCCAAAAAAGAGGTGATTATCGCCAACGCCTATTTCTTCCCCGGCTACCGCCTGCTGCATGCGATGCGCAACGCCGCCCGTCGCGGCGTGAAAGTGAAGCTGATTGTGCAGGGTGAGCCGGATATGCCTATCGTTAAGGTAGGCGCGCGCCTGCTTTATAACTATCTGGTGAAGGGCGGCGTCGAAGTCTACGAGTATCTGCGCCGCCCGCTGCATGGCAAGGTGGCGCTGATGGACGATCACTGGGCGACGGTGGGCTCCAGCAACCTCGACCCGCTGAGCCTGTCGCTTAACCTGGAGGCGAATCTGATTATTCACGACACGCAGTTTAACCAGACCCTGCGCGATAACCTGACGCGTCTGATTCGCGAAGACTGTAAACAGGTGGATGAGAGCATGATGCCAAAGCGCACCTGGTGGAATCTCGCCAAGAGCGTCATTGTGTTCCACTTCCTGCGCCACTTCCCGGCGATGGTGGGCTGGCTGCCCGCGCATACGCCGAAGCTCGCGCAGGTGCCGCCGCCGGTACAACCTGAAATCGAAACCCAGGACCGGGTGGAGACTGAAAATCCGGGAGTGAAACCGTAATGGCGAAATCGCATCCGAAGTGGCGCATCGCGAAGAAAATCCTCACGTGGGTGTTTTTTATCGCCGTCGTCGTGCTGATTGTGATGTATGCGCAAAAAGTCGACTGGGAAGAGGTCTGGAAGGTCATCAAAAATTACGACCGCACCGCCCTGCTTATCTCGGTGGCGCTGGTTATCCTGAGTTATCTGCTCTATGGCTGTTACGATCTACTGGGGCGCGCCTATTGCGGGCATAAGCTTGCCAAACGGCAGGTGATGCTGGTCTCGTTCGTCTGCTACGCGTTTAACCTGACGCTCAGCACCTGGGTGGGCGGCGTGGGAATGCGCTACCGGCTTTACTCACGCCTGGGGCTGCCGGGAAGTACCATCACGCGTATTTTCTCGCTGAGTATTACGACCAACTGGCTCGGGTATATCCTGCTCGGCGGCGTGATTTTCACCTTTGGCGTAGTGAAGCTGCCGGCGCACTGGTATATCGACGAGATGACGCTGCGCATTATCGGCATCGCGCTGCTCGCCGTGATCGCGGTCTATATGTGGTTTTGCGCGTTCGCGAAGCGCCGCCATGTGACGATCAAAGGCCAGAAGCTGGTGTTGCCGTCGTGGAAATTCGCGATAGCCCAGATGGTGATTTCCAGCGCCAACTGGATGGCGATGGGCGCGATTATCTGGCTGTTGCTGGGCCAGGAGATTAACTATTTCTTCGTGCTGGGCGTGCTGCTGGTGAGCAGTATCGCCGGGGTGATTATTCATATTCCGGCGGGCATCGGCGTGCTGGAGGCGGTGTTTATCGCGCTGCTTGGCGGCGAGCATGTGAGCCACGGCGCGATTATCGCGGCGCTGCTCGCCTACCGTATGCTCTATTTCTTCGCTCCGCTGCTGCTGGCTATCGTTATCTATCTGGTGCTTGAGAGCCGCGCGAAGAAGTTGCGCGCCAAAAACGAGCAGAAGCTCGCGAAAGCACAGGGCGCTGACAGCGTGCGTGAGGAGGATGGAGAGTCATCGCTCAGTCTCGCGAAGGAGAAGTGATGGGTGTGTGGGTTCTGGTGGGTGCGCTGCGCTTACCCACCCTACACAGGTCAAAATTAACCTCATCACCGTAGGGCGGGTAAGCGCCAGCGCACCCGCCATGCAAAACCGGACATTAGCCTCATCACCGTAGGGCGGGTAAGCGAAGCGCACCCGCCGTGCCCCCGCCCATAAAAAACCCTCCGCAGAGGGTTTTTATTGTTTCAAATCTGGTTAACGGCGGTTGCCGAAAATCCGCAGCAGCATCAGGAACAGGTTGATGAAATCGAGATACAGCGTCAGCGCGCCGAGAATCGAATATTTGCGCAGGTTTCCGTGGTCGTTCACATCAATCTGCTCGCCCAGCGCTTTCAGCTTCTGCGTGTCATACGCCGTCAGGCCCACAAACACGATAACGCCGATATACGTCACCGCCCACATCAGCGCAGTGCTTTTCAGCCAGAAGTTCACCAGTGACGCGATAATCAAACCAATCAGCGCCATAAACAGAATATTGCCCCAGCCGCTGAGATCGCGCTTAGTCGTGTAGCCATACAGGCTCATCACGCCGAACATCCCCGCCGTCACCACAAATGTGCTGGCGATAGACGCGTAGGTATAGACCAGAAAAATAGATGAGAGCGTAAGCCCCGTCAGCGCCGAATAGAGCATAAAGAGCGCGGTGGCGACCGCCGGGCTGAGCTTATGCACAAGTCCTGAGAGAACAAACACCAGCGCGAGCTGGGCGATGATAAGCCCGAAGAACACAAACCGGCTGGAGAAGATATACATCATCAGGTTTTCATTGTTGGCCGAATACCAGGCAACAAAGGCGGTCAGTAACAGACCGCAGGTCATCCAGCCATACACCTGAGCCATAAACGTTTGCAGCCCGGCGCGCGGCTGCACAATGCTTTCATTTGAGCGTGGGAATCGATCCATGACGCTGCCTCATTCAGTCAGTTAACTTCTGTCGAGGCGCAGGTAACATGCGCCTCCCCGCTGTTAATCCTGGAACAAATTTCCTGTGATGTCATTACCAGCGCTTCGCCGCCGCCTGATCGCTGTCGCGCGCTTCCACCCAGCGGTCGCCTTCCGGCGTGGCCTCGCGCTTCCAGAACGGCGCGCGGGTTTTCAGGTAATCCATAATAAACTGCGCCGCATCAAACGCCTGGCTGCGGTGCGCGCCGGTCACGCCGACAAAAACGATTTCATCGCCCGGCCACAGCTCGCCCACGCGGTGAATAACCGACACGCGTTGCAGCGGCCAGCGTTCACGCGCCTCGGCGACGATCTCCGCCAGCGCTTTCTCCGTCATGCCCGGATAGTGCTCAAGCGTCAGCGCGCTTACGGTATCGCCGAGATTATGGTTGCGCACTTTGCCGGTAAAGGTCACGACCGCGCCGTCTTCATCGCACTGCGCCAGCCACTGGTACTCATCGCCGACGCTGAAATTTTCATGGCCGACGCGGATGCGGGTTTCACTCATTTCAGCCTCCGGTCACCGGCGGGAAAAAGGCCACTTCATCGCCATCGGCGATCGGATGGTCAAACGGCACCAGCGTCTGGTTAACCGCCGCCAGCAGCTTGCCCGACTCCAGCGCCAGCGCGTAACGGCCGCCACGCGCCGCAAAATGTTCACGCAGCGCCTCAACGGTCGCAAATTCCGCCGCTACCCGCTCGGCGTCCACGCCGATAAGCTCGCGCACCTGCGCAAAGAAAAGCACGTTAATCATGAGCATTCACCTGAAAATCGCCCGACTTGCCGCCGCTCTTCGCAAGCAGCCGCACCGGGCCAATGACCATATCTTTCTGCACCGCTTTGCACATGTCGTAAATTGTGAGCGCCGCCACCGACGCCGCCGTGAGCGCTTCCATCTCGACGCCAGTTTTGCCGGTGAGACGGCACAGCGATTCAATCCGCACGCGGCTTCGCGCTTCGTCGGCGAAAAGCTGCACTTCGACTTTGCTCAGCAGCAGCGGATGACAGAGCGGGATCAGCTCCCAGGTGCGTTTGGCGGCCTGAATACCGGCGATACGCGCCGTAGCAAACACATCGCCTTTGTGATGGCTGCCGCTTACGATCATCGACAGCGTCTCGGGGCGCATTTCAACAAACGCTTCGGCGCGCGCCTCGCGCACCGTCTCCGCTTTACCGGAGACATCCACCATATGGGCTTCGCCTGCGGCGTTGATGTGGGTCAGTTGCGACATAACTTATTTCTTCAGATGGGGATGAAAATTACAGGGGCGCGTACGGGCGTCGAGCTGCGGCGCGATGATGTTTTCCCAGGCGGTGCGGCAGGCGCGCGTCGAGCCCGGCATCGCGAAAATCAGGGTGTCGTTAGCCATCCCCGCCACCGCGCGCGACTGCATCATCGCGGTGCCAATCTCTTCAAACGAGAGCATCCGGAACATTTCGCCAAAGCCCGCGATTTCGCGATCGAACAGCGGCTGTAGCGCCTCCGGCACCTGATCGCCCGCGGTAAAACCGGTACCGCCGTTAATCAACACCACCTGGACATCGTCGCTCGCAATCCAGCGGGAAACTTCCGCGCGAATGGCGTAACGGTTCTCTTTGACGATAGCTTTATCCACGACCTGATGGCCCGCTTCGTGAGCGGCGTCTCTCAAAAAATGGCCGGAGGTATCGTCCTCTTCCCCGCGACGGCTGGACACCGTAAGAATGGCGACGCGCGCCGGCACAAACTCTGCGCTAACCTGACTCATAGTGACTCCTTGTACGCGGCGTCAGCCGCCGATATAGGACAGATTCTGGGTGATGCCGGTGTTGCCCTGATGCAGGAAATGCGTCTGCTTTTTGCCGAGCAACGCCGTTTCGATACGCGCCATCAGCGCCGCCTGCTGCCCCTCTTCGGCCAGCAGATCGCGAAGATCCACGCCGCCGTCGCCAAACAGGCACAGGTGCAGCTTACCGACCGACGACACGCGCAGGCGGTTGCAGCTCGCGCAGAAATCTTTCTCATACGGCATGATAAGGCCGATTTCGCCCTGATAGTCGGGGTTGCAGAAGACCTGCGCCGGGCCGTCGGCGCGGCTGCGCAACTGATGGATCCAGCCGCGCTTAAGCAGTTCGTCGCGAATCGTCGCGCCAGAAATATGGTGCTTGCGAAAGAGATCGCTCCCCTCGCCGGTTTCCATCAGTTCAATAAAGCGTAGCTGGATGGGGCGGGACTGGATCCAGTTCAGGAAGGTGTCGAGCTGGTGATGGTTCACGTCGCGCATCAGCACGGTGTTAACCTTCACTTTTTCAAAGCCCGCGTCAAAGGCGGCGTCGATGCCCGCCATCACCTGGCGGAATTTGTCCTGGCCGGTGATGGCGTGAAACTGGCGGGCGTCGAGGCTGTCGACGCTGACATTAACCGCCGTCAGCCCGGCCTCGCGCCACTGCGCGACATCGCGCGCCAGGCGGTAGCCGTTGGTCGTCACCGCAATCTGGCGAATAGAGGGGTTTTCACGCACGGCGGCAATGATGTCGCAAAAATCGCGGCGCAGCGACGGTTCGCCGCCGGTCAGCCGCACTTTTTCGGTGCCGAGATTCGCGAACGCGCGCGTCACGCGACGAATTTCGTCGAGCGAGAGAAAGCCTTTGTTGGTGACGCCTGCGGGCTTGTAGCCATCCGGCAGGCAATAGGTGCAACGAAAGTTGCAGACGTCAGTCACTGACAGGCGCAAGTAATAGAACTTACGCGCAAACGCATCGGTAAGTTGAGAAGCCATGTACACCTTTCCAAATCGGGAGATGCAGTCATTTCTTCCTGCACCCTGGTGGCGTTTCGCCACGGCCAGAGCGCCCTATTTTTTTCAAAACGTAGGCGCAAAGGCTTGAGTGTCATTTTCAGGTTATTAAACCTGCCAGCGGCGATAGTAGCGCGTTATCGCGGTTTTCGCCACGCGCGATTTCGCTGTATAAATTGATACATAACGGCATTTTTCGCGTAACGGGCACCAGAATACGTAAAAATCACGGTTTCACTTTGATGTGTGTCATTTTCAGCGCCAGCAGATCGTTTTTCTCGCGCTTTTCAGCTAACGTAGGCGAGTTTTAAATAATAAGGATTAGGTATGCGCAATCGCACGTTTGCGGATCTCGACCGGGTGGTGGCGCTCGGCGGCGGTCACGGTTTAGGACGCGTTATGTCCTCGCTCTCTTCTCTGGGTTCGCGCCTCACAGGCATTGTCACGACGACCGATAACGGCGGCTCGACGGGCCGTATTCGTCGCTCGGAAGGCGGCATCGCCTGGGGCGATATGCGCAACTGTCTTAACCAGTTAATTACTGAACCGAGCGTCGCGTCGGCGATGTTTGAGTACCGTTTTGGGGGTAATGGGGAACTTTCGGGGCATAACCTCGGAAATCTCATGTTAAAGGCGCTGGATCACCTGAGCGTGAGGCCTTTAGAGGCGATTAATCTTATTCGTAATCTGCTTAAAGTGGACGCGTTCCTGATCCCGATGTCTGAGCAACCGGTCGATCTGATGGCTATCGATCGCGACGATAACGAAGTGTATGGCGAAGTGAATATCGATTTGCTGAGCCATCCGCCGAAAGAGCTGATGCTCTACCCTGCAGTACAGGCGACGCGCGAGGCCGTTGAGGCGATTGCCGAAGCGGATTTGATTGTGATTGGCCCCGGCAGTTTTTATACCAGCCTGATGCCGCTGCTGCTGCTTGACGATCTCGCCAAAGCGCTGCGCCGCACGCCTGCGCCGATGGTTTACATCGGCAATTTAGGCCGCGAGTTAAGCCCGGCCGCTGCTGCGCTCAGGCTCGAAGAGAAGCTCGCGCTGATGGAAGCGCATATCGGTAAACGTGTAGTGGATGCCGTGGTCGTTGGCCCGAAGGTGGATGTGAGCGGCGCGAAGGACAGAATTGTGATTCAGGAGCCGCTGGAAGCGAGCGATATTCCTTACCGCCACGACCGCCACCTGTTGCGCGCAGCGCTGGAAAAGGCGATTCAGGCGCTGGGGTAAGCGCTATGGGTGCGCTGGGGTTACGGCGGGTGCGCTGCGCTTACCCGCCCTACGGCTCCCGCAATGGGCTGTGATGATATGTAGGGTGGGTAAGCGAAGCGCACCCACCACACCACAAAACCCGTCACAACCAGAAGAACTTACGACGCGGCGATAAAGAGCTCGCGCAACTGATGAAGCTTATCGCGCAACTGCGCCGCCTCTTCAAACTCCAGGTTCTGCGCGTGTTGCACCATCTGCGCCTCAAGCTGATGAATTTTCTGCTGCAACGCTTTCGGCGTCAGCGCCAGTTCAGCGGCTTCGGCATCTGCCACGGTGCGCCCTTTTCCGCGTCCTTTCGGCTTGGTTTTCGCAATATTCTCGCCAAGCGCCAGAATATCGACCACTTTCTTGTTAAGCCCCTGCGGCACAATGCCGTGCTCTTCGTTATACGCCTGCTGTTTCTCACGACGGCGTTCGGTTTCGCCAATCGCCTTCGCCATCGACGGCGTGATTTTATCGCCGTAGAGAATCGCCTTGCCGTTCACGTTACGCGCCGCGCGGCCAATCGTCTGGATAAGCGAACGTTCGGAGCGCAGGAAGCCCTCTTTGTCGGCGTCGAGAATAGCCACCAGCGACACTTCCGGCATGTCCAGCCCCTCACGGAGCAGGTTGATACCCACCAGCACATCGAACTCGCCAAGACGCAGATCGCGGATAATCTCCATACGCTCCACGGTGTCGATATCCGAGTGCAGATAGCGCACTTTCTCGCCGTGCTCTTCCAGATATTCGGTTAAATCTTCCGCCATACGCTTGGTGAGCGTCGTCACCAGCACGCGCTCGTTGATGGCGACGCGCTTGCGGATTTCGGACAGCAAATCGTCCACCTGGGTCGCCACCGGGCGCACTTCGATAATCGGATCGAGCAGACCGGTCGGGCGCACCACCTGGTCGATAATCTCGCCGCCCGATTTTTCCAGCTCGTAGTTGCCGGGGGTCGCCGAGACATACACCGTCTGCGGTGCCAGCGCCTCGAACTCTTCAAACTTCAGCGGGCGGTTATCCAGCGCTGACGGCAGGCGGAAACCATATTCCACCAGCGTCTCTTTACGCGCGCGGTCGCCGCGATACATCCCGCCGATCTGCGGAATGGTGACGTGTGATTCATCAACCACCAGCAGGCCATCCGCCGGCAGATAGTCAAACAGCGTCGGCGGCGCTTCGCCAGGGCCACGGCCAGAGAGATAGCGCGAGTAGTTTTCAATGCCGGAGCAATACCCCAGCTCGTTCATCATTTCGAGATCGAACTGGGTACGCTGGGTCAGGCGCTGTTCTTCCAGCAGTTTGTTATTTTCCAGCAGCACTTTGCGGCGCTCCGCCAGCTCTACTTTGATCTCTTCCATCGCCTGCACAATGCGCTCACGCGGGGTGACGTAGTGCGTTTTCGGGTAGACGGTAAAACGCTGGATAATGGAATCGACGGTGCCGGTCAGTGGGTCGAACAGCGACAGCCGCTCCACCTCTTCGTCGAACAGCTCAACGCGCAGCGCCAGCTCGTCCGATTCTGCCGGGAAGATGTCAATCACCTCGCCGCGCACGCGAAAGGTGCCGCGCTGGAACGCCTGATCGTTGCGGGTGTATTGCAGCTCCGTCAGGCGACGCAAAATGGCCCGCTGGTCGATAATCATCCCTTTGGTGAGATGCAGCATCATCTTCAGGTAGAGATCCGGGTCGCCCAGACCATAGATAGCGGAGACCGACGCCACCACCACCACATCGCGCCGCTCCAGCAGCGCTTTGGTGGCCGACAGACGCATCTGCTCAATGTGCTCGTTTACCGACGCGTCCTTCTCGATAAAGGTATCGGAGCTCGGCACATAGGCTTCCGGCTGGTAGTAGTCGTAGTACGAGACGAAATATTCCACGGCGTTTTCCGGGAAGAACTCTTTCATCTCGCCATAGAGCTGCGCCGCCAGCGTTTTGTTCGGTGCCAGCACCATCGTCGGGCGCTGCAAATCGGCGATGACGTTCGCCATGGTGAACGTTTTCCCCGAGCCCGTCACACCCAGCAGCGTCTGGTGCGCCAGCCCGTCCTCCAGCCCTTCCTTGATGCGGCGGATAGCCTCAGGCTGGTCGCCGGAAGGTTTGAAAGCGGAATTGAGTTTGAACGGTTTGCTCATGAAGAAACACCTGATGAAGATTTGCGCGGACAGAGCGTTAATTTTACTCGCCACAGCGATTTTTGCCAGCGATAAATACTGGATATAAAATCAGTGGCAGGTTAGCGGATTTTGTTCACAGCGCATTTTTACCATCTGGTATGAAGTAAATTTGCTCCTGCGCCGGATAAAACACTATACGAGGGCGGTTATCCCCAAAATTTTTTATCCTTTAACATTTGTCAAGCGAGGCTGTGATACTTTTGTTGCAGCAGATGACACTTTTTCTTCAGTGCTTGATTTTAATTAAGCTATTAATTTTAAAGAATTTTCCTGAAAAGACGGCTTTCGCGCCAGATCGGGTGCAAGCCGCATCGGCTCTCGCTTACGGCGCGTTTTCTAACTCTAATACACAAGGTTATCCACAGGAATAGTGGATAACTGCGTCCAGCCCTGAAAGCGCGCCGTGTCGCCGCCTGGCTCGATGTGCCCGCGTCTGGCTCAGAAAAAAATTTTCCCGGCTGGTTTTGAAGAATTTCCCTTGCTTTCTGCGCGGCGCTTTGCGCGATCCTTTTCACACATTTTTGCTTTACTTTTGCGCAACGCTGCACCAAAACCACGCCCTGACCAGCACTCAAAATGTGCACGCCGCCCGGCTTTTTCCAGGATAACCCACTGCGCCTGACGCAGGCTTTCAGGTTTAGTCTCAATTTCAGGCGCGATCGAAGGGCATTTCACTGGCTGGCAAGAGAATTGCAGTATCCCGTTTACCGGAACTACACCCTCTTCCCGTCATTGGCGGGAAGCGACAGCAGGACGCGCGGGCAGGCCGGGGAAGTCACTGTATATGCGGGCGTCAGAGCGCATATACCCATGCTGTATTCCGATACCCTGTCTGAAGGAGAAGCGCCATGTTAAGTCTGCACGCGGTTAACCACTTTTACGGCACGCAGCACACGCTGTGGGATGTCAGCCTCGATCTTCTGCCCGGCGAGTGCACCTGCGTTATCGGCGCGCCGGGCATGGGAAAAACCACGCTGCTGAACTGCGTGGCAGGCTATCTGCCGGTTAAGAGCGGCAGCATGCTCTGGCACGAGACTGGCGCCGCGCCGCAGGAGTTAATGCGCGTCGGCCCGGACGCCCGCGCGGCGCTCGGCATCCGCTACGTGCCCCAGGAGCGGCGCTATTTTTCACAGCTGACGGTGGAAGAAAATCTGCATATCGCGCTGCGCGCGCAGCCTGAAAATGCGGCCAGCCCGGAGCCGGTGTTTGATCTGTTCCCGACGCTCTGGACACATCGCCACACCCAGGCCGCGGGGCTTGAGCCAGAGCTGGCGCTGCAGCTGACGCTCGCCCAGGCGCTGGTCACGCGGCCTCGTCTGCTGATCCTCGATGAACCGACGCGCGGCCTCGGGCAGGCGTTCATTCCGAGGCTTGCGGATCTGCTCACACGGCTTAGCCGCGAATGGGGAATGAGCCTGTTAGTAGTAGAGCGCCATCTGTCGTTTATCCGCCGGGTGGCGGATCGCTTCTGCCTGCTGCACCGCGGGCGCGCCGTGGCCCGCGGTAGCGCGGCGCAGTTAACCGATGCGCGTCTTATGCACTGGATAGCGCCCTAGCGCGCCAGTTTGCTGAGATCGATCCACTGCGCGGCAGGCGTCACGTCAGGTTCGGCCCCCAGCCACGGAATTTCGCCAAGCATCGGGGCCGGTAACAGCTGCTCAAGCGTGGCGAGATACTCCTGATGACGGCGGCCTGGCGGCTGCACGTCATTTGCCACCCAGCCCGCGAGGCGCAGGCCCGCGGCCTGTACCGCCTGCGCGGTCAGCAGCGCGTGATTGATGCAGCCAAGCTTAACGCCGACCACTAAAATCACTGGCAGGCGCTCCTGTTGCACCCAGTCGGCGAACGTCGCGTCGTCAGAGAGCGGCGTAAACCAGCCGCCCGCGCCTTCCACCTGCACCCAGTCGGCGAGCGGCTCCAGCGCGCGCAGGCCAGCGGACATCACCGTGAAATCAATCGGCAGCCCCTGCTCCTTGCTGACGATATGCGGCGAGGTGGGCTCTTCGAACGTCAGCGGGTTCACCTGTTCGTAGCGCAGCGCCACGCTGCTGTGTCGCTGCAGCGCCAGCGCATCGCTGTTGCGAAGCCCTTGCGGCGTGATATCGCTGCCGGAGGCGACCGGCTTATAGCCTGCGGTGCTAAAGCCCGCGGCTTTCGCGGCCTCCAGCAGCGCGCAGCTTGCGATAGTTTTACCGACTTCCGTGTCGGTTCCGGTGATAAACCAGCGTTCAGTCACGTTCAATTACTCCAGAAATCAGTTGGTAAGTCAGCGGAAAACGCCCGTCCTGACGCGGCCAGGCGTCTTCGAGCCTGCGAAGCTCGCGGCGCGTGAGCGTGCGGCTGTCGCGCCCGGCGTGCAGATGCGTGGCACCGATGCCCTTGAGCGACTGCATGGCGCTGAGCGCATCACCAAAGAGTAGCGTCACGGGGTGCTGGCGCAGCGTCATGCGCGCATCAGGAGCCGCTGCATGAACCGCGTCGGCGCTCGCGAAACGGTTAGCGTGCGGACGGTCGTCCACCGCCGCCCACGCCTGATGCAGCTCATCAAGCGAGCCGTGTGCCAGCGTGCTGAACGCCACGCGTCCGCCAGGGCGCGCCACGCGCAGCATCCCGGCGAGCGCATCTGACAGGCTCTGGCACCACTGCACCGCCAGATTGCTCCACACGAGATCAAAGCTCTCTTCGGCAAACGGCAGCGCCTCGATATCGCCCTGCACATAGCGATGCGCCGCGCCGCGCTCGCGGGCGCGCGCCAGCATGGCCGGGCTTAAATCAAAGGCCGTCACGTCGCAGCCGCGCGCGCGCCAGTCGAGACTGCCCGCGCCGGTGCCGCAGCCCGCGTCCAGCACCGTGTTAATGCCCTGCGCGCCGCAGTGTTTGGCAAGCAACTGCGCGCTCTGGCGCTGAAGCGCCGCGAAATCGTCATAGGTTTGCGCCGCGCGACCAAACGCCGCCGCCACCGCGCGTTTATCAACGGCAACCGTCATATAACGCCTCCAGCAGCGCGTCGATGTCGTCATCCTGATGCGCGGCGCTGAGCGTCAGGCGCAGGCGCGCCGTACCCGCAGGCACGGTCGGCGGGCGAATGGCCGTCACCCAGCAGCCGCGTTCGCGCAGTTTTTCCGCAAGCGTCAGCGCGGCACTGTTTTCACCCACAATCAGCGGCTGAATGGCGGTCTGCGAATCGGCAAGCGTCAGCGGCAGCGACGCCGCGCCCGCACGAAACCGCGCAATGTTGCGCGCAAGCCGCGCGCGTAACGCATCGCCCTCACGAATAACCGTTAAGGCCGCGTTCAGCGCACAGGCCTGGGCGGCGGGCATCGCGGTGCTGTAGATGAGATGGCGCGCGGTTTGTAGCAGATAGTCCGCCATCGGCGCGCTGCATAAGAGCGCTGCGCCGCTGAGCCCGAAGGCTTTGCCAAACGTCACCAGCAGCAGATCGGGCCGGATGCCCGCCACATCGCAACTGCCCCGCCCTTCGCGCCCCTGCACGCCGACGCCGTGGGCGTCATCCACCATCAGCAGCGTCTGCGCGCCCTGCGCGATGCCCGCGATATCCGCAAGCGGCGCGCTGTCGCCATCCATGCTGAACACCCCTTCGGTAAAGACGAGCGTCAGGCCGTCGCAGGGTTTATCCAGCAGGGCTGCGAGCGCGCCCGAATCGTTATGCGCGAAGCGGCGCAGCGTCGCCGGGCTGTGGCTTGCGGCTTCGAGCAGCGAGGCGTGACTTAAGCGGTCGGCGAGAATGCGGTCAGACTGCTGCATCAGCGCGGCGACCACCGCCTGATTGGCGGCGAAGCCGGAGATAAACAGTAGCGCGCGGTCAAAGCCGAGCCAGTGCGCCAGCGCGTTTTCCAGCGACTGATGCGCGTCGCTGTAGCCGCTGACGTGGCCGGACGCGCCGCTCCCTACGCCATACGTCTGTGCGCCCTGTTGCCAGGCCGCGATGAGCGCCGGGTGCTGGCTTAAGCCCAGATAGTCGTTGCCGGAAAAGTTACGGTAGCGCACGCCCTGATGCACCAGCGCGCCGCCGGGCGCGGACGTGCAGACGACGCGGCGGCGCAGGCTATGGCTGGCTTCGCGCGCGCGCAGCGCTGTATCGATTCTCGCCTGCCAGGTCATACCGCCGCCGCGTTGTAGTATTGCTGGTTATCCGCGTCGCGCAGCGCGTGCTCCAGGCGTTCCTGCTGCTCGTTATCGCCCGCCAGCACCGCTGTCTGCTGCGGGTTGAGACCCAGCTTGCGGAACAGTTGCAAATCTTTGTCCTCTTCCGGGTTCGGCGTGGTCAGCAGTTTGCAGCCGTAGAAAATTGAGTTAGCCCCGGCCATAAAGCACATCGCCTGGGTCTGCTCGTTCATCTGCTCGCGGCCAGCGGAGAGGCGCACGTAAGACGTCGGCATCATGATGCGCGCCACCGCGATAGTGCGGATAAAATCAAATGCGTCGACATCCTCGTTATCGGCAAGCGGCGTGCCCTTGACCTTCACCAGCATGTTAATTGGCACGCTTTCCGGCGGCGTCGGCAGATTGGCGAGTTGCAGCAGCAGCCCGGCGCGGTCGGTGACGGTTTCGCCAAGCCCCACGATGCCGCCGGAGCAGACCTTAATGCCCGCCTCGCGCACTTTCTCCAGCGTATCGAGACGCTCCTGATAGGTGCGCGTGGTAATGATGTTGCCGTAAAACTCCGGCGAGGTGTCGAGGTTGTGGTTGTAGTAATCAAGGCCCGCTTCGCCGAGGCGCTGCGCCTGATCGTCGCTCAGCGTGCCGAGCGTCATGCAGGTTTCGAGGCCCAGCGCTTTCACGCCCTGCACCATCTGCTCCAGATACGGCATATCGCGATCGTTCGGGTTTTTCCAGGCTGCACCCATGCAGAAGCGCGTCGAACCCGCTGCTTTGGCCTTGCGCGCGGAATCGAGCACCTGCTCCACTTCCATCAGGCGCTCGGCCTCAAGGCCGGTTTTGTAGCGCGCGCTCTGCGGGCAATATTTGCAGTCTTCCGGGCAGGCGCCGGTTTTGATCGACAGCAGCGTGCTGACCTGCACCTGGCGCGGATCGAAGTGCTGGCGATGCACCTGTTGCGCTTCAAACAGCAGATCCAGCAGCGGTTTTTCAAATAGTTCAGTGACTTGCGACAAAGTCCAGCGTGAAAGGTGAGCCATCGGGCGTCTCCAAAGGGTTTTATTTATCTGGGTTATGGATATACTCGTAAACCTAAATCTTTTTAAATTGGTTTACAAGTCATGATAACTCCTGCCGATCTCGCCTTCGATCGTGACCATATCTGGCACCCTTACACCTCCATGAGCGCGCCGCTGCCGGTCTACCCGGTGACGCACGCCGCCGGCTGCGAACTGCATCTGGCGAGCGGCGAACGGCTGGTGGATGGCATGTCGTCGTGGTGGGCGGCCATTCACGGCTATAACCATCCGCGCCTCAACGCGGCGATGAAAACCCAGATTGACGCGATGTCGCACGTCATGTTCGGCGGCATTACCCACCCCGCCGCGATAGCCCTGTGCCGCAAGCTGGTGGCGATGGCCCCGGAGAACCTCGAGTGCGTGTTTCTTGCCGACTCCGGCTCGGTGGCGGTGGAAGTGGCGATGAAGATGGCGTTGCAGTACTGGCACGCCCGCGGCGAGCCGCGTCAGCGCTTCCTGACCTTCCGCCACGGCTACCACGGCGACACCTTCGGCGCGATGTCGGTGTGCGATCCGGATAACTCAATGCACAGTCTCTGGAAGGGCTACCTGCCGGAAAACCTCTTTGCGCCCGCGCCGCAGAGCCGCTTTGACGGCGAGTGGGATGAGCGCGATCTCGCGCCGTTCGCCCGCCTGCTGGCCGCGCACCGCCAGGAGATAGCCGCCGTCATTCTTGAGCCGATTGTGCAGGGCGCAGGCGGGATGCGGATGTATCACCCGGAGTGGCTTAAGCGCATCCGCCGCATGTGCGATCGCGAAGGCATTTTGCTTATCGCCGATGAGATAGCGACCGGCTTTGGCCGCACCGGCAAGCTGTTCGCCTGCGAGCACGCGGGCGTGACGCCGGATATTCTCTGCCTCGGCAAGGCGCTGACCGGCGGCACGATGACGCTTTCCGCCACCCTCACCACGCGGCATGTGGCCGACACCATCAGCAACGGCGAGGCGGGCTGCTTTATGCATGGCCCGACGTTTATGGGCAATCCGCTTGCCTGCGCGGTGGCGGCCGAGAGCCTGGCGCTGCTGGAAACCGGCGAGTGGCGCGCGCAAGTCGCGGCCATTGAGCAGCAACTGCGTGATGAGCTGGCGCCGTGTCGTGAGCTGCCGCAGGTTGCCGATGTGCGCGTGCTCGGCGCTATCGGCGTGGTGGAAACCACCGCGCCGGTCGAGATGGCCGCGCTACAGCGCTTTTTCGTGGAACAGGGCGTCTGGGTGCGCCCGTTTGGCCGCCTGATCTACCTGATGCCGCCCTATATCATCACGCCAGAACAGCTCACGCGGCTCACCCGCGCGGTGTGTGAAGCGGTGAAAAACCCGTCGTTTTTCAGACAGTGAGCGCCCGGCAAGCCGTGAGGGATGCACTACACTTTCAGGATTTGCGATAAACAACCAGGAGAGCGCGATGAAGATTCTGATGGTACTGACCTCCCACGACACACTGGGTGATACCGGGAAAAAAACCGGCTTCTGGCTGGAAGAGTTTGCGGCGCCTTACTTTGTGTTTCGCGACGCAGGGATTGACGTGACGCTCGCCACGCCGCAGGGCGGCCAGCCGCCGCTCGATCCGAAAAGCGACGCGCCGGACGCGCAAACCGCCGACACCCGACGCTTTCGTGAAGATCATGAGGCTCAGGCCACGCTTGCGAATACCGCGCGGCTCGATGAAATCAACGCCGACGAGTATGACGCGCTGTTTTATCCGGGCGGCCACGGCCCGCTGTGGGATCTCGCCGATCACCCGATTTCCATCGCCCTTATCGAACACTACTGGGGCAGCGGCAAGCCCGTCGCGACGGTGTGCCACGCGCCGGGCGTGCTGCGCCATGTGAAAAAGCCCGACGGCAGCCCGCTGGTGGAAGGCAAACGCGTCACCGGCTTTACCAACAGCGAAGAAGAGGCGGTCGGGCTGGCCCATGTCGTGCCGTTCCTCGTGGAAGATGCGCTCAAAGAGGCGGGCGGCCAGTTTGAGCGCACCGATGACTGGGGCGTGCATGTGGTTGTTGACGGCCATCTGGTGACCGGCCAGAACCCGGCGTCTTCCGCGGCGACCGCCGAAGCGCTGTTAAAATTGCTTCATCTGTAAACGAGGAAACAGCATGAAGTTAATCAGTGTGAATTTTAACGACGGGGATAAGCTCCCCGCTCGCCACGTATTTAACGGCATGGGTTACGAGGGCGATAATATTTCGCCCCATCTCACCTGGGATGAGGTGCCGCCCGGCACCAAAAGTTTTGTGGTGACCTGTTACGATCCGGACGCGCCCACCGGCTCCGGCTGGTGGCACTGGGTCGTTGCGAATCTGCCCGCCGATACCCGCGTGCTGCCGCAGGGCGCGGGGTCTGGTCAGGCTGACCTGCCGGACGGTGCCATCCAGACGCGCACCGATTTTGGCACTGCAGGCTATGGCGGCGCGGCCCCGCCAAAAGGGGAAACACACCGTTATATTTTCACCGTGCACGCGCTGGATGTGGAGCGCATTGACGTTGATGAAAACGCCAGCGGCGCGATGGTCGGGTTTAATGTGCACTTCCACCGGCTCGCCAGCGCCTCGCTGACGGCGCACTACATCTGAATCATTTTGAAGCCGGTTATCACAATCGGCTTCCCGTTTCGCTCAACTTAGTATAAAAAAGCAGGCTCTTGTGCGTTCCCCCATTTTAAACAGGCTTAGCAAGGAGCAACCCTTGAACACATTTTCGGTTTCCCGTCTGGCGCTGGCGTTCGCTTTTGGCGTGACACTGACTGCATGCAGCTCAACGCCACCGGACCAACGTCCTTCTGAACAACGCGCGCCGGGTACGTCGGCTCGCCCGGTGCTGTCTGCGGATGAAGCGAAAAATTTCGTCCCGGCCCGCTATTTCTCCAATGTCGATCCGAATGCCGCGCCGTGGGCGCCCTCCCCGATTCGACTGCCTGAAAAAGCAGACTTCGTGGTCGGCCAGGCGGGCGAGCAGGGCGTGACCCACACCAGCATTCAGGCCGCCGTTGACGCCGCGATTGCGCGTCACGCGACGGCACGTCAGTACATCGCTGTACTCCCCGGCACTTACGAAGGCACCGTTTATGTGCCTGCGGCACCGGGCAGCGTGACGATTTACGGCACCGGCGAAAAACCGCTGGATGTGAAAATCAGCGCCGCGCTGGACAGCGAAATGGATGCCAACACCTGGCGTCGTACCGTGAACCCGTCCGGCAAATATATGCCTGGAAAACCGGCCTGGTATATGTTCGATAACTGCCAGAACCGCCGCAACGGCAGTGTCGGCCTGATGTGCTCCGCGGTCTTCTGGTCGCAGAATAATGGCCTGCAACTGCAAAACCTGACCATTGAAAACAGCCTCGGCGACGCCGCGGGCGAAGGTCAGCACCAGGCTGTCGCGCTGCGCACCGACGGCGACCGCGTGCAGATCAACAAAGTGAATGTTCTGGGCCGCCAGAATCCGTTCCTGGTGACCAACAGCGATATTCGCAACCGCTTCACGCCGGATCGTCTGACCCGCACGCAGGTGACGAACAGCTACGTGGAAGGCGATGTGGATCTGGTCGCGGGCCGCGGCGCGGTGGTGTTTGATAACACCGAATTCCGCGTAGTGAACACCCGTACCCAGAAAGAAGGTTATGTGTTTGCGCCAGCGACCATGCCGAACTTCTATTACGGCTTCCTCGCCGTGAACAGCCGTTTTGTCGCGGCCGGTGAAGGCGTGGCGCAGCTTGGCCGCGCATGGGATATGGACGCCGCCAATGGCTATACGCCTGGCCAGACGCCAAACGGTCAGGTTGTTATCCGCGACAGCGTGATTGACGCCGGCTTCAACACCGCGCAGCCGTGGGGCCCGGCGCTGGGCTCACAGCGTCCGTTCACCGGCAATACCGGCGCGCAGGACGATAAAGGCAATATCCAGCGCGATCTGAACGACGCGAACGCCAACCGTCTGTGGGAGTACAACAACCGCGGGCTGGGCAGCAAAGTGGTTGCCGAACCGAAAAAGTAATCGCACGGCATTAACGGGCGTCAGAAAAAAGGGGGAGCAATCCCCCTTTTTCTTTGCCCGTTTGTTGACGCAAGGCAATCGCCTGACGGCGGTGGCCCGTATGATAAAGGCGTTGAGAACAACAGACGTGCAGGGCGGCTCACCACCGCCCATAAAAAACCTCGCCGCGGCGAGGTTTTTTATTTTTACGCGTCGAAGGCGTTAATGACGACCCACATCGGCCCCTGGCCTACCGCGTAGCGGCCTTTCTCCGCCAGCAGCCCCTGTTCGCCTTCAATGCCGTAAACCGCAATGTGATGCGATTTCTGGCCGGCGGCAATCAGATACTGCCCGCTGTTGTCGATGTTAAAACCGCGCGGCTGGGTTTCGGTGGGCTGATGCCCCTGCACCGCCAGGACGCTGCCATCTTCGGAAACAGTAAAGACCGTCATCACGCTCGCGGTGCGATCGCAGGCGTAGAGATGACGGCCATCCGGCGTAATGTGAATATCCGCCGCCCAGCGGGTGTCGGAGAAATCGGCCGGCATCATATCCAGCGTTTGTACGCATTCGATATTGCCGTGCGGATCGCTCAGCGCCCAGACATCCACCGAGCTGTTCAGCTCATTCACACAGTAGGCGAACGGTTTGCTCGGGTGGAAGACCATATGGCGCGGCCCGGCACCCGCGACGGTGGTGACTTCCGCTGGCGTTTGCGGCTCAAGGTGGCCATCGTCTGTCAGCGTAAACAGGCAGATGCGATCCTGCTTCAGCGCAGGCACCCATAGCGTGCGGTTATCCGGGGAGATATTCGCGGAGTGGCAGCCTTCCAGCCCTTCTACCACCGTGACAGTCTCGCCCGGCAGGCCGTCGTTCAGGCGCACCACGCTTACGCTGCCCGCGTTATAGGAGCCGCTGAACAGGAAACGGCCGGTATGATCGGTCGAAATGTGCGTCGGGCTACCCGGCAGCGGCGCTTCGCCCGCCTCGCTGAGCGTGCCGTCATGGGCGGCGATGCGATACGCGATAACGCGAAACTCCGGGCGCACGCCAACGTACAGGAAACGCTTGTCAGGGCTGATGACCATCGGCTGAACCTGCCCTGGCGCATCCACCACCTGCAATAGCGTCAGCGTGCCCTGCGGCTCCAGACGCCAGACGTGGATCTGCTGGCTCTCCGGGCTTGCGGTATAAACGGTTTGTTTCATGAATACTCCTTGCTTCACTGAGCCTGAAAGACTGTTTCAAGGGTAGCGCGTTTTATCTTCCTGTGCCGACGCAGGCCTTGCGGGTTTCGCGCGATGTCTGTCGCGGTGTACCATCAACCGGATATTCTGACTGACGACTCTGGAAACCTGCATGACTTTTCGCGTAATCGCTCTCGACTTAGACGGCACATTGTTAACCGCTCAAAAAACCATCCTCCCGGAATCCCTCGATGCGCTGGCGCGCGCGAAATCCGCCGGGCTGAAACCGGTGATCGTCACCGGGCGCCACCATAATGCCATCCACCCTTTTTATCAGGCGCTGGCGCTTGATACACCTGCCATTTGTTGTAATGGCACTTATTTGTATGATTATCAAGCGGAAAAGGTCATTACGGCCAATCCGATGAGCCCGCAACAGGCTGAAGGGCTGCTGGAATTACTGAGCGACGCGGGAATACCGGCGCTGATGTATATGGATGACGCGATGCTGTATGAACACGCCTGCGGCCATATCGAGCGCACTCAGAACTGGGCGCTGCGCCTGCCCGAAGCCCAGCGCCCGGTGTTCCGTCAGGTCGATTCGCTGCGCGAAGCGGCCCGTTCGGTGGAGAATATCTGGAAATTCGCACTCACCGGAGAAGACATTCCGCGCCTGCAAAACCTCGCGCTGACCATTGAGCGCGAGCTGGGCCTCGCCTGCGAGTGGTCATGGCACGATCAGGTGGATGTGGCCGCCCCCGGCAACAGCAAAGGCAAACGCCTGGCACAGTGGGTGGAATCGCAGGGATTATCGATGGAGCAGGTGGTGGCGTTCGGGGATAACCATAACGACATTTCCATGCTGGAGCGCGCGGGGCTTGGCATCGCCATGGGCAACGCCGACGACATCGTGAAATCGCACGCCGACAAAGTCATCGGCCCCAATAGCGAGGCCAGCATTGCCGACGCGCTGCGTCAGTGGGTGCTTTAAGTCGTTATCGACACGCTTTTTATCTGGGCGTAGAGCCACAGGCCAGGCTTGATGGCCAGCTCGTCACGCGCCCAGGGGCTGATGCGCGCCCAGAGGGTGCGCGAGCCTACCTCCAGTTGCACTTCCACCTGCCCGTTGTCGTCGTAACACTGCGCCACACGGGCGCGCAGAATGTTGCGGATGCTGCTTTGCAGCGGCGGCTGTAGCACCAGCGACACGTCAGACGCCTGAATGCGAATGCGCAGCGCCGTCTGGAGCGGTTTTTCGATACGGTTAACCCACAGATGCTGATCGCCCAGCGCCAGCGCCGTCATGGCGTAGTGCGGATGATGCTCAAGCACTGTGACTTTCAGCACGCTGCTCTGCTGCTCGGGCGGCAGCCAGGGGTGCATCACGCTGCTACCCCAGATATCCTCCAGGCTGCCGAACGCTTTCACCTCGCCCTGCTCCAGCACCAGCACTTTATCGGCCAGATGCAGGATCTCCTCCAGCGAATGGCTGACGTAGAGCATCGGGATATTGATTTCGCGCGCCAGCCGTTGCAGATACGGCAACAGTTCGCGCTTGCGCGGCACGTCGAGCGAGGCGAGCGGTTCGTCAAGCAGCAGCAGCTCGGGCGCCGTCAGCAGTGCGCGGCCAATCGCCACGCGCTGTTTTTCACCGCCCGAGAGCGTCCCCGGCAAACGGTCGAGCAGCGGCTCAATGCCGAGCAGCGTCACCAGTTTGTCAAACTGCGACGCCATCTCTTTCGCCATGCCATATTTCAGGTTGCCGCGCACTTTATAGTGCGGAAAGAGGCGCGCATCCTGAAAGACATAGCCAACGCGGCGTTTTTCCGGCGGCAGAAAGGTGTCGGTTTCGGTGTCGCTCAGCACACGGTCGTTTAAGACGATGCGCCCGTGCTGCGGGCGGGTCAGCCCGCTTATCGCGTTAATCAGCGAGGTTTTGCCCGCGCCCGACACTCCAAACACGGCGGTAATGCCGCTCCCCGGCAGAGTTTCGTTAACCGTCAGGCGATGCTTGCCGAGCACCTGGGTGAAATTGAGTTCCAGCATCAGGACGCCCCCAGACGGCGGCGGCTCTGGCGCGCCAGCCATTCAGAAAACATCAGCGAACAGAGTGCCAGCACAATGGCGATAACGCACAGGCGCGCGGCGGCACCCTCGCCGCCCGGCGTCTGGATAAGCGTATACATCGCCGATGGCAGCGTGCGGGTTTCGCCCGGAATATTGGAAACAAAGGTAATGGTTGCGCCGAATTCGCCGAGCGAACGCGCAAAGGCCAGCACAGTGCCGACGATAATGCCCGGCAGCGTCAGCGGCAGCGTGATAGTGAAAAAAACACGCCAGCGGCTGGCTCCCAGCGTACGAGCCGCCGCCTCGAGACGAATATCGACCGCCTCCAGCGCCAGGCGAATGGCGCGCACCATCAACGGAAACGCCATCACCGCCGAGGCGAGCACCGCACCGCGCCAGGTGAACGCGAGCGTGATGCCAAAGAGATCGTAGAGCCATTCGCCTATCAGACCGCGGCGGCCAAACATCACCAGCAGCAGATAACCGACCACCACGGGCGGCAACACCAGCGGCAGATGAACCACGCCGTCCAGCAGCGTTTTGCCCGGGAAGGTGCAGCGCACCAGCACCCAGGCGAGAAGAACCCCGAAGGGCAAACTGATAAGTACCGCGAGTGTAGAGACTTTCAGGCTAAGCAGTACCGCCTGCCATTCGGGTTCCGTCAACATCATTGGCTGGTTGTAAATCCGTATCGTTTAAACACTGCGGCAGCTTCCGGGCCCTGCAGATAGCGGTAAAACGCGCTGACCGTCGGGTTGTTATGCCCGTCGATGATCGCCAGCGGGTATTCCACTTTCTGATGGGAATCCTCCGGGAAGGTGCCAACCACTTTCACACCGTGGCTCGCCACGGCGTCAGAACCATACACGATGCCCAGCGGCGCTTCGTCGCGCTCCACCAGCGCCAGCGCGCCGCGCACATCTTCCGCAGGCGCAAGCTGTGCGGAGAGCGTCTCCCACGCGCCGAGTTTTTGCAATGCCTCTTTGGCGTAAATCCCGGCAGGCACGTGCGCCGGATCGCCCACCGCCAGACGGCCGCCTTTCAGCAGGCTTTTCCAGTCGGTGCTGCGGTTGATCACGATATCGCCCTGCGTGCTTTTCGCCGGTGCCACCACCACAAGACTATTGCCGAGGAGCGTTTTACGGCTCGGCGCGTCAATCGCTTTTTTATCGGCGGCGTAATCCATCCACTTCTGATCGGCGGAGATAAAAATATCCGCCGGCGCCCCCGCTTCAATCTGGCGTGCGAGCGTGGAAGAGGACGCGAACGACGAAACCACTTTCACCTGATGCCCTTTGGCATAGTCTTTAGCGATATCCTGCAGCGCGTTGGTCAGCGACGCGGCGGCAAACACGGTGACCGTGTTGTCCTGCGCCAGAGAAGCGCCGACTGCGCCCGCGCTTAAGGTGACGCCGAGTGCCAGTTTTAACCACAATTTTGCCATGAGAGAGTCCTTACCGTTTCGTTATATATAAGACAATATAACGCTGCGGGCAGGGTTTTCCCAGCAATTATCTATCGGCAAAAAAAGCGGCGGCTTGAGGGTAGAGAAAGGAAAACGCCCGGCAAAGCCGGGCGCAGGGGGAATCAGCGGTGCTGTTTAGACTGGTCATTGTGACCGATGCCGGAGAAGATATTGAACACTTCACCGAGGCCCCAGATTAACCCCAGGATCACGGCCATCACCACCGGCACCATAATCACGGCAAATGCCAGACTTTTCAACAACTCGAACATGGTTGCCTCCTGAAAACAGTAAACCGTCATTCTAGCGGCATTGGCGCGAAACATCCTGCCCTTTTGTGCCATTTGCGCCGACCCGCCGCTTTCCTTCACAATAGCCTTTTGCCCGGCTGGAGGCCACCATGCAGGCCGATATTCTCCTTACGCTTAAACTGCACGACAAAATTTTTGCCGACCCACGGCGTATCAACCTGCTGAAACAGGTGGCGCTGACGGGCTCTATCAGCCAGGGCGCGAAGCTCGCGGGCATCAGCTATAAAAGCGCGTGGGACGCCATCAATGAGATGAATCAGCTTAGTGATAAACTGCTGGTGGAACGCGCCACTGGCGGCAAAGGTGGCGGCGGTGCGCAGGTGACGCCTTACGGCGAGCGGCTTATCGCGCTCTACGATCTGCTGGGGCAGATCCAGCAAAAGGCGTTTGACGCGCTTTCTGACGACGCGCTGCCGCTGGACAGCCTGCTGGCCGCCATCGCCCGCTTCTCGCTGCAAACCAGCGCCCGCAACCAGTGGTTCGGCGAAGTGGTCAGACGCGACGTCTGCCCGGTTCAGGAAACGATTGAGATTGCACTCGCCGGTAGCGGCACGCGAATCAACGCCGCGGTGACCGCGCAGAGCGCCGAGCGGCTGGCGCTTTCGCCGGGCAAAGAGGTGCTGGCGCTCGTGAAAGCGCCATGGGTGCATCTCGCCCGCGATCCGCAGGAGGCCGCTCACGCCGATAACCAGCTCGCCGGCACCATCAGCCATATCGCCCGTACCCCGCAGCACTGCGAAATTCTCCTGACGCTTAATGATGGCCAGACGCTCTGCGCCACGCTGACGCCAGAAGCCGCGCAGGCGTTAGACCCGCAGGAAGGCCTGGCGGTGACGGCCTGGTTTAACGCCGACAGCGTGATCGTCGCCACCCTCTGTTAACGCGCGTCGTTGACATTGCGCCGTGAAAAACGTATCCCTGTGGTTTTACGCTGCAAAAAATGGGATACGGGATGACAACGTTGCAAATTATGCAAGGCATGTTTCGCATTAGCGATACGCGCGCGCTTCATATTGAGGATCTGACTGTCCACGCAGGCGAAAGCTGGGCGTTTGTCGGTGCTAACGGCAGCGGCAAATCGTCCCTTGCGCGGGCGCTGGCGGGCGAGCTCACCACAGAGAAAGGCGAGCGCGTTTGTCACTTCTCCCGCATCGCCCTGCTCTCGTTTGAACAGTTGCAAAAGCTGGTCAGCGCCGAGTGGCAGCGCAATAACACCGATTTGCTGAGCCCGGATGAAGACGACACCGGACGCACCACCGCGCAGATTATTCAGGATGAAATCCATGATCCGGCGCGATGCGCGGCGCTGGCAGCGCGCTTCGGCATCGACGCGCTGCTGGCGCGGCGCTTTAAATATCTCTCCACCGGCGAAACCCGCAAAACGCTGCTTTGTCAGGCGCTGATGTCTCAGCCCGATTTGCTGATCCTCGATGAGCCATTCGATGGTCTCGACGTCGCCTCGCGCGAGCAGCTGGCGCGGCTGCTTGGCGAGCTGAGCGCGCAAGGCCTGACGCTGGTGCTCATTCTGAACCGCTTTGATGAAATTCCCGATTTTGTGCAGCACGCAGGTGTGGTGGCGGACTGCACGCTGGTAGAGACGGGCGATAAAGCCACACTGCTGAACCAGGCGCTGGTGGCGCAACTGGCCCACAGCGAGCGATTATCCGGCGTGAAACTGCCGGAGGCGGACGCCCCCGCGGCGCGCCACACGCTCAATGCCAGCGAGCCGCGCATTGTGCTGCGAAACGGCGTGGTTTCGTACAACGATCGCCCTGTCCTTAACAACCTGAGCTGGACGGTCAACCCCGGCGAACACTGGCAGATTGTCGGCCCCAACGGCGCGGGGAAATCGACGCTGTTGAGTCTGGTGACAGGCGATCATCCGCAGGGCTACAGCAATGACCTTACGCTCTTTGGCCGTCGTCGCGGCAGCGGCGAAACCATCTGGGATATCAAAAAGCATATCGGTTATGTGAGCAGCAGTTTGCATCTTGATTACCGCGTCAGTGCCTCGGTTCGCAGCGTGATCCTTTCCGGTTATTTCGACTCCATCGGGATTTATCAGGCCGTCTCGGACCGCCAGCAGCAGCTGACGCGCGAGTGGCTCGATATTCTCGGCATGGACGACGCCACCGCCGACGCGCCGTTTCACAGCCTCTCCTGGGGCCAGCAGCGGCTGGCGTTGATTGTACGCGCGCTGGTGAAACACCCGACGCTGCTTATCCTTGATGAGCCGTTGCAGGGGCTCGACCCACTGAACCGCCAGCTGGTACGCCGTTTTGTGGATGTGTTGATTAGCGAAGGCGAAACGCAGTTGCTGTTTGTCTCGCACCACGCCGAAGACGCGCCGCAGTGCATGACCCACCGTTTAACCTTCATTCCTGACGGCGACAGCTATCGTTATCAGTTCGATACGCTGCGTTAACACAGCGCATTCAGGCGGGCCGGGCGTTCCCTGCCCGCGCCCCGCTTTCACTTTCAGATTAGCTGCAAATGCGCGCTTCGCGTTTTGTTTTACAATGGCTTAGCGTTGTCAGCTAACGGAGTGAAAAGCAGTGTAAACGATTCCACTAATTTATCCCATGTCACACTTTTTAGCGCTCTGTTATGCTATGGTTAATACATACCATAAGCGTAATGGAGCCAAATATGCGAGTTCTGGTAACGGGTGGTAGCGGTTACATCGGAAGTCATACCTGTGTGCAACTGCTGCAAAACAATCATGATGTGGTCATCCTTGATAACCTCTGCAACAGTAAGCGCAGCGTTCTGCCGGTGATTGAGCGTCTGGGCGGTAAAGCCGCGACGTTTATCGATGGCGATATCCGCGATGAAGCGCTGCTGCGCGAGATTTTCCACGACTACGCCATCGACACGGTGATCCATTTCGCCGGTCTGAAGGCGGTCGGCGAATCCGTCGCGAAACCGCTTGAGTATTACGACAACAACGTCAACGGTACGCTGCGCCTGATCTCCGCGATGCGCGCCGCGGGCGTCACCAACTTTATTTTCAGCTCCTCCGCGACCGTTTACGGCGACCAGCCGAAAATCCCTTATGTCGAAAGTTTCCCGACCGGTACGCCGCAAAGCCCGTATGGCAAAAGCAAGCTGATGGTCGAGCAGATCCTGACCGACCTGCAAAAAGCCTGCCCGGAGTGGAGCATCGCGCTGCTGCGTTATTTCAACCCGGTGGGCGCGCATCCGTCGGGCGATATGGGCGAAGATCCGCAGGGCATCCCGAACAACCTGATGCCGTATATCGCGCAGGTGGCGGTCGGTCGTCGTGAGTCGCTGGCGGTTTTCGGTAATGATTACCCGACCAAAGACGGCACCGGCGTGCGCGACTATATCCATGTGATGGATCTCGCCGACGGCCACGTGGCCGCAATGCAACAACTGGCCGACAAGCCGGGCGTGCATATCTACAACCTCGGCGCGGGCGTCGGCAGCAGCGTGCTGGATGTCGTGAACGCGTTCAGCAAAGCCTGCGGCAAGCCTATCAATTATCACTTCGCGCCGCGCCGCGACGGCGACCTGCCCGCGTACTGGGCGGACGCCACCAAAGCAGACCAGGAGCTGAACTGGCGCGTGACGCGTTCATTACAGGAAATGGCGGACGACACCTGGCGCTGGCAGTCACGTCATCCCCAAGGTTATCCCGATTAAAGGAAGTCAGATGGAACAGTTTAACCCCGTGGATCATCCGCACCGTCGTTATAACCCGCTGACCGGACAATGGATTCTGGTTTCGCCGCATCGCGCCAAGCGCCCCTGGCAGGGGGCGCAGGAGACGCCTGCGAAACAGACGCTGCCGCAGCACGATCCCGATTGTTTTCTCTGCCCCGGCAACACCCGTGTTACCGGGGATAAAAACCCGCAGTACACCGGCACCTATGTGTTTACCAACGATTTCGCCGCGCTGATGACCGATACGCCGGACGCGCCGCAAAGCGCCGATCCGCTGATGCGTCTTGAAAGCGCCCGCGGCACCAGCCGCGTGATCTGCTTCTCGCCGGATCACAGCAAAACGCTGCCAGAGCTGACGCTGCCCGCGCTCGAAGAGGTGGTGAACACCTGGCAGACGCAGACAGCCGAGCTTGGCAAAACCTATCCGTGGGTACAGGTGTTTGAAAACAAAGGCGCGGCGATGGGCTGCTCCAACCCGCATCCGCACGGTCAGATCTGGGCTAACAGCTTTTTGCCGAATGAAGCCGAGCGTGAAGACCGGCTGCAGCGCGACTATTTCGAACAGCAAGGCTCGCCAATGCTGGTGGATTACGCACAGCGTGAACTGGCGGACGGCAGCCGCACGGTAGTTGAAACCGAACACTGGCTGGCGGTAGTGCCGTACTGGGCGGCGTGGCCGTTTGAAACGCTGCTGCTGCCGAAAACGCATATTCTGCGCATGACCGACCTGACTGACGCGCAGCGCAGCTGCCTCGCGCTGGCGCTGAAAAAACTCACCAGCCGCTACGACAACCTGTTCCAGACCTCATTCCCCTACTCGATGGGCTGGCACGGCGCGCCGTTCAATGGCGAAGAGAACACGCACTGGCAGCTTCACGCCCACTTCTACCCGCCGCTGCTGCGCAGCGCCACGGTCCGTAAATTTATGGTGGGGTATGAAATGCTGGCGGAAACCCAGCGCGATTTAACCGCCGAACAGGCGGCAGAGCGTCTGCGCGCCGTCAGCGACGTCCATTTTCGCGAATCCGGAGAATAACAATGAGCCTGAAAGAAAAGACACACGCCCTGTTTGCCGAAAAATTCGGCTACCCTGCGACCACCCACATTCAGGCACCGGGCCGCGTTAATCTTATCGGTGAGCACACCGACTATAACGACGGTTTCGTGCTGCCGTGCGCTATCGATTACCAGACGGTGATCAGCTGCGCGAAGCGTGACGACCGCCGCGTGCGCGTCGTTGCCGCCGATTACGATAACGAAACCGATGAGTTTTCTCTCGATGAGCCGATCCTGACGCACGACAGCCAGCAGTGGTCGAACTATGTGCGCGGCGTGGTGAAGCATCTGCAACAGCGCGATCCTGGCTTCGGCGGCGCCGATCTGGTGATCAGCGGCAATGTGCCGCAGGGCGCGGGCTTAAGCTCTTCGGCATCGCTGGAAGTCGCGGTCGGCACCGTGTTCCGCCATCTTTATCATCTCTCACTCGACGGCGCGCAGATTGCCCTGAACGGCCAGGAAGCGGAAAACCAGTTCGTCGGCTGCAACTGCGGGATCATGGATCAGCTTATCTCCGCGCTCGGTAAAAAAGACCATGCGTTGCTTATCGACTGCCGCAGCCTCGGCACCAAAGCGGTGCCGATGCCGCAGGGCGTCGCGGTCGTTATTATCAACAGTAATTTCAAACGTACGCTGGTCGGCAGCGAGTACAACACCCGCCGCGAGCAGTGCGAAACCGGCGCGCGTTTCTTCACGCAAAAAGCGCTGCGCGACGTGAGCCTGGATCAGTTTAACGCCGTGGCGCATGAGCTTGACCCGATCGTCGCTAAACGCGTGCGCCATGTGCTGACTGAAAACGCCCGCACCGTCGAAGCGGCTGATGCGCTGGCGAAAGGCGATCTGACCCGCATGGGCGAGCTGATGGCAGAATCTCACGCCTCCATGCGCGACGACTTTGAAATTACCGTTCCGCAGATCGATACTCTGGTAGAAATTGTGAAATCGGTTATCGGTGACAAAGGCGGCGTGCGCATGACGGGCGGCGGCTTCGGCGGCTGCGTCGTGGCGCTGGTGCCAGAAGCCCTCGTGCCGGAAGTGCAGGCTGCCGTGGAAGCGCAATATGAAGCGCGCACCGGTATTAAAGAAACGTTTTACGTGTGCAAACCTTCAGAAGGAGCAGGTCTGTGCTAAAAGAGACGCCACAACTGGCCCCGGATGGCCAGCCGTATCGTATCTCCACCCTGCGCAACGCCGCAGGGATGGTGGTCACCGTGATGGACTGGGGCGCGACGCTGCTGTCGGCCCGCGTCCCGATGAAAGACGCCAGCGTGCGCGAAACGCTGCTGGGCTGTCCGAGCCCGGAAATCTGGCTGGAGCAAACCGCGTTTCTCGGCGCGTCGGTGGGCCGTTACGCCAACCGCATCGCGCAGTCACGCTTTACGCTCGATGGCGAGACGTATTCACTGACGCCAAGCCAGGGCGAAAACCAGCTGCACGGCGGCCCGGAAGGGTTCGATAAACGCCGCTGGCGCATTGTGCGCCAGAACGGGCAGGAAGTGCTTTATACGCTGGATTCGCAGGATGGAGACCAGGGTTATCCCGGCGAGCTGCGTGCCACCGCGCATTTCCGCCTGACCGACGATAACCGCATCAGCATTGAATACCGCGCCCGCGTGGATAAACCGTGCCCGGTCAATCTCACGAACCATGCCTATTTCAACCTGGACGGCGAGCAGAACGACGTGCGCGATCATCGCCTGCAACTCTTCGCCGGACGCTATCTGCCGGTTGATGAGCAGGGCATTCCGCGCGAGGGGCTGGCGGATGTCGCGGGAACCGGTTTTGATTTCCGCGAGCCGAAAAAAATCGCGCAGGATTTCCTGAAAGACGAAGGTCAGCAGCGCGTAAAAGGCTATGACCACGCCTGGCTGCTGGACGCGAAAGGCGACGTGAATCAGCCGGCGGCGCATGTCTGGTCGAGCGATGAAAAGCTCAAGATGACGGTCTATACCACCGCCCCTGCGTTGCAGTTCTACTCTGGCAACTATCTGGAAGGCACGCCCGCCCGCGAACAGGGCACCTACAGCGCCTGGCAAGGGCTGGCGCTGGAGAGCGAATTCCTGCCGGACAGTCCTAACCACCCGGAATGGCCGCAGCCCGACTGCATTCTGCGCCCGGACCAGGAATACCAGAGCATCACGCAGTACCACTTTATTCCTCAGTAACGCAAAGCCCTCTTCAAAGAGGGCTTTTTTTCGCCATTTTGCTGTTATTACCGCCAGTTACTGACAAAAAAATCACGGCCCATTCACATGCGCCTTACACTGCACCGCTATTTTCGCTATGTTAAAGGTTTACGTTGCCGCTAACTTCAACACGGCAATATAATGATAACTGTTATCATTCAATCAGGCTTATGAAGGAGTAATACTATGGCTGTTACTAAGCTGGTTCTGGTTCGTCACGGCGAAAGCCAGTGGAACAACGAAAACCGCTTTACCGGTTGGTACGACGTTGACCTGTCTGAGAAAGGCGTCAGCGAAGCGAAAGCCGCAGGCAAGCTGCTGAAAGACGAAGGCTACAGCTTTGACTTTGCTTATACCTCCGTGCTGAAACGTGCCATCCACACGCTGTGGAACATCCTGGACGGGCTGGATCAGGCCTGGCTGCCGGTTGAAAAATCCTGGAAACTGAACGAGCGTCACTACGGCGCGCTGCAGGGTCTGAACAAAGCTGAAACCGCTGAAAAATACGGTGACGAGCAGGTGAAACAGTGGCGTCGCGGCTTCGCGGTGACTCCGCCGGCGCTGACCAAAGATGACGAGCGCTATCCGGGCCACGATCCGCGTTATGCGAAACTGAGCGAGCAGGAACTGCCGCTGACTGAGAGCCTGGCGCTGACCATCGATCGCGTTATCCCTTACTGGAATGAAACCATTCTGCCGCGCCTGAAAAGCGGTGAGCGCGTAATTATCGCCGCTCACGGTAACTCCCTGCGCGCGCTGGTGAAATACCTGGATAACATGAGCGAAGAAGAGATCCTTGAGCTGAATATCCCGACCGGCGTGCCGCTGGTGTATGAGTTCGACGAAAACTTCAAACCGATTAAGCACTACTATCTGGGTAACGCTGACGAGATCGCAGCGAAAGCGGCGGCTGTCGCAAACCAGGGTAAAGCGAAGTAATTCGCAACCGTAAGATGTGCAAAAGGCGTGGTGAAGACCACGCCTTTTTTATTGGCGGGTGCGTAAGACAGATATGGCGGGTGCGCTGCGCTTACCCGCCCTACGGCATACGGCATTTCACGTGGCATGGCGGGTGCGCTTTGCTTACCCGCCCTACTACGGTGCGAGAAGTATGTAGGGTGGGTAAGCATTAGCGCACCCACCAACACGAATTTAACCGCGACGCGCTTTCACGGCCTCGGCAAGCTGATGCAGGATGGCGTCGGTATCATCCCAGCCGATGCAGGCATCGGTCACGCTCTTGCCATACACCAGCGGCTCACCGCTCTCAAGGCTCTGATTGCCTTCCACCAGATGGCTTTCAATCATTACGCCCATAATGGCGCTTTCGCCACCGGCGATTTGCGCGCAGACATCCGTGCCGACCTCCATCTGCTTTTTAAACTGCTTGCTGGAGTTAGCATGGCTGAAATCGATCATCACCTGCGGCTTCAGGCCCGCTTTCTCAAGACCGGTTTTCACCTCAGCAACGTGCGCCGCGCTGTAGTTCGGCGTTTTACCGCCGCGCAGAATAATATGGCAATCGCTGTTACCGCTGGTGTTAACGATAGCCGAGTGGCCCCACTTGGTGACCGACAGGAAACAATGCGGCGCGCTGGCGGCGTTGATAGCGTCAATCGCTACTTTAATGGTGCCGTCGGTGCCGTTTTTAAAACCAACCGGACAGGAAAGCCCGGACGCCAGCTCGCGATGCACCTGGGATTCGGTAGTCCGCGCGCCGATAGCGCCCCAGCTCATTAAATCCGCCAGATACTGCGGCGTAATCATATCCAGGAACTCGCCCGCCGCCGGCAGGCCGGTGTCATTGATATCCAGCAGCAATTTACGCGCAATCTTCAGCCCATCGTTAATCTGGAAACTGTTATCCATATGCGGATCGTTGATAAGCCCCTTCCAGCCCACCGTGGTGCGCGGCTTCTCAAAATAGACGCGCATAACGATTTCCAGCTCATTCTTTAACGCCTTACGCAGCGGCAGTAGACGCGAGGCGTACTCCTTCGCCGCCATCGGATCGTGGATAGAACACGGGCCAATCACCACCAGCAGACGATCGTCGTCGCCATGCAGAATCTGATGAATCGCCTGGCGCGCCGCAGAAACCGTCTCGGCAGCCTTTTCAGTAGCGGGAAATTTTTCCAGGAGTGCGACAGGTGGGAGTAACTCATTGATGCCATTAATGCGTAAATCGTCGTTCTGATAAGTCATGATGGTTCCAGGAGGCCCTGCAGTTTTGTGGGAAAGCAATCCCCTCAATCTATCTTGTCGCGCCAGTAGTGTAAACACGCATTTACACTTCGCACGGAAAATTCCTGGAAGTTAACTTAAAAACGCCAGAAAGTAGCGTAAAGAGAGATCGAGTCTACACTTTTTAATTGTTAGCACTCTGTTTTATACATTTTACCGAATCACCTGCTGCCTTTGGGCGATGGTGTGGTTTATTCGACCGCAACACACGCGCTGATCAACTTTTTCACAGTGCACTGTTGGAAGAAGTTATCCAGCAATAACGACCAGAACAGGAGCATGACTATGAAACTGAATAAACTGACTTCACTCTTTCTGACCGCCACTCTGACTCTGGCCAGCGGCGCGGCGCTTGCCGCCGATTCCGGCTCATCGACTGGCGGTAGCGACACCGGCTCAGCAAACGCCGCCGCTAACGCAGGCCAGGTAGCGCCGGACGCTAAACAGAATGTCGCTCCGAACGGCGTGGATAACAACAATATCAACACTTCCGGCACTAACTCCGCAAACAGCGGCGTGAATACCGGCACCGGTACCGCCACGGGTACCTCTTCCGGCACCGCGCATAGCACCAGCGGTGAAGCGGGCGCGACCGGCAGCAGCACCTCCGGTTCTACCGGCAGCGTACAGTGTACTGGCGATGCCTGCCCGAGCACGTCTGGCAGCACCTCCCAGTAATCGTATTTAACGCCTGAATACAAAAGGAGAGCTTCGGCTCTCCTTTATTTTTGCTATTGTGGTAGCGCGCGGTGGCCGCGCAATTAACTGATATTGATAATCACAAAAATGTTGAGCGACACACGCTATGGCCCATTCCCATACCCATTCTCATTCACACGAGCCCCACGAGCATTCTCATAACAACTCCAACAGTAAACGCCTGCTGATTGCGTTTCTCATCACTGCCATTTTTATGGTGCTGGAGATTGCAGGCGGCCTGCTTTCCGGCTCGCTGGCGCTGCTCGCCGACGCGGGCCATATGTTTACCGACGCCGCTGCGCTGCTGGTAGCGCTCATGGCGGTGCGATTCGCCCGCCGCAGCCCGAATGCGCGTCACACCTTTGGGTTGCTGCGTTTAACCACCCTTGCCGCGTTTGTGAACGCACTGGCGCTGCTGGTAATTACGGTGATTATCGTCTGGGAGGCTATCGCGCGTTTTATTACGCCGGAGCCTGTCGCGGGCGCGCCGATGCTCGGTATCGCCATTGCAGGGCTGGTGGCGAACCTGCTCTCATTCTGGATTTTGCATCGCGGCAGCGATGAGAAAAACATGAACGTGCGCGCGGCAGCGTTGCATGTGCTGGGCGATCTTCTGGGCTCCGTCGGTGCGATTGTGGCGGCGGTGGTTATCCTCTGGACAGGCTGGACGCCAATCGACCCGATTCTTTCCATTCTGGTGTCGTGCCTGGTACTGCGCAGCGCCTGGCGGCTGCTTCAGGAGAGCATGAATGAATTGCTGGAAGGCGCGCCCCGCGCGGTAGATGTCGATCAACTGCGTCGCAGACTGGTACGTGAAATTCCGGAGGCGCGCGACGTACATCATGTGCACCTGTGGCTGGTAGGGGAAAAACCGGTGATGACGCTGCATGTACAGGTGATCCCGCCGCACGATCATGACGCCCTGATGGCGAGCATTCACGACTATCTGCGACACCACTACCAGATAGCCCATGCGACGGTACAGCTTGAGTACCAGTCATGCAGCGTTAAAGACTGTGATTTAAATGCCGGGGACGCGACACCGCACGCCCACGGCCATTCGCATTAATGAGACAGCGCGCGCGAGCCCCGCTCGTGCGCCGCTTTGATCCACATCCGGCTGCCGTTAAGCGCAATAAACGTCAGGATCAGATACTCAAGCGACATCGCATAAACGCCCTGGCGCGCGAAAATCACCACGCTGATGACGTTAATGATGACCCACAGCAGCCAGTTTTCGACATATTTACGGGTCATCAGGATCATTGCCACTACGGACAGAACCGTCATACAGGAATCCCAGAACGGGAAGGCGTCTGGCTGAAGCTGCGGCATAGCCACGTTAAGCCCAACCGCCTGCATGACCTGAACCGCGATACGCGTCAGGAACGCAAACGCCGGGTCAATCCAGACCGTCATCAGACCAATCGCCACCACGCAGACCGCCTGCCAGCCAAACGCTTTCGGGCGTGGCAGCCAGCGAATATGCAACGCCGCCTGGTTGTCGCTGCTCTGGCGCGACCATGCGTACCAGCCGTAAATATTCGCCGCAAAGAAAAAGACCTGTAGCAGCAGACTCGCATAGAGCTGGATCTGGAAGAAAATAATCGCAAACAGCGTGACGTTAATTAAACCGAACACATAGTTAACGATTTTCTCAAGGCTCGCCAGCCAGATACACAGCAGGCCCGCGAGCGTGCCGATGGCTTCAATCCATGATAATGAGTATCCGCCTTCGCCGAGCGGAATATGTACCAGAATGTTTTGTACGCTAAAAAAATCCATATCTCCCCGAAGCGTAAATTCTTACGCGTTTCCTTTAACCGAAAGACGAAGTGTAGCCGCAAAATCCAGCATGCGGTTAAGCGGCGTTAATGCGGCTTCTCGCAGGCGGGCGTCAACATGAATCTCATGAGCCGTACCGCCATGCTCAAGCGCCTCAGCGATGGCCTGAAGGCCATTCATCGCCATCCACGGACAGTGCGCGCAGCTACGGCAGGTTGCGCCCTCGCCTGCGGTCGGTGCTTCAAGCAGCGTTTTTTCCGGACACGCTTGCTGCATTTTGTAAAAAATGCCGCGATCGGTCGCCACAATCAGCTGCGGATGCGGCAGCGTTTTCGCGGCGTTAATCAACTGACTGGTGGAGCCTACGGCATCAGCCATATCGACAATCGCCTGCGGCGACTCCGGGTGTACCAGCACGGCGGCATCCGGATAAAGCGCTTTCATACGCGCCAGCGCCTGCGTTTTGAACTCATCATGCACGATGCAGGCACCCTGCCAGCAGAGCACATCGGCACCCGTCTGTTTCTGAACATAACGCCCCAGATGCCGGTCCGGCGCCCAGATAATTTTCTCGCCGAGACTATCAAGATGTTCAATCAGCTCTACGGCGATGCTGGAGGTCACGACCCAGTCGGCGCGGGCTTTCACCGCCGCCGAGGTATTGGCGTAAACCACGACGGTGCGATCCGGATGGCTGTCGCAAAACGCAGCGAATTCCTCTTCCGGGCAGCCGAGATCCAGCGAGCACTCTGCCTGTAGCGTCGGCATCAGAATGGTTTTTTCAGGGCTTAAGATTTTGGCGGTTTCACCCATAAAGCGCACGCCAGCGACCAGCAACGTAGTGGCAGGGTGATTCGCGCCGAAACGCGCCATCTCCAGTGAATCAGAAATACAGCCGCCCGTCTCTTCGGCCAGCGCCTGAATTTCCGGGTCGGTGTAGTAGTGCGCCACCATGACCGCGTTGCGCTCCTTAAGGAGACGCTTAATTTTTTCGCGGTAAATGGCTTTCTCATCCGCACTCAGCGGCACGGGCTTTGGCGGGAACGGATAAATTGCGGCCTCGGGATCGAACATTACACTCATTTGCACCATCTCGTTTTTTGCACTTAACTAAAGCCGCTTAACCGAGCCGTTGAAAGCCACCTGGCAGCTTCATTTGTTTTATATGCTAAACAAGATAGCGGATTGCACGGCAAAAGTCACAGGAAAAGGTGGCGTGGGGTGCGCGTGACGCATCATCGGATGAAAGAGATGAGCAAGCGTATGGCGGGAAGCATTTTGCAGCGTGGGATGAGGTTACGTCTGAAAAGCAAAAAGGCGCCTTTAGGGCACCTTTTTACACTGGTGGGTCGTGCGGGATGACTCGCTTCGCTCGCCCTTCGGGCCGTCGCCGCAAGCGGCTCCGTTGCCTCGCCATAAATGGCTCAGCCCGAACCTGCTGCAAGTTCGAATCTTTCTTACGTCCAGATAAGCAAAAAGGCGCCTTTAGGGCGCCTTTTTACACTGGTGGGTCGTGCAGGATTCGAACCTGCGACCAATTGATTAAAAGTCAACTGCTCTACCAACTGAGCTAACGACCCTTTCGGGAACTGCTTCTTTCAGAGGGAGGTAGTGGAAGATGTTTGCTGCTTTGCAGCATTATCCTTCACACCTGTCTTTAACACCCACGCTTTGAATGGTGGGTCGTGCAGGATTCGAACCTGCGACCAATTGATTAAAAGTCAACTGCTCTACCAACTGAGCTAACGACCCATTCGGGTGTTATCTGAAAGATTTACTGCTTTACCAACAAAAGCGTTGGCTGTTCGCGCATGTTTTCACATGAAGCGTTGGTGGGTCGTGCAGGATTCGAACCTGCGACCAATTGATTAAAAGTCAACTGCTCTACCAACTGAGCTAACGACCCGAGTGGTGGGTGATGACGGGATCGAACCGCCGACCCCCTCCTTGTAAGGGAGGTGCTCTCCCAGCTGAGCTAATCACCCGATACTACGCTGGTTTACTGCGTGTGGTCAGTCGTGGAGGGGATAACACTAACGAAGCGTTGCAACGTTGCCTTCACGATATCGCTCATTTAAACCACCTGAGCGAGTGGTGGGTCGTGCAGGATTCGAACCTGCGACCAATTGATTAAAAGTCAACTGCTCTACCAACTGAGCTAACGACCCACATTTTTGCCACCGCGGGTTTGTTTCGTATCCCGTGGCAACGGCGGCATATATTACTGATTTAAGATTCTGACGCAACAAAAATTTCGAGGCAGATCACTTAACTGCTTACGTTTCATGCGGCAAGACCAGAAATAATACGGTATCTGGTCAAGCCGCATGCATTACATCGCATTCAGGCGTTTTTGCGCCTGTTTTGCACCGTCGGTGCCAGGGTATTTGGAGATAACCTGCTGATAAACGGCCTTCGCTTTCGCGGTGTCGCCTTTATCCTGCATGATTACGCCGACCTTATACATCGCATCCGCCGCTTTCGGTGATTTAGGATAGTTCTTCACCACCGAGGCAAAGTAATACGCCGCGTCATCTTTCTTACCTTTGTTGTAATTCAACTGGCCGAGCCAGTAATGGGCGTTCGGCTGGTAAGTGGAATCCGGGTATTGCTTAATGAAATTGGAAAACGCGGTGATGGCTTCATCCTGACGGGATTTATCCTGCACCAGCGCGATAGCTGCGTTGTAATCGGTATTGGCATCCCCGCTTTGCGTCGGTGCGCTGGCTGCGGGCGCGGAGGCATTCGCATCCGGTGTGGCTTGCGCCGCGCCGTTTTGCGCCTGATCGCCGCCCTGCGCCGCTGCCGCTCCGCCATTGCCATTAGTCAGACTGTCCATCTGCAGCAAAATCTGCTTTTGACGTTCCACAATCTGGTTAAGCTGATACTGATTTTCCTGAATCTGACCGCGCAGGGAATCAATATCGGACTGGTTATCGGAGAGCTGCTGCTGAAGCTGGGTTAAAAGCTGACTGTGAGCGTTGGAAATACGCTCGAGTTGAACGACACGGTCTTCGACCGAGCCTGAGCCGACATCACTGATTGGCGCCTGGGCATTAGCGGCCCAGGGGGCCGCTACGCCAACCAGTAACGACAGACCCAACAGGTGATGTCTGAAGTTACTGATCATGCAATTCTCTTAGTAAACCAGTACGGCGCGACGGTTTTTGGCATATGCCGCTTCGTCGTGACCCAGTACTGCAGGTTTTTCTTTACCGTAAGAAACGATGGAGATCTGGTCAGCAGAAACGCCTTTACCCTGCAGGTACATCTTAACGGCGTTAGCACGACGCTCGCCCAGGGAGATGTTGTACTCCGGGGTGCCGCGCTCATCCGCGTGACCTTCAACAGTCACTTTGTAAGACGGGTTGCTACGCAGGAAGTTAGCGTGCGCATCCAGCATTGCAGCGAAGTCAGAACGGATGTCGTACTTGTCCAGATCGAAGTAAACGATGTTGTTCTGCTGCAGCTGCTGCATCTGCAGACGCGCCTGCTCTTCAGAAGACATGTTGCCGCCGTTGCCGTTCATACCAGTGCCGGCACCCAGCATGCCTTCGCCGCTCTGGTCATTGCTGGCGTTCTTGTTAGAAGAACACGCTGCGATTGCCATAACAGGCAGAGCGATCATCAGCCCTTTCAGCACTTTATTCAGTTGCATTTCTTTGATTCCTTTAGTAATCAATTAATTATTATTACAGATACGGCGACCAGGCAGGCGATTTTACCTGTCCATCAGTTGCCGGAAGACGCGCTTTGAAACGCCCATCTGTAGAAACCAGGTTCAGCACGGATCCCATCCCCTGAGAAGAGCTGTAGATAACCATAGTGCCGTTAGGTGCCAGACTTGGCGTTTCATCCAGGAACGTTGACGACAGCGTCTGTACGCCACCCGTTGCCAGATCCAGTTTAGCGATGTTCTGAGCGCCGCCATTGGAGCTCACCATCACCATAAATTTACCGTCGGAGCTGATGTCAGCGTCCTGGTTCTGAGAGCCTTCCCAGGTCACACGCTGCGGCGCACCGCCGTTAATGTTGACTTTATACACCTGCGGACGACCGGCCTGGTCAGAGGTATAGGCCAGCGTCTGGCTGTCCGGATACCAGGTCGGCTCGGTGTTGTTACTACGTCCGTCGGTCACCTGACGGATCTGGCCAGAGCCGATATCCATCACGTACAGGTTCAGACTGCCGGTTTTAGAGAGTGCGAAAGCCAGTTTGCTGCCATCCGGGGAGAACGCCGGCGCACCGTTGTGGCGCGGGAACGACGCAACCTGACGCACAGCGCCGTTTGCCAGCGTCTGGATAACCAGCGCAGAACGACCGCTTTCAAAGGTCACGTAAGCGAGTTTGCTGCCGTCCGGCGACCATGCCGGAGACATCAGCGGCTGCGGCGAACGGTGTACAACGAACTGGTTGTAACCGTCGTAGTCAGAGACGCGCAGTTCATACGGGAACTGACCGCCGTTGGTCTGAACCACATAAGCGATACGGGTGCGGAAAGCGCCTTTGATGCCGGTCAGCTTCTCAAACACTTCGTCGCTCGCAGTATGGCCTGCATAACGCAGCCACTGCTTGTTCACTTTGTAGGAGTTCTGAGCAAGCACGGTGCCCGGCGCGCCGCCGGTATCAACCAGCTGATACGCAACGGTATAGCTGCCGTCGCCGTTCGGCGTCACCTGCCCAACCACGACCGCGTCGATACCAAGCGCAGACCAGGCCGCTGGCTGAACTTCCTGTGCCGTCGCAGGCTGCTGCGGCAGACGAGAGCGATCGAGCGGATTGAATTTACCGCTGTTGCGCAGATCCGCCGCCACGATACCGCCGATATCTTCAGGCGCAGCACCCGGGCCTGCCCACTTGAACGGCACCACCCCAATCGGACGCGCCGAGTCAACCCCCTGGGTTATCTCGATGCGTACTTCTGCGTGCAGCACGGCTGCCCACAGCATCAGAAAACTAAATGCTAAACGTAATGCCTGCTTCATCATATCTCCCTTATCTGGACTCAGAGCCCACGATAATTTAGCAGAATGTTAACAAACTCAAAGATAGACAACCACATCACACACCGGCTTAAACCGGACAGTGAAGCCCGGTTTTACCGGAAATCACTGCGGTTTGAAAAGCAACGGCGCGTTTTTAAAGACTTCATAAACAGCCTGGCTCGGCGGTTTAGGAATCTTCGCCTGTCGGGCGGCGGAAATGGCTGCCTGGCAAAGCGCAGGATCGCCCCCTTCCGACTGGATATCCAGCAGTAAGCCATCCGGTGCAAGTTTAATACGCAGCGTACAGGTTTTGCCTGAATACGATGACGCATCGTAGAACTTGCTTTCAATGGCCGACTTTATCTGCGAGGCGTAGCCATTGATTTCAGCGCCGCTGGCACCGTTGTTCTTACTATTACCGCTTCCCGCCGGCGCTGCATTACTGCCTTTCGCCCCGCCGCCGGTTTTCGGCGCATTCTTACCTGAGCTGAGATCGCCAAGCAGATCGTCAACGCCTTCCGCCGCGGCCGCTTTCTCTGCAGCGGCTTTCGCAGCTGCGGCTTTCTTCGCCGCCGCTTTTTCGGCGGCCGCTTTCTTATCAGCAGCGGCTTTCTCAGCGGCAGCTTTTTCCGCGGCCGCTTTTTCAGCCGCCGCTTTCTTCTCAGCGGCGGCTTTCTCTGCCGCAGCGGCTTTTTCTGCTGCCGCTTTTTCGGCTGCCGCCTTCTTAGCAGCCTCAGCGGCCGCTTTCTTCTCGGCGTCCTGCTGGGCTTTTTTCGCCGCATCGGCAGCCGCTTTTTTCTCTGCCTCTTCCTGCGCTTTCTTCGCGGCAGCGGCGGCTTTAGCGGCCTCCTCCTGCGCTTTTTTCTGCGCGTCGGCAGCGGCTTTCTTCGCCGCTTCTTCCGCGGCTTTCGCCTGGGCGTCAGCTTTCGCTTTCGCGTCTGCTGCGGCTTTAGCTGCCGCCTCTTCCGCCTGCTTTTGCTGTTCCTGCGCGCGCTTCGCGGCTTCTTCAGCCTGTTTCTGCTGTTCCGCCTGCTGCTGCGCTTTCTCCTGCGCCTCAAGGCGCTCCTGCTCAAGCTTTTTCAGGCGTTCTTGTTCGGCGGCCTGTTTCTCGCGCAGTTCTTCCGCCTGCTGCTGCGCCTGTTTCTCACGCTGCTCGGCGGCTTGTTTAGCGCTTGCCTGCTGTTGCTGCTGGCGGTTGTACTGCTGCACTACCGCACCGGGATCGACCATCACGGCGTCGATAGCCGATCCGCCGCCGCCGCCCGCCGCGTCTTCATTGATATGCTCATCGAACGAACTCCAGATCAGCAGTGCAATGAGCAATACATGCAGCACTACGGAAATGATGATCGCGCGTTTCAGCTTATCGTTTTGTTCGGTTGCCTTTGCCACTCTCGGTTTCCAAAACTTATAGCCCTGTCAGGCGGTGGATCAGATAGGCTGCGTCATCAAGCCGACAGATTTCACGCCAGCCTGATGTAACAGGTTCAGCGCTTTAATAATCTCGTCGTAAGGAACCTCTTTGGCGCCACCGATTAAAAAGACCGTTTTTGGATTTTCCTGCAGGCGACGCTGCGCCTCGGCAACAATTTGCTCGGCAGGCAGTTGATCCATACGATCTTTTTCCACCACCACGCTGTACTGACCCACGCCGGAGACTTCAATAATCACCGGCGGGTTGTCATTGCTGCTGACGGTCTGGGAATCCGTGGCGTCCGGCAAATCCACTTCCACGCTCTGGGTGATGATGGGCGCTGTCGCCATAAAAATCAGCAGCAGCACCAGCAGCACGTCCAGCAGCGGGACGATGTTGATTTCAGATTTCAGATCACGACGACCACGTCCACGTGTTCTGGCCATGGCTTACCCCTTGTTGCTTTCGGTGCTGGTGCTGGTGAAAGCCTGGCGATGCAGGATAGCCGTGAACTCTTCCATAAAGTTGTCGTAATTCAGCTCCAGCTTGTTCACGCGCTGGTTCAGACGGTTGTAGGCCATCACCGCCGGGATTGCGGCGAACAGACCAATTGCCGTCGCGATAAGCGCTTCCGCGATACCCGGCGCCACCATTTGCAACGTCGCCTGCTTCACCGCGCCCAGCGCGATAAAGGCGTGCATGATCCCCCACACGGTGCCGAACAGACCGATGTACGGGCTGATGGAACCTACGGTGCCGAGGAACGGGATATGTGTTTCGAGGGTTTCAAGCTCGCGATTCATCGAAATACGCATCGCGCGCGACGCCCCTTCGACAATCGCTTCCGGCGCATGGCTGTTAGCGCGATGCAGACGAGCGAACTCTTTAAAACCTGCGTAGAAGATCTGCTCGGAGCCGGAGAGGTTTTCGCGACGCCCCTGGCTCTCCTGATACAGGCGAGAAAGTTCGATGCCCGACCAGAATTTATCTTCAAAGGCTTCCGCTTCACGCGACGCGGCATTGAGGATGCGCGTTCGCTGAATAATGATGGCCCAGGACGCGATTGAAAAACCAATCAAAATCAACATGATAAGTTTGACCAGAAGACTTGCCTTCAGGAACAAATCAAGGATATTCATGTCAGTCACTGCTTGAACTCCGCGACAATAGACTTGGGAAGCGCACGAGGCTTCATTAAGAGTGGATCAACGCAGACAATCAGCACCTCGGCTTCATTGAGGAGCTGGTTTTCCGCGTTAACAATCCGTTGCCTGAACACCATGGAGGTGCCACGCAGCGTTGTAATTTCGGTCTGGACTTCGAGCATATCGTCGAGTCGGGCAGGCGCAAGATATTCAAGCGACATCCTGCGAACCACAAAGGCTACTCGCTCCGCCAGTAAATCTTGCTGACTAAAGTGGTGGTGGCGCAGCATCTCTGTGCGTGCTCTTTCATAAAAGGCGACGTAACTGGCGTGATAAACCACACCACCGGCGTCGGTGTCTTCGTAATAGACACGAACCGGCCATCGAAACAGCGTTGTGCTCACTCTACATCCCGGTAATGCAAATAAACTCTGCTACTATACGCAAGTGAATGTGGGTTGGGAATGGGGAGAAGTAAACGGAGAGTAAATATTTATGGGCTCCTGAAAGCCCATAGAATCACTGATGTTGCCGCATTCAGGCGAAGAAAAAAATCAACCCGGCCAGCATCACCAGAAAGGCGATCAGCGGACAGAAAATGCCTTGCCAGTGGACAGCGCGAAGACGAAAGCCCACGCCGTGAATCACACCCGCGCAGACGGCCCACATCAGGAACAAGCCCTGCCAGATTTCAAGACCGCTGGTCTTCGCCGCGAAGCGCGACGGGTCCCAGAAGATGCAACCCGCCAGCACCAGCGCCATGATTAAGGAAAGAGCCCTTAACGGGCTCTTATCCATCAGCGCGTAAAGCGCGGTAATGAGGCGTTTCATCACGACTCGACTTTACCGGCTTTGGTCGCTTCAACGTGTTCCAGCGCCAGCGCGGTAATGATCCCGAAAGCACAGGCAAGAAGCGTTCCGAGAATCCAGGCGAAATACCACATAGTCAGCTCCTTATTAGTACAGAGAATGCGTGTTGCTTTCGATATGCTCTTTGGTGATACGACCAAACATTTTCCAGTAACACCAGGTGGTGTAGAGCAAAATAATCGGTACGAACACCGCGGCGACATAGGTCATCACGGTCAGCGTCAGCTGGCTGGAGGTCGCGTCCCACATCGTCAGGCTGGCGTTCAGCATAGTGCTGGACGGCATGATGAACGGGAACATCGCGATACCGGCAGTCAGGATAACGCAGGCGAGCGTCAGTGAAGAGAACACAAACGCCCACGCGCCTTTCTCCAGACGCGACGCCAGCACGGTCAGCAGCGGCAGCACGACGCCCAGCGCAGGGATCGCCCACAGAGCCGGCATGTTGTTAAAGTTAGCAAACCAGGCACCCGCCTGACGAACCACTTCTTTGTTCATCGGGTTAGACGCCGCACGCGGATCGATAGCGGAGGTCACCACATAACCATCAATACCGTACATCACCCAGACGCCCGCCAGCACGAAGCAGACCATCATCACCAGGGCTGAAATCTGCGCGGTGGTGCGGGAACGCAGGTGCAGCTCGCCGGTGGTACGCATTTGCAGATAAGTCGCGCCCTGCGTCAGGATCATCGCCACGCTCACAACACCTGCCAGCAAGCCAAACGGGTTCAGCAGCTGGAAGAAGTTACCGGTGTAGAACATGCCCTGATATTTATCAAAGTGGAACGGCACGCCCTGCAGCAGGTTACCGAACGCCACGCCAATCACCAGCGGCGGCACGAAGCTACCGGCGAACACGCCCCAGTCCCACATGTTACGCCAGCGCATATCTTCAATCTTCGAGCGGTAGTCAAAACCGACCGGACGGAAGAACAGCGAGGCGAGCACCAGGATCATCGCGACATAAAAACCAGAGAACGCGGCGGCATACACCAGCGGCCAGGCCGCGAACAGCGCGCCGCCTGCGGTAATAAGCCATACCTGGTTGCCGTCCCAGTGCGGCGCGATGGAGTTAATCATCACGCGGCGCTCGGTATCGGTGCGTCCCAGGATGCGGGTCAGCATGCCGACCCCCATATCAAAACCATCGGTAACCGCAAAACCAATCAGCAGAATGCCAACCAGCAGCCACCAGACCAAACGTAGTACTTCATAATCGATCATTTTACGTCTCCTCGCTTAGCGTGCCGGCTGAGAAGCCACAGTGGACTGCTCGAAGTGGTAGCGACCCGTTTTCAGGCTGCTCGGCCCCAGGCGGGCGAATTTGAACATCAGGAACAGTTCTGCCACCAGGAAGAGCGTATACAAGCCGCAGATAAGCACCATCGAGAAGAGGATGTCGCCTGCAGACAGGTTAGAGTGCGCCACCGCGGTCGGCAGGACTTCACCGATAGCCCACGGCTGACGGCCATACTCCGCCACAAACCAGCCCGATTCCACCGCGATCCACGGCAGCGGAATACCGTAAAACGCCGCGCGCAGGAGCCATTTTTTATCGCCGATACGGTTGCGAATAACCGACCAGAACGACGCGCCGATAATCAGCAGCATCAGAATGCCGCACAGCACCATGATACGGAACGAGAAGTACAGCGGCGCCACGCTCGGAATAGAATCCTGCGTCGCTTTCTGGATCTGCGCTTCGGTCGCTTCAGCCACGTTATCGGTATAACGCTTCAGCAGCAGGCCATAACCGAGGTCTTTCTTCACGCTGTTAAACTCATCGCGAAGCGCCTGGTCGTTCGAGCCGGAACGCAGTTGTTCCAGCAGCGCGTACGCTTTCATCCCGTTACGGATGCGCGCTTCGTGCTGCACCAGCAGATCTTTAAGACCAATCACCGGCGTATCCACAGAGCGGGTGGCGATAATGCCAAGCGCATAAGGGATTTGAATCGCGAAGCGGTTTTCCTGGGTTTTCTGATCCGGAATACCAAACAACGTAAACGCGGCCGGTGCCGGCTGGGTTTCCCACTCGGCTTCGATAGCGGCCAGTTTGGTTTTCTGCACGTCGCCCATTTCGTAACCGGATTCGTCACCCAGCACGATAACGGAAAGCACCGCCGCCATGCCGAAGCTCGCCGCGATAGCGAAAGAGCGTTTAGCGAAGGCGAAATCGCGGCCTTTCAGCATGTACCACGCGCTGATACCCAGAATGAACATCGCGCCGGTGCAGTAGCCTGCGGCCACCGTGTGAACGAATTTCACCTGCGCAACCGGGTTCAGCACCAGCTCGGAGAAGCTCACCATCTCCATACGCATGGTTTCGAAGTTGAAATCAGACGCGATCGGGTTCTGCATCCAGCCGTTCGCCACCAGAATCCACAATGCGGAGAGGTTGGAGCCCAGCGCCACCAGCCAGGTAACGGCCATGTGCTGCACTTTGCTCAGACGATCCCAGCCGAAGAAGAACAGTCCGACGAAGGTCGATTCAAGGAAGAATGCCATCAGGCCTTCGATAGCCAGCGGGGCACCGAAGATATCGCCTACATAGTGTGAATAGTAAGACCAGTTAGTCCCGAACTGGAACTCCATGGTCAAGCCGGTCGCCACGCCCAGTGCGAAGTTGATACCAAACAACTTGCCCCAGAACTTGGTCATGTCTTTATAGATTTGTTTACCAGAGAGGACGTAGACCGTTTCCATAATGGCCAGCAGGAACGCCATACCGAGCGTCAGCGGCACAAAAAGGAAGTGGTACATCGCGGTCAAGGCAAACTGTAAGCGCGACAGTTCGACTATATCTAACATCTTGACTCCTTGCTCCTCGCATGAAGACTTCGAGCGTGACACTTTTTAAAGCGCCACAACGCATGCCCCAATACCAATGACATTTGCTCCCGTCAGCCTTGCTTAAATCACTGCGTGTATTTGTGAAAAAGTAATGGCGAAAGGTTACAAATAAGTTAAAAGAATTCCAAATTGATTCGGCGAATATTTTACGCTGCAATCCAGGGATAATAAATAGATTTACCTATCCCTTTATTTGCGTTTTACGACGGCGATCAATTTATACCCAAAACGCCGTGTAAACACCAGATTGATCGACCGCAATTTAGCGCCTTCTCCAGATTTTTTTCAAGCTAAAAACTTTGATTAAAATCAGTTTTTGTACCTATTGTTAATTATGTTTCACCCCGAATGGGTTAAGTGAAAATAATGTTAACGATAAGTATTTTTTTAACGTAGCGCGGGTTATAAAAGCGCTACCAATAATAAACCCACGTTATTTTAGTCAATCCTGACATGAGATATTAATCACACTTCCTTGTTAATATCGGCAGCCAAAAAGAATTCATGAGATCAGGATTGATAATTTTATTTCACAACTTATTTACCATTTCCCCTTTAGCCGCATAAAAACGGCACTGTTTTTTTTGAAAATAAAAAAACCGCCGCCCGTAAAGTACAGGCGGCGGCGTCAAGAAAATGGCTTAAACAGGGCGACAGACTGTGGCGCTGAAGGTCCGGGATTCGCAAGGTTTCAGCGCGCCGGTGTAGCCATTCGGGAGAATGTTATCCGCGCGCGGCGCTTCATCCATACCCGTTTGCTGCCAGGCCTGAAGCGAGGCGCTGAACGTTACCTGCGCCTCGCTCGTTGTCACACAGAACGGGTTATAAACGCGCACGATCAGCGCCTCGCGATCTTCTGCTTTTTTCAGCACGCTGAGTTGCGCACCACCCGTTGTCATCTGCAGGAGGCTATACCGGCACGGCGTGGTTATTCCGGACGGATTCAGCTTCATCGCATCCCAGGGAATTTTGTTATAGCACTGTACGGGGGTAAGCCAGGTGCGCGCCTGCTGCGCCACGCCTGCCGTGAGCGCATCGCCCTGATACGGCCACAGGCTCAGCCGGCAAGAAAACTCGCCCCGCATTTGTGAATCCGGCGTCGGCAGATGAATGCCGGAAGGACGGCCAGGACGGAGCGCCAAATCGGCTTTGCCGAGCGCACCGACGCCACGCAAAAGCGTCAGCGCGAAAGTGTCGTGCCGCTCGCCAACCACCTCCACCTCGCGCAATCCTTCGGTAAAGAGCGCTATCCCCTGCCCCTGCTGTTCGAGCGCGGCGTAGTTCAGGAAATTCCATACCGGCACCGGCGCTTCTTCCCACCCCTCTTCTTCCCAGCGCGTCATCGCCTCGTCCATAACCGGGCGATACAGGCTGCCGAAGGGAATGTCAGTAAGCACCTGCTCGCAGGCGAACGGCGTCGGGATAAGCAGCCGCACGCGGTGGTCATCCGCCTGGTTGTTCAGCGTCACCGCTACATCAATCCGCGGGCTGTCATGCGAAAGCGTGATACGCAACTGTGCGTCAAGCCGCCCGTCACACTTACGGGCAGCGCGCGCCGCCAGATTTACCGGCACGGGCATGGACAGATTGATAATGGCGTGGCTTTGCCAGGCTTCGTGGATGATTTGGTGCGTCGCCACCTGTGCGCCGGAACGCAGCACCCACTCCTCGCGGGCAGGTGAATAGTCATACTCGTCGCCATCATCAGAACTCTCTTCCAGCTCAAACACCCGGTCATAGGTCAGGCCGCGCTGCTTATCCTCAAGCTGCACGGTGCCGCTGGCATTAACGCTAATCCGCCAGAAAGGGTTTTCGAGCAGCGAGGCGTGCTGCGGCGGCGACTGGCACAGCAGCCCCGCCACGCCAGATTCAAGGCGTAGCCGGGTGTAGCCCATCGCGGGCAGCGACTGGCAGAGCTGAATGTCATACTCCATAAACGGCTCATCATGACCGTAATGCACCAGCTGCCGGTCCACCAGGCCCGGATCGAGCGCGCGAGCCGCGCGGATGAAATACGCCACCGGCTCGCCCCGATCGTCCCACAGAGCAAAGCGCTGGCCGCGCAACCGCACGGTGGTGTTAATCACCTCATGACGCGGGTGCGGCATCAGATTAAACAGCGTCAGTGTGTCGCCGTCACAGGCAGGCATGCTGTCGGCGATTTTGCGCATATAAAACGTCAGCAGGTTATCCGCCATATCCTGGGCGAGGTTAAAACGGCTCATGATTTCACGGTGTACCGCATCGCTACAGCAGCAGCCGATGCTGTCGTGCGCGTGGTTTTTTAAAATCTCCTTCCACATCTTTTCAAACAGCCCGTGGTGGTATTCAAACCCGAGCGACCAGGCGATAGCGGCGAGCGGCTCCAGCAGATTGACGATACTGTTTTCGATGCGCGCATGGGCGATTTTAATGTCCATCCGCGTGGAGCCAATGGTGCGATGAACGCGCATCGTCTTACCATCGATGAACTCGCCTTTCAGCGTCGGCAACTGTTCGCGCGCAGCCTCAATATGCTCAAACACCGTTTCGAACCGGCTCATCACAAATTCGCGCTGCGGGTAGATTTGCCGTAGTTTTTCCATCACCGCGAAAATGTTCTGCTGAAGCGGCATCTGGTCATGGCCGTTCGGCAGCAGGATTTCTTTCGTCAGCGAGGCCTTTTCCAGTACCGCAAAGCACGGGTCGAGACGCTTACGCAGCGCCGTTTCATCCTCGGGTAAGTACTTACCAATGGCATAGCCCAGCGGCAGCACCTGCGCCGTCACTACGCTGCCGTCCGCACTCTGCCAGAGAAACTCCGTTTTATCGCTGCCGTGACGAGGCGAGCAGCCGCGCCAGAACATAGCGCGCGTAATGCCGAACTGGTTATAAATATGCGGCAACTGGCCGGACATGCCGAACGAATCGGGCAGATAGCCGATTTTCATCGGCTCGCCGAACGGGCGGCAGTCGCGCAATCCGTAAAGGAGATTGCGGGCAATCGACTCCCCCGCGACGATTGTCGTATCGGTCTGGGTATACCAGGGGCCGATAATCAGTTTTCCCGCCGCGACCAGCGCGCGGACGCGTTCACGGTACTGCGGCTTCACGGCGAAATAATCCTCCAGCACTGCCGTCTGGCCGTCGAGCACGTAAAAGAGATAGTCCGCGTCCTGTTCGAGGCGCGTCAGGATCTCTTCCATGTTGTTGACCAGCAAAATCCGTGAGGCTTCCGTGGTGAAATACCATTCGCGGTCCCAGTGCATGTGGGGCGTGATATGGACTCGTGATACAGCGTTCATAAGGTCATCCTTGAAAGTGAATGCTTACGGCAACGTGCCGTCGGGGAGATAGCGGCCTGCCTTAACGGCATGGCGACGCCAGAGGATTAAAACGAGTGTCGAGATGGCGCTACCGATAAGCGCCGCGCCAAACCAGCCAGCAGCGGCTATAAACCGTCCCAGCCCGCCGTCGCTGAGCAAAAACAGCGAGAAAATCCCCGCGCCCGGCGTGGCAAGCCCGATGTGCAGGCTACCGACGATGGCCCCCGTCACCATGGAGCCCGTGACAAACGCGCCAATCACCCGCAGCGGATCTTCAATCGCCATCGGGATAGCGCCTTCAGTAATGCCCGCCAGGCCCAGCAGCCAGGTGGATTTGCCGAGATCTTTTTCAAAGGTTTTAAAGAGGCCAGGTGCCAGCAGCGTGGTGAGCTCCGTCAGCAGTTGAATATGCGTGGTGCCCGCTTGCGCCGCGGGGATAGCCAGCAGGAAAATGAGCCGTACCGGTTCATCGCCCTCCACGCCCTGCCAGGCGACGGGTTCGCGCAGCGTCGCTACGGCAAACGCGGCCTCCCTGACCGCCGCGCATTTCCCGTGCGGCACCGCCAGCCCTTCGCCGAGCGCCGTCGGCCCCAGCGCTTCGCGCTGCATAACCTCGTTTACAAACGCGGTGTGGTCATGCAGCTTGCCCTGCGCCGCCAGCAGACCGGCGAGTGCGGCGATCGCCTCATCGCGCGTGGAAAACGGCGCGTGGATCTGGATAAGCCCCGGATCCGTTAATGCCCTGAGATTCATCATTACCTCCATGAAATGACGCCAGCCTTCGCCAGCAAGGCGTTCGATCCTGCCAGCGATAACCACTCCTTTATGGGATCATTTTCATATTACCGATAATTTGTATTTAATTTGTTTTATTTACAGATAATACATTACGGGCATAATCAGAAAATACCAGGACGACGAATCAGGAGACGCTGTGGCTGCCAAACCCAAATACCGCCAGATAGCCGATACTCTGCGCGAGCAGATTCGCGAAGGTGTGCTGAAACCCGGCGACGCGCTGCCGACGGAATCGGCGCTGCAGGCACAGTTCGGCGTCAGCCGTGTGACGGTGCGCCAGGCACTGAAACAGCTCATCAGCGAGCAGATCGTGGAGAGCGTTCAGGGCAGCGGCACCTATGTGAAAGAAGAGCGCGTGCGCTATGACATCTACCAGCTCACCGGCTTTCAGGAAAAGCTGACGGACAGACAAGCAGAGACCCGCAGCGAAGTGCTGCTGTTTGAGGTGATCCGCCCCGATGAGACGCTGGCGACGCGGCTTCAGCTCACCACCGCCGATAAAGTGTGGCACGTGAAACGGGTGCGCTTTATCAAGCAAAAGCCGGTGATTCTGGAGGAGACGTGGATGCCGGTGCGGCTTTTTACCGATCTCACCTGGGAGGTGATGGAGCAGTCGAAATATCACTATATCGAGCAGGTGAAAAAGCTCGTTATTGACCGCAGCGAACAGGAGATCCTGCCGGTCATGCCCGATGCCGAAGTGGTGCAGGCGCTTGGCATCGACCCGGCGCAGCCGACGCTTGAGAAGCGCTCACGGGGTTACCTGCGCGACGGCCAGGTATTTGAATACAGCCGTAACGTCTTTAAAAGCGACGACTACCAGTTCACGCTGGTGGCGCGCCGCCGGCAATAAAAAAGGCTACCCTTACGAGTAGCCAACCATGTCGAATCTTATTATCGGGTGGTTTAGCCTCCCACCCACGAGGTAAGACATTTACTTCAGAATGGTTTTCAGCGCGTCGCCGATGTCCGCCAGGCTGCGCACGGTTTTCACGCCTGCCGCTTCCAGCGCCGCGAATTTCTCATCCGCCGTGCCTTTGCCGCCCGCGATAATCGCGCCCGCGTGGCCCATACGCTTGCCTTTCGGCGCGGTCACGCCTGCGATGTAGCCCACTACCGGTTTGGTAACGTGATCTTTAATATACGCCGCCGCTTCTTCTTCCGCGCTGCCGCCGATCTCGCCGATCATCACGATCGCTTCGGTCTGCGGATCTTCCTGGAACAGCTTCAGGATATCGATGAAGTTAGAGCCCGGGATCGGGTCGCCGCCGATACCCACGCAGGTCGACTGACCAAAACCGTAATCGGTGGTCTGTTTAACCGCTTCGTAGGTCAGGGTGCCGGAGCGGGAAACGATGCCCACACGGCCTGGCTGGTGGATATGGCCTGGCATGATGCCGATTTTGCACTCGCCTGGGGTGATAACGCCCGGGCAGTTCGGCCCGATCATACGCACGCCCGCTTCATCCAGCTTCACTTTCACGGTCAGCATATCCAGCGTCGGGATGCCTTCAGTAATAGTGATGATGAGCTTAATGCCTGCGTCGATGGCTTCCAGAATGGAGTCTTTGCAGAACGGTGCCGGAACGTAGATAACGGACGCGGTCGCGCCGGTCGCTTCTACCGCTTCGCGCACGGTGTTAAACACCGGCAGGCCGAGGTGCGTGGTGCCGCCTTTACCTGGCGTTACGCCGCCAACCATCTGGGTGCCGTAAGCGATAGCCTGTTCGGAGTGGAATGTCCCCTGGCTGCCGGTAAAGCCCTGGCAGATAACTTTGGTGTTTTTATCGATCAGAATGGACATTATTTCCCCTCCACAGCAGCAACAACCTGCTGAGCTGCATCCGTCAGACTTTTCGCTGCAATAATATTCAGGCCGCTGTCGGCCAGTTTCTTCGCGCCCAGCTCGGCGTTGTTGCCTTCAAGACGCACGACAACCGGAACGTTTACGCCTACTTCTGCCACCGCGCCGATGATGCCGTCGGCAATCAGGTCGCAGCGCACAATGCCGCCGAAGATGTTAACCAGTACGGCTTTCACTTTGTCGTCAGACAGAATGATTTTGAACGCTTCGGTCACGCGCTCTTTGGTCGCGCCGCCGCCCACGTCCAGGAAGTTCGCCGGTTCGCCGCCGTGCAGCTTCACGATGTCCATCGTGCCCATCGCGAGGCCCGCGCCGTTCACCATGCAACCGATGTTGCCGTCGAGCGCCACGTAGTTCAGCTCCCACTGCGCGGCCTGCGCTTCGCGCGGATCTTCCTGAGACTGGTCGCGCATTTCACGCAGATCCGGCTGGCGGAACAGCGCGTTGCCGTCAGCGCCCAGTTTGCCGTCGAGGCAGATCAGGTCGCCCTGAGAGGTGATAACCAGCGGGTTGATTTCGATAAGCGCCAGATCGCGCTCCAGGAAAATGTTAGCCAGCCCCATAAACACTTTGGTGAACTGCTGAACCAGTTTCCCTTCGAGGCCCAGTTTAAAGGCCAGCTCGCGTCCCTGATACGGCATCGGGCCGGTCAGCGGATCGATAGCGACTTTGTGGATCAGGTGCGGGGTCTCTTCCGCCACTTTTTCGATTTCCACGCCGCCTTCGGTAGAGGCCATGAACACCACGCGACGGGAGCCACGGTCAACCACCGCGCCGAGGTAGAGTTCTTTCGCGATATCGGTCGCCGCTTCCACCAGGATCTGGTTAACCGACTGGCCGTTCGCGTCCGTTTGATAGGTCACCAGGCGTTTGCCCAGCCAGTGCTCGGCAAAGGCGCGAATCTCTTCTTTGCTCTTAACGACTTTTACACCGCCCGCTTTACCGCGGCCGCCTGCGTGTACCTGGCATTTCACCACCCACGGGCCGGAGCCGATTTTAGAGGCGGCTTCTTCTGCTTCACGCGGAGTCGAGCAGGCATAACCTACCGGCGTCGGCAGGCCTGATCTGGCAAACAGCTGTTTCGCCTGATATTCGTGTAAGTTCATCTCTTCAGTCCATCAAGAAAAAGCGCATTCACGCTCGGAGTTCGAAATTGCCGCGCCTCGCGGCGCGACCATAAACACTACCTGAGGGCGGTCGGGCCGCCCTTGTGAAACTACACGTCCAGCAGCAGACGAGTCGGATCTTCCAGCAACTCTTTAATGGTCACCAGGAAACCTACCGATTCACGGCCGTCGATCAGACGGTGATCGTAGGAGAGTGCCAGGTACATCATCGGCAGGATCTCAACCTTGCCGTCCACCGCCATCGGGCGATCTTTAATGGCGTGCATGCCGAGGATCGCGCTCTGCGGCGGGTTGATGATAGGCGTGGACATCAGCGAGCCGAAAACGCCGCCGTTGGTAATGGTGAAGTTACCGCCGGTCAGGTCTTCTACGGTCAGTTTGCCGTCACGGCCTTTAACCGCCAGCTCTTTGATTTTCTTCTCGATGTCCGCCATGCCCAGCACGTCCACATCACGCAGAACCGGGGTCACCAGGCCGCGCGGCGTGGAGACCGCCATGCTGACGTCGAAATAGTTGTGGTACACCACGTCGTCGCCATCGATGGAGGCGTTCACTTCCGGGAAGCGTTTGAGCGCTTCAACGACCGCTTTCACGTAGAAGGACATAAAGCCCAGACGGATACCGTGACGTTTTTCGAAGGCGTCGCCGTACTGCTTACGCAGATCCATAATCGGCTTCATATTCACTTCGTTGAACGTGGTCAGCATCGCGGTGGAGTTTTTCGCTTCCAGCAGACGCTCGGCCACGCGTTTGCGCAGGCGGGTCATCGGTACGCGTTTTTCGCTGCGGGAACCGAGCTGCGGCTGCGGCGCGGCGGCGGCTTGTTCCGGCGCTTTGGCAGATTCGCTGCCGTTCGCTTTCGCCAGATGTTTTTCCACATCTTCACGGGTCAGACGGCCACCAACGCCGGTGCCTTTGATGGCGGCCGCGTCCAGGTTGTGCTCGGCGAGCAGACGGCGAATAGCCGGGCTCAGCGCGTCGTTATTTTGTTCTTCGAGAGACGCCTGCTGGCGCTGCGCCGGGGTAGATTCGTTCGCTTCCGGTTTAGCGCTGCTCTCTTTGCCCGCGCTATTGCCTTCGCGCAGGCGGCCCAAGATCTGGCGAGAGGTCACGGTGCTGCCTTCGTCTTCCAGTACCGCATCCAGAACGCCGTCAGCCGACGCCGGTACTTCCAGTACCACTTTGTCAGTTTCGATTTCTACCAGCACTTCATCGCGTTTCACCGCGTCGCCCGGCTTTTTATGCCAGGTGGCGACGGTTGCGTCAGCAACGGATTCAGGCAGGTCGGGAACAAGAATATCTACGCTACTCATTATTTATCCTTTAATTAATTGACGTTCAGCGCGTCATTAACCAGATCTTGTTGCTGTTTCTGGTGAACGGACATATACCCTACCGCCGGCGAGGCGGAGGCCGGGCGGCCTGCATAACGTAATGCAGAGCCAAACGGAATCACTTCACGAAGGTGGTGCTGGCTGCAATACCAGGCGCCCTGGTTGAGCGGCTCTTCCTGGCACCAGACGAAATCATGCACGTGCGCGAACGGCTTCAGCGCTTCCTGCACGGCGTGGTGCGGGAACGGGTAGAGCTGTTCGATACGGACAATCGCCACATCCTTCTGATCATTCTTACGACGCTGTTCCAGCAGGTCGTAATAAACCTTACCAGAACAGAGCACGACGCGTTTCACGCCCTGCGGATCAAGCTCGTCTACCTCACCGATAGCCGGCAGGAAGGCGCCGTTGGCCAGCTCTTCAAGGCTTGATACCGCCAGCGGGTGACGCAGCAGCGATTTCGGCGACATCACTACCAGCGGACGGCGCATACCGCGCAGCGCCTGACGACGCAGCATGTGGTAAACCTGCGCCGGGGTCGACGGCACGCACACCTGCATGTTCTGCTCGGCGCAGAGCTGCAGATAACGCTCCAGACGCGCGGAGGAGTGCTCCGGGCCCTGGCCTTCGTAGCCGTGCGGCAGCAGCATCACCAGACCGCACATACGGCCCCATTTCTGCTCGCCGGAGCTGATGAACTGGTCGATGACTACCTGCGCGCCGTTGGCGAAGTCGCCGAACTGCGCTTCCCAGATGGTCAGCGTGCGCGGCTCTGCGGTCGCATAGCCATATTCAAACGCCAGTACCGCTTCTTCAGACAGCACAGAGTCCCAGACTTTGAACTGGCCCTGGCCGTTATGGATGTGTTGCAGCGGCACCCAAGTAGAACCGTTAGCCTGGTTATGCACCACGGCGTGACGGTGGAAGAAGGTGCCACGGCCGGAGTCTTCACCGGACAGGCGCACCGGAATGCCTTCATCGACCAGCGTCGCATAGGCCAGCGTTTCCGCGCCGCCCCAGTCGAACGGTTTCTCGCCGTTCGCCATCAGCTGACGGTCGCCGTAGATTTTCGCCACGCGCGACTGCATCTCGATGCCGTCCGGCACGGTGCTGATGCGCTTCGCCAGTTCCTGCAGACGCTTCATCTCCACTTTGTTCGGGTAGCTTTCGTCCCATTCGTGGTTGAGATACGGCGACCAGGTAAAGGAGTGCATATTCATCGGACGCCACTCTTTCACCACGCACTCGCCGGCATCCAGCGCGTCGCGGTAGAGATTGACCATTTCGGTCGCGTCTTCGAGTTTCGCCACGCCTTCCTGCTCCAGCTTGTCGGCGTAGATTTTGCGCGGGGTCGGGTGTTTTTTGATTTTCTGATACATCAGCGGCTGGGTGGCGCTCGGCTCATCGGCTTCGTTATGGCCGTGACGGCGGTAGCACACCAGATCAATAAACACGTCGCGCTTAAAGGTGTTACGGAAATCCAGCGCCAGGCGGGTCACAAACGCGACCGCTTCCGGGTCGTCTGCGTTGACGTGGAAAATCGGTGCCATGACCATTTTGCCGATGTCGGTGCAGTACGGGGTGGAACGGGCGTCAAGCGGGTTAGAGGTGGTGAAGCCCACCTGGTTGTTGATAACGATACGGACCGTACCGCCCACTTCGTAGCCGCGCGCTTTGGACATGTTCAGGGTTTCCTGAACCACGCCCTGCCCGGCAACCGCCGCGTCGCCGTGAATGGTGATCGGCAGCACTTTGTTGCTGCTCGGCTCGTCCAGACGGTCGAGACGCGCGCGCACTGAACCCATCACCACCGGGCTGACAATCTCCAGGTGCGACGGGTTAAACGCCAGCGCCAGGTGGACCAGACCGCCTTCGGTTTCGATATCCGACGAGAAGCCCATGTGATATTTCACATCGCCGGTGCCGAGGTGTTCTTTATGTTTACCGGCGAATTCGTCAAACAGATCCTGCGGTTTTTTACCGAGCACGTTGATGAGCACGTTCAGACGACCGCGGTGCGCCATACCCAGCACTACTTCGCGCGTGCCGCTTTTACCGGCGTGGCGGATCATCTCTTTGAGCATCGGGATTAACGCATCGCCGCCTTCCAGCGAGAAGCGTTTCGCGCCGGGGAATTTCGCGCCCAGATAACGTTCCAGGCCTTCGGCGGCGGTCAGTTCGCTTAAGAAGCGTTTTTTCTCGTCCGCGCTAAAGCCCGCGTGGCCCGCGACCGATTCGATACGCTGCTGGATCCAGCGCTTCTCTTCCGTCGAGGTGATATGCATGTATTCCGCGCCGATGGAGCCGCAGTAAGTCTGCTTAAGCGCCTCGATGAGGTCGCCGAGCTTCATGGTCTCTTTGCCGAGCGCAAAAGAGCCTACGTTAAAGGTTTCCTGGAAATCGGCTTCAGTCAGATCGTGGAACGCTGGGTCCAGATCCGCGACGCGCTCCTGCTGCCACAGGCCCAGCGGATCGAGATTCGCGTGCTGGTGGCCACGGAAGCGATAGGCGTTAATAAGCTGCAGGACTTTAACCTGCTTCGCATTCGTGTCAGGGTCGGAAATCGAGGAAGAGTAACGTGAGGCATCCTTCGCCAGACGACGGAAATAATCACGCGTTTTTGAATGGAATTGATCCGGTTTCGCGCCGGTGCCAGGCAGTTGCTGGAACATAGAGCGCCAGTGGGCGTCCACTGAATCAGGATCGGTTAAGAAGTCTTCATAGAGCTGTTCTATCCAGCTCTGGTTAGAGCCAGAGAGGTAAGAAGAGTCCAGCCAGGCTTTCATTGCGCCGTTCTGCATCGTGATCCCTTAAGCATGTCTGCTTATTTCGCCGTAGAAACTACCACGTACAGTGTTGTACGTGCCGGGGTTCACCTGCGAGCTCTTGTTAGTGGGGCCCGCGAAGGAACCTTTAAAAACTGCCATTAATCTTCTTCGTTCAGGCTGCGACGTCGTTGGCTGCCTTCGCTTACCCCAGTCGCATAGTTCACTATGCTCCTGGGGATGCGCTCAGTTGCCGCCTTGTCTCGCTCTGAACGCCTCGATTACTGGTACTACTCTGTAGCGGTTTTTAAAGGTTTCCTGCTTTTCCCTCTCCCCTCAGGGAGAGGGACACTTATATGTAGGGCGGGTAAGCGTAAGCGCACCCGCCACTACCGCAACGCTTACTTACGCGCTGCGCTGCAACAACATCGACTTAATATGGCCGATGGCGCGCGTCGGGTTTAACCCTTTCGGACAGACGCTCACGCAGTTCATGATGCTATGGCAACGGAACACGCTGAACGCATCGCTCAGGCCATCCAGGCGCGCGTTGGTTTCGGTATCGCGGCTGTCGATAAGGAAACGGTACGCGGCCAGCAGGCCTGCCGGGCCGATGAACTTGTCCGGGTTCCACCAGAACGACGGGCACGACGTGGAGCAACAGGCGCACAGAATGCACTCGTACAGCCCGTCGAGCTTCTCGCGCTGCTCCGGCATCTGCAAATGTTCACGCGCTGGCGGATTCTGCCCATTATTCAACAAGTAAGGCTTAATCTTCTCATATTGGGCGTAGAACTGTCCCATGTCCACTACCAGGTCGCGGATAACCGGCAGGCCAGGCAACGGACGGATAACGATTTTCTGCTTGCCCGCGCCCAGGCTTGAGACCGGCGTAATACAGGCGAGGCCGTTTTTGCCGTTCATGTTCAGGCCATCGGAGCCGCAGACGCCTTCGCGGCAGGAGCGGCGGAAAGAGAGGCTCGGGTCCTTCTCTTTCAGCAGCATCAGGGCGTCGAGCAGCATCATGTCGCGCCCTTCTTCCTGCTCCAGGGTGTAATCCTGCATGCGCGGCGCGTCGTCGACATCCGGGTTATAGCGATAAATGGAAAACTCGAGTTTCATCACATTGCTCCGCTCTTAATAAGTACGCACTTTCGGCGGGAAAGCCGGGCGCAGCTTAGGCTGCATATTCACTTCGCGACGCGTCATGCTCTCGGTTTGCGGCAAATAGAGGCTGTGGCACAGCCAGTTTTCGTCGTCGCGGTCCGGGTAGTCGAAGCGGCTGTGCGCGCCACGGCTCTCGGTACGGAAGTTCGCCGATACGGCGGTGGCGTAAGCGGTTTCCATCAGGTTGTCCAGCTCCAGGCACTCGACGCGCTGGGTGTTGAACTCGCTGGAGGTGTCGTCCAGACGGGCGTTTTTTAGTCGCTCGCGGATAGCTTTCAGCTGCTCAAGCCCTTTGGCCATCGCGTCGCCTTCGCGGAATACCGAGAAGTTATGCTGCATACATTCCTGCAGCGCTTTGCGGATTTCGACCGGATCTTCGCCGCTGCGGTTGTTGTTCCAGCGGTTGAGGCGCTCCAGCGAGAACTCGACGTCGGAGTCGCTGGCGTCGCGGAGCTGGCCCTGCTCGGCGATGGATTCCTGCAAATGCAGGCCCGCCGCGCGGCCAAACACCACCAGGTCAAGCAGCGAGTTGCCGCCCAGACGGTTGGCGCCGTGTACCGATACGCAGGCGATTTCGCCAACGGCGAACAGGCCCGGGATCACCACGTCTTCGCCCTTCTCGTTCACGGTCAGCGCCTGGCCGGTCACTTTGGTCGGAATACCGCCCATCATGTAGTGACAGGTCGGGATAACCGGGATCGGCTCTTTAACCGGGTCAACGTGAGCAAAGGTACGGGAGAGTTCCAGAATGCCCGGCAGGCGGGATTCCAGGACTTCTTTACCGAGATGGTCGAGCTTCAGCTTGGCGTGCGGGCCCCACGGGCCGTCGCAGCCGCGGCCTTCGCGGATTTCGATCATGATAGAGCGCGCAACAACGTCGCGGCCCGCCAGATCTTTCGCATTCGGCGCGTAACGCTCCATAAAGCGCTCGCCATGTTTGTTCAGCAGGTAACCGCCTTCGCCGCGGCACCCTTCGGTGACGAGTACGCCCGCGCCGGCGATGCCGGTCGGGTGGAACTGCCACATTTCCATGTCCTGCACCGGCACGCCAGCGCGCAGCGCCATGCCGACACCGTCGCCGGTGTTGATGTGGGCGTTGGTGGTAGACTGATAAATACGGCCTGCGCCGCCGGTCGCCAGCACGGTCGCGCGGGCTTTGAAGTAGACCACTTCGCCGGTTTCGATGCACAGTGCGGTGCAACCCACGACCGCGCCATCCTGGTTTTTCACCAGATCCAGCGCATACCACTCAGAGAAAATGGTGGTGTGGTTTTTGAGGTTCTGCTGATAGAGCGTATGCAGCAGCGCGTGGCCGGTACGGTCCGCCGCCGCCGCGGTGCGCGCGGCCTGCTCGCCGCCGAAGTTTTTCGACTGGCCGCCGAACGGGCGCTGATAAATACGGCCGTCATCAAGACGGGAGAACGGCAGCCCCATGTGCTCAAGCTCCAGAATCGCTTCCGGGCCGGTTTTACACATATATTCAATCGCGTCCTGGTCGCCGATATAGTCGGAACCTTTTACCGTGTCATACATGTGCCATTCCCAGTTATCTTCATGGGAATTGCCAAGCGCAACGGTAATACCGCCCTGGGCGGATACGGTGTGAGAACGGGTCGGGAACACCTTGGAGAGCAGCGCACAGGTCTGGCCGCTCTGGGAAATCTGCAGCGCCGCGCGCATACCTGCGCCGCCTGCGCCAATAACAACGGCATCAAATTCTCTGACTGGCAAATTCATTTACACACCCCACACCACAACAAATCCATAAATCACGTAAACCACCAGCGCGACAACAATCGCGAGCTGCAAAAACAGACGCAGCGCCAGATGTTTTACGTAGTCGGTCAGCACCTGCCACATCCCAATCCAGGTATGGACGAGAATCGAAATCAGCGTCAGCAGGGTGAACACTTTGGTGAAGGTGGATGAGAAGAAACCAGTCCAGACTTCATATGTCAGGTCGCCGTTCATCGCGAAGAAACCGATCATATAAATGATATACAGCGTCATTACGATGGAGGTGGCGCGAACCAGGATGAAGTCATGTACGCCGTTGCGTCCTAATGCGGAGGCGTTGCTTACCATACGAGGACTCCTGCGAGAATTGAAAGCACGACAGTGATAATAAAAGCGAACTTAGCGGAGCGTTGGCCTGCTGCGAAGGTTTCTTCAAGATAGCCGAAATCCATCAGCATGTGGCGAACGCCGCCAACAACGTGGTAAGCCAGCGCTGTCAGAATGCCCCACAGGATGAATTTAACGAAGAAGCTGTCCATAATGCTGGACGCAGTCAGAAAGCCTTCTTGAGACGAGAGTGAGAGTCCTAACAACCACAGCAGAATGCCGACGGCGACAAAGGTAATCACGCCGGAAACGCGGTGGAGGATAGAAGCAATCGCGGTGACAGGAAACCGGATCGTTGTCAGATCCAGGTTGACAGGTCGTTGTTTATTCACCTTTTTTATCATGAATGCGCCCACATGCTGTTCTTATTGTGTCCTTCCTCCGGTCTGCAGGCGGGTCAAGCAGCGTCATTTTTCTATAACTCCGCGTCATGCAAAATCACCGCTTCCAAAGGCTGCATGACGCGTTACTACGCTGGGTGGCTCGCGGTTGCAAGGTGTTCCGGAGACCTGGCGGCAGTATAGGATGTTCACAATATCATTACAATTAACCTACAAATTCTTTGGCCGCTTTTGGTCGGAACAGTGACCAGGATCACGATAACAACATTATTTTAAATTTTAATCATCTGATTTGACAAATGTTAAACAAATTAGTTACAAACATCACCAGGAAATGCATATAATTCGCAAAAGTTATGGGGTCATGCTTTCACCTGACAATAAGTTATGTAACAGTGTGCCAGTATTGACCGCAGTAATTTAGCCCGGTATTAGTGATAAACAGGTTTGACAAATACTGACGGCTAACACCCTGATTTACTGTTGTTTCACCCAGGTTTGAATGGTTGCCTGCAAGCCGCCCATCGCTCTGTACCCTGGTTTCCCCTCTGAAACAGAGCTGCGCGCCACACAACAAACTGGCAACTGTCCCCCTGCTGGCTGGAGGTAAATCGGCGGTTAACCGTCGCAAGCAACAGGCGCTAAGGAGACCGTAAATGGCTGATAAAAAAGCAAACCTAACCTATAACGGTGATGGTGCTATCGAACTGGATGTGCTAAAAGGCACGCTCGGTCAGGATGTAATCGATATCCGTAGTCTTGGTTCTAAAGGTGTTTTCACGTTCGACCCCGGCTTTACTTCCACCGCATCCTGCGAGTCCAAAATCACCTTTATCGATGGTGACGAAGGTATCCTGCTGCACCGCGGTTTCCCTATCGATCAGTTAGCCACCGAATCTAACTATCTCGAAGTATGTTACATCCTGCTCTACGGCGAGAAGCCGACCCAGGAGCAATACGACGAATTCAGAACCACCGTCACCCGCCACACCATGATCCATGAGCAGATCACGCGCCTTTTCCACGGCTTCCGTCGCGACTCGCATCCGATGGCCGTACTGTGCGGTGTGACCGGCGCGCTGGCGGCGTTCTACCACGACTCGCTGGACGTCAATAACCCGCGTCACCGCGAGATCGCGGCATTCCGTCTGCTCTCTAAAATGCCGACCGTGGCGGCGATGTGTTACAAATATTCGATCGGCCAGCCGTTTGTTTATCCGCGTAACGATCTCTCCTACTCCGGCAACTTCCTGAATATGATGTTCTCCACCCCGTGCGAGCCTTACGAGGTCAACCCGGTGCTGGAGCGCGCCATGGATCGCATTCTGATCCTGCACGCGGATCATGAGCAGAACGCGTCAACCTCTACCGTACGTACCGCAGGCTCCTCCGGCGCGAACCCGTTCGCATGTATCGCTGCGGGCATCGCCTCCCTGTGGGGACCGGCACACGGTGGCGCTAACGAAGCCGCGCTCAAGATGCTGGAAGAGATCAGCACCGTTGAGCACATTCCGGAATTCGTGCGTCGCGCGAAAGACAAAAACGACTCTTTCCGCCTGATGGGCTTTGGTCATCGCGTTTATAAAAACTATGACCCGCGCGCTACCGTCATGCGCGAAACCTGTCACGAAGTGCTGAAAGAGCTGGGCACCAAAGACGATCTGCTGGAAGTGGCGATGGAGCTGGAAAACATCGCGCTGAACGACCCGTATTTCATCGAGAAGAAACTCTACCCGAACGTGGATTTCTACTCCGGCATCATCCTGAAAGCGATGGGCATTCCGTCTTCCATGTTTACCGTTATTTTCGCGATGGCGCGTACCGTGGGCTGGATTGCGCACTGGAACGAGATGCACAGCGAAGGCATGAAGATCGCGCGTCCGCGTCAGCTGTACACCGGCTACGAGCAGCGTGATTTCAAATCTGACCTGACCAAACGTTAATTTGACGCTGCGGTTAATCTGAAAAACGCGCCTCCGGGCGCGTTTTTTTATGGGCATTTTGGCGGCGCGGCGGGTAAGCAACGCGCACCCGCCATTTCCCTGGTCCACGCATCCCCTACGCCTGGCACCCCGGACACCAGTAAAACGGCCGCGACGACAGCGTCGTCTTCTCGATAATCCCCCCGCAGCGGCGGCATTTTTTCCCGGCGCGGTGAAACACCTCGAAGCGAAACAGCGCGCCGTGATGCTTATTCTCATCCACCGTCCCGCGCGTTTCATAAGACAGCCGCGGGATCTCAAGACACGCGCGGGCGAGCGCATCCAGCTGCGTATTATTCAGCTCCATTGCCTTGTGGCGCGGCGCAAGCCGCGCCTGCCAGAGGATCTCCACACGCAAATAATTGCCAAGCCCCGCGAGAAATGCCTGGTCCAGCAGCAGCCCGCTGAACTGACGGCGGTGAAAGCGCGGGCTCAGGAGCCGTTCTTTCACCTGCTCCACCGTCAGCGACATATCCAGCACATCCGGCCCGACGCGCTGCAAAAACGCGTGCGCCGCCACGCCGTCGGCATCCAGCATCTCAATTTCCGAGGCGCTGTAAAGCAGCACCGCGGCATCTTCGGTTTCGAGCCGCACGCGCAGGCTTCGCGTCGTTTGCGGCGTTTCCCCCGCTTTCACCACGCGCCAGACGCCATACAGCTGGTTGTGGCTGTAGAGCGTCAGCCCACAGGAAAAATGCGTCAGCAGCGCCTTGCCGCGGGTTTCAAAACGCTCGACCCGCGCGCCGGTCAGTTGCGCTTCAAACGCTTTCAATTCAGGAAACGCAAACCAGACGTGGGTCAGCGGTTTGCCCGCGACTGCCGCTTCAAGCTTGTCCGCCGCGCGGCGGATCTCCGGTCCTTCCGGCATCGTTCATCCTTTCAGGTTACTTAAGCATTAAAACGTAAGGATAAACTGTAGCAGCACGGGCGAAGAGAAACAGGCCACCGCCGCAAAAAAGCGGCGGTTAACGGCTTACTCCAGCGCCAGCAGCGCAAAGCTTGCCAGCCAGTGGCCGCCGCTGTAGTGGCTGCCGACCACATGCTCAACGCTTGCCGCGAGATGGCGCTGCACCGCCTCCTGCAGCGCTGTCTGCGCAGGGTGATCTTCCGGGAGCGCCGCGGCGATATGCTTCATACACCAGGCGCGGCTTAAGTTAAGCCCGTCGAGGTGGGCGATTTTCGGGTCGGCGCGATCGCTCACCACCGCCGGGTGCATCAGCGCCGCCACGTTGCCGATATCCGGCAGATACGCGTCAAACCAGGCCGGGAAATTGTCCGCCGTTTTACTCATCAGCAGCGCTTCGGTGAGCGCGCCGGAGAGATATTCATCGCCGCCCGGCTCGTAGTGTGCCGGGTAGTCGGTGTCGGCCTGATAAAAGCGTGTCGTCGCGTCAGTAATGGCGCGCTCAAGCGTCTCATCATCAAGCGCACGGGCGTAATCCAGCCCGAGGGCGAGCGCAAATGCCGTGTTGTAATGGGTGCCGACGCGAATCGGGTACGTCAGCTTGCTGAGGTAATCGATAAGGCGCGTGCGGATATCCTGGGTCAGCGGCTCCAGTATTTCATGCCAGCGCGCGGCCTGCGGCAGATCGGATTCGTGCAGCTCCTGGGCGAGCGCCAGCAGCCAGCCGTAACCATACGGGCGCTCAAACGAGGCGCGGAACGGCGCGGTGAAATACGCCACTTCGCGCGCCACATTCGCAGGCGTGATGTGTTCATCGAACAGCGCGATAATCTCTTCGCGGCACGACAGCGTCGGATAGCGGCGCAGACAGCGCAGCAGCAGCCAGTAGCCATGCACCGCCGAATGCCAGTCAAAGCAGCCGTAGAAAATCGGGTGCAGCTCGCGCGGCGGCAGCGCGTCGGCGTCATCATTCATCAGATGCATGATGTGGTTCGGATACTCCTGGCGCAGATAGGTCAGAGGCATCCGGGCAAAGGCGTCGGCCTGGGGTTGTGTCAGTGTCATAACAGCTCCTTAGTGGGCCTTAGCGAAATACGATGAAATACATCAGGAAAACGTTGACCACCAGCAGCGTCAGCGCCGTCGGGATCTGAATTTTTATCACCTGATATTTGTCTTTCAGCTCCAGCAGCGCGGCGGGAACGATATTGAAATTCGCCGCCATCGGCGTCATCAGCGTGCCGCAGTAGCCCGCGTACATACCGATAGCCAGGAGCGGTGCCGGGTCGCCGTGGTGATGGTTAATCAACAGCGGCAGCGCGATGCCCGCGCTCAGCACCGGGAACGCCGCAAACGCGTTGCCCATAATCATCGTGAAAAGCGCCATGCCGATGCAGTAGATAACCACCAGCATGAAGCGGTTTTCCGGGTCGACGAACAGGCTCACCACGCGCTGCACCGCCGTGCCGGTATCGGCGGCGACAAACACCCCGCCGAGCATCGCCAGCATCTGCGGCAAAATTACCGCCCAGCCGATGGTATCCACCAGACGGCGCGACTGGCGAATCGCATGTAGCGGCGTGCCGCGCGTGAGCCACCAGCCCACCAGCAGCGCCGCGACACACGCCACGCACAGCGCGGCGAGCGTCAGCTGTTTTTGATCCAGCAGGAACACGCCGCCCACCGAGACGCCTTTTAAAAACAGCGTACCAATCACCGTCACCACCGGGATCAGCAGCGCCGGCAGAAACAGCCAGTTACCCAGACGCCGGGACGACACCTCGCGCTCCTCCTCGGTGGAAATTTTATAGTGCCCCTTCCCGACCAGCCCAAAGCCCGCCAGCAGCGCGATAACAATCACCGCGCCGCCGATAATGCGGTAGGCCAGCGAGCGGCCCAGCTCCTGCACCAGCAGATCGCCGAAGAGAAAAATCCCGCCGAACAGGAACCAGAACAGCGCGGTGGTAAAGCGTTTCGGATTACCGCGATCGCGAAGCGTCATCACCACCAGCAGCATGACGATAAAGCCTATCAGGTAGTAGACGCGGTTAATGGTCAGCAACGTACTCATTGCGCGGCCTCCTGATTGCCCTGCTCTGCGCGCCAGGCCAACACCTCGCGGCGAATGCTGGCGTCTAAGCGTAGCAGGCGCGCCATGTGAATAATCAGCGCCGCAATCGCGGTCGGAATGGCCCACAGGCCGATGTGCAGCGGCTCGATACCGGGAATGCCGTTCTCTTTCAGGAACGCGTCAATCAGCAGCACCGCGCCGAAGGCGATGAAAATATCTTCACCGAAAAACACCGCGATATTGTCGCAGGCGGCGGCGTGGGCTTTGATTTTGTCGCGAATATGCGCAGGCAACTCGCCATATTCATTGAGCGCCGCCCCTTCGGCCATCGGTGCCAGCAGCGGGCGCACGGTCTGGGCGTGGCCGCCAAGCGACATCAGCCCGAGCGCCGCGGTGCCTTCACGCACCACGAAATAGAGCATCAGAATACGCGCTGAAGTGGCGCTGGCGATTTTCGCCACCCACGCCTGGGCGCGCTCTTTCAGGCCGTAATACTCCAGCAGGCCAATCACCGGCAGGATCAGAATGAAAGTCGCGAGCGAGCGGCTGTTGACGAACTTTTCACCGAAGGTTTCCAGCAGCATGCCGAAATCCATGCCGACCGTGAGCCCGGTTGTCAGCCCGGCGACCACCACCACCAGCAGCGGGTTAAAACGCAGCGCGAAACCGATAACCACCACCGGAATACCGATGAGCGGCAACAGAGAGGAACCGTCCATACATTGTTACCCTTTCCAAAGTGAGCGTTGCACGCCGAAGGCTATTCTGCTCCTTCGCCAGTGGCGAAGCGTGGGCATTGCGGCGAACGTTGTTGTGTGAGAGGCGCTGTGAACGTGCAGAACCTGACCAAAAAGCTATATCTGAACGGTGAAATTATGTAAACAATTTATCAATAAAATGTTTTTATTTTGTCGGTGACGTTTTATAGTTTTTGCCAATACCCCCAAAAGCGTAAGGGATGCCATGAGCCGGAAAAAAGCGGTTGTATCAACTGATAACGACGATATTGCTGACGGGCGCATTGTGTCGTCCCGCCATCTGGTGTCGGAGCGTTGCGCGGAATTATCGGAGCTGGAGTACGCGCTGATCATGACCAGCAACGCCTTTAACAAATGGATGGTGCGCTGCATGACGGCAGCGGGCGAGCCGGATATGGGCGCGTTTGATGTCTCGCTGTTGCATCACGTCAACCACCGCAACCGCAAGAAAAAGCTCGCGGATATCTGCTTTGTGCTCAACGTGGAAGACACGCACATCGTGACCTACGCGCTGAAAAAGCTGGTTAAAGCCGGGTATGTCACCAGTGAAAAGGTAGGCAAAGAGCTCTATTTTTCGACGACAGAGGAAGGTAAAGCGCTGTGTATGAAATACCGCGACGTGCGCGAGGCGTGTCTTATCGCGATTCAGGTCGAGAGCGGCATACCGGGCGCGGCGATTGGCGAAACGGCGCAATTGCTGCGCACGATTGCCTCGCTTTACGACACCGCCGCGCGGGCGGCGGCATCGCTCTGAGTTACGCGCTGACCTGAATCTGGCGCGCGTCGAACGCCTCGCGTAACCGGCGCGCGAACGCCAGCGCGTGCGCGCCGTCACCATGCAGGCAGACCGTCTGGGCATTGACTGTCGCCCACGCGCCGTCGCGGCTGCGCACCCGCCCTTCCTGCACCATCATCAGCGTGCGCGACACCGCCTCGTCGTCATCCTCAATCAACGCGCCCGGCTCGCTGCGCGGCACCAGCGCACCGTCGGCCAGATAACCGCGATCGGCGAAGACTTCTTCGCGCGTGGCGAGCCGATAACGCGCGCCCGCGCGGATAAGCTCGCTGCCCGCCAGCCCCACCAGAATCAGCGACGCATCGAAATCCTTCACCGCCTGCGCGATGGCGTCGGCAAGCGCGGCGTCTTTCGCCGCCTGGTTATAGAGCATGCCGTGCGGCTTCACGTGCGCCAGCCTGCCGCCTTCGGCGCGGGCGATAGCGGCGAGCGCGCCGACCTGATAGAGCGTCTCGGCGTAAATCGTCTCCGGCGGCAGCTGCATCGCCGTGCGCCCAAAGTTTTCACGATCCGCGAAGCCCGGATGCGCGCCCATCGCCACGCCGTGCGCCAGCGCCAGCCGCACGCTCTCGCGCATGGTCTGCGCATCGCCCGCGTGGAAGCCGCAGGCGATATTGGCCGAGCTAATGAGCGGCATCAGCAGCGCGTCGTTGCCGCAGCCCTCGCCGAGATCGGCGTTAAGATCAATCTTCATCGTTAAGCCGCCATGCCAGTTGTTGCAGATAACGCGCCCGGTCGCTGCGCGCTTCCAGCGCCTCTTCGATGGAGCATTGCACGAAGTGAACCGGCTCGCCGAGGCGCAGCTGCGCGAGGTTATAGCGATCGGCGTCGATGACGCACGCGATGCGCGGATAGCCGCCGGTGGTCTGGGCGTCATTCATCAGCACGATGGGCTGGCCACCGTGCGGCACCTGCACCACGCCCGGCAGCAGACCGTGAGACACCAGGTCGCGTCTGGTGGTGCGCTCCAGCACGTGGCCGTGCAGGCGATAACCCATGCGGTTACTCTGCGGGCTTAGCTGCCACGGCGTGCGCCAGAAGGCTTCTTTCGACGCCTCGCTGAATTCGTGATACTCCGGCCCCGGCAGCGCGCGAATGCGGTTGCCCCACAGCAGTTGCTTCACGCCGCGCGCCTCGCGGAAATGGCGCGTCGGCGGATTCACGGGCAGGACATCGCCGTCGCGCAGAGGACGTCCTTCAAAACCACCGAGGCCCGCTTTCACATCGGTACTGCGCGAGCCCATGACTTCCGGCACGTCGAAACCGCCCGCCAGCGCCAGATAGCTGCGCATACCGCGGCGCGGCAGTTTGAGGCTCAGGCGCTCGCCCGCGCGGGCAAGCAGCCGCCAGCCGGTCCAGACGGCGCGTTCGTTAAGCGTCGCGTCGCAGCCCGCGCCGGTGAGCGCAAACCAGGTATCTTCGGTGAACTCCACCACGCACTGACCGAGTGTTATCTCCAGCGCCGCCGCATCAGGATCGTTGCCCACCAGCAGGTTGGCGATGTGCAGCGACGGGCCATCCAGCGCGCCGCACTGGCTCACGCCGTACTGGCGCAGCCCAAAACGGCCGCCATCCTGAATAGTTGCGTGAATGCCCGCGCGAATAATCTTCAGCATACGCCCTCCTTTTGCGGCACAAAGCGCACGGTGTCGCCGGGCGCGAGCAGGCCCGGCGGGTTACTGTGCGGATCAAACAGCGCGCGCGAGGTGTGGCCGATAATCTGCCAGCCGCCAGGCGTAGGCAGCGGATAGATGCCCGTCTGGCTGCCGCCGATGCCGACCGAGCCTGCGGGTACCTGAAGGCGTGGCTCCGCGCGGCGCGGCGTGGCAAGCTCCGGTGCCAGCCCGCCGAGGTATGGAAAGCCTGGCTGAAAGCCGATGAAATAGACCACGTAGTCGACCTGCGCATGCATCTCCACTACCTGCTTTTCACTGAGCCCGGCGTGGTGTGCGACCACCGACAGATCCGGCCCGGCGTCTTTGCCGTACACTACCGGGATTTCAATGCGCCGCGCTTCGGGAATGATCGCCTCGCTCTCCTCCCACCAGCGTTGCAGCCGCTCGATAGCGTCCAGCGCCATCGTGCCGGGCTCGCGCAGCATCACGGTAATGTTATTCATGCCGGGAATGACTTCCACCACGGCGGGCACGTCCGCGAGGCGCTGCACCAGCCCCCAGATGCGCTGCTGGCTGGCAAGCGTGACGGGCGGCTCCAGCTCCAGTACCACGGCGCTTTCGCCTAACAGATAACAACGGGCTCGCTGCACGTTTTCCTCTCTTGTGTTGATTAAGCCGGGTTAGGGATGTCGATAAAGGTCACATCCAGATCGGTGGTTTCATTCAGCCATTCGCTGAGCGCGCGAATGCCGCCGCGCTCGGTGGCGTGGTGGCCTGCCGCGTAGAAGTGCAGCGACTGCTCGCGCGCCGAGTGGATGGTCTGCTCAGACACTTCGCCGGTGATGAAGGCGTCCACGCCGAAACGCGCCGCGCTGTCGATAAAGCTCTGCCCGCCGCCGGTACACCAGGCGACGCGCTTAATCAGATCCGGCCCGGTATCGCCGCACCACAGCGGGCGGCGGCCCAGACGCGCTTCAAGCCAGGAGGCGAACTCCGGGCCTGACACCGCTATCGACAGTTCGCCCCACGGCACCAGCGGCTCGATTTCGCCCTTCACGTCAATGCCGAGCAACTGCGCGAGCTGGACGTTATTGCCAAGCTGCGGATGCGCATCGAGCGGCAGATGCCAGCCATAGAGATTGATATCGTTAGTGAGCAGCGTTTTCAGGCGGTTGCGCTTCATGCCGCGCACCACCGGCGATTCGCCTTTCCAGAAATAGCCGTGGTGGACGATCACCGCGTCGGCCTCCAGGCGCACCGCTTCGTCGAGCAGCGCCTGGCTTGCGGTGACGCCGGTGACGATTTTGCGCACCTCGTCGCGGCCCTCAACCTGCAAGCCGTTCGGAGCGTAGTCGCTGAACGTCGCGCTGTTGAGTTTGTCGTTGATCAGTTGTTCCAGTTCGCTGTTTTTCATGGTCTCTCTCTTATTCCTTGCGGGCCGCTTCATACGCCGCGAGCGTCGCGACGCGCGCCTGTTTATGATCGACAATCGGCTGCGGATAACGCAGCGCCTTGCCGTTTTTCTTCGCCCACAGATGCGGCTCATGCACCGCCTTGCCGGGAATATGGCTCAGTTCCGGCACCCAGCGGCGGATAAACTCGCCCTCAGCGTCAAACCGCTGCCCCTGCGTGGTGGGGTTGAAGATGCGGAAATAGGGCGCGGCGTCGGTGCCGGTGGAGGCCGCCCACTGCCAGCCGCCGTTATTGGCGGCAAAGTCGCCGTCGATTAACTGCGACATAAAATAGCGTTCGCCGCGCCGCCAGTCGACCAGTAAGTCTTTGACCAGAAAGCTCGCGGTGATCATCCGCAGCCGGTTGTGCATCCAGCCCGTGGCGTTCATCTGGCGCATGGCGGCATCGACAATGGGATACCCCGTGTTGCCTTCGCACCACGCCTGAAAATGGGCGTCGTTCTGCTGCCACGCCACCCGCGCCGTCCAGTCGATAAACGGCTGATGGCGGCACAGGCGCGGCCAGGCGACGATAAGATGTCGGTAGAATTCGCGCCAGATAAGCTCGTTCAGCCACACCGCCCCGCTGCCGCCTTCCAGCGCGCGCGGGTGTTCGGTTAACAGACGATGCAGGCACTGGCGCGGCGACATCACGCCGATGGCGAGATACGCCGACAATAAACTGGTGCCGCGAATCGCCGGGAAATCACGCTTTTCCGGGTAGTCGTCCGCGGGCGTCTGGCAAAACTCGCGCAGGCGTTTAAGCGCAGCCTCTTCGCCCGCCGGGAACAGCAGCGCGTCCGGCGTCTCACAGGGGTAATCAAACGGCGCAAGCGCAGGCACATCGGTTATCGCGCCGCCGTTACGCGGCTTCGGCGCGCTGACGCAGGCCGGTAAGCCTTCGCCGAGACGGCGTAAAAACGCCCGGCTGTAAGGCGTGAACACTTTATACATCTCGCCGTTGCCGGTGACGACGCTTCCGGGCGGCAGCATCACGCTGTCGTCAAAGCCCTGGCAGGCAACGTGGCCCTCCAGCCTGCGCTCAACGGCGGCGTCGCGCCGGGCTTCGTTCAGCTCATACTGATAGTTGTAAAAGAGCGCCGAGACCTGCTGCTCATCGCAAAACGCGGCCAGCGCGTCCACGGCGGCGGCGAAATCGGGCACCTCGCGCGTAAACAGCGCAATGCCACGCTTTGCCAGCGCCTGCTGTAGGGCTTGCAGATTTTGGTGAATAAACGCCGCCTGACGCGGCGCGAGGGTGTGATCGCGCCATTGCTGCGGGGTCGCGATAAACAGGCCGATGACCCGCGCGTCGGGGTCACGGCAGGCGGCGGCGAGCGCCAGATTGTCGTTGAGGCGCAGATCCGCGCGAAACCAGACCAGATGCGTGGTCATAACATTCCTTGTTTAACGGCCATAGCGCAGGCGCAGCGCTTCCGGGTACGGCTCGAAGTAGCGTTGTTGATCAAGATAAGCGTCAGGGTATTCCGCCATGTAGTGCTTAAGCAGTGTCACCGGTGCCAGCAGCGGCTGCGTGCCCTGGCGGTAGCGGTCAATAAGCGTTGAAAGCTCCTGGCGCTGACGTCCGTTGAGCTGGTTGCGAAAATACCCCTGCACGTGCATCAGCACGTTGGTGTGGTTGCGGCGGGTCGCATGAATGGAGAGCAGCGTCATCAGGCGCAGACGGTATTCCTCAAAAAACGCCTCCAGCGAATCCCACTGGTCGATAGCGGCCACAAAACGCCCCAGCTCGCGGTAGAGCGGCTGCGAGTGCGCCAGCAGCAGCAGTTTGTAGCGGCTGTGAAAGGCGATGAGATTGCCGCGCGTCAGCCCTTCGGCGCGCAGCGCGTGAAGTTCATGCAGCGTATAGATGCGCTCAACGAAGTTTTCGCGAATGGCCGGATCGTGCAGACGCCCGTCCTCTTCCACCGGCAGCCACGGCAGCGCGTTCATCAGGATTTCGGTATAAATGCCGCGGCCGGCTTTACGGTTGTTTTTACCGTCAGCATCGTAGACGCGCACGCGCTCCATACCGCAGCTTGGCGATTTGGCGCAGACGATATAACCGCACAGGTGATCGAGACGGCTGACGCGCTCGCGCGAAAAGGTTTGCATCTCGGCGGTTAAATCCCCTTCGCGCTTATCGCTAAAGCGCAGCGCCAGGCCGTCGTCGGTTTTCACCAGGCGCAGCGCCGGGCGCGGCACCGGCAGGCCGACCGCCATCTCCGGGCAGACAGGCTCATATTTCACCCAGGGGGCCAGCTCTTCCACTGCAAAGGCAAGCCGTTTATGGCCGCCGTCAAAACGCACATTTTCCCCTAAAAGACAGGCGCTAATGCCAACAGGGATTTTTATACTCATTCGGCCATCCTCATTTTTATACACTCTCAGTGTAGCCAGAGGCGGCCTGTTAACACCAGTCTGATGACAGCGAAAAACGCAGCGGCGCGGCGTATCGCAGGCATAAAAAAACCGCTCTTTATGAGCGGTTTTTCAGGGAGTCGCGCGAATCAGTAGAAATAGCTGGCAGTTTGTTCCGCCTGCGCCATCCAGACCGGCTGATCGCTGGTTTTCGACCACACGCGATGCAGATAGCTGTAAAAACGCGAACGGTCTTTCCAGAACAGCATCACCGGCAGGGCCGCAATGCCGACCAGGAGCACTAACGCGCGACGCAGGAAGACCTGATGCGCAGGATATTTTTTATATAAAGACATAGGTTTTTCCCCCTTACATAACATGCCCGGCAATCAAGGCCGGAAACCGGATTTTGTGAGCTGGTTAAAATTGTATCGCTTTGCCTGTAATTTTACTACTCATCCGACCAGCTTTTAGGGTGAATTCTTACCATCTTTACAATTGATATCGTAAATAAGTTACAAAATGGTTAAATAAATACTAACCCGCAGTTAAATCATGGCTTTTGCCATTTTTATATTTTTTTTACACCCCGCTTCGCGATTTTTGCGAAACCTTTACGCCCGAATCCCTACCCTCTGCACATATTCCAAAAACCCCACTGGAGGTGGATTGTGAGTGCAGGCCTGATAACCGGCATCGTGCTGGTTTTCCTGTTACTGGGCTATCTGGTGTATGCCCTGATTAATGCGGAGGCGTTCTGATGGCGGCGTCCGCATTTTTACTTATCGCCAGTTTCCTGCTGGTGCTGATGGCGCTGGCGAAACCGCTGGGCAGCCTGCTGGCCCGGCTGATTAACGGCGAAGCCCTGCCGGGCGTGGGCGGCGTGGAGCGCGCGCTCTGGGCCGTGCTCGGCATTCGTCAGGAAGAGATGGACTGGAAGCGCTACCTGCTGGCTATCCTGCTGTTTAACACGCTTGGTCTGGTACTGCTGTTCGCCATCCTGATGTGCCAGGGCGTGCTGCCGCTGAATCCGCAACACCTGCCGGGAATGTCCTGGCATCTGGCGCTCAATACCGCGGTGAGTTTCGTCGCCAATACCAACTGGCAGTCGTACGCGGGTGAAAGCACCGTCAGCTATTTCAGCCAGATGGCGGGCCTCGCGGTGCAGAATTTCCTCTCGGCGGCGACCGGTATCGCGGTGGCGTTTGCGCTTATCCGCGCCTTTGCCCGCCAGTCGGCGACCACGCTTGGCAACGCCTGGCAGGATCTCACTCGCGTCACGCTGTGGGTGCTGATGCCCATTTCGCTGATTATCGCCCTGTTTTTTATTCAGCAAGGCGCGATTCAGAACTTCTCAGCCTACCAGCCGTTCACCTCGCTGGAAGGCGCGCGGCAGATGCTGCCGATGGGGCCGGTGGCGTCGCAGGAGGCGATCAAGATGCTTGGCACCAACGGCGGCGGCTTCTTTAACGCCAACTCCTCGCACCCCTTTGAGAACCCGACTGCGCTCACCAATGTCGTGCAGATGCTGGCTATTTTCCTGATCCCGGCGGCGCTCTGCTTCGCCTTTGGCGATGCGGTGGGCGACGCACGTCAGGGCCGCGCCATTCTCTGGACCATGACGGTGATTTTCGTGGTCTGCGTGGCGCTGGTGATGTGGGCTGAAACCACCGGCAACCCGCACTTCCTGACGCTTGGTGCCGACAGCGCCGCCAATATGGAAGGCAAAGAGAGCCGCTTTGGCATTCTCGCGAGCAGCCTGTTTGCGGTCGTCACCACGGCGGCTTCCTGCGGCGCGGTAAACGCCATGCATGACTCCTTTACCGCGCTCGGCGGCATGATCCCGATGTGGCTGATGCAGATTGGCGAAGTGGTTTTCGGCGGCGTCGGCTCCGGGCTGTACGGGATGCTGCTGTTCGTGCTGCTGGGCGTGTTTATCGCGGGCCTGATGATTGGCCGCACGCCGGAATACCTCGGCAAGAAAATCGACGTGCGCGAGATGAAAATGACCGCGCTGGCGATTCTGGTGACGCCTGCGCTGGTGCTGCTCGGCACCGCGCTCGCCATGATGACCGACGCGGGCCGGGCGGGCATGTTCAACCCCGGCATTCACGGCTTCAGCGAAGTGCTCTACGCGGTGTCGTCCGCCGCCAATAACAACGGCAGCGCCTTCGGCGGCCTTAGCGCCAACACGCCGTTCTGGAACCTGCTGCTGGCGTTCTGCATGTGGTTTGGCCGCTTCCTGGTGATTATCCCGGTGATGGCGATAGCCGGCTCGCTCGCCGCCAAAAAAGCGCAGCCCGCAAGCCCCGGCACGCTGCCCACTCACGGCGCGCTGTTTATCGGCCTGCTGACGGGCACGGTGCTGCTGGTGGGCGCCCTGACGTTTATCCCCGCCCTCGCCTTAGGCCCGGTCGCGGAACATCTTTCTCTTGTGAAATGACCATTGCGGAGTCGCTATCCATGAGTCGCAAGCAACTGGCCCTGTTTGAATCCTCGCTGGTTCGTCAGGCGCTTTTCGATGCTCTTAAAAAACTGAGTCCGCGCGCCCAGTGGCGCAACCCGGTCATGTTTATCGTCTGGGTCGGCAGCCTGCTGACAACGCTGATTGCCCTGGCGATTGCCGCCGGAAAACTGCCTGGCGAGGCGCTGTTTACCGCTGCCATCAGCCTGTGGCTGTGGTTTACGGTGCTGTTCGCGAATTTCGCCGAAGCGCTGGCCGAAGGCCGCAGCAAAGCCCAGGCCAACAGCCTCAAGGGTGTGAAAAAGACCGCGTTCGCCCGCAAACTGCGTGCGCCGCATCACGACGCCCAGATGGATCACATCCCCGCCGCTGACCTGCGCAAAGGCGATATCGTGCTGGTCGAAGCAGGCGATATTATCCCGTGCGACGGCGAAGTTATCGAAGGCGGCGCGTCGGTGGATGAGAGCGCCATTACCGGCGAATCCGCGCCGGTTATCCGTGAATCGGGCGGCGATTTCGCTTCGGTGACCGGCGGCACGCGTATTCTCTCCGACTGGCTGGTTATCCAGTGCAGCGTCAACCCCGGCGAGACGTTCCTCGACCGTATGATTGCGATGGTCGAGAGCGCAGAGCGCCGCAAAACGCCGAACGAAATCGCGCTGACCATTCTGCTGGTGGCGCTGACGATTGTCTTTCTGCTGGCGACCGCCACACTCTACCCGTTCTCGCAATACGGCGGGACGGCAGTCAGCGTGACGGTGCTGGTGGCGCTGCTGGTGTGCCTGATCCCGACCACTATCGGCGGGCTGCTCTCCGCCATCGGCGTGGCGGGCATGAGCCGGATGCTTGGCGCGAACGTTATCGCCACCAGCGGCCGCGCGGTGGAAGCGGCGGGCGATGTGGACGTGCTGCTGCTGGATAAAACCGGCACCATCACGCTCGGCAACCGCCAGGCGTCTGACTTCCTGCCCGCCCCCGGCGTGGATGAAAAAACGCTGGCCGACGCCGCTCAGTTAGCCTCGCTTGCTGATGAAACCCCGGAAGGCCGCAGCATCGTGGTGCTGGCGAAGCAGCGCTTTAACCTGCGCGAGCGCGACGTTCAGCATTTGCAGGCTACCTTTGTGCCCTTCACCGCCCAGACGCGCATGAGCGGCATCAACGTGCAGGACCGGATGATCCGTAAAGGCTCGGTGGACGCCATTCGCCGCCACGTGGAAGCCAACGGCGGCCAGTTCCCGGCGCAGGTCGACACGCTTGTGGAAGGCGTGGCGCGCACCGGCGGTACGCCGCTGGTCGTGGCCGAAGGCGCGCAGGTGCTCGGCGTTATCGCGCTGAAAGATATCGTCAAAGGCGGCATCAAAGAGCGCTTCGCGCAGCTGCGCAAAATGGGCATCAAGACGGTGATGATCACCGGCGATAACCGGCTGACGGCGGCCGCCATCGCCGCCGAAGCGGGCGTGGACGATTTTCTCTCCGAAGCGACGCCCGAGGCGAAACTGGCGCTGATCCGCCAGTACCAGGCCGAAGGACGGCTGGTGGCAATGACCGGCGACGGCACCAACGACGCCCCGGCGCTGGCGCAGGCCGATGTGGCGGTGGCGATGAACTCCGGCACCCAGGCGGCGAAAGAAGCGGGCAACATGGTGGATCTCGACTCTAACCCCACCAAGCTCATCGAAGTGGTGCACATCGGCAAACAGATGCTGATGACGCGCGGCTCGCTGACCACGTTCAGCATCGCCAACGACGTGGCGAAATATTTCGCCATTATCCCGGCGGCGTTCGCGGCGACGTACCCACAGCTTAACGCGCTGAACGTAATGCATCTGCACTCCCCTGCCTCGGCTATTCTCAGCGCCGTTATTTTTAACGCGCTGATCATCGTCTTTCTGATCCCGCTGGCGCTGAAAGGCGTGAGCTACAAGCCGCTCGCGGCGGCGGCGATGCTGCGCCGCAACCTGTGGATTTACGGTCTGGGCGGGCTGGTGGTGCCGTTTATCGGCATCAAGCTCATCGACCTGCTGTTAACGCTGTTTGGTCTGGTTTAAAAGGAATCATTATGGCTATGTTACGTCCCGCACTCACCCTGCTGGTTTTCCTGACGATACTCACCGGCGGCGTCTATCCGCTGGCGACCACGGTGCTCGGCCAGTGGTGGTTTAAGGACCAGGCGGAAGGCTCGCTTATCCGCCAGAATGACGAGGTGCGCGGCTCGCGCCTGATTGGCCAGGCGTTCAGCGAGGCGAAATATTTCCAGGGCCGCCCTTCCGCGACGGCCGAAGCCCCTTATAATCCAATGGCTTCCGGCGGCAGTAACCTTGCCGCCAGCAACCCGGAGCTGGATAAAGAGGTTCAGGCGCGCGTACAGGCGCTGCGCGCCGCCAACCCGGACGCCCGCGCGGCAGTGCCGGTGGAGCTGGTCACCGCCTCCGCGAGCGGTCTCGATTACGGCATTTCGCCGCAGGCCGCCTTCTGGCAGGCCCCGCGCGTGGCGCAGGCCCGCGGCATTTCTGAAGCGGAAGTGGGACGCCTTATCCGTGAAAACACCGACGCCCCTCTCGCGGGCTTTCTCGGCCAGCCGGTGGTTAACGTGCTGAAACTGAATATGGCGCTGGACGCCCTGCAACCGTAAGGAACCCTCATGACCGAAGAGCCGATGCGCCCCGACCCGGACCGCCTGCTGATACAGACGCAGGGCCGGACGCGCGGAAAACTCAAAATCTTCTTCGGGGCCTGCGCAGGCGTAGGGAAAACCTACGCCATGTTGCAGGAGGCTCAGCGCCTGCGGGCGCAGGGGCTCGATATCCTGGTGGGCGTGGTGGAAACCCACGGCCGCCAGGAGACCGCGGCGTTACTTGAGGGGCTGGCTATCCAGCCCCTTAAGCGTATTCATCACCGGGGCCGCGTGGTGCAGGAGTTCGATCTCGACGCGGCGCTTGCCCGTAACCCGGCGCTGATCCTGATGGACGAGCTGGCGCACAGCAACGCGCCTGGCTCACGCCACCCGAAGCGCTGGCAGGATGTCGATGAGCTGCTCGACGCGGGCATCGACGTCTTTACCACCGTTAACGTACAGCACCTGGAGAGCCTCAACGACGTGGTGGGCGGCGTCACCGGCATTCAGGTGCGCGAAACCGTGCCCGACCCGATTTTCGATGCGGCGGATGAAATCGTGCTGGTGGATCTGCCGCCGGACGATCTGCGCCAGCGGTTGCATGAAGGCAAAGTGTATATCGCAGGCCAGGCGGAGCGCGCCATCGAACATTTCTTTCGCAAAGGCAATCTTATCGCGCTGCGCGAGCTGGCGCTGCGCCGTACCGCCGACCGCGTGGACGACCAGATGCGCGCCTGGCGCGACCGCCAGGGCCAGGAGAAAGTCTGGCACACGCGCGACGCCATCCTGCTGTGCATCGGCCAGGGCGCGGGCAACGAAAAACTGGTGCGCACCGCCGCGCGTCTGGCGGCGCGGCTCGGCAGCGTCTGGCATGCGGTGTATGTGGAGACGCCGCGCCTGCACCAGCTACCGGAAACATCACGCCGCGCCATTCTGAGCGCCCTGCATCTCGCCCAGGAGCTGGGCGCGGAGACTGCCACCCTCGCCGACCCGGTCGAGGAGAAAGCCGTGCTGCGCTACGCCCGCGAGCATAACCTCGGCAAAATCGTCATCGGGCGGCGCAATAAACGCCGCTGGTGGAGCCAGGATACGTTCGCCGAGCGGCTCGCGCGCCACGCGCCGGATCTCGATTTATTGATTGTCGCGCTGGACGACAAGCCGACGCCTGCCACCGCCAAAGCCGCCGATAACCGCCCGTTTATGGAGAAGTGGCGGGTACAGTTGCGTGGCTGCGCGGTGGCGGTGGCGCTCTGCGCGCTGATTACGCTGGTGGCGCACCAGTGGCTTATCGCGTTTGACGCCGCCAACCTGGTGATGGTCTATCTGCTGGGCGTGGTGCTGGTGGCGCTGTTTTATGGCCGCTGGCCGTCGGTGGTGGCAACCATTATCAACGTGGTGAGCTTTGATCTCTTTTTTATCGCGCCGCGCGGCACGCTGGCGGTCTCTGACGTCCAGTATCTGCTTACCTTCGCGGTGATGCTGAGCGTTGGGCTGATTATCGGCAACCTGACCGCGGGCGTGCGTTACCAGGCGCGCATCGCACGCTATCGCGAGCAGCGCACCCGCCATCTTTACGAAATGTCCAAAGCGCTGGCGGTGGGCCGCAGCGCGCGCGATATCGCAGCCACCAGCCAGCAGTTTATCGCCTCCACCTTTCACGCCCGCGGCCTGCTGCTGCTGCCGGATGAACACGGCAAACTGCAAGCGCCGCAGCCGCTCGCGGAAATCACCCCGTGGGATGAAGCCATTGCCCGCTGGAGCTTCGATAAAGGCTTGCCTGCCGGCGCGGGCACCGACACCCTGCCCGGCGTGCCGTATCAAATTTTGCCGCTGCGCACCGCCGGGAAAACGCTCGGGCTGGTCATTGTCGAGCCCGGAAATCTGCGCCAGTTGATGATCCCCGAGCAGCAGCGGCTGCTGGAAACCTTCACGTTACTGGTGGCAAGCGCTCTTGAGCGGCTCTTTCTGACCGAGAGCGAAGAGCAGGCGCGGCTCGCCAGCGAGCGCGAACAGCTGCGCAATTCATTGCTGGCGGCGCTCTCCCATGATCTGCGCACGCCGCTGACGGTGCTGTTCGGCCAGGCGGAGATCCTGACGCTCGATCTGGCAGCCGAAGGCTCAAAACACGCGCCCCAGGCGAGCGAAATCCGCCAACATGTACTGAACACCACAAGGCTTGTGAATAATTTGCTGGATATGGCGCGCATTCAGTCGGGCGGCTTTAACCTGCGCAAAGAGTGGCTGACGGTGGAAGAAGTGGTGGGCAGCGCGCTCAAGATGCTGGAGCCGGGTCTCGGTGGGCGGCATATCGAACTCAGCCTTAGCGATCCGCTCACCCTCATCCATGTTGACGGGCCGCTGTTTGAGCGCGTGCTGATTAACCTTCTGGAGAACGCCGCCAAATACGCAGGGCCACGGGCGCAGACAGGCGTGCGCACGAGCTGGCGCGACGACCGGCTCGATCTGGAAGTCTGGGATAATGGGCCTGGTATTCCGGCTGGTCAGGAACAGGCTATCTTTGCTAAATTCGCTCGCGGCAATAAAGAATCCGCTATCCCCGGCGTCGGTCTGGGGCTTGCCATTTGTCAGGCGATTGTCGAGGTGCACGGCGGCGAGATTTACGCGCGTAACCGCCCGGAAGGCGGCGCGAGTTTTCATGTGCTGCTGCCTAACGAAACGCCCCCGGAACTGGATATCCACGAGGTCATGTGATTAGCGTTCTGATAGTCGAAGATGAAAAAGAGATCCGCCGCTTTCTGCGCACCGCGCTTGAGAGCGAAGGGCTGCGCGTCTATGACGCCGAAACCCTCCAGCGCGGGCTGATTGAAGCCGCCACCCGCAAGCCCGATCTGGTGATCCTCGATCTCGGGCTGCCGGACGGCGACGGCATCGATTTTATCCGCGACTATCGGCAGTGGAGCCAGACGCCAGTGATTGTCCTGTCGGCGCGCAGCGACGAGCAGGACAAAATCGCGGCGCTCGATGCCGGTGCGGATGATTTTCTCGCGAAGCCGTTCGGCATTGGCGAGCTTCAGGCGCGGCTGCGCGTAGCCCTGCGCCGCCACGGGAGTGCAAGCCAGAGCGATCCGGTGGTGCGCTTTTCCGACATTACAGTCGATCTGGCCGCAAGACGCATCACGCGCGGCACGGAGGAGATCCACCTGACGCCAATTGAGTTTCGCCTGCTGGGTGTGCTGCTGAATAACCCTGGCAAGGTACTGACCCAGCGACAGCTGTTAAGCCAGGTGTGGGGGCCGAACGCGGTCGAGCACAGCCATTATCTGCGTATCTATATGGGCCATCTGCGCCAGAAGCTCGAAAGCGATCCGGCGCGCCCGCGCCATCTGTTGACTGAAACCGGCATCGGCTACCGGTTTATGCTTTAACGCTGACGCCGCGTCACGCCTGGCGCGGTTTTAAATATCCCCGCTTTTTATTCTGAATAGCTTTGCACTCCTTCCTTATTTTTATTCATTTATTATTTTCTCTTTAGTCTAAATAAGAAGGGTTTTCGGCCCAAATAAAATGAACACCGTTTATTAACCAGAGACCTACATCTTTACAACCGACAGCGATCTACTCTACATTATGCATAAATGACGACTATTTATTTCTGGTTCAGCGCGTTTTTGTTGATCCTTTTCACAGATTAACCTCTCATCCTGGATAAAATGACCACGCTTTCAATTACTGAAAGGTAATAATCACATGGAAAATAATAATCGGTTTATGCCACATATCAGGCGGACGACCCATATTATGATGTTCGCCCACCGCAACTGCTTTGACTTCCACCTTTTTAACGCCCGCTAGCGTATTGCGCTGCTGCGCGCCGCTTATTCCTGAGAAAGAGCCTAACGCTGTTCATTAACAGGTAACTGCCTGGGAATGCGCGCGCGCTTTTGCCACAACCCTTTGTAATACCGGCATAACGCCGGGTGGGGGTTGTCTGGCCTAAAAAGAGCAAATCTTCTCTACTGCCTTTTAGAGGCAGCGGGAATATGTTGCCCGACATTTATCTTGAGCAATTTTCCGCGAGGAAAAGTGGCGGGATTGCTTTGCCTGAAATAAGGAAACATCATGCAAGCATTAAAAATTGGCGTCAGTCGTTTATGCCCGGACTGTTTTTCAACAGACCGCACGACGATAAATATTCACGAATCTGACTATATTGATATCGCCGCGGCGGTGATGACCGTCAGCGATATTTACCTGGGTCTTATCGATGAAATAGAAATGACCGGATTTGGTATTCCGGTGTTTGTGGTGTGCCAGCCTGAAGAGCGGGTGCCGGCGGAGTATTTGCCACGCGTTGCGGGCGTCTTCGAAGACAGTGAAACGTACCGCGAACACTATGGCCGCCAGCTTGAGGCCGCCGCACAGAAATATGAAACCGCGCTGCGCCCGCCGTTCTTTCGCGCGCTGGTGGATTACGTCAGCCAGGGCAACAGCGCGTTTGACTGCCCAGGCCATCAGGGCGGTGATTTTTTCCGCCGCCACCCCGCGGGGAATCAGTTCGTCAGTTTCTTCGGCGATACGCTATTTCGCGCCGATCTGTGCAACGCTGACGTGGCGATGGGGGATTTGTTAATCCACGAAGGCGCGCCCTGCCTCGCGCAGCAGCACGCCGCAGCGGTGTTTAACGCCGATAAAACCTACTTTGTGCTGAACGGCACCTCTTCGGCCAATAAAGTGGTGCTTAATGCGCTGCTGGCACCGGGCGATCTGGTGCTGTTTGACCGTAATAACCATAAATCGAACCATCACGGCGCGCTGTTGCAGGCGGGCGCGACGCCGGTTTATCTGGAAACCGCGCGTAACCCGTACGGGTTTATCGGCGGGATCGACGCGCATTGTTTCGACGAGCGCTACCTGCGCGAGCGGGTGCGGGAAGTGGCTCCTGCGCGGGCCGCAGAAAAGCGCCCGTTCCGCCTGGCGGTTATTCAGCTCGGCACCTATGACGGCACGATTTATAACGCCCGTCAGGTTGTGGATACGCTCGGGCCGCTGTGCGATTACCTGCTTTTTGATTCCGCGTGGGTCGGCTATGAGCAGTTTATTCCGATGATGGCGCCCTGCTCGCCGCTGCTGCTGACGCTTAATGAAAACGATCCGGGCATTCTCGTCACGCAGTCGGTGCATAAACAGCAGGCCGGGTTTTCGCAGACCTCGCAAATCCATAAAAAAGACAGCCATATCAAAGGCCAGCCGCGTTATGTGTCGCATAAGCGCATGAATAACGCCTTCATGATGCACGCCTCCACCAGCCCGTTTTACCCGCTCTTCGCGGCCCTGGACATTAACGCGCGGATGCACGAGGGCGAGGCCGGACGCCGGATGTGGATGCGCTGCGTGGAACAGGGCATTGACGCCCGCAAGATGATTTTTGAAAACTGCCGCGCCATTCGCCCGTTTGTTCCGACGACCGTCGATGGCCGCCCGTGGCAGAGATATGAGACGCAGGAGATAGCGGCTGATTTGCGCTTTTTCCACTTCGAGCCCGGCGAGCGCTGGCACGCCTTTGAAGGCTATGCGCCGCACCAGTACTTCGTCGACCCGTGCAAGCTGCTGCTCACCACGCCGGGGATTAACACCGACACCGGCGAGTATGAGGCTTTCGGCGTGCCCGCCGCCGTGCTCGCAAGCTACCTGCGTGAAAACCACATCATCCCGGAGAAATGCGATCTCAACTCGATTCTGTTCCTGCTGACGCCCGCCGAGGAGATGAGCAAGCTGCAACAGCTGGTGGCGCAACTGGCGCGCTTTGAAGCGCTGCTGGAGCGCGACGCGCCGCTCGTCGACGTGCTGCCCTCGCTCTTTAAACAGCACCAGGCGCGCTACGAAGGCTATACGCTGCGCCAGCTCTGCCAGGAGATGCACGACTTTTACGCCAGCCGTAACGTTAAACAGCTGCAAAAAAAGATGTTCCGTAAAGCGCATTTCCCGCGCGTCGCCATGAGTCCGCAGGCGGCCCACCAGGCGTTTATTCGCGGCAATATTGAACTGGTACGGCTTGAACAGGCCGAAGGCCGTATCGCGGCGGAGGGCGCGCTCCCCTACCCGCCCGGCGTGCTGTGCGTGGTGCCCGGCGAAATCTGGGGCGGCGCGGCGCTGCATTACTTTCAGGCGCTGGAAGACGGGATCAACCTGCTGCCGGGCTTCGCGCCGGAGTTGCAGGGCGTCTATGTCGAAACCTGCGATGGTCGCCGTCAGGTCTGGTGTTACGTGGTCAGTGAAAACCCTGCCTCGCAACCCCGTACAGAAGGAGCGTTATGATGAGCAAATCCAACAAAATGGGCGTTGTGCCGCTGACTATCCTGACCATGGTCAACATGATGGGCTCCGGTATTATCATGCTGCCGACCAAACTCGCCGAAGTGGGCACCATTTCCATTATCTCGTGGCTTGTGACCGCCGTTGGCTCGACAGCGCTCGCCTGGGCGTTTGCCAAATGCGGGATGTACAGCCGTAAATCGGGCGGCATGGGCGGCTATGCGGAATACGCCTTCGGCAAATCCGGCAATTTTATGGCGAACTACACCTACGGGGTGTCGCTGCTTATCGCGAATGTGGCCATCGCTATTTCAGCGGTCGGCTACGGCAGCGAGCTGTTCGGCGCGGCCTTAACGCCGGTGCAAACCGGGATCGCCACCATCGGCGTGCTGTGGATCTGCACCGTCGCTAATTTCGGCGGCGCGCGTATTACCGGCAAGCTCAGCAGCGTGACCGTCTGGGGGGTGATCATTCCGGTGGTCGGGCTGTCGGTCATCGGCTGGTTCTGGTTCAGCCCGACACTGTATGCCGCCTCGTGGAACCCGCATCACGTGCCGTTTTTCGATGCGGTCGGATCGTCAATCGCCATGACGCTGTGGGCCTTTCTGGGGCTGGAATCGGCCTGCGCCAATACGGAAGTGGTGGAAAATCCGGAGCGCAACGTGCCGATTGCGGTGCTCGGCGGCACGCTGGGCGCGGCGGTGATTTATATCGTCTCGACCAATGTGATTGCAGGCATTGTGCCAAACCTGGATCTGGCCCACTCCACCGCGCCGTTCGGGCTGGCGTTCGCACAGATGTTTACGCCGGGCGTCGGGAAAATCATTATGGCGCTGATGGTGATGTCCTGCTGCGGCTCGCTGCTCGGCTGGCAGTTCACCATCGCCCAGGTGTTCCGCTCCTCCGCCGATGAGGGCTATTTCCCGAAAATCTTTTCCCACCTGAGCCGCGCGGAAGCGCCGGTCAAAGGGATGCTGACGATTGTGATTATCCAGAGCGGGCTGTCGCTGATGACCATCAGCCCTTCGCTTAACAAGCAGTTTAACGTGCTGGTAAACCTGGCGGTGGTGACCAATATCATCCCCTATATTCTGTCGATGGCGGCGCTGGTGATTATTCAGCAGGTGGCGAAAGTGCCGCCGCGCAAGGCGAAACCGGCGAATCTGGTGGCGCTGCTCGGGGCGATTTACAGCTTCTACGCGCTCTACTCGTCCGGCGAGGAGGCGATGCTGTATGGCGCGATAGTCACCTTTATGGGCTGGACGCTGTACGGGCTGGTGTCGCCGCGCTTTGAGCTGACCAATAAACACAGTTAATGAGCGGCATCACGATGAAAACAAAACGGCAACCCGAAGGTTGCCGTTTTTCGCGTCTCCTGTTCAGGAGCGCATTCAGGCGTTTTTCAGCACTTCACTGACGATTTCCACCGCTTCTTTCTCGATCTGCTTGCGGTGTTCTTCACCGAGGAAGCTTTCGCAGTAGATCTTGTACGCGTCTTCGGTGCCGGAAGGACGCGCCGCGAACCAGCCGTTCTCGGTCATCACTTTCAGGCCGCCGATAGCCGCACCGTTGCCCGGAGCGGCAGTCAGACGCGCGGTGATGGGGTCGCCCGCCAGCGTACTGGCGCTGACCATTTCCGGAGAGAGCTTCGAGAGCGCCGCTTTCTGCGCGGAGGTCGCGGAAGCCTGGAGACGGTTGTAGCTCGGCGCGCCGAAACGCGCGGCCAGTTCGTCATAGTGCTGCTGCGGGTTTTTACCGGTTACGGCGGTGATTTCCGCCGCCAGCAGGCACATGATGATGCCGTCTTTATCGGTGGACCACGGCGTACCGTCAAAGCGCAGGAAAGACGCGCCCGCGCTCTCTTCGCCGCCAAAGCCGAAGCTGCCGTCGTAGAGACCGTCAACAAACCACTTAAAGCCAACCGGCACTTCCACCAGCTTACGACCCAGCGCATCCACCACGCGGTCGATCATCGCGGAGGAGACCAGCGTTTTGCCAACGGCCACATCCTGGCCCCACTGCGGACGATGCTGGAACAGGTAGTTGATCGCCACCGCCAGATAGTGGTTCGGGTTCATCAGGCCCGCAGGCGTGACGATGCCGTGACGGTCGTAATCCGGGTCGTTCGCGAACGCCAGGTCGAACTTATCACGCAGCGCCAGCAGACCGGCCATCGCCGATTCCGACGAGCAGTCCATGCGGATTGCGCCGTCTTTATCGAGGTGCATAAAGCGGAAAGTCTGATCCACCTGATCGTTAACGATGGTGAGATTGAGCTTGTAGTGCTCCGCGATGCGCTTCCAGTATTCGATACCGGAGCCGCCGAGCGGGTCGACGCCAAGCTTCAGGCCCGCTTTCTGGATAGCGGCCATATCGACGATTTCTGCAAGCCCCTCGATAAACGGCTGCACCAGGTCTTTTTCCTGAATGCGGCCGCTCGCCCAGGCCTCGTCCAGAGAGATGCGCTTCACCTCTTTCAGGCCGTTCGCCAGCAGCTCATTGGCACGGTTTTCGACCACTTTGGTGACGTTGGTGTCTGCCGGGCCGCCGTTAGGCGGGTTGTATTTGATGCCGCCATCGTCCGGTGGGTTGTGCGACGGGGTGATCACGATGCCATCGGCCTGCGCGCCGCCGCGTTTGTTATGCTCAAGAATGGCATTCGAAACCGCAGGCGTCGGCGTATAACCGTTGTTCTCCTGCACGATGATATCGACGCCGTTGGCGGCCAGCACTTCCAGCACGGAAATAATCGCAGGCTCGGAGAGCGCGTGCGTATCTTTACCGACATAGCACGGCCCGGTGATGCCGTTTTTCGCACGCTCTTCGGCGATCGCCTGGGCTATCGCCAGAATGTGCGGTTCGTTAAAGCTGTGGCGCGCGGCGCTCCCACGGTGGCCGGACGTACCGAATTTCACCGCGTGTTCCGCATTACCCACTTCCGGCTTCAGCACGTAGTACTGCGCGGTGAGCTGGGCGACGTTGATTAAATCACTCTGTTGTGCAGGCTGTCCCGCACGGTTATTGACTGCCATGGCCTGGTCCTTCTGACGCAAGAGTTAAATGGTGCCGCAAACCTTCTCAATCAATTCCGCCGGGAACTGCATGGTCTGCATGATGTGTTCGATCATGCTGCATTTGCGGCCTGTATTCGTATTCGTAATCACCCAGTACGGTGTGCCCGGCACGTGGCGGGGTTTCGTCTGGTTGCCACTTTGCAGCAGCGTTTGCTCGTCACCGGCGAAATAGACGCGGGTACGGCCGTGTAACGACTCGGTCGCTTCGGCAAAAGCATTTGCATCCAGTGAATAGAGTGTAGACAGCACCAGCATAAAACGATTGACCGCGCGTTTTTGTTCGGCGTATTCATCCGATAACAGTAGCTCACGCATGGCTCGCACGCGGTCGCGCGCCGGGTTCACTGGCTTTTCAGGCTCAGCGGCGGGCGCAACAGGGGCGGGAGTCTCTGCTTTGGCGGGTGTAGCGGCTAACTGCGAGGAGGCGGAAAATTTCAACATGCGCCGTAAAATGTCGGACGCGCTTTCGCCAATATGCAGGGTGTGGCTGGCAATGTAGCGATACAGCTCGTCATCAACTTCAATCGTTTTCATCTTAATCCAGTGCGATATCTTTTCTGAATACAAGTCGTTGGGAGTATAAAGTTAAAACCCAACAGCGGATAGCGTCAAACCAGGAAGGCCGCAAAAGTCGGAATTAACTGGAACCTTGCAGCCGGGCGGCAGAATGGTCAACATGATAACCTAACCTGTCAGTCGCCAAAAAAGAACTTTGCCATGAAATTAAATACCCGCACGCAATCTGCGCAACAACCGACTCAAAATACACCGATTGTGTTAATTCACGGGCTGTTTGGCAGCCTGGATAACCTAGGCGTGCTGGCTCGCGATCTGGTGGCCGATCATGACGTTGTGCAGGTTGATTTGCGAAACCACGGGCTTTCCGGGCGCAGCGAGACGATGGATTATCCGGCGATGGCGCAGGATATTCTCGAAACGCTGGATGCGCTGGGGCTGAATAAGGTGATTCTTATCGGTCATTCAATGGGCGGCAAAGCGGCAATGGCGGTGACCGCCCTCGCGCCGGCGCGCATTGAAAAGCTGGTGGCGATTGATATCGCGCCGGTGGATTATCAGGTGCGCCGTCACGATGAAATATTCAATGCGGTGAACGCGGTGAGCGACGCGGGCGTTACCTCACGCCAGCAGGCGGCGGAGATTATGCGCCAGCATATCCGCGAGGAAGGCGTGGTGCAGTTTCTGCTGAAATCGTTTATCGATGGCGAGTGGCGCTTTAATGTGCCGGTGCTGTGGAATCAGTATTCGCATATCGTCGGCTGGGAAACGGTGCCTGCCTGGCACGGCCCGGCGCTGTTCATTCGCGGCGGCGCGTCGCCTTATGTGGAAGAAGCGCACCGCGAAGCGCTGCTCTCACAGTTCCCCAAAGCCCGCGCGCATGTGATTGCGGGTGCAGGCCACTGGGTGCATGCCGAAAAACCGCAGGCGGTGCTGCGCGCGATTCGTCGTTTTCTGGAAACTGATTAAAAACAGACCGACCGGCGCCGTCGCGCGCTGGATGCGTTGGCGCGCTTCGCTCCCTGATGTATGATGGCGCGCTGAAATACCGCCGGGCTCCGCCACGGCAGCCTGTTTCCCCTGTCTATACTCATACCATGGCAAAAGAACAAACGGACCGCACAACGCTCGATCTCTTCGCGGATGAACGCCGTCCGGGCAGACCGAAAACCAATCCGCTGTCGCGCGACGAACAGCTGCGCATCAATAAGCGCAACCAGCTTAAGCGTGACAAAGTTCGCGGGCTTAAGCGCGTGGAGCTGAAGCTGAACGCCGACGCGGTAGACGCGCTGAACCATCTCGCGCAGGCGCGCAATATTAGCCGCAGCGAGCTGATAGAAGCGATGCTGCTTGCGCAGCTGAAAGCCTTGCAGGAGTAAGGTCTGGTCTGAATTTTACCCAAAAGGACCGGGCAATGTAGCAGAGAGTGCACCCGGCGCCTGATAGCGTTTCCGCACCTTCTTCTGTTCTGCTATGATTGCCCTATCTGTGGGCGTTATGCCAGCACCATCACATTTAGATTCAAGAGGTTATTCTTCTTATGGCAATCGTAGGCATCTTTTTCGGCAGCGACACCGGCAATACCGAAAATATCGCAAAAATTATCCAGAAACAGCTCGGGACTGACGTTGCTGAAGTGCATGACATTGCTAAAAGCAGCAAAGAGGATCTGGAAGCATTCGATATTCTTCTGCTTGGCATCCCGACCTGGTACTACGGCGAAGCGCAGTGCGACTGGGACGATTTCTTCCCGACGCTCGAAGAAATTGACTTTAACGGCAAGCTGGTGGCGCTTTTCGGCTGCGGCGACCAGGAAGATTACGCAGAATATTTCTGCGACGCGCTGGGCACCATTCGCGACATCATCGAGCCGCGCGGTGCGACCATTGTTGGCCACTGGCCGACCGAAGGTTACCACTTTGAAGCTTCTAAAGGCCTCGCTGATGACGACCACTTCGTTGGTCTCGCGATTGACGAAGACCGCCAGCCGGAACTGACCGCGGAACGCGTTGAAAAATGGGTCAAACAGGTGTCCGAAGAGCTGCATCTGCAGGAAATCATCAACGCCTGATGATAAGCGGCGCGGGCACCGTTCCGCGCCGTTTGATAGATAAAAGCAATGAAAATAATTGCTACAAATTTTTAACTTTCCCTCACTACGCTGTACAATGGCTTTCTTAATTATCAGGCTCTCCACGTGAAAAACGCTGGCTGGCCCACGATTTTTAAGCCCTTTTTTGCCGGACGCTTGCGGTTTTCATTTAGGCATGTCAGTTCTATAATGAGACGCATTCATCTTCGGCGTATCCGATGTATCGCTCCCTTCCGGAGCGAGTCGTTAAGCAACAGGACAGATTCCGCATGACTGACAACAATACCGCATTAAAGAAGGCCGGCCTGAAAGTCACGCTTCCTCGATTAAAAATCCTCGAAGTGCTGCAGGAACCGGTCAATCATCATGTCAGTGCGGAAGACCTCTATAAGCGTCTGATTGACATGGGTGAAGAGATTGGCCTTGCCACGGTCTATCGCGTACTTAACCAGTTCGACGATGCCGGCATCGTCACTCGTCACAACTTTGAAGGCGGTAAATCCGTTTTCGAGCTGACGCAACAGCATCATCACGATCACCTGATTTGCCTCGATTGCGGCAAAGTGATCGAATTCAGTGATGATTCTATTGAAGCGCGTCAGCGTGAAATCGCCACGCGCCACGGCATCCGCCTGACCAACCACAGCCTCTATCTGTACGGTCACTGCGCCGATGGCGACTGCCGCGAAAATGAACACGCCCACGAGGCTGGCGGGAAATAACGCTCGCTATACTGCATTATCCCAGGCCGACATTTGTCGGCCTTTTTATTGCCTGAAACCCCTTTAACAAAAATATAGATGTATTTTTTTAGATAAAATTTGAAAACTAGAGTGTTTTAATACAGCGCACAATGCTTAATTAAACCACATATATTTTTTTAAATCGAAATTCAGAAAAGATAAATATCTTTATCACTCAATCGGTTAGAGATGAGATTATCCCTGTTTTTCCTTTTCTGTTCTCTGCCCCTTATTGCAGCCATAAAAAAGCATCCATTAAGATACAGCAACGATTTAATTTTATTTTATTAAGGTAACCAACATGGTCTTACCCCCTAAACCGCTTGCTGAGATTTACCGTATTGCGGATATTTTTAATAGCTACGGCAACTGGTCTCGTGCAGAGAAAAATACGCTGATCCCGCTTCGGGACGGGGAGATCTGCATCATTCGTGGCGGTCAGTTCTCTCTGATGCGCCAGAGTGACAGGCTGTTGCTGGAAAAAAGCAGCGCACCCTCTGTGCTGGGACTGGCGAGGAATTTAGGCAAAACTCAATTCGCCAAATTACAGGCTGATTCCGAATGCCATTACCAGTTAATTCCTTTTGATTATTTCATTCAGGAAATTGAGAAAAATCACTGCCAGTTACATCTGCTTATTTTGTCCTCATGGTTTATTAATATGCTTTGCTATCGCGAAGAAATTATGATGGGACGAAACAGCTACAGCATGATTAAAGCGAATATCGATTGTCTCGCGACAATGGATGAGTTCATGCGTAACCGGATTAACGTGGCCGACTATATCGTTAAAAAAACCAATCTTTCCCGCAGCATGGTGATGAAAACCCTTTCTCAGTTGCGCGGTGCGAAAAATATTGAGATAAGCAAAGGCAAACTGGTTGCGGTTCACCATCTGCCTGAATCGCTGTAGAGAGAGCGCCCGCTCATAAGAAAGCCAGCCCGGAGGCTGGCTTTTTATTGCGTTAGGGCTGTACGTTATCCACGCGGCTGTAACGTTTACCGTCGCTGCTCACGCTTCGTACCTGTACGGCACCCGTCACGCGTGGCGGCTTCGCATCATCGTAGCGCTGCCAGTGCGCGCCGCCATCAGTCGAGTATTCCATGCCGACACCTGGCAGACTGACGTTCATCTGCAACACGCCGTCGTGAATGCGCGCGCCCGGCACCGGCAGGCGGAATTGCACGCCCGCTTTTTCAAGCTTCGGCAGCTCACGGCTGCCCGCCAGGTTCGCAAAGCGCGTCCAGTCATCATGCAGCGCTTTTACATCCACCTGATGGGTTTCGCCGCCTTTATATTCGCGACCAGCCTGATAATCCTGCTCCCAGGCCGCGCGATGCCAGGCGCGTTCAGCTACAGCCAACAGACGCGGGTACATCATGTACTCCATTTGCTTATCGGTACGCACCACTTCGCTCCAGAGCTGCGCCGAGAGACCATACGCGCCTGGCCAGGGTTTGTCCGACTTAGCGCTGAACGCGTTGCCATCGCGATCGACCGATGTCTCGGCGTTTTGCGGGAGGTTATCCGGCGCGAAGCTGAAAATCTTACGTTCGTCGCTAAAGCGAGTGCCCCAGTAGTAGCCGCTCTCCGCCGGATTCACTTCGTTCGGGAAATCGAGGTAGACGTAATCGGGGTTAGAAACCACCACGCGGAAACCTTTATTCGCCCAGTCGTTCGCTGTATCAAAGCCTCCCCAGTAGAGCGTATCCCAGAAGTTGACGTTGACGTGCGAGGTGGCGAAAGCGCTCGCGTCTTTCGCGTCCTTAAGCCCGTCCTGCCACGCCTGCATGGTGTCGATGCCATGCGCTTTGACCAGTTTGCTCACTTCCACGCCAAAATAGCTGGAGAGGTGCTCGACATCAGCGACGACACCGTCCTGCACCATTTTCTGACACACCGGCGAGCGCGCCCAGGGCTTATCCTGACGGCTCTGATCGATAATCCCCTTCCCGGCTTCCGGTTTCGCTTTATCGGTATAACCCGCGCCGAGGTAGATATTTTTTGCCTCATCGCCGCCAAAATGCCAGGTGGTGAGCGGCTGTCCGGCCTCTTTGTGCATCTGCTGGATCTCGCCAATCACTTTATCGACAAAGCGGCGCGAGGAGTCGAGGCACGGATTGAGATAGCCGGTGCGGTTGTAGTACTGCACGCCAGTGGTAATGGACGTATCTTTCGGGTCGAGCAGGCGATACTGGTTCGCCTCTTCGGTTTTACCCGCTTTCTGCAGCCTGTCGTAGCGCGCTTCCATCGCAATCACCGCCGCGCGGGCATGTGCGGGCATGTCGACTTCCGGGATCACTTCTATCTGGCGGGCGGCGGCATATTTCACAATCTCGATATAATCCGCGCGGGTGAAGTAGCCGCTGCCGTTGTTGTTCGTATCTGGCCCGGAGCCGAGCTGCGGCAGCAGGCAGGTTTTTTCGCTGAGATCGTGACAGCGCTTCGCCCCTACATCGGTCAGTTCCGGCAAGCCCGGTATTTCAATACGCCAGCCTTCGTCATCGCTCAAATGAAAGTGGAATTTATTGAGCTTATAGGCCGCCATCTGGTCAAGCAGGCGCAGCACAACGGCTTTAGTGTGGAAGTTGCGTCCCACATCAAGTTGAATGCCGCGATAATCAAAACGCGGCGCGTCCTGCGCATCGAGCGTGGCGATTTGCTTCGCGCCCTCAGCCGGGATCAGCGACAGCAGCGATTGCAGCCCGTAAAAGACGCCCGCGCGGTCATAACCGGTAATCGTCGTCTCTTTTTGGCCAATATGCAGTTGATATGCGCCGGATACCGCCTCTTTACCACTAAAGGCGTGGCTGGCAATGGCTGTGCGTACCGGGTAGCCTGCATCAGTTTTTATACCGAGCAGCGCGAAACGGGCGAAAATCGCCTCCTGTGCGGGTTTCTCCAGCGCGGCAATATCGAGCTGAACGCCTTTTTCGAGAGAAACATTTTGCCCGTGTACTTTGACGTGCCGCGGCGTGGGCACGATCTGCCCGCGCAGGCGCTCTGCGTTCAGCGTTTTGACATCGCTGTTTTTATCAAACCGCGCTTCGGCGGTCATCAGGATATTTTTATCATCCGGCGTGCGCTTCCACTGATCGTTCAGCGGGCTGACAAAATCCGTCAGCGTTTCGGTATCGGTACTGGTGATTACCTTCGGCGCGCCGTCATCCGCCGTGACATACCAGCGCGGTAGTACATCGGTGATAAAGAGTTGCCAGTATTCATTGATAATCGGGATCTCCACCGACGATTTCGCCGGGAAGCCGGTGAATTTGTCCGTCGGCTCAAGCTTGTGGAGATCGCCCATCACGTGGGTCACTTTAAACTGATCGTTATCGATTTTCAGGATCTGGCGAATGCTGTGAAACCAGATAGTCCAGTTTTTGTCGGTCACCGCGTCGCCCGGGTTGGTCAGCGTGATGACGGCTTTATTACATGACGCCCAGTCAGCGCCAAGCGCGGCGCAGTCTGTACCGTGCTGCGCGGCCTGGTTGTCAGTAATGGTGTAATTAATCCCAAACTGGCTGATGCTATCTGTCGTTGACGCCTGTGCGCCGGCACCGGTGAAAAGCCCCATCACCGCTCCCGCTAACATACTGACCTGTAACTTTTTCATCGACTTCTCCTTTTCACTGCCCTTGATGAAAGGCGCATCTGCGCGCCCCTGCGCAATCAGAAAATCGTGAACGGCGCCGTGACGATAAATTTCACGTCGCGTTCGTCCTGGAAGATGTTGCCGTAACCGCCGCCGTAGCTCGGGATGTCGGAATGGTTGTCGTATTGGGTGAAATGCAGCTTAAACATCGTGCCTTTGGCACGGCCGTCCTGCAGGGTGTAAACCGCATCGAGGCTGTAAGCGGATTCTTTGAGGCGGTAGTTGGGATCGTAATAGCCGTCAGTGGTCGGCAGCGTGGAGGGTTTCGCATCCCAGGCATAAACGTATGACGCGCCCAGCGCAAACCCGGGCAGGTTCCAGTTTTTCAGGTCATACATCGCGCCGAAGAACACAGCTTTTTCGCCATCGGCGTTAAAATCAGAGCGGTTATCCCACCAGATATCCAGCCGTCCGTTGGAAGACGCATAAGTGGGCGTCATGCGCTGCAGAAAATAGCCCTGCTGCCCTTCAGCGCTCACCCAGGTGCCTTCCAGACGCAGATCGACCTGGCCAATTTTATAGCCAAATGTCAGCGCCTGGAGCCACGCGGTGCCGTCATAAATATCATTGACGCTGCCGTTACTGGCTTTGTCACGCGCGCCATAGAACTGATAACTGGTTGAAAGAGGATTGCCCGCAAGCGGGAAGTTGTAGCTCGCTTTGGCAAAGTATTGATCGATGTACCCTTCCGCCTGGCCAAAAGCCGCTTCGAGCACCAGCGAATTTTTAAAATCGTATTTCGCGCCGATCGAGTGGAGATAATCGACCCGCGTGGTTCTGTCGTTCTGGTAGAACTTGTCCATCTCCAGATGCCACGGCGATTTATATTCGTTGGTCCACATGTACGAGAAGCTCAGCGCGCCCGCCTCGCCGTAGTCAAAATTCGCGCCCGCTTCAGCCCCTTGATACGTACCGGGCATAAAGCTCCAGTGCGGCGCCAGCAGCGTCTGACCGGTGGGCTGCAACCAGCCAGCCCTCGCCCAGAGCGGGCCATATTTAAATTTACCGGCAGCTTTATAAAGGCTGATGCCGCTTTTATCGCCGGACCAGTCTTCGTCGTAGGCTTTGTTACTTGCGGAGAACGCGATTTCATTCGGGTGACCGCTGTCGCCGTTTTCCGCCATTTCGATGGCCGTGAATGCGGCGATGTCGAGCCCGAACATATCGGCGGCAAATCCTGACTGGAAATCCAGGTTCGCGTTCCAGGTGGAGTGTGAGAGGTTGGTTTTATATTTGTCTTCCACGACATCTTTACGGTCGCGCTCGCGCTGCCAGTAATAGATGCCGCCGGTTAATGTAGAGTCATCAATAAAGCCTGCGGCGTGAACGGGCGGGCTACACAGGCCACCCAGTGCGGTAACGCTGGCGACAGCCAGCGCGACGCCACTACGTTTGTATCTCAACGAACGCATGTGAAATTCCTCTTTGACGTAAAAAAATTCGCAGCGCATATGGCGCATAAAACGAATGAAATAAAAAAATAAAAGTGCTGAAGGAGAACCCCCGAAACAGCCCCTCAAGACTATTTTTCGCGACGCGAATTATCAATCTAAATCCCCTGAATTTTCGTGGCTTTATGACACAGTGCACAAAATAATTTTCATTTTGAAACATTTTCAGAAGACAGATTTTAATGCGGATAAAAGAAGAGGAATTAGTTAAAGCTATAAAATGAAAGCGATTTCATGCGTATCAGCAGATTAAAATAGCAACATGAGGTTTTATGACGGGTTTGCGTTTAACGGGGAACATGTAGATTAATTCGCGTCGCGAATATTTAAATCCTGTTAACGCATTGAATAGAAAGGCAAAAAAAACGCCGCGCAGAGGCGGCGTCTTGTAACAGGCAAGGTATTACTCGCCGATTTTAGCCCAGGTATCGCGCAGGCCAACGGTGCGGTTGAACACCAGTTTGTCACCGTTTGCATGGCGGCTGTCGAGGCAGAAATAACCTTCACGCTCAAACTGCCAGGCTTTACCCGCTTCAGCATTTTTCAGGCCCGGCTCAGCGTAACCCTGCTTGATGACCAGCGAGTCTTTGTTGATGGTCGTGAGGAAATCTTCCGCCGCACCCGGGTTTGGCACGCTGAACAGACGGTCATAGAGACGAATTTCAACCGGCAGCGCATGCGCCGCGCTGACCCAGTGGATCACGCCTTTAACCTTGCGGCCGTCAGCCGGATCTTTGCTCAGCGTTTCGGCATCGTAGGTGCAGTAAATGGTAGTGATTTCACCCGCGTCGTCTTTCTCCACGCGCTCGGCTTTAATCACATACGCGTTGCGCAGACGCACTTCTTTACCGAGCACCAGACGCTTGTACTGCTTGTTGGCTTCTTCACGGAAATCCGCGCGATCGATCCAGATTTCGCCGCTAAACGGTACGTCGCGGTTGCCCATTTCCGGTTTGTTCGGATGGTTAGGCATCGACACCATTTCGCTGTGGCCCTGCGGGTAGTTTTCGATAACCAGTTTCACCGGATCGATAACCGCCATCGCGCGCGGCGCGTTCTCGTTGAGATCTTCGCGAATGCAGGCTTCCAGCGCCGCCATTTCCACGGTGTTATCCTGCTTGGTCACACCGATACGCTTGCAGAATTCACGGATGGACGCGGCGGTATAACCGCGGCGGCGCAGGCCGGAAATCGTCGGCATACGCGGGTCGTCCCAGCCTTCGACGTGCTTATCGGTGACCAGCAGATTCAGCTTACGCTTGGACATCACCGTATATTCCAGATTCAGGCGCGAGAATTCATACTGGCGCGGGTGAACCGGAATGGTGATGTTATCCAGTACCCAGTCATACAGACGGCGGTTGTCCTGGAACTCCAGCGTACAGAGCGAATGGGTGATGCCTTCCAGCGCATCGGAGATGCAGTGGGTAAAGTCGTACATCGGGTAGATGCACCACTTGTTGCCGGTCTGGTGATGCTCGGCGAACTTAATGCGGTACAGCACCGGGTCACGCATCACGATAAACGGCGAGGCCATATCGATTTTCGCGCGCAGGCACGCTTTGCCTTCTTCAAACCCACCGGCACGCATTTTCTCGAACAGCGCCAGGTTTTCTTCCACGCTTCGATCGCGGAACGGGCTGTTTTTGCCAGGCGCGGTCAGCGTGCCGCGGTATTCGCGGATCTGCTCCGGCGACAGTTCGTCAACGTAGGCCAGGCCTTGGTTGATAAGCTCAACTGCATAGTTATAAAGCTGATCGAAATAGTCAGAGGAGTAGCGCACGTCGCCAGACCAGTGGAAACCCAGCCATTGCACGTCATTTTTAATCGACTCGACAAATTCCAGATCTTCTTTGACCGGGTTGGTGTCGTCAAAGCGGAGGTTGCACTGGCCGTGGTAGTCCTGCGCGATGCCGAAGTTCAGGCAGATAGATTTCGCGTGGCCAATGTGCAGATAGCCATTCGGCTCCGGCGGAAAGCGGGTGCAAATCGTGGTGTGTTTTCCAGACGCCAGATCTTCATCGATAATCTGGCGAATAAAGTTAGTCGGGCGGGCTTCTGCCTCACTCATCGCATATTCCTCAAAGCGTCAACATCGTTTAACGGCGTATGATCTTATAAGCAGAGGCGGGAAACAACCTTTAGTTACAGAAAATCCCGCCGCGCAGCACCGCATGTTACTGGCGGGCTTCAGCATACTGCGCCAGCCGACAACGCTCGGGCGTTCTGGCTTTGAGTAATTTGACTTGTGGCCTTAAGGACTCGACATCCCCTTCACGCGGCAGGTAGCCTGGCGCCTCAACGCACCAGCTCCAGGAATAGATCATCGTGCCGTGAAGAAAGAAGATCATGTTTTCCCACTCCGAAACGCGCGAGACGGAAACATGGCCGTTATTATCTGCGGTGAATTTCTCCGGCGGCGGGTAATAGCCCGGCGGCATGCGGTGCGTTTGCAGCCAGAACGTGGCATGAGGAATGGGCTCGCCCTGCTCGTTCTGTATATCGACGTCAAGCGCGGGCCGGTGGGTCGCGTAGCGCGGGATGCAGCCACTTAACAGCACGGCGGCGAAAAGGACAAAAATAACCTGACGCATGTGATTCTCCTTAATCTCAGTGACCGCTACCCTACATGGCGTTACGCGGTGCGCGCCAGCCCCAAAAAAAGGCAAAAAAAAACGGCGGGGGTGTTTCCCCGCCGTTCAGGCATAACGACTCAGAAGCGATTACTTGCCTTTAATTTCATACAGCGCGCTCTGGCCTGCGACCACCGCGCCCTGCGCCTGAATAACCAGACCGCCGAAATCGTCGATGTTGCTGCACACCACCGGGCTGACCATTGAGCGCGCATTGGCGTTCAGATAATCCAGATCAAGCTCCAGCACCGGCTGGCCCGCCGTCACCTGCGCGCCCTCTTCCACCAGGCGTTTAAAGCCCTGGCCGTTCAGCGCGACGGTATCAATCCCCATATGCACCACGATCTCTGCGCCGTTCTCGGTTTCCAGGCAGAAGGCATGGTTAGTGTTGAAGATTTTCACGATAGTCCCGGCCGCTGGTGCCACCACCAGCTTATCGGTGGGCTTGATGGCGACGCCATCACCGACCGCTTTGCTGGCGAAGGCTTCATCCGGCACCGCATCGAGCGCGACCACTTCGCCCGTCACCGGCGATACCAGCGCGGCGATGGTTTTTACGTTAGCGACCGCCTGCGGCTTCACGGCCGGTGCGACAGGCGCTGCGGTCTGCGCTTTTGGCGCAGAGGCATCGACATGACCGGTGGTTTTCATCGCGTTAGCGATTTTTTCTGCCACGAAGCCGACGATGATTTGCACGCTGGTTTTGTTAAGGCGAATCACGCCCGTCGCGCCAAGGCGCTTAGCCATCGCTTCATCCACCAGCGCGGAATCTTTCACATTCAGACGCAGACGCGTGATGCAGGCATCGATACCCGTCAGGTTATCGGAGCCGCCCACCGCCGCGATGTACTGACGCGCAAGGCCTGCTGCGTCGAGATCTTTCTCATCGCTGACGTTAACGTCCACACCGTCTGCTTCGCTGCCCGCAACGGCCAGCTCACGGCCAGGCGTCATCAGGTTGAATTTAGTGATAGTAAAGCGGAACACCACGTAATAGATGACGAAGAAGACCAGCCCCTGAGGAATCAGCATGTACCAGTGCGTCGCCAGCGGGTTACGGGACGACAGCACCATATCCACCAGCCCCGCGCTGAAGCCGAAACCGGCAATCCAGTGCATCGTCGCCGCGATAAATACGGAGATACCCGTCAATACCGCGTGAATGACATACAGCACCGGCGCCACGAACATAAAGGAGAATTCCAGCGGCTCGGTAATGCCGGTAAAGAATGCGGCGAAAGCGCCCGCCATCATAATCCCCAGCACTTTGGCTTTATTTTCAGGACGCGCGCAGTGGTAAATCGCCAGCGCCGCGCCCGGCAGGCCGAACATCATAATCGGGAAGAAGCCCGCCTGATAACGGCCAGTGATACCGACCACGGCTTTACCGGATTCGATAGACTGCGCGCCGCCCAGGAAATTCGGGATATCGTTAATGCCTGCCACATCGAACCAGAACACGGAGTTCAGGGCGTGATGCAGGCCCACCGGGATCAGCAGACGGTTAAAGAATGCGTAAACGCCCGCGCCGACTGAACCGAGCTTCTGGATCTGCTCGCCAAAGTCAACGAGACCGCCAAACACCACCGGCCAGATGTACATCATGATGAATGCCACAACAATCATCACGAAAGACGTCAGAATCGGGACCAGACGGCGGCCGCTGAAGAAGGACAGCGCTTTCGGCAGCTCAACGGCGCTAAAGCGGTTGTACAGTTCGGCGGCAATAATCCCCACCATAATGCCCACGAACTGGTTTTTGATTTTACCGAAGGCGGCAGGCACCTGATCGGCCGGGATCTTCATAATCATGGCGACAGCCGCTGGCGAGCAGAGCGTCGTCAGCACCAGGAACCCGACAAACCCCGCCAGCGCCGCAGCGCCGTCTTTATCTTTTGACATACCGTATGCGACGCCGACCGCAAACAGCACGCCCATGTTGTCGATGATTGCGGAACCGGACTGAATGAAGAAAGCCGCAAGCGCATTGCTGCCGCCCCAGCCGGTCGGGTCAAGCCAGTAACCGACCCCCATCAGAATGGCTGCCGCAGGCAGCGTAGCCACAGGCACCATCAGCGCCCGGCCTACTCGTTGTAAATAACCTAAAATACTCACTTTTTCCCCCTATGAGACCCCGATGAGGCTCCAGCTAAGCAGTGTTTTTATTGTGCTACTAACTCTGAAACGCGGCGACACTTTGCATCAACCCAGAGTGTCTGCAAAATTAATTCGCCTCGCAAATTAAACGCGTCTTTTCTGTGATTTTTATCACCAAATATTGTTATTGCGCTTCCTTTCCTATGGCCTGAGTCGAAAACTTATTTTATCATTCAAAAAATCGAGACGGATTTCTCCCGCTTTCAGCGAACGGGTATACCCTTACACTGTGCGTCGTTTAATCCGCTCCTGTTTTCTAACTTCCGAGGTGAACAATGAGACTGATTCCGCTGGCTACGCCGCAGCAGGTAGGCAAATGGGCTGCCCGCCATATTGTTAAGCGCATTAACGATTTCAACCCCACCGCTGACCGCCCTTTCGTTCTTGGTCTGCCGACTGGCGGCACGCCGCTTGAAGCGTACAAGGCGTTGATTGAGATGCATAAAGCAGGCCAGGTCAGTTTCAAACATGTTGTGACCTTTAACATGGATGAATATGTTGGCCTGCCAAAAGATCATCCGGAAAGCTATCACAGCTTCATGTACCGCAATTTCTTCGACCACGTTGATATTCCCGAAGAAAATATCAACCTGCTGGATGGCAACGCGCCGGATATTGACGCAGAATGCCGCCGCTATGAAGAAAAAATTCGCGCTTACGGCAAAATTCATCTCTTTATGGGCGGCGTCGGTAACGATGGTCATATCGCCTTTAACGAGCCCGCGTCTTCTCTGGCTTCCCGCACGCGTATCAAAACCCTGACGCACGACACCCGTGTGGCGAATTCGCGTTTCTTTGGCGGCGATGTGAATCAGGTGCCAAAATACGCGCTCACTGTGGGCGTCGGCACACTGCTGGACGCGCAGGAAGTGATGATTCTGGTGCTGGGCCACGTTAAGGCGCAGGCGCTGCAGGCGGCGGTTGAAGGCAACGTCAACCATATGTGGACGATTAGCTGTCTGCAGCTGCACCCGAAAGCGGTTATCGTATGCGATGAGCCTTCCACAATGGAACTGAAAGTGAAGACGCTGAAGTACTTCACCGAGCTCGAAGCTGAAAATATCAAAGATCTTTAAGGACTGGTTACCGGGGGCATTATGTACGCATTAACCCACGGCCGGATTTACACCGGCCACGACATTCTGGATGACCACGCGATTATCATCGCCGATGGCCTGATTGAGCGCCTCTGCCCGCTGGCTGAATTGCCGGCAGGTATCGAGCAGCGCGACATGGGCGGCGCCATTATCGCCCCCGGTTTTATCGACGTGCAGCTCAACGGCTGCGGCGGCGTGCAGTTTAACGACACCGCTGAAGCGGTATCGATTGAAACGCTGGAAATCATGCAAAAAGCCAACGAGAAATCGGGCTGCACCAGCTATCTGCCAACACTCATTACCTGTAGCGACGCGCTGATGAAACAGGGCGTGCGCGTGATGCGCGAATACCTGTCGCGTCACCAGAACCAGGCGCTGGGCCTGCATCTTGAAGGCCCGTGGCTGAATATCGTTAAAAAAGGCACGCATAACCCGGATTTCGTGCGCCAGCCGGACGCAGAGCTGGTCGATTTCCTGTGCGAAAACGCCGACGTCATTACTAAAATCACCCTCGCGCCGGAACGCGTCGCGCCGGACGTTATCGAAAAACTGACCGCTGCCGGCATTGTGGTTTCCGCCGGGCACTCCAACGCGACGCTTAAAGAAGCGAAAAAAGGCTTCCGCGCGGGTATTAGCTTCGCCACACATCTTTTCAACGCCATGCCTTATATTACTGGTCGCGAACCGGGGCTGACGGGCGCTATTTTTGACGAGCCGGATGTCTGGTGCGGCATTATCGCCGACGGCCTGCATGTCGATTTCGCCAACGTGCGTCTGGCGAAAAAAGTCAAAGGCGACAAGCTGTGTCTGGTGACGGACGCGACGGCGCCTGCAGGTGCCAATATTGATGAGTTCATTTTTGCTGGCAAAACAATATACTACCGCAACGGCCTGTGCGTGGATGAAAACGGCACCCTGAGCGGCTCGGCGCTGACCATGATCGAAGGCGTGCGTAACCTGGTGGAGCATGTCAATATCGCGCTGGACGAAGCGCTGCGTATGGCGACGCTTTATCCGGCTCGCGCCATGGGCGTAGCGCACCGGCTTGGCAGCATTGAAGCGGGCAAAGTAGCGAACCTTACTGCCTTTACCCGCGACTATAAAATCATCAAGACCATCGTTAATGGTAACGAGGTCGTTACTGAGTAAATAAAGGCATGACGACTGGCGGACAGGCTCAAATTGGCAACGTTGATCTCGTAAAACAGCTTAACAGCGCGGCGGTTTACCGTCTTATCGACCAGCAGGGGCCGATATCGCGCATTCAGATAGCCGAACAGAGCCAGCTTGCGCCCGCCAGCGTCACCAAAATTACCCGCCAGCTTATTGAGCGCGGTCTGATTAAAGAAGTCGATCAACAGGCCTCGACAGGAGGCCGCCGCGCAATCTCCATCGTTACCGAAACCCGGCATTTTCAGGCCGTTGGCGTGCGCCTTGGCCGCCATGACGCCACGCTGACGCTGTTCGATCTCAGCAGTAAAGTGCTGGCCGAAGAACATTTTCCGCTGCCCGAACGCACCCAGGAAACGCTGGAACATGCGCTGCTGAACATCATTGCGCAGTTTATCGACACCTGGCAGCGTAAAATCCGCGAGCTTATCGCCGTGTCGGTGATCCTGCCGGGTCTGGTCGATCCGGAAAGCGGCGTTATTCGCTATATGCCGCACATTAATGTGGAAAACTGGCCGCTGGTGGACGCGCTGCAAAAGCGCTTTAACGTCGCCTGTTTTGTCGGTCACGATATCCGCAGCCTGGCGCTGGCGGAGCACTATTTCGGTGCAACGCGCGACTGTGAAGATTCCATTCTGGTGCGCGTTCACCGCGGCACCGGCGCGGGCATTATCTCGAACGGCCGCATATTCATTGGCCGTAACGGCAACGTCGGCGAGATTGGCCATATTCAGGTCGATCCGCTTGGCGAGCGCTGTCACTGCGGCAATTTCGGGTGCCTTGAAACTGTCGCCGCTAACGCCGCGATTGAACAGCGCGTGCGCCAGCTGCTTGAACAGGGCTATCAGAGCCGCCTGACGCCCGATGAGTGCAATATCAAAGCGATTTGCAAAGCCGCGAACCGGGGCGATGCGCTGGCCTGCGAAGTTATCGAGCGCGTCGGTCGTCAGCTCGGTAAAACTATCGCTATCGCCATCAACCTGTTTAACCCACAAAAAGTGGTGATCGCCGGTGAAATCGTTGAAGCGCAGAAAGTGCTGCTGCCCGCTATCGAAAGCTGTATCAACACGCAATCGCTGAAAGCATTTCGTAAAAACCTGCCGGTCGTGCCTTCGCAACTCGATCACCGCTCGGCTATCGGCGCGTTTGCCCTGGTAAAACGCGCCATGCTTAACGGATTGTTATTACAGCGTTTGCTGGAAAGTTAACGAGTGACCGTAGCGATTTGCGCTATAGTTACGCCTTTCTGTTCCCTGAGCCAGAGTAGTCCATGACCATTCAGAACGTAATTTGCGATATCGATGGCGTGCTGATGCACGATAACGTTGCGGTGCCCGGCGCCAGCGAATTCCTGACCCGCATTCTTGAAAAAGGGTTTCCGCTGGTTCTGCTCACTAACTACCCGTCCCAGACCGGCCAGGATCTGGCTAACCGCTTTGCTTCCGCCGGGATCGACGTGCCGGACAGCGTGTTTTACACCTCTGCGATGGCGACCGCCGATTTCCTGCGTCGTCAGGAAGGAAAAAAAGCGTATGTTGTCGGCGAAGGGGCATTAATTCACGAGCTTTATAAAGCGGGCTTTACGATTACCGACATCAATCCCGACTTCGTTATCGTGGGCGAAACCCGCTCCTATAACTGGGAAATGATGCATAAAGCCGCCTTTTTCGTCGCCAATGGCGCGCGCTTTATCGCCACTAACCCGGACACCCACGGGCGCGGTTTTTATCCGGCCTGCGGCGCGCTGTGCGCGGGCATTGAGAAAATTTCCGGGCGTAAGCCGTTTTATGTCGGCAAGCCAAGCCCCTGGATAATCCGCGCAGCGCTCAACAAAATGCAGGCCCACTCCGAACATACCGTGATCGTGGGAGATAATCTGCGCACCGATATTCTGGCCGGTTTCCAGGCAGGCCTGGAGACGATTCTGGTGCTGTCGGGCGTATCGACGATAAATGACATCGACGCCATGCCGTTCCGGCCAAGCTGGATCTACCCCTCCGTCGCCGAAATCGACGTAATCTGAACCTGACGGCCATTAACGATGGCCGTTTTTTTTGCCCTTCAGACAAACCCCTCGTTTAACAAAAGTGCTCTTTTTTTGCCGATTCGCTAAAAACAGCCCTGCTTTACTGACCATTTTTAAATTATCGCTAACGCTCATTGAACTATTTATGGTCTGAACGCTAAAACGCTTGCACAACCTGCACGCTTTGCGGCATTTTCTTAAACAACGACAGAGGCGGAAGCGAAAAAATTGCATAAAACGCAACGCCTCGTAGACAGACAACACAATATTACCGCCAGGGTTAACGGAGTTCTCTATGTGTTCTATTTTTGGTGTGCTGGATATCAAAACCGACGCGGTCGAACTGCGTAAAAAAGCGCTTGAGCTGTCGCGCCTGATGCGCCACCGCGGCCCGGACTGGTCCGGCGTGTTCGCCAGCGACAAAGCCATTCTCGCGCATGAGCGTCTTTCTATCGTTGACGTCAACGCAGGCGCGCAGCCGCTCTACAACACTGAAAAAACGCACGTGCTGGCCGTTAACGGTGAAATCTACAACCACCAGGCGCTGCGCGCGGAATATGGCGATCGTTTCCAGTTCCAGACCGGCTCTGACTGCGAAGTCATCCTGGCGCTGTATAAAGAAAAAGGGCCGGAATTTCTGGACGAACTGCAGGGCATGTTCGCTTTTGTGCTCTATGACAGCGAAAAAGACGCATACCTGATTGGCCGTGACCATATTGGCATCATTCCGCTCTATATGGGTCACGATGAGCACGGCAACTTTTATGTCGCTTCAGAAATGAAATCGCTGGTGCCGGTATGTCGCACCATTAAAGAGTTCCCGGCGGGCAGCTATCTCTGGAGCCAGGACGGCGAAATTCGCCAGTACTATCAGCGCGACTGGTTTGAGTATGACGCGGTGAAAGCTAACGTGACGGACAAAGCTGAGCTGCGCCAGGCGCTGGAAGATGCGGTCAAAAGCCACCTGATGTCTGACGTGCCTTACGGCGTGCTGCTCTCTGGCGGTCTCGATTCTTCCATTATTTCCGCCATCACCAAGAAATTCGCGGCGCGCCGCGTGGAAGATCAGGAACGCTCCGAAGCCTGGTGGCCGCAGCTGCACTCGTTTGCCGTGGGCCTTGAAGGTTCGCCGGATCTGAAAGCCGCGCAGGAAGTCGCCAACCATCTCGGCACAGTACATCATGAAATTCACTTTACCGTGCAGGAAGGCCTGGATGCGATCCGCGATGTGATTTACCACATCGAAACCTATGACGTGACCACGATTCGCGCGTCAACGCCGATGTATTTGATGTCTCGTAAAATCAAAGCGATGGGCATTAAAATGGTGCTTTCCGGCGAAGGTTCAGACGAAGTGTTCGGCGGCTATCTCTACTTCCACAAAGCGCCGAACGCGAAAGAGCTGCACGAAGAGACCGTTCGCAAGCTGCAGGCGCTGCATATGTTTGACTGCGCGCGTGCCAACAAAGCGATGTCGGCCTGGGGCGTTGAGGCGCGTGTGCCGTTCCTCGATAAGAAATTCCTTGATGTGGCGATGCGCATTAACCCGCAGGATAAAATGTGCGGCAACGGCAAGATGGAGAAACATATCCTGCGTGAATGTTTCGAGTCTTATCTGCCGGCGAGCGTGGCGTGGCGTCAGAAAGAACAGTTCTCCGACGGCGTGGGCTACAGCTGGATTGATACGCTGAAAGAAGTGGCGGCAAAACAGGTTTCCGATCAGCAACTGGAAACTGCGCGCTTCCGCTTCCCGTACAACACACCAGCCTCAAAAGAAGCCTATCTCTACCGCGAAATCTTCGAAGAGCTGTTCCCGGTGCCGAGTGCGGCGGAGTGCGTGCCTGGCGGCCCGTCTGTCGCCTGCTCTTCTGCGAAAGCCATCGAATGGGACGAAGCGTTTAAAACCATGAACGATCCGTCAGGCCGCGCGGTAGGCGTACACCAGTCTGCTTACAAGTAAGCGCTGCCAAACGAATAACGGGCCTTCGGGCCCGTTTTTTATGGGTGTAAAGATGCGCGGCCAGGGACGCTGTTTCTATTGAATTAGTGGATAATTCGCCTGGAATCGCCGAATATTGCATCAAGCTGTTCGCAAGCTAGTCAAACAGTCACTTTACGTCGATTTTCGCCAAAAAAGGTGTTGACGCTTCCAGGCCCAATACGCATAATGCGCCCCGCAACGCCGATAAGGTAACGCGAAAAAAGATGGCTACGTAGCTCAGCTGGTTAGAGCACATCACTCATAATGATGGGGTCACAGGTTCGATTCCCGTCGTAGCCACCATCTTTTTTGCGGGAGTGGCGAAATTGGTAGACGCACCAGATTTAGGTTCTGGCGCCGCAAGGTGTGCGAGTTCAAGTCTCGCCTCCCGCACCACTTCGTAATTGCGTTGCACGGATGGGGTATCGCCAAGCGGTAAGGCACCGGTTTTTGATACCGGCATTCCCTGGTTCGAATCCAGGTACCCCAGCCATATTTCTTCGACTTTTGCGTTTTACGCAGCAGTCGTTGGGGTATCGCCAAGCGGTAAGGCACCGGTTTTTGATACCGGCATCCCCTGGTTCGAATCCAGGTACCCCAGCCAGTCGTTATGTCTGGTAAAGCAGTACACTTTGGCTACGTAGCTCAGCTGGTTAGAGCACAGCACTCATAATGCTGGGGTCACAGGTTCGATTCCCGTCGTAGCCACCATATTTACAGCGTCTTGCATTTTTTATGCGGGATAGCGCGAAGTAAAATTCGCAAGAGTTTCTTGGGGTGTCGCCAAGCGGTAAGGCAGCGGATTCTGATTCCGCCATTCCGGGGTTCGAATCCCTGCACCCCAGCCACTTTGAAGAAGCGGTTGGCAAGAAGCTAAACGCGCTGGTTAAAGGTTCTTTATTTCTTCCTTTAACTGACAATTCAGCACCAACATTTTGTTGGGGTGTCGCCAAGCGGTAAGGCAGCGGATTCTGATTCCGCCATTCCGGGGTTCGAATCCCTGCACCCCAGCCACTCTTTAAAAGCCTGCTCTCGCAGGCTTTTTTTCTTTTCGGCGTTTCCTCTTTCTGTCTATACGTGCAACAAAGTCACGTTGCCATTCAGACACGCAATCCCCATAAAAAAGCCTGCACAGGCAGGCTTCTTAAATAAGCAAATTTTCACTGTAAGGCGACAACGACGACAACGCCCCGGTTATCAACCCTTAATGCACCTTAAAGCATGTTGTAACTAAGGCGTCATAAACCGAGCGCATACCGCAGCGCCTGGCGTTTCAGCACGCCTGAGCGCTGGGCGGCGATAAGCCCAAGATTGCGCAGCACGCGCAGCGGTTTCAGTTTCGCAGTAAACCCGGCATGGAACAGATCCATACCGCTTTGCATCAGCAGGTTATCCGGCATACGACGACGCTGATAGCGCTTAAGCACCGCGCCGGAAGCCCAGTCTTCCGCCGCATTGCGGGCATCAATCACCACTTTCAGCAGCGCGTCCACATCGCGATAACCGAGATTCACCCCCTGCCCCGCCAGCGGATGAATGGTATGCGCGGCGTCGCCAATCAGCGCGACGCCCGGTAGCACATAACGCAGCGCATGGCGACGCACCAGCGGAAACGCGCCGCAGGCGACCGGCGTCACGCGACCAAGCCGGGCAGGAAATGCGGCGGCAATCTCTCGACCAAGCTGTGTCATGGTCATCGCCTGAAGCTGACGAACACGTGCCGGGCGGTCATACCAGACGAGCGACGCACGGTTATCAAACAGCGGTAAAAACGCATGCGGCCCACTCGGGGTAAAGTGCTGCCAGGTGCTGTCGCCGGGCGACTGCTCGCATTCCACGCTAATCAACAGGCATGACTGCTGATACTGCCAGGCGTTAACACCGATACCTGCCCATTTACGTACCTGCGAGCTGGCACCGTCCGCACCGATCACCAGGCGCGCCTGCAATGTGTCGCCATTAGTAAGCGAGAGCTGATACCCGTTTTGCACTGGCGTCATCTGCGTGAGCGTCGCCGGGCACAGCAGTTGCACCGCCGGATGCGCCTCCAGCGCCTCCCACAGCGCGCGTTGCAGCACGCTGTTTTCTACCATATAGCCCAGCTCCGGCAGTTGCAGTTCATCGGCGCTGAATTCAACCCGCGCCTCGTTCCACTCCCAGGTTTCGAGGCGGCGATAAGGATGCGCGCGCATCTCAAGCACGCGCTGCCAGACGCCCAGCCCGCGCAGCAGATCCACCGACGCGCAACTGATCGACGAGATCCGCACGTCCGGCGGGTTTTGCGGTGAAAACGGCGGCGGCGCGGCATGTTCCACGACGGCGACCTGAAAGCCATTTTGCGCAAGCCCAAGCGCGGCGGCGGCACCCACCATGCCCCCGCCGACAACGACGACTTCAATTGGTTGATTTGTCATGGTCATTTCATCCTTAAGCAATCTCCCTTCAGTTTACCGGATTTTTCGCCGTCTGCCGTCTTTGCCTCGCCACTGGTCACGAACCCGTCAAAGCATTACAATACGCGGCCAAAATGAGTGGCTTTAACTGAGCAATGGCAAGTCAATGACAAAAAAACTCCATATCAAAACCTGGGGCTGTCAGATGAATGAATACGATTCATCGAAGATGGCCGATCTGCTGGAAACCACGCACGGCTTTACGCTGACCGACGTGGCGGAAGAAGCAGATATTCTGCTGCTGAATACCTGCTCAATCCGTGAGAAGGCACAGGAGAAGGTTTTCCATCAGTTAGGTCGCTGGAAAACGTTAAAGGAAAAGAACCCGGATGTGATTATCGGCGTGGGCGGCTGTGTAGCGTCTCAGGAAGGTGACCATATTCGCGATCGCGCCCGCTACGTTGACATCATTTTCGGGCCTCAGACCCTGCACCGCCTGCCGGAAATGATCAACCAGGTGAAAGGCACGCGCAGCCCGGTTGTGGACATCAGCTTCCCGGAAATCGAAAAGTTCGATCGCCTGCCTGAGCCGCGCGCGGAAGGCCCGACGGCGTTCGTTTCCATCATGGAAGGCTGCAACAAATACTGCACCTACTGCGTGGTTCCGTATACCCGCGGTGAAGAAGTGAGCCGTCCGAGCGACGACATCGTGCTGGAAATCGCCCAGCTCGCCGCCCAGGGTGTGCGTGAAGTTAATCTGCTCGGCCAGAACGTAAACGCCTGGCGCGGCGAAAACTACGACGGCACTACCGGCACGTTTGCCGACTTGCTGCGTCTGGTCGCGGCGATTGACGGCATTGACCGCATCCGCTTCACCACCAGCCACCCGATTGAATTCACCGATGACATCATCGAAGTCTATCGCGACACGCCGGAGCTGGTGAGCTTCCTGCATCTGCCGGTACAGAGCGGCTCCGACCGCGTGCTGAACATGATGGGACGCACCCACACGGCGCTGGAATATAAAGCCATTATCCGCAAGCTGCGCGCCGCGCGTCCGGATATTCAGATTAGCTCCGACTTCATCGTCGGCTTCCCTGGCGAAACCCAGCAGGATTTCGAACAGACCATGAAGCTGATTGCCGAGGTGAATTTCGACATGAGCTACAGCTTTATTTTCTCCGCGCGTCCGGGTACGCCTGCCGCCGACATGGTGGATGACGTGCCGGAAGAGGAGAAAAAACAGCGTCTGTACATCCTTCAGGAGCGCATCAACCAGCAGGCGATGGCGTGGAGCCGCCGTATGCTCGGCACGACACAGCGCATTCTGGTGGAAGGCACGTCGCGTAAGAGCATCATGGAGCTTTCCGGGCGTACCGAAAACAACCGCGTGGTGAACTTCGAGGGCTCGCCGGATATGGTGGGTAAATTCGTCGATGTGGAAATCACGGAAGTGTTCCCGAATTCGCTGCGTGGCAAGGTTATCCGCACCGAAGACGAGATGGGCCTGCGCGTGGTGGAATCGCCGGAATCGATCATCGCCCGCACCCGCAAAGAAAACGAACTCGGCGTCGGGATTTTCCAGCCATAATCCGTTCTCTCACGTATGCCGCCCTGGCGCGGCATACGCTTATTTTTACACCATCCGTGCTTGTATTCTGAAGGCGTCACCCAAATATCCGGGTTGTCGCTTGCGCCTTTTTCCCTCGCCGTGAATAATTTCTCTCAGGCCCTGAGAAAATCAGCAGGCATTTTTACTCACCTTAACTGGCCCTGAGTGACCAAGAGGACAAGTTTGAATATCGAAACTCGTGAATTTACGCTGGAACCGGCAGACAATGCCCGTCTGCTTAGCCTCTGTGGACCCTTTGATGACAACATCAAACAGCTTGAACGCCGCCTCGGCATCGAAATCGCCCGTCGCGACAACCACTTTAAACTGACCGGCCGCACGATTTGCGTCAGCGCGGCGGCGGATATTCTGCGCCATCTGTACGTTGATACCGCCCCGATGCGCGGCGAAATCAAAGAGATCGAGCCGGAGCAAATTCATCTGGCCATTAAAGAATTTCGCGTGCTGGAGCAGAGCGCCGAAAGCGTGCCGGAGTACGGCAAAGCGGTCAATATTAAGACCAAACGCGGCGTGATTAAACCGCGCACGCCAAACCAGGCGCAGTACATCGCGAATATTCTCGACCACGACATCACCTTCGGTATCGGCCCTGCCGGTACGGGTAAAACGTATCTTGCCGTTGCGGCCGCCGTGGACGCGCTGGAGCGCCAGGAGATTCGCCGTATTCTGCTGACGCGCCCGGCGGTGGAAGCCGGTGAAAAACTCGGCTTCCTGCCAGGCGATCTCAGCCAGAAAGTGGACCCGTACCTGCGTCCACTCTATGACGCGCTGTTCGAGATGCTCGGCTTTGAGCGTGTGGAAAAGCTGATGGAGCGCAACGTCATTGAAGTCGCACCGCTGGCTTACATGCGCGGCCGTACGCTTAACGACGCGTTCATTATTCTCGATGAGAGCCAGAACACCACCATCGAACAGATGAAAATGTTCCTGACCCGTATCGGCTTTAACTCCAAAGCGGTGATCACCGGCGACGTCACGCAGATTGACCTGCCGCGAAACCTGAAGTCCGGCCTGCGTCACGCTATCGAAGTGCTTTCGGAAGTCGAAGAGATCAGCTTTAACTTCTTCCACAGCGAAGACGTGGTGCGCCATCCGGTTGTCGCGCGCATCGTCACCGCCTATGAAGCGTGGGAAGAGGCTGACCAGAAACGCAAAGCCGAACAGGCCGCGGAACGTAAACGTGAAGCCCAGGCGCTGGCCGCCGGCGCGCAGGAGAGTAAATGAGTCAGGTGATCCTTGATTTGCAGGTGGCCTGCGAAGACACCACCGGTTTACCGGACGAGGCGCAGTTTCAGACATGGCTGAATGCCGTTGTGCCGCAGTTTCAGGAAGAATCAGAAGTCACGGTGCGTCTGGTGGATGAAGCGGAAAGCCATGATTTAAACCTGACTTATCGCGGTATGGACAAACCCACCAACGTGCTGTCGTTCCCGTTCGAAGCGCCGCCCGGCATCGACATGCCGTTGCTTGGCGATCTGATTATCTGTCGTCAGGTGGTCGAGCGCGAAGCGCGCGAACAGGAAAAGCCGCTGGAAGCCCACTGGGCGCATATGGTGGTGCACGGCAGTCTGCATCTTCTGGGCTATGACCATATCGAGGATGACGAAGCCGAAGAGATGGAAGGCATCGAAACCGAGATAATGCTTGCCCTGGGCTTTGACGATCCGTACATTGCCGAGAAAGCGTAATCTGTGCGGCAGCCCGCTGCCGCCAGTGATTTCTACCGCCGTGGCGTGAGTTTTCCGCCACGAGCGAGACATAAACCAACATGAGAACCCTGAATTAACGCCATGAGCGACGACAACTCACACAGTAGCGACTCACTTAACAAAAAGGGATTTTTCTCCCTCCTCTTAAGCCAGCTGTTCCACGGTGAACCCAAAAATCGTGACGAACTGCTAGAGCTTATCCGTGATTCCGAGCAGAACGAGCTTATCGACCAGGATACGCGCGACATGCTTGAAGGGGTAATGGATATCGCCGACCAGCGCGTGCGCGACATCATGATCCCCCGCTCTCAAATGGTCACCCTGAAACGCAACCAGAGCCTTGATGAATGTCTTGACGTCATTATCGAATCGGCGCATTCACGTTTCCCGGTGATTAGCGAAGATAAAGATCACATTGAAGGGATCCTGATGGCCAAGGATCTGCTGCCGTTTATGCGCAGCGATGCCGAAGCCTTCAGCATGGATAAAGTGCTGCGCCCGGCAGTTGTCGTGCCGGAAAGCAAACGGGTTGACCGGATGCTGAAAGAGTTCCGCTCCCAGCGTTATCACATGGCTATCGTGATTGATGAATTCGGCGGCGTATCGGGGCTTGTGACTATCGAAGATATTCTTGAGCTCATCGTCGGCGAAATCGAAGATGAATACGACGACGAAGAAGATATCGATTTCCGTCAGCTCAGCCGCCACACCTGGACCGTGCGCGCGCTGGCGTCCATTGAAGATTTTAACGATACCTTCGGCACCCAGTTCAGCGATGAAGAAGTCGACACTATCGGCGGTCTGGTGATGCAGGCGTTCGGTCATCTGCCTGCGCGCGGAGAAACCATCGACATCGATGGTTACCAGTTTAAAGTTGCCATGGCGGACAGCCGTCGTATTATCCAGGTCCACGTCAGAATGCCGGAAAACTCGCCGCAGCCTAAACTGGAAGACTAATGGAATGGCTCTTGCCTCAATGATTGAACGCCAGCGCGTGCGTCTGCTGCTGGCGCTGCTTTTTGGTGCCAGCGGAACGCTGGCCTTTTCCCCTTACGATTTCTGGCCCGCCGCCCTTATTTCGCTGATGGGCTTACAGGGGCTTACGCTTAACCGTCGCCCGATGCAAAGCGCCTGGATTGGTTTCTTCTGGGGGCTTGGCCTGTTTGGCAGCGGCGTGAACTGGGTCTATGTCAGCATCGCCCAGTTCGGCGGCATGCCGGGGCCCGTCAACGTGGCGCTGGTCGTCCTGCTTGCCGCGTATCTGTCGCTCTATACCGGTCTTTTCGCAGGCGTCCTCTCGCGCCTGTGGCCGAAAACCAGCTGGCTGCGCCTGGCGATTGCCGCGCCGGTCGTCTGGCATCTCACCGAGTTTTTACGCGGCTGGGTGCTGACCGGCTTCCCGTGGCTGCAGTTTGGCTACAGCCAGATAGACGGCCCGCTGAAAGGCCTGGCGCCAGTGATGGGCGTTGAAGCCATCACCTTTTTACTGATGGCAGTGAGCGGCCTGCTGGTGCTGGCGATCGTGCATCGCGCCTGGAAGCCTGCCGTCTGCGCGCTCGTGTTGTTCGCGCTGCCCTTCCCGCTGCGCTATATCCAGTGGTATCAGCCGCATGCCGAACGCGCGATAAACGTCGCGCTGGTGCAGGGCAATATTCCACAGTCGATGAAATGGGATGAGCGCGAGCTGATGAACACGCTGCGGATTTACTTTAACGCCACGCGCGAGCAGCTCGGTAAAGCCGGGTTGATTATCTGGCCGGAATCCGCCATTCCCGATTTAGAGAGCAACCAGCAGCCGTTCCTGCACGATCTCGACACCGTGCTGCGCGATAACGACGCGACGCTGATTACCGGCGTGGTGGATGCGCGTCTTAACGAGAAAAACCGTTACGACACGTACAATACCATCATTACCCTCGGTGCCAGTACGCCGTACAGCTATAACTCCGCCAACCGCTACCATAAAAACCATCTGGTGCCGTTTGGCGAGTTCGTGCCGCTGGAATCGATTCTGCGCCCACTCGCGCCGTTCTTCGATCTGCCGATGTCCTCGTTCAGCCGCGGCCCGTATATGCAGCCGCAGTTACAGGCACACGGCATGAAGCTCACGGCGGCGATCTGCTACGAAATTATTCTCGGCGAACAGGTTCGTGATAACTTCCGCCCGGATACTGACTTCCTGCTGACTATCTCGAACGACGCGTGGTTTGGCCACTCTATCGGCCCGTGGCAGCACTTCCAGATGGCGCGTATGCGTGCGCTGGAGCTGGCGCGTCCGCTGCTGCGCAGCACCAATAACGGCGTCACGGCGGTCATTGACGCTAACGGTAATGTTCAGTCGATCATCCCGCAGTTCACCCGTGAGGTCTTAAACGCCTCCGTTACGCCCACCAGCGGGCTGACGCCGTATGCCCGTTTTGGCAATGCCACTATCTGGATTATCGTCGCGCTGGGCGGTTTCATCTCTGTGCTGATGAGCCTCGGCAGACTCAGACGTTCGTAAATTACCGCTCCATTTCCCCTAAAAAGGTCAGCTATGCTGGCCTTTTCCTTTTCTGGCACACCCTTTGCTTTAGTTAACCCAATGATTTAGCTGAAACGCCTAATCGGGCGGCGCAGGCGTGTTAGATGCACCAGCAGCGATCTTTTGCGGCACCACTTTAGTGCAACACCGCATTTTTGCCTCTCATTGGTGCGGCGCGCTTCGCAAAAATAAACAAATTCACAGCAAATTATTTACATCCAGCCAGGCTAAATGGTACCAACACGGTACTAACGCTGCTGGCGGGACGGCAGGATATAACAACACACATTCACAATTGGGTATCAATGGCGTTTCTGACGCCGCGATAAAGGAGTTGGATATGCAGTTACGTAAACTGACCGCAGCAATGCTGGTAATGGGTCTGAGCGCAGGTCTGGCCCATGCGGAAGACGCAAGCAGCGGTCAAAGCACGCTGGATAAAATCAAAGCGAACGGCGTTATTGTTGTCGGCCATCGCGAATCCTCAGTTCCTTTCTCCTATTACGACAACCAGCAAAAAGTGGTCGGCTATTCGCAGGATTATTCCAACGCTATCGTTGAAGCCGTGAAGAAACAGCTCAACAAGCCGGATCTGCAGGTCAAAATGATCCCGATTACCTCGCAGAACCGTATCCCGCTGCTGCAAAACGGCACCTTTGATTTCGAATGCGGCTCCACCACCAACAACCTGGAGCGCCAGAAACAGGCGGCTTTCTCTGACACCATTTTCGTCGTGGGCACCCGCCTGCTGGTGAAAAAAGGCGGCCCGATTAAAGACTTCCCGGATCTGAAAGGCAAAGCGGTCGTTGTGACTTCCGGCACGACGTCAGAAGTGCTGCTGCATAAGCTGAACGACGAGAAGAAAATGGACATGCGCATCATCAGCGCCAAAGATCACGGCGACTCCTTCCGTACCCTGGAAAGCGGCCGCGCGGTGGCGTTTATGATGGATGACGCCCTGCTGGCTGGCGAGCGCGCGAAGGCGAAGAAACCGGACAACTGGGAAATCGTCGGCACGCCGCAGTCCAAAGAAGCCTATGGCTGCATGCTGCGTAAAGGCGACGAGTCTTTCAAAAAGCTGGTAGACGAGACCATCGCCAAAGCACAGACCTCAGGCGACGCAGAGAAGTGGTTTGATAAATGGTTTAAAAACCCGATCCCACCGAAAAACCTTAACCTGAACTTTGAGCTTTCTGACGACATGAAAGCCCTGTTCAAAGAGCCTAACGATAAAGCGCTTAACTAATTACAACCATTAAGGGGCGGGTCACCCTGCCCTCATGATTGAAGAAGCAAGCCCGGACAGACTATACGTCGGTTGGCCGTTCCCCAACCGGCGCGAACAAAGAGGCTTCTCATCAATCTTAGGGGGTAGCGCTGCTACCCTTCTTTTTTTTCGGAGTACGTTATGTCTATAGACTGGAACTGGGGCATCTTTTTGCAGGATGCGCCGTTCGGCAACACCACCTATTTAGGCTGGCTATGGAGTGGCTTCCAGGTGACCGTCGCGCTGTCGATAAGCGCCTGGATAATCGCCTTCCTCGTTGGCTCCCTGTTCGGCATTCTGCGCACCGTACCGAACCGTTTTCTCTCCGGCATCGGCACCTGCTATGTCGAGCTTTTCCGTAACGTTCCGCTGATCGTCCAGTTCTTTACCTGGTATCTGGTCGTGCCGGAACTGCTGCCGGAAAATCTCGGCATGTGGTTTAAAGCGGAGCTCGATCCGAATGTGCAGTTTTTCCTCTCCTCGATGATTTGCCTCGGGCTTTTTACGGCCGCCCGCGTCTGCGAGCAGGTGCGCGCCGCTATCCAGTCGCTGCCGCGCGGCCAGAAAAACGCCGGTCTCGCGATGGGGCTGACGCTGCCGCAAACCTACCGGTATGTGCTGTTGCCGAACGCCTACCGCGTGATTGTGCCGCCAATGACCTCAGAGATGATGAACCTGGTGAAAAACTCGGCCATCGCCTCCACCATCGGTCTGGTGGATATGGCGGCGCAGGCTGGCAAACTGCTCGACTACTCCGCGCACGCCTGGGAGTCTTTTACGGCCATCACCCTCGCTTATGTCTTTATCAATGCGGTCATTATGCTGGTGATGAATCTGGTGGAACGTAAGGTTCGCCTGCCGGGCAACATGGGGAGCAAATAATGTACGAATTTGACTGGAGCTCCATCGTTCCCTCCATGCCTTATCTGCTGGCGGGCCTGGTCATTACCTTAAAAATCACCGTCACTGCCGTTATCTTCGGTATCGTCTGGGGCACGCTGCTGGCTGTGATGCGGCTTTCCGCATTTAAGCCGCTGGCCTGGTTTGCCACCGCCTACGTGAACGTGTTTCGCTCTATCCCGCTGGTCATGGTGCTGCTGTGGTTTTACCTGATTGTGCCGGGGCTGTTACAGGACGTGCTGGGGATTTCGCCGAAAACCGATATCCGTCTGATCTCCGCGATGGTGGCGTTCTCGATGTTTGAAGCCGCCTATTATTCGGAGATTATCCGCGCCGGTATTCAGAGCATATCCCGCGGCCAGTCGAGTGCCGCGCTGGCGCTCGGGATGACGCACTGGCAATCCATGAAGCTAATTATCCTGCCGCAGGCGTTTCGCGCCATGGTGCCCCTGCTGCTCACTCAGGGCATCGTGCTCTTTCAGGATACCTCGCTCGTTTATGTGCTGAGCCTTGCGGATTTCTTCCGCACCGCGTCCACCATCGGCGAGCGCGACGGCACCCAGGTGGAGATGATCCTGTTTGCAGGCGCCGTTTATTTTGTCATTAGTTTAAGCGCATCGCTGTTGGTCAGCTGGCTGAAGAAAAGGACTGTATAATGATTACCCTGAAAAACGTTTCAAAATGGTATGGTCACTTTCAGGTGCTTACCGACTGCTCCACGGCGGTGAAAAAAGGCGAAGTCGTGGTGGTGTGCGGCCCTTCCGGCTCCGGCAAATCGACGCTGATTAAAACCGTCAACGGCCTTGAACCCGTTCAGCAGGGCGAAATCGTCGTCAACGGCACGAAAGTCAACGGCAGAAAAACTAATCTGGCGCAGCTTCGCTCACACGTCGGCATGGTGTTCCAGCACTTCGAGCTGTTCCCGCATCTCTCTATTATCGAAAACCTGACGCTCGCGCAGGTCAAAGTGCTCAAGCGCGACAAAGCCGCCGCCCGTGAAAAAGGGCTGAAACTGCTGGAGCGCGTCGGGTTATCCGCGCACGCCAATAAATATCCGGCGCAGCTTTCCGGCGGCCAGCAGCAGCGTGTGGCGATTGCCCGCGCGCTCTGCATGGACCCGGTCGCGATGCTGTTTGACGAACCCACCTCCGCGCTCGATCCGGAAATGATCAACGAAGTGCTGGACGTGATGGTAGAGCTGGCGCAGGAAGGGATGACGATGATGGTGGTGACGCATGAGATGGGCTTTGCGCGTAAAGTGGCGCACCGCGTTATCTTTATGGATGAAGGCAAGATTGTGGAAGATTCGCCAAAAGAAGAGTTCTTCGCGAACCCGAAATCGGAACGTGCGAAAGACTTTCTCGCGAAAATCCTTCACTAAAACAGCACGACAACAGCGCGGGCTTCGGCCCGCGCGTTGTTTTATTAAGGCTCAAACGGCCGACGCTGGAACTGGTTATGGCCGCATTTCGGGCAAACCGGCAGCACTTCCGGCGTGTAAAAGGCCAGATGGTGATGGCAGTTTTCGCACACCAGGTTGCCAAGGCCCACTACCTCGCCGCTGTGATAAACACCGTGATGGTTGAGATCCTGGAACACTTCGCGCCACTCCAGCTGGGTTTTATCGGTAATATCCGCCAGCTCCTGCCAGACACTCTCTTTGATTACCCGGAAAAAGACGCTGTCTGTCAGTTCTTCCTGGCTTTCCTTATAGCTGCGGGCGAACTCTTCCAGATCGCGTCGCACCGCGCGGGTGACTTCCTCTTCTTCCGTGCGGGTAAGTTCGCCGGTGCGGGCAATATGCCGTCTTGCACTCTCCACCAGCGCATCGATATCCCGCTCCCCGTTGCGGACGCGTTCGGTGAGCGAGGCCACCAGTTCACGGTAATATTGCGCAACCTTGTTCATCGCCTTTTCCTCCCGAATGGGTAACCTCTTCTTATTGTAGACGTTAATCCCGCAGCGCTTTGTCAGCCAGCGCACAGCGCCGTGTAAAAGCCTGTATTTCCTTATTCGCGCCCCCTCCGCTGAAAGGCTGTTGTGCGGCGGTCTAATCGGCTATGCTATGCGGATCTGAAATAACACACGTTAAGGCTACATTTGTAGCTGTATTGAAAACAGGACTACTGGCTGCCATGCAAGAGCAATATCGCCCGGAAGAGATAGAATCCAAAGTACAGCTTCACTGGGAAGAGAAGCGCACATTTGAAGTGACCGAAGACGAGAGCAAAGAGAAGTATTACTGCCTGTCGATGCTTCCCTATCCTTCTGGCCGACTACACATGGGCCACGTTCGTAACTACACCATCGGCGATGTGATTGCGCGCTACCAGCGTATGCTCGGTAAAAACGTGCTGCAGCCCATCGGCTGGGACGCCTTCGGCCTGCCGGCGGAAGGTGCGGCGGTGAAAAACAACACCGCGCCGGCCCCGTGGACCTACGACAACATCAACTACATGAAGAACCAGCTCAAAATGCTGGGCTTCGGCTATGACTGGAGCCGCGAGCTGGCGACCTGTACGCCGGAATATTACCGCTGGGAACAGCAGTTCTTCACCGAGCTCTACAAAAAGGGCCTGGTGTATAAGAAAACCTCTGCGGTGAACTGGTGCCCGAACGACCAGACCGTGCTTGCCAACGAACAGGTTATCGACGGCTGCTGCTGGCGCTGCGACACCAAAGTCGAGCGTAAAGAGATCCCGCAGTGGTTTATTAAAATCACCGCCTATGCCGACGAGCTGTTAAACGATCTCGATAAGCTCGATCACTGGCCGGATACCGTTAAAACCATGCAGCGCAACTGGATTGGCCGCTCTGAAGGTGTAGAAATCACCTTTGACGTCCAGAACAGCGACGAAAAGCTGACGGTTTATACCACCCGTCCGGACACCTTTATGGGCGTCACCTATCTGGCCGTGGCGGCGGGTCATCCGCTGGCGCAGGCCGCGGCAGCCGCTAACCCGGCGCTGGGCGATTTCATTGCCGAATGCCGCAACACCAAAGTTGCTGAAGCCGATATGGCGACGATGGAGAAAAAAGGCGTCGATACGGGCCTGAAAGCGATTCACCCGCTGACCGGCGAAGCTATCCCGGTATGGGCGGCGAACTTCGTGCTGATGGAATATGGCACCGGTGCCGTCATGGCCGTTCCGGGTCACGATCAGCGCGACTATGAATTCGCGACCAAATACAGCCTGCCGATTAAGCCAGTTATCCTGACCGCAGAAGGCACCGCGCCGGATCTGAGCGAACAAGCGCTCACTGAAAAAGGCGTGCTGTTCAACTCCGGTGAGTTTGACGGTCTTGATTTTGAAGCCGCCTTTAACGCCATTGCCGACAAACTCGCCGCGAAAGGCGTGGGCGAGCGCAAAGTGAACTATCGTCTGCGCGACTGGGGGGTTTCCCGCCAGCGTTACTGGGGCGCGCCAATCCCGATGGTGACCCTGGAAGACGGCACCGTTATGCCGACGCCTGCCGATCAACTGCCGGTTATCCTGCCGGAGGATGTGGTCATGGACGGCATCACCAGCCCGATTAAAGCAGACCCGGAATGGGCGAAAACCACCGTTAACGGTCAGCCTGCGCTGCGTGAAACCGACACCTTCGACACCTTCATGGAATCCTCCTGGTACTACGCGCGCTACACCTGCCCGCAGTACAAAGAAGGCATGCTGGACGAAAAAGCCGCCAACTACTGGCTGCCGGTCGATATTTATATCGGCGGCATCGAACACGCCATCATGCACCTGCTCTACTTCCGCTTCTTCCACAAGCTGATGCGCGATGCGGGCATGGTGAACTCTGACGAACCGGCGAAACAGCTGCTGTGTCAGGGCATGGTGCTGGCGGACGCGTTCTACTACGTGGGCGCGAATGGCGAACGTAACTGGGTTTCCCCGAAAGACGCCATCGTCGAGCGCGACGAAAAAGGCCGCATCGTGAAAGCGAGCGACGCCGCGGGCCATGAGCTGGTGTATACCGGCATGAGCAAAATGTCGAAGTCCAAAAACAACGGCATCGACCCGCAGGAGATGGTTGAGCGTTACGGTGCGGATACCGTGCGTCTGTTCATGATGTTCGCCTCTCCGGCGGATATGACGCTCGAATGGCAGGAGTCCGGCGTAGAAGGCGCAAACCGCTTCCTGAAACGCGTCTGGCGTCTGGTGTACGAGCACACGTCGCTCGGTGACGCGCCAGCGCTGAATGTCGATGCGCTGAACGACGATCAGAAAGCGCTGCGTCGCGACGTTCATAAAACCATCGCGAAAGTATCCGATGATATCGGCCGCCGTCAGACCTTTAACACCGCTATCGCCGCCATCATGGAACTGATGAACAAACTGGCGAAAGCGCCGCAGGAAGGCGAGCAGGATCGTGCCTTAATGCGTGAAGCGCTGCTGGCCGTGGTGCGTATGCTCAACCCGTTCACCCCGCACGTCAGCTTTACGCTCTGGCAGGAGCTGAAAGGCGAAGGCGATATCGACAACGCGCCGTGGCCGCAGGCTGACGACAGCGCGATGGTGGAAGATACGACGCTGGTCGTCGTTCAGGTCAACGGTAAAGTGCGCGGTAAAATCACCGTGGCGGCTGACGCGACCGAAGAGCAGGTGCGCGAGCGCGCCGCTCAGGAACATCTGGTGGCGAAATACCTCGCCGGCGTGACCGTGCGTAAAGTGATTTACGTACCGGGTAAACTGCTTAACCTGGTTGTGGGCTAAGCGCAGGAGGAAGCGTGCGACATCTGATTACTCTGTTTGTAGGCCTGGCGGTGATGCTCACCGCCGGTTGCGGCTGGCATCTGCGCAATACCACGCAGGTGCCGGAGCAAATGCATACATTAATCCTTAATTCCGGCGATCCGAACGGCCCACTGACGCGCGCGGTGCGTAACCAGCTGCGTCTGAACGGCGTGGAGATTGTCGAGGCGAGCTCGGTTCGTCAGGATATTCCGTCGCTGCGTATCGGCAGCTCGAGTATTTCTCAGGATACCGCCTCGGTCTTCCAGAACGGTCGTACCGCGGAGTATCAGATGGTGATGACAGTTAACGCCACCGTGCTGATCCCGGGCCATGATATCTATCCGATCAACGCCCGCGTGTATCGCTCGTTCTTTGATAACCCGCTGACGGCGCTGGCGAAGTCGGCTGAACGCAGTATCATCGTTCAGGAGATGTATGACAAAGCCGCTGAACAGTTGATCCGCAAACTGGTGGCGGTTCACGCACGCGATGAGTCGCAAACCCGCGATGCATCACAGGCGACCAGCGCGCCCTCCAGTGCAGCGACGCCAGACAGCGGTCGCGTTTCCACCACGCTCCCCGTTCAGTAATGCTACGGCTTTACCCTGAACAACTCCGCGCGCAGCTCAACGAAGGGCTGCGCGCGGCCTATTTAGTGCTCGGCAACGATCCGTTGCTGCTCCAGGAAAGCCAGGACGCCATTCATCAGCAGGCGCAGGCCCACGGATTTGAAGAGCATCACCGCTTTATTATTGATGTCAGCACCGACTGGCAGGCGATTTTCTCGCTCTGTCAGGCGATGAGTCTGTTCGCAAGTCGCCAGACGCTTTTACTGGCGCTGCCGGAGAACGGCCCTAACGCGGCCATTAACGAACAGCTCGCCACGCTGGTCAGCCTGCTGCATGACGATCTGCTGCTGATTGTACGCGGCAACAAACTCACGAAAGCCCAAGAAAACGCTGCCTGGATAACGGCCCTCTCCGACCGCGCCGTGCAGATAACCTGCCAGACGCCGGAGCAGGCGCAACTGCCGCGCTGGGTCGCAAACCGGGCCAAGCAGATGAATCTGCAACTCGATGACGCCGCCTGTCAGCTGCTCTGCTACTGCTACGAAGGCAACCTGCTGGCGCTTGCCCAGGCGCTGGAGCGACTGTCGCTTATCTGGCCGGATGGCAAACTGACGCTGCCGCGCGTTGAACAGGCGGTTAACGACGCCGCGCACTTTACACCATTCCACTGGGTTGATGCCCTGCTGGCGGGGAAAAGCAAACGCGCGCTGCATATTCTTCAGCAGTTACGGCAGGAAGGTGCCGAGCCGGTGATTCTGCTGCGCACTTTACAGCGCGAGCTGTTGACGCTGGTCACGCTCAAACGCCAGTCGGCAAACACACCGCTGCGCGCGCTCTTCGATCAACATCGCGTCTGGCAGAACCGTCGCGCGCTTATCAGCGAGGCGCTCTCGCGCCTGAGCGACGACAGGCTCTGGCAGGCGGTGCGCCTGCTGACACAGTGCGAGATCACGCTCAAACAGGATTACGGTCAGAACGTCTGGCCGGAGCTGGAAAGCCTCTCGCTGGTGCTGTGCCACAAAGCGCTGGCCGGAGTGTTTATCGATGACTGACCGCACCCCTGCACTTCAGGCCTGGTATGGCGGTACGTTCGACCCCATTCATTACGGCCATCTGCGCGCCGTAGAAGCGCTCGCCAGAGAAGTGAAACTGACGCAGGTGACGATACTGCCAAACAATGTGCCGCCGCATCGCCCGCAGCCTGGCGCCAGCAGCCTTCAGCGTAAAGCGATGGTGGAGCTGGCGATTGCCGGTCATCCGCTGTTTCGCCTGGATACCCGTGAGCTGCAGCGCGCCACGCCCTCCTGGACCAGCGAAACGATGGCGCAGTTGCGCCTTGAGGCAGGCACGGACGCGCCGCTGGCGTTTATCATCGGCCAGGATTCTCTGCTGACGCTGCGCACATGGCATAACTACGAGGCGCTGCTGGCGTGCTGCCACCTGCTGGTCTGTCGTCGTCCTGGTTATCCGGTTGAGATGAAAACCGACGAAGACCAGCGCTGGTTAGCGCCTCGTCTTGCTCGCCATGTCGATGAGCTTCACCGCGAGCCCGCCGGGAAAATCTATCTTGCAGACACCCCGCTCTACCCGATTTCCGCGACGGACATCCGCGCGCGTCTTGCCAGTCATCAATCGTGCGACGACCTGCTGCCGCCTGCGGTATTGGCGTACATCCAGCGGCACGCGCTTTATCGTCCGGCGTAATATAAAGAAAGATCATGAACTCATGCGTCCCGTGGCGCGCTTCTGCTGACGCATGCTGAACCGATTGTGGCACAGGCATTGACACAACGGGCGATACTGTTATCCTCCGCTGCCAGATATTTCCCGCCGCAAGCCGCCTTTCTGAAATTGTTTTACAAAAATGGCGATGCAAACTCTTGCCTGCGGTGGGATGATAGCCCACTTCTGAGCGCAGCCCGCCCGCATTACGCGGCGCTGTACTCGTATCGATTATCCGATGGCGCATACGGCGTCATCTGTGGTTCACATTCCCAGGGGGAAAACTTGCAGGGTAAAGCACTCCAGGATTTTGTCATTGATAAAATCGACGATCTTAAAGGCCAGGATATCATCGCCATTGATGTTAAAGGCAAATCCAGCATTACAGATTGTATGATTATCTGCACCGGCACCTCCAGCCGTCACGTGATGTCTATCGCCGATCATGTCGTTCAGGAATCCCGTAAAGCGGGCATGATGCCGCTCGGCGTTGAAGGCGAAAACGCCGCCGACTGGATCGTCGTCGATCTCGGCGATGTGATTGTGCACGTCATGCAGGAAGAGAGCCGTCACCTGTATGAGCTGGAAAAGCTCTGGGGTTAAGGCGTGAAGCTTCAGTTGGTCGCCGTTGGCACAAAAATGCCCGACTGGGTGCAGACAGGTTTCAGCGAATATCTGCGCCGCTTCCCTAAAGATATGCCGTTCGAGCTCATTGAGATCCCGGCGGGGAAGCGTGGCAAAAACGCTGACATCAAACGCATTCTGGATAAAGAAGGCGAAATGATGCTGGCAGCGGCGGGGAAAAACCGCATCGTAACGCTCGATATTCCGGGGCGCCCGTGGGATACGCCGCAGCTGGCCCGCGAGCTTGAGCGCTGGAAGCAAGACGGCCGCGATGTGAGCCTGCTTATCGGCGGGCCGGAAGGGCTTTCCGATGCCTGCAAAGCGGCGGCGGAACAGAGCTGGTCGCTTTCCGCGCTCACCCTGCCCCATCCGCTGGTACGTGTGATTGTCGCGGAGAGTCTCTACCGCGCCTGGAGTATTACCACTAATCACCCGTATCATCGTGAATAACCACCACAGGTAAGTTAAGCAGCGGATGAAACTCAAGGATTCCTTTCGCGATTATACGGCTGAGTCCGCGCTCTTTGTGCGTCGGGCGCTGGTCGCTTTTGCCGGCATCCTGGTGCTGACCGGGATTCTGATCGTCAACCTCTATCACTTACAGATCCTGCGTTTTAACGACTATCAGACCCGCTCCAACGAAAACCGCATCAAACTGGTGCCGATCCCGCCAAGCCGCGGGATTATCTACGATCGTAACGGTACGCCGCTCGCCCTGAACCGCACTATCTACCAGATAGAGATGATGCCTGAAAAGGTAGACAGTGTGCAGGATACGCTGGAGGCGCTGCGCTCGGTGGTCGATCTCAACGATGACGACATCGCGAACTTCAAAAAAGAGCGCGCGCGCTCGCACCGCTTTACATCGATTCCCGTGAAAACTAACCTGACGGAAGTGCAGGTGGCGCGCTTTGCGGTGAACCAGTACCGCTTCCCCGGCGTGGAAGTCAAAGGCTATAAGCGCCGCTACTACCCGTACGGCGCGGCGCTGACGCACGTTATCGGCTACGTCTCGAAGATTAACGATAAAGATGTCGAACGCCTTGATAAAGACGGCAAGCTCGCCAACTATGCCGCCACGCACGATATCGGCAAGCTCGGCATTGAGCGCTATTACGAAGATGTCCTGCATGGCCAGACCGGTTATGAAGAGGTTGAAGTTAACAACCGCGGGCGCGTCATTCGCCAGCTGAAAGAAGTGCCGCCGCAGGCGGGCCACGACATCTACCTGACGCTCGATCTCAAGCTTCAAACCTATATCGAAACGCTGCTGCAGGGCAGCCGCGCCGCGGTGGTTGTCACCGATCCGCGTACCGGCGGTATTCTGGCGATGGTGTCGATGCCAAGCTACAACCCGAACCTGTTCGTGGATGGTATCTCCAGCAAAGATTACTCCGGCCTGCTTAACGACCCGAACACGCCGCTGATTAACCGCGCCACGCAGGGCGTCTACCCTCCGGCATCTACCGTGAAGCCGTATGTGGCGGTTTCCGCGTTGAGCGCGGGCGTCATTAACCGCAACACGTCGCTGTTCGACCCCGGCTGGTGGCAACTGCCTGGCTCTGAGAAGCGCTACCGCGACTGGAAAAAATGGGGCCACGGGCGGCTTAACGTCACGAAATCACTGGAAGAATCTGCAGATACCTTCTTCTATCAGGTCGCTTACGACATGGGCATCGACCGGCTTTCTGAGTGGATGCGCAAGTTCGGCTACGGCAGCCTGACGGGTATCGATCTCTCCGAGGAGCGCTCCGGCAACATGCCGACGCGCGAATGGAAGATGAAACGCTTTAAAAAACCGTGGTATCAGGGCGACACTATTCCGGTCGGGATCGGCCAGGGCTACTGGACCGCCACGCCGGTACAGATGAACAAAGCCATGATGATCCTGATAAACGACGGTGTGGTCAAAGTGCCGCACCTGCTGATGACGACGGTGGTGAACGGTCAGAAAGTGCCGTGGAAACAGCCGGAACAGCCGCCGGTCGGCGATATTCATTCAGGCTACTGGGAAATCGCCAAAGACGGCATGTATGGCGTCGCCAACCGCGCCAACGGCACCGGCCACAAATATTTTGCTGGCGCGCCCTATAAAATCGCCGCGAAATCCGGTACTGCGCAGGTCTTCGGGCTTAAAGCCAACGAAACCTATAATGCGCACCGCATTGCTGAACGTCTGCGCGACCACAAGCTGATGACCGCGTTCGCGCCTTACGATAACCCGCAGGTGGCGGTGGCGATGATCCTGGAAAACGGCGGCGCGGGCCCGGCAGTGGGGACCATCATGCGTCAAATCCTCGACCACATTATGCTCGGGGACAATAACACCGAACTGCCGACGGAAAACCCCGCCACGGCGGCGGCGGAGGATCGATAAGATGACCGACAATCCGAATAAAAAGTCGCTGTGGGATAAAATCCACCTCGACCCAACCTTGATGCTGATAATCCTGGCGCTCTGTTTCTACAGCGCGATGGTAATCTGGAGCGCCAGCGGGCAGGATATCGGCATGATGGAGCGCAAAATCGGCCAAATTATGATGGGCCTGGTGATTATGATCGTGCTGGCGCAGATCCCGCCGCGCGTCTACGAAGGCTGGGCGCCCTATCTGTACATCGTCTGTATTATTTTGCTGGTCGCGGTGGACGCCTTCGGGGCGATATCCAAAGGGGCGCAGCGCTGGCTCGATCTCGGCGTGGTGCGTTTCCAGCCCTCGGAAATCGCCAAAATCGCCGTGCCGCTGATGGTGGCGCGCTTTATTAACCGCGACGTCTGCCCGCCAACGCTTAAAAATACCGGCATCGCCCTGGTGCTGATTTTCATGCCGACGCTGCTGGTGGCCGCGCAGCCTGACCTCGGCACCTCGATTCTTATCGCCGCCTCCGGCCTGTTTGTGCTGTTCCTCTCCGGCTTAAGCTGGCGTGTGATCGGCATCGCGGTGGTGCTTATCGCGGCGTTTATACCCATTCTCTGGTTCTTCCTGATGCATGACTATCAGCGTCAGCGCGTGATGATGCTGCTGGATCCGGAGAGCGATCCGCTGGGCGCGGGCTATCATATTATTCAGTCGAAAATCGCCATTGGCTCAGGCGGCCTGCGCGGCAAGGGCTGGCTGCATGGCACACAGTCCCAGCTGGAGTTTCTGCCGGAACGCCATACCGACTTTATCTTCGCGGTTCTTGCTGAAGAACTGGGGCTTGTTGGCGTACTGGTGCTGCTGGCGCTCTATGTCCTGCTGATTATGCGCGGGCTGTGGATTGCCGCGCGCGCCCAGACGACCTTCGGGCGCGTCATGGCCGGCGGCCTGATGCTGATTCTGTTCGTTTATGTGTTTGTGAATATTGGTATGGTGAGTGGTATCTTACCGGTGGTGGGCGTTCCGCTGCCGCTGGTCAGCTACGGGGGCTCCGCCCTCATTGTACTCATGGCAGGGTTTGGCATCGTCATGTCGATCCATACCCACAGGAAAATGTTGTCGAAGAGCGTATAAGAGGTTCGCAATGCGTAAGCAGTGGATTGGCGTCTGCATCGCCGCAGGGTTATTAACCGCCTGCGGCGTCAATAACGAAGGGCAACAACAGGCGAGCGTAGCGCCACAGCAGCCGGTCTGCAACGGCCCCGTCGTTGAGATAAGCGGCGCGGAGCCTCGCTACGAACAGCTGAATCCCTCCGTAAACAGCGATTATGAGCGCGACGGTAAGCGCTACACCATCGTTCAGGATCTCTCGCGCTTCAGCCAGGCGGGCCTTGCCGCTATCTATGACGCGGAGCCAGACAGCAATCTGACCGCCTCGGGCGAGCCGTTCGACCCGATGCAACTCACCGCCGCGCACCCTACCCTGCCGGTGCCGAGCTACGCGCGCATTACTAACCTCGCCAATGGTCGCATGATTGTCGTGCGCATTAACGACCGCGGCCCTTACGGCAACGACCGCGTGATTTCGCTCTCCCGCGCGGCGGCGGATCGTCTGAATACCTCAAACAACACCAAAGTACGTATCGACCCGATTATTGTCGCGCCGGACGGCTCGCTCTCAGGGCCAGGCATGGCCTGTACAACGGTCGCGAAACAGACGTATGCGCTGCCGGCGCGTCCGGATTTAAGCGGCGGCCTCGGCAGCGTCTCTTCTGCCCCCCAGCCTGCCGCGCCGCAGGGCGATATTCGCCCGGTGAGCAACGATACGCTGCAAAGCGATGACGCCACCGGCGCGCCGGTGAAAAGCGGCGGCTTTTTAGGCGCGCCGACGACGCTGGCCTCGGGCGTGCTGGAAAGCGCAACGCCGGAAGCTACACCGCCTGCCGCCACGGCACAGCCGACCACTGACAGTACCGCCGCGCAACCCGCATCTGAACCCGCACAGCTTGCCGCGCCTGCCACCCGTAACGCGCCGGTAACCGCGCCAGGCTCCGTGCAGGGTAGCGTTGCACCTGCCGCCAGCGTCCCTGCGAGTGCGGCTGGTAATTACGTCGTCCAGGTTGGAGCCGTCAGCGACAGCGCGCGCGCCGCGCAGTGGCAGCAAAAGCTGAGCCAGCAGTTTTCCGTGCCAGGACGCGTCAGCCAGAACGGCGCGGTCTATCGCGTTCAGTTAGGGCCGTTCGCCAGCAAAACGCAGGCGGCCTCGCTCCAGCAGCGTTTGCAGAGCGAAGCCCAGGTACAATCGTTCATTACTGTCGCCCAATAATTGCAGGCCGGGCTGGCCTGCCGCTTTGTCAGTTACGGTAAAGACCGTTAACAAAGTCATGCGCAAAGTCGGATGCCAGCCCATAAGGCATTTGCTATAGTAAGGCACTTTTTTTCACTCATCACGGATGTCGTTGTTCAGACCATGAAGACCACTTTCTCCGTTCGTTTTATGCAGCGTCTCGCCGTTACCACGGCGCTTTCTGTCGCAGCCCTTTCCACCGCCGCCCATGCCGACGACCTCAATATCAAAACGATGATCCCAGGCGTGCCGCAGATCGACGCGGAAGCTTACATCCTCATCGATTACAACTCAGGGAAAGTGCTGGCGGAGCAGAACGCTGACGCGCGCCGCGATCCGGCGAGCCTGACCAAAATGATGACCAGCTACGTCATCGGTCAGGCGATGAAAGCAGGTAAATTTAAAGAGTCCGATCTGGTGACTATCGGCAACGACGCCTGGGCCACCGGCAACCCGGTCTTCAAAGGCTCATCCCTGATGTTCCTGAAGCCAGGTATGCAGGTGCCGGTCTCCCAGTTGATCCGCGGCATTAACCTGCAGTCCGGTAACGACGCCTGCGTGGCGATGGCCGATTACGTAGCGGGCAGCCAGGACGCGTTTGTGGGCCTGATGAACAGCTACGTCACCGCGCTTGGTCTGAAAAACACCCATTTCCAGACCGTACACGGTCTTGATGCGGATGGCCAGTACAGCTCGGCGCGCGACATGGCGCTGATTGGCCAGGCGCTGATCCGCGACGTGCCGAACGAATACTCTATTTATAAAGAGAAAGAGTTCACTTTTAACGGCATCCGCCAGACCAACCGTAACGGCCTGCTGTGGGATAACAGCCTGAACGTGGACGGCATTAAAACCGGCCACACCGATAAAGCGGGCTATAACCTGGTCGCGTCCGCCACCGAAGGCCAGATGCGCCTTATCTCCGCCGTGATGGGCGGTCGCACGTTCAAAGGCCGCGAAGCCGAAAGTAAAAAATTGCTCACCTGGGGCTTCCGCTTCTTCGAAACTGTGAACCCACTGAAAGCCGGGAAAGAGTTTGCGTCTGAGCCGGCGTGGTTTGGCGATAACGACCGCGCCTCGTTGGGCGTGGATAAAGATATCTATCTGACCATCCCGCGCGGTCGCATGAAAGATCTGAAAGCGAGCTACGTGCTGAACACTTCCGAGCTGCACGCGCCGCTCGCGAAAAACCAGGTGGTCGGCACCATTAACTTCCAGCTGGACGGGAAAACCATCGAGCAGCGCCCGCTGGTCGTGCTGGAAGAGATTCAGGAAGGCAATTTCTTTGGTCGCATCATCGATTACATCAAGCTGATGTTCCACCACTGGTTTGGTTAATTAATGACCACTTGAAAGCCTGACTTTCATCCCCATATACTAAGCATCAATGCAACTCCCGCTTCGGCGGGAGTTATTATTTTTTGACGTAACGCTGGAGCTGACATGAAAACCAAACTTAACGAACTGCTTGAGTTCCCGACCCCCTTTACTTACAAAGTGATGGGCCTGGCGAAGCCTGAGTTGGTCGATCTGGTCGTCGAGGTAGTGCAGCGCCACGCTCCTGGCGACTACACGCCGCAGGTCAAACCGAGCAGCAAAGGTAATTACCACTCCGTTTCTATCACCATCAACGCGACGCATATTGAGCAAGTGGAAACGCTCTATGAAGAACTCGGTGATATCGACATCGTGCGTATGGTACTGTGATCCCCGTTACCCGGCCGCGTCCGGGTAACGTCTCTTCGTGATATACTCCCCGCACCTTCTCTCTTCGGAGACGCCGTTTTGCTTCAGGAAAAAATCATCGTTCGCCAGCTCGGGCTTCAACCTTATGAACCCGTTTCGCAGGCAATGCATCAGTTTACCGACGAACGCGTTGAAACCACCCCGGATGAGATCTGGCTGGTCGAGCATACCCCGGTTTTTACACAGGGGCAGGCCGGCAAGGCAGAGCATGTGCTGATGCCGGGCGACATTCCCGTCATCCAGAGCGATCGCGGTGGTCAGGTGACGTATCACGGGCCCGGACAGCAGGTCATGTATATAATGCTGGATCTCAGACGCCGTAAGCTCGGCGTGCGTGAACTGGTAACACTGCTGGAACAGACCGTGGTTAATACGCTTGCAGAGTGGGATATTAACGCCTACCCTCGGCCAGACGCGCCTGGCGTTTATGTCGACGGTAAAAAAATCTGTTCGCTGGGGCTGCGTATTCGTAAAGGCTGCTCGTTTCACGGGCTTGCACTTAATATTAATATGGATTTACGCCCGTTTTTACGAATTAATCCTTGCGGGTACGCCGGAATGGAAATGACGCAGGTTAGCGCCCTTTCTGCTGGCGCAAACCTCGAAGCGGTACAACCCCGACTGGTGCATCACTTTTTAGCGCTACTTAATAATCCCCCGGCGGAATATATCAGCGCTTAAGACTTTCCTTGTTCGCCGCCCTTCTTGTGGCGGCCTTTAATCGTTATGCAATTTGCCGCTTTACATTCCATAACGGATTATTTATTTTCTCTGCGCCTGAATAGATTTTCCTTAATCTCATCAATGGATTAACGGCACGAGAAGATAAGCGGGATTTATCTGAAAACGCCACCCGCCCCTATGCCGTCCATGTAAAGTCCTGTTCACTTTATGCGGGTAAGATCCCCGGAGCGTTTTATTGTCGGCTAAGGGACCTGTTCACAGTTATTATAAATAGAACCTCTCTATTATTTGATTTATCTATACAGTTGGAGCGTAGCGTGGAATTGAACCATCCCCCTGAAAAACCTTCAGCCAAACAGGAAGATGACAGTAGACCGCAAATATTCCAGACTCTGCGAAATATCGATCTAAATCTACTGACGATTTTCGAAGCCGTATACGTGCATAAAGGCATTGTAAACGCGGCAAGAGTACTGAACCTGACGCCATCGGCTATCAGCCAGTCTATTCAGAAACTGCGCCTGATATTTCCCGATCCGTTGTTTATTCGCAAAGGACAAGGAGTAACGCCGACTGCTTATGCGACTCATATGCATGAATATATCAGTCAGGGACTGGAATCTATTCTCGGCGCGCTGGATTTACAGGGCGAGCACGAAAAGCAGCGCACGATTACCATCGCTACGTCCGCCTCGCTGGGCGCCCTGGTGATCCCGCAGATTTATCAGCAGATTCGCGCAGTAAACCCGCACCTGCAAATTCGCAATGTCCCGCTGCAGGACACCGAAACCCAGCTGAGCCAGTTCCAGACCGATCTGGTGGTCGACAGTGGCTCGTGGTCCTCACGAACCCTTAGCACTCACCTGCTCTTCAAAGATCGCGTCGCGGTCGTGTGTCGTCGCGGGCATCCGTGCTCACGTACCGGCAAGCCGGTCACGTCTGACGATTTACAACAATGGGAGCACACTTTCATTATGCTGCCGGGCGGAATGGTGAACGGCGTACGCAAGCAAATTAATACGCTACTGCCAGATCGAAACGTTTCGTTTAGTAGTTACAATATGGTGACGATTGCGTCTATCATCGGCAGCAGCGATTTAATCGGCTTTATGCCCGCACGAATATTCACGTTATTTAAAGACAGCTTTGGACTTATTGAAGTGGAAAGCGATGTCGTTATAAAAGAAACCATCGATATTTCATTACATTACAATAAATTCAGCCTGCGTGATCCCGTCGTGCAAAATGTGATTGAAGCGATAGTGGAGGGATTTAATCACCACGCCGTATCGGCTGGTGCGTCGCCTTCATAAGAGCAGCGGCTTAAGGGCACCAAATAACAACTATTTTACAAATTCTTTGTCGTTTCGGGTGCCCTCAGGCTGATTCTGTGTGTCAGTAATGTTATACTGCGTGCCGTTAATTCAAAAATAGTTGATAAATACAACACAAGCTTGAATTTAAACGCTTTCCTTCGTTATCCGCAACTGGAACACGCACGCTATGAGTAAACCCATTGTGATGGAACGCGGTGTGAAATACCGCGATGCCGATAAAATGGCCCTTATCCCGGTTAAGAATGTGGCGACAGAGCGGGAGGCTTTGTTAAGAAAGCCGGAGTGGATGAAAATCAAACTCCCTGCCGACTCTACCCGCATCCAGGGTATCAAAGCGGCGATGCGCAAAAATGGCCTCCACTCTGTCTGTGAAGAGGCCTCCTGCCCGAACCTTGCGGAGTGTTTCAACCACGGCACCGCGACCTTTATGATCCTCGGCGCTATCTGTACCCGTCGCTGCCCGTTCTGCGACGTGGCCCATGGTCGCCCGGTTGCCCCGGACGCCAACGAGCCGCAGAAGCTGGCGCAAACCATCGCCGATATGGCGCTGCGCTACGTGGTTATCACCTCGGTGGATCGCGACGACCTGCGTGATGGCGGTGCTCAGCATTTTGCTGACTGCATTACGGCTATTCGCGAAAAGAGCCCGTCCATTAAAATCGAGACGCTGGTACCTGATTTCCGTGGTCGTATGGACAGAGCGCTGGAGATCCTGACCGCCACGCCGCCGGATGTGTTCAACCACAACCTGGAAAACGTGCCGCGTCTTTATCGTCAGGTACGTCCGGGCGCGGATTATAACTGGTCGCTGAAGCTGCTGGAGCGCTTTAAAGAAGCGCACCCGGAGATCCCGACTAAATCCGGTCTGATGGTTGGCCTGGGCGAGACCAACGCGGAAATCATCGAGGTAATGCGCGATCTGCGTGCGCACGGCGTGACCATGCTGACGCTCGGCCAGTACCTGCAACCGAGCCGTCACCACCTGCCGGTGCAGCGCTACGTAAGCCCGGACGAGTTTGAAGAGATGAAAGCGGAAGCGATGGCGATGGGCTTTACCCACGCCGCCTGCGGCCCGTTCGTTCGCTCTTCTTATCATGCCGATCTCCAGGCGAAAGGCGAAGAAGTCAAATAAAGACGTAACAGCTTGTTACGATCGCAGCGTCGCCCACAAAAAAACCGGCCTCTGATGAGCCGGTTTTTTTATGCCGCAAGGGCCGGAAATTATTCTTTATGAGAAAGGCGTTCTGCCGGCGCTTCGGACGCCGCAGGCGTTTTCGCGCCAGTGTCGTCGTCGTTCATCGCTTTCTTGAAGCCTTTAATCGCAGCACCCAGGTCTCCCCCAAGCGTACGCAGTTTTTTGGTACCAAACAGCAGAACAACCAGTGCGGCGATCACGAGCAGTTTGGTAATACTAATTTCACCCATACTTACCTTCTTAGAAAATCTGGCGCCAGACGGCGATGTCAAAGACCGCACTTATTAACGGTCATTTAAGCCCGACACACAATAGCAATCTGTAACGAGATGAATCAAGCGCTGGATAAAAAAACATCAAAATAATTCTGGCGCAGCGAAACGGCGATTTTTGAGCACCGGCAACTGTTCGCGAACCTGCGCCACGCGATGCGCTGAAATCTCCGCAAAAATGAGATCCGGGCATTCGCCGGCCGCCGCAATCGTCACGCCAAGCGGATCCACGACGCGGCTCTGACCAATATTACGGTTGCCGCACTCGCCGCTCGCCACCATATAGCAGGTGGTGTCCAGCGCGCGAGCTGCGAGCAGCGTGGCCCAGTGATGCTCTTTGAGCGGCCCGCGCACCCACGCGGCCGGGAGCGCCAGAACGTCCGCGCCCGCGAGCGCCAGGCTCAGCGCCATCTCCGGGAAGCGTAAGTCATAGCACGTCATCAGCCCAACCTTCATGCCTTCCACCTCAATCAACGGCGGCAGCGCGCTGCCCGCGTCCACCAGCCGCGACTCCTGCATCGCGAAAGCGTCATACAGATGGATCTTCTGATACTGCGCGATAATCTCGCCGCCGCGCAGAGCGATGAGCGTATTCGCCGCCCGGCCCTCACGGGTGGGAGTATGAATCGTCAGAAGCGTTGTCAGACGGTTTCTGGCGCTCTCCTCGCGCAACCGCTGCACGTAATCGCCATTGAGCGGCTGGGCCGATTTTACCGACATATCCGGGTCGCTGTCGCAGCGCGCCAGCAGCGCCTCCGGAAGTACCAGCAATGCGGCATTCTGACTGGCGGCATTCGCCATCAGCTTCACGCAGGTTTGCGCGTTCTGTTGCGCGTCAGGCGTCACTGCAAACTGTCCAACTGCTACTTTCATGTCACATCCCCCTTACGGTAGCCAGCGTGCCTGTGCTGACGGTAAACTATTCGCCTTGCAAATAACATTATGACAAACGCCCATGTTGAAAATCATGCTCGCAGTATTTCTCGGCGGCGGCACCGGCAGCGTATTGCGCTGGTGGCTTGGTCTGCGTCTGAACCCCATGCACCACGCAGTTCCCGTTGGTACGCTGACTGCCAACCTTGCCGGGGCCTTTATCATCGGCGCGGGGCTGGCGTGGTTTAACCGTATGACGCATCTGGACCCGATGTGGAAACTGCTTATCACCACCGGCCTGTGCGGCGGCCTGACGACTTTCTCGACCTTCTCCGCAGAAGTGGTGTTTTTACTGCAGGAAGGGCGCATCGGCTGGGCGGGGCTGAACGTGGCGCTAAATCTGTTTGGCTCGTTTGTGATGACGGCGCTCGCATTCTGGCTTTTTTCTTCCCTCAGCGTGCGCTAAGCGACGCCTCGTTAATGTTAGCTTAATTTTTCTCTGCCACTATCGGCCTGTCGTCTGTGTCGGGAGGGGCTTATGAAAGCGCAAATGATGAGCGGTCTGGCCGTGTTGTTCAGTATTCTGGTCGTCGCCTTTTTTCTGAAAAGCTTTCTGTTTTACTGAGAAAATGTAAAACGACAGGCATAAAAAAACCCGCTGAATCAGCGGGTTTTGAAATTCTTGCTGTGCGTAATTACAGAGCGATTACGTTAGCAGCAGAAGGGCCTTTGGCACCGTTAGTGATTTCGAACTCTACACGCTGACCTTCAGCCAGAGTTTTGAAACCATTGCTCTGGATCGCAGAGAAGTGTACGAACACGTCTTTGCTGCCATCTTCCGGAGTAATGAAACCGAATCCTTTGGATTCATTAAACCACTTAACGTTACCTTTAATCTTAGACATCAAAATTACCTTTACATGAAAAATCGACACAAATGCTGTGTCGGATATCAGTACATCAATTGTGGTGGCTTTTGTCCAGTCGAACTTTTAGAAAAAGTGATAAAAGTCGCGAACTTTTTTTGCCGTTGGGCTTGCGAGCCTTGTTTTCTCTGGCTTAGCGCATTTTCTTATGACTGAAAATATTTTGCGCTTAAAATTGCAAGCGCAGCCAGGCGAAGTAAACGTTTCCGTTGTTGTAGGTGCCGGGGATGTACGTCATCTGGAATGTCGCCGGTCCGTAACCCACCGACGCCAGCGGCAGCACCAGCGGAATCGGGATGTAATCCCAGTTATCACGCGCCGTTACGCCCACGGTATAACCCAGCCCCACATGGAACGCGTCGTCAGGCAGCGGGCGCCACGTCGCTTCCCAGCCGTAACCGGCGATAGGCTCCCATTTGTTGTAGGAGTCTTTAAACGCCATCACATACAGGCCATGCCAGTTGCCTTTTTCATCCCAGCGCGATTTACCCATACCCGCGCCCCACGGACGTTCGTTATAGCGATCGGTTTTCTCTTTGTCATACGCGAACCGCGCATGCCAGGTGATGGCCGGCACATACAGATCGACATGCTGCGGCTCGTTCCAGGTTTCGGCGATATTATCGCCAAGCACAGAAGCCCACGCTTTTACGGTGCGTGGCGCTTCCAGCGCCGAGGCATTCAGGGGAAATAATATCTGGCAGAAAAAGATAAGGATTGTCAGAAAGGATTTGTTAACTACGGTCACGTCTTAATTACCACTGTTAGTATGAAGTCATATTCTGGGCGATCCTGCCTCAATGAAGACTTAACCGACTGCCAGTTAATTCCTAAAGCGCGCCCGCACGCCTCTGTCAGGCGTTTTTTTCAGACGCTTCTCCCCTGTCCCACCGCGCTGAAAACGTATTAACCCCTCTTGCGAAATAATGCGCGTCAATAACCATGCCCTGCGCCGCACCCTAACGTAAATTCCGTCCATCCAGCGCTTTCACGCCATTCTCTTTGCACTAACAGTATCGCGCTTCCATGCAAACCATTAATTTAAAATAGATTTATTTATCTGAATTTCATCTTTCTGGTAAGCAGAAGGTTTATTGATGTGTATCAGATAACGCTCAGAGTAATTCAGGCACATTCCCCCACAGCTTGCCTGCGCCACGCGCCTGACGTCGCAGGTTATTTTTGCAGTCGCTTAACAGAGGCAATTATGGGAACAATTCTGGAACTCCTCACGGGAGCCGTGGTTATTGTGGGGGTCGCGCGTTATATCATTAAAGGTTATTCCGCCACGGGCGTACTCTTTGTTGGCGGTATTACCCTGTTAATAATTAGCGCGCTAATGGGTCACGCCATATTGCCCGCGAAAGAAACGAGTACCGGTTACGCTATCAGCGATATTTTTGAATATATTAAAATTCTGCTGATGAGCCGCGGCGGCGATCTCGGCATGATGATTATGATGTTGTGTGGTTTCGCGGCGTATATGACGCATACCGGTGCTAACGATATGGTGGTCAAGCTCGCCTCCCGCCCGCTGCGTTATATCAATTCACCTTATTTACTGATGATTGCCGCCTATTTCGTCGCCTGCCTGATGTCGCTTGCCGTCTCGTCCGCGACCGGCCTTGGTGTCTTGCTGATGGCGACGCTGTTCCCGGTCATGGTCAACGTCGGTATCAGCCGCGGCGCGGCGGCGGCCATCTGCGCCTCTCCGGCGGCGATTATTCTCTCCCCAACCTCTGGTGATGTGGTGCTGGCCGCACAGGCCTCTGAAATGCCGCTCATCAATTTTGCGTTTAAAACCACACTGCCGATTTCCATCGCGGCCATTATCTGCATGGCTGTCGCCCACTTCTTCTGGCAGCGCTTTCTGGATAAAAAAGAGCACATCTATCACGAAACGCTGGAAGTAAAAGAAATCACCACCAGCGCGCCCGCTTTTTACGCGATTCTGCCGTTCAGTCCGATCATTGGCGTGCTGATTTTCGACGGCAAATGGGGGCCGCAACTGCATATCATCACCATTCTGGTGATCTGCATGGTGCTGACCGCCGTGATTGAATTTCTCCGCAGCTTTAACAGTAAAACGGTGTTTGCCGGGCTGGAAGTGGCGTACCGCGGCATGGCGGACGCGTTTGCAGGCGTGGTGATCCTGCTGGTGGCCGCCGGCGTTTTCGCCCAGGGGCTCAGCGCGATAGGCTTTATCCAGAGCCTTATCTCTATCGCCACCTCGTTTGGCTCGGCCAGCATTATCCTGATGCTGGTGCTGGTCACGCTCACTATGCTTGCAGCGATGACGACCGGCTCCGGCAACGCGCCGTTTTACGCCTTCGTAGAGATGATCCCAAAACTCGCGCACAGCGCCGGGGTGAATCCGGCTTATCTGACGATCCCGATGCTGCAGGCGTCCAACCTGGGACGCACCATTTCACCGGTTTCCGGTGTGGTGGTGGCGGTCGCGGGGATGGCGAAAATCTCACCGTTTGAAGTCGTTAAACGCACCTCGGTGCCGGTGCTGGTTGGATTAATCGTCGTGATCCTGGCGACGCAACTGCTGGTTGCGGCATAATCTGCTGTCCTTAAGCGGAATCTGTCCGAAAAGCGCCCTCGTGGCGCTTTTTTTATGGTTAAATGACACACCCTTGTGATTTATCCCGTCGATTTCGGACCCATACTATGGTTAACAGGAAAGTTTTACTCGCCGCAGGCGCGCTGCTGGCGATGGCGGCGACAACGGCGAGCGCGCAGCCGCTGGAAGCGAAGCAGTATGGCGATTTCGATCGCTACGTGCTGGCGCTCTCATGGCAAACCGGCTTTTGCCAGAGCATGCATGAGCGGCAGCGCGATGAGCCTGCCGAGTGCGCGCTGCAAAAAGAAGAAGACGATAAACGCAATTACCTGACGGTGCATGGTCTGTGGCCGGGGCTGCCGAAATCCATCGCTTTACGCGGCGTCGATGAAAAACGCTGGATGCGTTTTGGCTGCGCCACCCGCCCCATCCCGAATATGCCGCTCGCCCGCGCGGATAAAAAATGCCAGGCGGCGGAAACCGGCCTGTCGCTGGAAACGGCTGAGAAGCTCAGCGAGACCATGCCGGGCGCTGGCGGCGACTCCTGCCTTGAACGTTATGAGTACGCCAAGCACGGCGTCTGCTTCGGGTTCGACCCGGACGCCTATTTTGGCACGATGGTGCGTATGAACAACGAAGTGAAGCAGAGCCCAGTCGGCGCGTTCCTTGCCGCCAACTACGGTAAAGCGGTCAGCCGCCAGGCGTTTGATACCGCCGTCGCTAAAGCGTTTGGCCGCCAGAACGTGCGGGCGGTGAAACTCACCTGTAACGGCAATCCGGCTTACCTCACCGAGATGCAGATTTCACTGAATGCCGCGAAGATCAACGAGCCGCTCACCGCCGATTCTTTTGCGCCGCAGCCGCATCCGGGTAACTGCGGTAAAAATTTTATTCTCGATAACGTCGGATACTGATCAACTACGCGGGCGCAATCACTCGTTGCGCTCGCGCCATTCGCGGATCATCTCCGCCGTCACCTCACGTTTATAGCAGATGGGTGAATACCCTCCGGCCCGGCTCCAGGCGCTGCGCCCGCCGCAGGCACGGCCATTACGCATCGCGTTATAGGGACACGGACAGTTGCCGGAATAATTGTCTATCGATTCCTGGATAATTTGTTCTTTAACTTGATCGTCGCTGAGCGCCGCCATGGCGGGTGCCGCATACCACACGGCGAGCAGCGCCAGCGCTGCTATACCTGTTTTACGAATCATCATTTGCGTCCATGTAAAAAAAATCGCGCCATTGTGGCGCGATCTGTCTCGCAAAAAAGACTGTTACGTCACAGGTTTTGATACCTCACGACGTCAGTTTATAAACCCGTGTCTCCCAGGCGCGTAACCGGTGCGGCTCCTGCGTCTCGTCAAGGTTCGCCAGCACGCAGAACGCACCGTTGAGCGACAACGCCCTGGCGTCCCACTCCGCCGCCTTGCCGGAGAAGTTACACAACACCACCAGTTGTTCATCGCCCAGCACGCGGCGGTAGGCGTAGATCTGCTCGTGATCGTGAAGCACCGTCTCGTAGCGCCCGTAAATCAGCGCCGGCTCGCGTTTTCGCAGGTGGATCATCCGCCGGTAAAAATTGAGCACCGAATGCGGATCGTGCTGCTGGCTTTCGACGTTGATCATCTCGTAATTCGGATTCACCTTCAGCCAGGGCTCATGGGTGCTGAAGCCTGCATACGGCGACGCGTCCCACTGCATCGGCGTGCGGGAGTTATCGCGCCCGGTGCGCGTCAGGAATTCGACAATCTCCTCCTCGCGCATTCCCTGATCCCGCAAATCGCGCGCTTTGTTATGGGCCGAGACGTCGTCAAAATCGTCCAGGCTCGCAAAGCGCGTATTGGTCATGCCGATCTCCTGGCCCTGATAGATAAACGGCGTGCCCTGCATGAGAAAATACATCGCCGCGATGCAGGTCGCGCTTTCGCGCCAGTGATGCTCGGTATCGCCCCAGCGCGAAACCACGCGCGTCACGTCATGGTTTTCCACATAGAGCGCATTCCAGCCTTTGCCCTCCAGCGCCTGCTGCCAGGCGGTGAAAATATTGCGCAGGACGGCGGGCGTCGGGCGCAGGCCCGCCTGCGGCTCCCAGAGCCGGACATGCTCAAACTGAAACACCATATTCAGCCGCCCGCGGTTTTCGCCCACCCACTCTTCCGCGTGGGCGGCGTCCAGCCCGTTCATCTCACCCACCGTGACGATGTCGTAATGGTTAAAGACGTTGCGGCAGATGTCGTCCACATAGTCGAGCAGACCGTCGTAATTAAGGTGCGACACCATTGACGGCGCATAGGGCAGTTTTTCGGGGTTCGGCACGTCGCTTAACGTCGGCTCCTTTTTCATGTGCGCGATGGCGTCAATGCGAAAGCCGTCGATGCCTTTATCCAGCCACCAGCGCATCATGTCGTAGACGGCGGCGCGCATCTCATGGTTTTCCCAGTTGAGATCGGGCTGACGGCTGCTGAACAGGTGCATGAAATACTGACCGGTCACGTCATCCCGCTTCCAGGCCGAGCCGCTGAAAATCGATTCCCAGTTATTCGGCTCCGCCCCGTTCTTGCCGTCGCGCCAGATATACCAGTCGCGTTTGGGGTTATCCTTTGAGGCGCGCGATTCAAGAAACCACGGATGTTCGTCGGACGTGTGGTTCACCACCAGGTCCAGGATCAGCCGCATGCCGCGCTGATGCACGCCCTCCAGCAGCCGGTCGAAATCGGCCATCGTGCCAAATTCCGCCATGATCCCCTGATAGTCGCTGATGTCATAACCGTTATCGTCGTTGGGCGACGGGTACATCGGGCAGATCCAGATAAGATCGATGCCTAAATCTTTCAGGTAATCGAGCTTTTCGATAATCCCGTTGAGATCGCCAATGCCGTCGCCGTTGCTGTCTTTAAAGCTGCGCGGATAAATCTGGTAGGCCGTTGCCTCTTTCCACCAGCGGCCTTTTACCTGCGTCGGTGCTTCACTCATTACCCCTCCTGATGAATTAACAGCGCAAAAGATTCATAAGGTTGCAGCTCCAGGCTCACCGCCAGCTGATCACGCGGCGCATAGTTACTGATAAGGCATTCGCCGTGCCACGCCTGCATCGCTTCCGGAATGGGCAACGTAATGGCGTTGCCAAAAAAGTTATTTATCACCAGCAGCGTGTCGCCCTCGTAGCGGCGCACCCAGGCGAACACTTCCGGGTGCTCGGCAAAGAGCATCTGATAATCGCCATACACCAGAATCGGATACTGTTTACGCAGCGCCACCAGCTTTTGATAGTGCCAGAGAATGGAATCAGGCTCGGCCAGCGCCTGCGCCACGTTAATCTCGCGGTAATTGGGGTTAACGCCGAGCCACGGCGTGCCGGTGGTAAATCCGCCATTCGGGCTGTCATCCCACTGCATCGGCGTGCGGGCGTTGTCGCGGCCGTTGGCGTAGATACCGGTCATCATCTCGTCATGCGTCAGGCCGCCTGCAATCAGTTCCCGGTAAAAATTGAGGCTCTCGATGTCGCGATACTCTTCAATCGTGGAGTAACGCACATTGGTCATACCGATCTCCTCGCCCTGATAGATATAGGGCGTGCCGCGCAGGCAGTGGAGCGCGGTGGCGAGCATTTTCGCCGAGACCTCACGAAACTCGCCGTCATTACCAAATTTCGACACCGCGCGCGGCAGGTCATGATTACTCCAGAACAGCGAGTTCCAGCCGCGGTCGGCCAGCGCCGTCTGCCACTTATCAATCACTGCTTTAAAGCGCGACAGCTCGAACGGCCTGCTGCGCCACTTACCGGCTTTTTCATCCCAGGTCTGTTTAATATGTTCAAACTGAAATACCATCGAGAGTTCCCGGCGTTCCGGGTCGCTGTAGAGCAGCGCATCTTCCGGCGTGGCGCTCCAGGCTTCGCCCACGGTCAGCGAATCGCGCGGGCCGAACGTCGCCTCGTTCATCTGACGCAGCAGCACGTGCAGATGCTTGCCGTTCGCCATGATCTGCCGGTCAACCTCTTTGCCGATTAAATCGATAACGTCCATGCGGAAACCGCCGATGCCTTTATCCAGCCAGCGGTTCATCATCGCGTGGATCTCCTCCTGCACGCGCGGGTTTTCCCAGTTGAGATCCGGCTGGCGCACCGAAAACTGGTGCAGATAATATTCACCGCTCGCCGCGTCATACGCCCAGCCGCTGCCGCCAAAATGCGAGCGGTAATCATTCGGCGGGCCGCCGTCCGGCGCCGGTTTGCGCCAGATATAGAAATCGCGGTACGGGTTATCTTTGCCCTTTTTCGCCTCGATAAACCACGGATGCTCGTCAGAGGTATGGTTCACCACCAGATCCATCAGGATATAGATATCGCGCGCCTTCGCTTCCTGGATCAGCTGTTCCATTTCCGCCATCGTGCCGAACTCCGCGGCGATATCGTCGTAGTCGGAGATATCGTAGCCATTGTCGTCCATTGGCGATTTGTAGACCGGCGAGAGCCAGATAAGGTTGATGCCAAGCTGTTGCAGATAGTCGAGCTTGCTGATAATGCCTGCCAGATCGCCCACGCCGTCGCCGTTGGCGTCCATAAAACTGCGCGGGTAGATCTGATAGACCACCGCGTTGTGCCACCACTTCTTGTCGATTGCTTTCATCACGCTCCCTTAATGCTGGGTTTTCGGGCCGCTTAAGCGCGCAAACGCGTTGCCCGCGCTGTCAAAAAGGTAACAGTGTTCCACTGGCAGTTTCAGCCCCAGATGATGCTCCGGCCGGACTTCCAGCCTCTCAGTATGGCGCATGACCAGCGGTTCTGCGCCATAACCGCCGTTCACATAAACCAGGGTTTCATTGCCCATATGCTCAACGAATAACACTTCGCCCTCCACGTCTGCTTTCGCAAGCGCCATGACCTCCACATGCTCCGGGCGAATGCCAAGCTGCACCGTGTCGCCCTCCTGCCCGGCGGCGGCGTGTACCGGCAGCGTCAGGCGCAGGCCGTTTTCCAGCTCCACCTCGCAGGCGTGCTCCATCACGCGCAGCATTTTGCCGGGAATGAGGTTCATCTTCGGCGAGCCGATAAACTGCGCGACAAACACGTTGGCCGGGGTGTCGTAAAGCTCAAGCGGTGTACCGACCTGTTCAATCTGGCCCTGGTTTAACACAACGATGCGGTCGGCGAGCGTCATCGCCTCCACCTGATCGTGGGTGACATACAGAATGGTGGCGTGAATGCGCCTGTGCAGCGCCGCTATCTCCATGCGCATCTGCACGCGCAGCGAGGCGTCGAGGTTAGAGAGCGGTTCGTCGAAGAGAAACAGGCTCGGCTCGCGCACAATCGCGCGGCCTATGGCCACGCGCTGGCGCTGGCCGCCGGAGAGATCTTTCGGGCGGCGATCCAGCAGATGCTCCAGCTGTAAAATCCGCGCGCTTTCGCGCACCCGCTCGTCAATCTCCTTCTCGGGCACCTTCGCCATTTCAAGCGCAAACGCCATATTCTGGTAGACCGTCATATGCGGATAGAGCGCATAGGACTGAAACACCATGCCGATGCCGCGCTCGGATGGCGAATCGTCGTTAACCCGCAGGTCATCGATATACATATCGCCGTCGGTTATCTCCTCAAGCCCCGCCACCAGGCGCAGCAGCGTCGATTTGCCGCAGCCGGACGGGCCAACCACCACCACAAATTCGCCGCTGTTGATCTGTAAATCGAGCGGCTTAATCACTTCGGCATGGGTGCCGTAGCGTTTCTGGACTTTCTCTAAACGAAGTTGCGCCATGATTTACCCCTTAATCGCCCCGCTGGTCAGCCCGCTGACGATGCGTTTCTGGAAGATAAGCACCAGAACAATAATGGGCAGCGTCACCACCACCGACGCGGCCATAATGCTGCCCCAGGGCAGCTCGTAGCTCGACGCGCCGCTGAACATGCTGATGGCGACCGGCACGGTGCGTTTGTCGCCGGAAATAATAAACGTCAGCGCGAACATGAATTCATTCCAGGCCCCGATAAACGCCAGCAGTCCGGTGGTCACCAGCGCAGGTGCCAGCACCGGCGCAAAGACGCGGCGAATAATGGTGCCCGTTTTCGCGCCATCAACGATCGCCGCCTCTTCCAGCTCCACCGGAATCGACTTCATAAACGTCGTCAGCACCCAGACGGTGAACGGCAGCGAAAACGTGGTGTAGGAGATAACCAGCGCACCGAGCGAATCGTAAAGCCCGAGAAAGCGTACCAGTTCAAACATGCCCGTCAGCACCGCCACCTGAGGAAACATCGAGACGCAGAGAATGGTAAAAAGCAGTACGCGACGCCCGCGAAACGGCACGCGCGCCAGCGCAAAGGCGGCCGTCACCGACACCAGCAGACACAGCCCCACTGTCACCACCGCCACCAGCACGGAGTTCAGCAAACTGCGGGCGATGCCGTTATCTACCAGCGCCACCACATAGTTATCCCAGTGCCAGCTGTCCGGGAAATAGGCGGGCGTAAACAGCTCCTGGCCCGCGCGCAGCGAGCTGATAATGGCGTAATAGAAAGGAAAAACGCAGAACAGACAGGCCATCAGCGCGCCGATATAAATCACCGCTTTATGCCCCATCCTGCGTTGCCAGCGCGTGGTTTTCATCAGCTTTTCTCCTTGTCGTTTAAGCGCGCGACGCGGATAAAGCAGGCCGCGATGCCCGCCACCATCATAAAGACCAGCACCGAGGCCGCGGAGCCCATGCCCATGTCCTGATAAGAGACGATCTGTTCGCGGGCGTAGCCGGAAATCGACATCGTCGCTTCGCTGTTGGAGGTCAGCACATAGATGAGATCGAAGATACGCATCGAATCCATCACACGGAAAATCAGCGCCACCACCAGCGCGGGCATAATCAGCGGCAGCGTGATGCGCTTAAAGCGCTGCCAGGGGCTGGCACCGTCCACTTTCGCGGCCTCGTAAAGATCTGCCGGAATCAGCTGTAGCGCCGCCAGCAGCATCAGCGCCATAAACGGCGTGGTTTTCCAGACGTCGGCGATCACCACCGCCCACATGGAAAGCGACGGCTCGGCAATCCACGCGAGATGCGACGGCAGGCCGATTTTGCCGAGCAGATCGTTCACCACGCCGTATTGGTCATGGAACATCCAGCCCCACATTTTGGCGCTGACGATCGTCGGGATCGCCCACGGGATGAGAATGGCGGTGCGCACCAGCCCCTGCCCGCGGAATTTCTCGTTCATCAGCAGCGCCAGCAGCATGCCGAGCAGCAGCTCCAGCGCCACCGAGGTGAACGTGAACCAGAGCGTGTTGCCGACCGCCTGCCACCAGAGCGGGTCGCTCAGCACGCCGATGCTCACACCATCCTTGCGCGCAAAGTAGTTCGCGATACCCACCATCTGGTAATCCTGGGGCGCGTCGAGCATGGCGTTGGTGAAGCTAAACCAGATGGTGCGAACCAGCGGCCAGCCCGCTGCCAGCGCCAGCAGGAGCAGCGAGGGTAATACCAGCCCCCACGCCACGCGCCGACGGCGCTGATGCCAGGAGGCGTTATGCCGCCGGGGAGACGGCGGCGACGTAAGGCTATCGGATTTCATAGGCGCTCCGTTGAGTATGTTGACGGACACGATGATGTTGCCCTTCCCCCCGACGAGCGAGTCTCGGGGTTAACGCCGCACGGCGGGTGCGCTCCGCTTACCCGCCCTACAAAAACCTGTTTCGAGTTCGTAGGGCGGGTAAGCGGAGCGCACCCGCCATAGGGGCCAGGTTTGTTATTGCCAGGAGGCACCCGCCAGCCACAACGTCATCCAGCGCTTACCGCCAGCCGGCCCCCTTCGCGCGGGTCAAACGCTTTTGCAAATCTTCCGTTGCTTTCTTGCCATCCTCTTTGCCGTTCAGCACGCTAAACGTCACGTTGAAAATGGCATTCGACACGCGCGGATACTGCGCTTTGGTCACCGTCGCCGGGCGTGGCACCGCCTGGGCGAAAATATCGCGGAACTGCGTCAGCTCCGGCGCAACGGCCAGCACATCTTTGTTCTCATAGAGCGCAACGCGGGTCGGCGCGTGGCCGAGCATTTTCAGGCGTGTGATTTGCGAATCGTCATCGCTTAAGATTTTCAGCAGCGCGATGGCGGCCTCCGGGTTTTTGGTGTTAGCGTTTATCGACCACTGCCAGCCGCCGAGCGTCGTCGCCTGACGCCCTTCCGGCCCGGCGGGAAGCTGTATCACGCCCACTTTGCCTTTGAGCGGGCTGTCATCGGCCTGTGACAGCTGCCAGACATAAGGCCAGTTGCGCATAAACAGCGCGTCGCCGTTCTGGAATACGGTGCGCGACTCTTCCTCTTTGTAGCCCAGCACGCCCTTCGGCGTAATCTTGCCCATCCAGCCGCGCGCCATATCCAGCGCCTGCGCCGCTTTCGGGTTATTAATGGTCACGTTCCCTTTTTCATCGACAAACGTGCCGCCGCCGTATGAGTCGATCCACTCCAGCGCGTTACAGGTCAGCCCTTCATAAGATTTGCCCTGGAAGATGTACCCCCAGAAGTTTTTATGCCCCGCCTTGCGCTCTTCGGCCTGAATTTTCGTGGCGATGCGCGTCATTTCGTCCCACGTTTTTGGCGGCTGCTCTTTATATTTCTCCAGTAAATCTTTGCGATAGAACAGCACGCCGGTGTCGATATACGACGGCACCGCTTTCAGGCGTCCGTTGACGGTGTTGTTCTTCCAGGGGCCGGGGAAAAAGTCTTTTTCCATGCCGCCCATCGCGTCGGTGAGATCGAGCGTCTGCTTGTCCAGCAGGCCTATCCAGATGGTGTCGGACTGAAACACATCCACCGCTTTTTCATCTTTAGCGGCGAAGAGTTGTTGCAGCAGCGCCAGCTTTTCATCGGAGGCCGCCGGGAACTCGATAAACTCCAACTGATTGCCGGTCTGCTTCTCGAAGCGTTCTTTGATGTACTGGCAATACTGTTTGCCACCGGGCGACACGGGGCACTCCATGCGCAGAGTATCGGCAAACGCCAGTGAGCTTGCGCCCGCCAGCGCGACGGTCAGAAAAGTGAAGGTGAGCTTTTTCATGATGTCCTCTTATGCACTGAACAGGGTGCGGAGGCGTTGCGCCGCCGCCCACAGCGCGATGTACGGCAAATCATCACGATCCTAAGCTAGTTAACGTTATGGTATAGCGGCAACTTTGCGGCGACTTCACAACAAAAAAGCTGGATATCGCCAACAAATCTGGTGATTTTGTGAAAAAAACGCATCGGAAAATTTGACAGATCCGCGAGGCGATATATGCAACCGCAGGCGAGAAGCCCGCGTCGCGCGGGAGTTTGACGGTGATCTCAAAATGTTAATAAATATGACAGACCCTGTTTACAAGGCGCTACATGTTATCGGTATCATGTTACCGGTATCAGTGAGAAAACCGCCGACCAGGCTACGGTTTCACTGTACCCATGTTGAGGATAATAACGATGACAGAAACCACTTTCGCTTATAGCGCCGGTACGCTGCTTGGCATTGCTGCCGGTGCCGTCGTACTGCTGCTGGTACTTATCATGCGCTTTAAAGTGCATGCTTTTCTTGCGCTTACCCTGGTCAGTATCGTGGTGGCGCTGTTGACCAAAGTGCCGTTTGATAAAGTCGTGCCTACGCTACTGACCGGTTTTGGCAGTACGCTTGCGGGCGTTGCGCTGCTGGTGGGCATCGGCGCGATGATTGGTCGTCTGCTGGAAGTGTCCGGCGGCGCGAAAGTGCTGGCTGATACGCTGATTAACAAATTCGGTGAACACCGCGCGCCCTTCGCGCTCGGCGTCGCCTCGCTGCTGTTTGGCTTCCCTATCTTCTTTGACGCGGGTCTTGTCGTCATGCTGCCGATTATCTTCAGCGTGGCGAAACGCTTTGGCGGCTCGACGCTGAAATACGCCTTCCCGGCGGCGGGCGCGTTTGCGGCCATGCATGCGCTGGTGCCGCCGCATCCGGGCCCGGTTGCCGCGAGCGAACTGCTGGGGGCGAATATCGGTCTGCTGGTGATTGTCGGGCTGATTATCGCGATCCCGACCTGGTATTTCGGCGGCTATCTGTATGGTCAGTACGCCGGTAAAAAATTCGATATTAAGCTGCCCTCTTCTTTCCTTGGCGAAGTGGACGCCGATCCGACGCACCGCCCGCCGTCATTCGGCATGGTGATCACCATCCTGCTGCTGCCGCTGCTGCTGATTTTCCTTGATACCGGCCTCAATACCGCCAAAGTGCTGGGCTGGGTCAGCGCCGATAACAGCGTGGCGAACTTCCTGCGTATGCTCGGTAAAACCCCGGTCGCGCTGCTGATCACCGTCTTCTTCGCGCTGATGGTGTTCAGCCGCAACCACAGCCGCCAGCATCTGGAGAAAATTTGCGACGGCGCGCTTGGCCCTATCTGCGGGATTATTCTGGTGACCGGCGCAGGCGGCATGTTCGGCGGCGTGCTGCGCGCCAGCGGCATCGGCGACGCGCTGGCGGGTGTGCTCTCAGACACCGGCATGCCGGTGATTCTCGCGGCGTTTGTTATCTCCACCGCGCTGCGCGTGGCGCAGGGCTCGGCGACGGTCGCGCTGACGACCACCGCCGCGCTGGTCGCGCCGATGGTGCAGGCGACGCCGGGCTTAAGCCAGTTTGACCTTTGCTTTATTGTTATCGCCATCGCGGGCGGCGCGACGGTGCTCTCACACGTCAACGACTCCGGTTTCTGGCTGGTGGGCCGTTTCCTTGAAATGGACGAGAAAACCACGCTGAAAACCTGGACCGTGATGGAAACCCTGCTGGGCACCATCGCCTTCCTGCTGGCAGCCGTGGGGAGCATTCTGCTTTAAGCCCCGTTTCGTGAGCTGGCTCACTTCAAACGGCGCGCAAGGCTGAGTATCATCCCCTGACGCGGACCCTCATCGTTTTGACGGTGAGGGTTTTTCTTTGGACGCTTGTTAGCGGCGAAACGCCGCCTGATTCAATGACATGGAGTAAGAAATGTCCCGACCTGCCCTTATCATCAACGAACTCGATGCTGAACGTCTCGACAGCCTGCTGGAGCAGCCGGCGTTCGCGCGTCTGCCGGTGGCTGACGCGCTGAACGATGAGCTGGATCGCGCCCGGATGGTTAGCCCGCAGGCGATGCCGGAAGATGTGGTGACAATGAACAGCCGGGTGAAATTCCGCGATCTGGCGAGCGGCGAAACTTACGAGCGCCTGCTGGTCTATCCGCAAAACGCGGGCAGCAGCCCGGAAGCGCTGTCAGTCATGGCACCGGTGGGCGCGGCGCTGCTTGGTCTGCGCGTGGGCGATGCTATTCGGTGGCCGCTGCCGGACGGCAGCGAAACGCATATCGAAGTGCTTGAGTTGCTCTACCAGCCGGAAGCGGCGGGCGAATACCGCCTTTAAACGCCCGTCTGCAGCAAAAAATAAGAGGATGCCAGGGCATCCTCTTTCTGTTTTTATTTGCTGAAAATTACGGCTGCAACGGCTGTAACGGCGCGTTCATCAGTGCGGTGACTTTCTCCCGCGCGGCTTCAGGCGTCGCGGCACCCGGCACCAGAATCACCTTGCGGCACTCCTCTTCGCGCTTCTCGAAAATCTTGTAGCCGCGCGCGGCATCTTCCAGCGGAAGATAGTGCGTGACTATCTCTTCCGGCGTCAGCAAACCCTGCTCGATAAGCGGCAGCAGCTCCGGCAGGAACGCATGCACGTGCGTCTGGCCCATCTTAAAGCTGATGCCTTTATCGAACGCATCGCCAAAGAGAAAGCCGTGGATAAAGCCCGCATAGACGCCCGGCACGCTCACCACGCCACCGCGACGCACCGCCGCGATGCACTGGCGCAGCGCTTTGCCGCTGCTGCCTTCGATTTTAAGATTAGACAGCACGGTTTCCGTCAGGCTGCCTTTGGCCTCAAAACCGACCGCATCGATAACAGCATCCACGCCGCGGTTGCCCGGCGTGTTTTCGATAATAAACGCCGCCGGATCGTCGTTTTCATCAAAGTTGATCGGGATAACCCCATAACGCTCTTTCGCAAACGCGAGACGATAATCGTTGTGGTCGACCATAAAGATCTGTTCTGCGCCGAGCAGTCGTGCGCAGGCGGCGCTGAGCAGCCCCACCGGGCCTGCGCCGTAAATCGCTACCTGAGAGCCTTTCTGTACCTGGCCGTTTTTCACCGCCTGCCACGCCGTCGGCAGGATATCGGAGAGGAACAGCGCTTTATCGTCAGAAAGCACCGGCGGCACTTTAAACGGCCCGACATTGCCCTTCGGCACGCGCACATACTCCGCCTGGCCGCCAGGAATGCCGCCATAGAGATGGCTGTAGCCAAACAGCGCCGCGGGGGCCGGGATCTGCTTTTTATTCAGCGCCGCGCCGGTGCCTTTATTGGTGTTTTCGCAGGCGGAATATTGCTGAAGTTTGCAGAAAAAGCAGTCGCCGCAGGCGATAACGAACGGGATCACCACGCGGTCGCCTTTACGGATATCCTTCACCGCGCTGCCGGTTTCCACCACTTCCCCCATAAACTCATGGCCGAAAATATCGCCGTGATGAACCTGCGGAATTTTGCCGCGATAGAGGTGTAAATCGGAGCCGCAAATCGCGGTCGCGGTGACGCGCAGAATAATATCGTCCTGCGCCTCGATAATCGGATCCGGAACATTTTCGACCTTAACGTTATGCGGCCCGTGGTAGGTTAACGCCTTCATTACGACCTCCTGGCAGACGGTAAAAAGAGACAGGTTCCAGTGCGAAAGTCTATCTGGACTACACCAAGGGTAGTCGGGATGGGCCGCGAGCCGCGGGATCCGCCGCCAGTGTGGCGGCTTTGAGAGTTTTCCTGGCGAAAGCGGCTGCGTAAAAAAACACAAATTTGTCGGATGTATAAAAGTATCCATGACAAAAACAGGGTTTAATAAGTGCGTTGATAACCGCTAAAGGAGGAGTGACGATGTACAACACCATTCTGATGCCTGTAGATGTGTTTGAAATGGAGCTGAGCGACAAGGCGATCCGCCACGCGGAGTTTCTGGCGCAGGAGGAGGGAATTATTCATCTGCTGCATGTGTTGCCAGGATCTGCCAACCTGAGCCTGCACCGCTTCGCCGCCGATATCCGCCGTTTCGAAGAACATTTAGAGGCCGAGGCGAACCAGCGTCTGCAAACCCTGAAGCAGCATTTCACCCTGCCGGAATCGCGCCTGCGCAGTCACGTCCGTTTTGGCAGCGTGCGTGATGAAGTTAACGCGATGGCCAAAGAGTTACACGCCGACGTGGTGGTGATTGGTTCGCGCGATCCGTCGATCACCACGCACCTGCTGGGCTCGAACGCATCAAGCGTGGTACGCCACGCGCATGTGCCGGTGTTTGTGGTGCGTTAAGTTTCGGGAGTATTGGCGGGTGCGCTGCGCTTACCCGCCCTACAACTACTGAATGCCGGGGCGGCGGGTGCGCGTTGCTTACCCGCCGTACCTGTCTGTGACGTTAAACGTAGGGCGGGTAAGCAACGCGCACCCGCCAGTTACAACAGATCATCCACCCACTCCGCCAATAAAAAAGCCGCCCCTGAGGGCGGCTTTTACGCAGGTATCTTACTTTCTTCTTATGCGGTTTTGGTACGAATCAGATAATCAAACGCGCTCAGTGAGGCTTTCGCGCCTTCGCCGGTGGCGATAATGATCTGTTTGTACGGCACAGTGGTGCAGTCGCCCGCGGCGAATACGCCTTTCACGCTGGTCTCGCATTTGGCGTCGATGATAATCTCGCCCATACGGTTACGCTCAACAGCGCCTTCAAGCCAGGTCGTGTTCGGCAGCAGACCGATCTGAACGAAAATCCCCGCCACTTCCAGGTGCTTCACCGAGCCCGTTACGCGATCCTGATAATCAAGACCGGTCAGCTTCGTGCCGTCGCCTTTCACTTCGGTGGTCATGGCGTTCAGGATGATGTCGACATTTTTCAGGCTACGCAGTTTATCCTGCAGCACCTGGTCCGCTTTCATTTCTGGCGCGAATTCCAGCAGCGTTACGTGCTCAACGATCCCCGCAAGGTCGATAGCCGCTTCCACGCCGGAGTTACCGCCGCCGATAACCGCCACGCGTTTGCCTTTAAACAGCGGGCCGTCGCAGTGCGGGCAGTAGGTCACGCCTTTGGTGCGATACTGATCTTCACCCGGTACGCCCATGTTGCGCCATTTCGCGCCGGTCGCCACGATCACGCTGCGCGCTTTCAGCACCGCGCCGGAGGCGGTTTCAATCTGATGCAGACCGCCTTCGCTCGCCGCCGGGATAAGCTTCGTCGCGCTCTGGGTGTCGATAACGTCAACGTCGTAATCATCCACGTGCGCCTTCAGCGCGCCTGCCAGTTTCTGGCCTTCAGTTTTCGGCACAGAAATGTAGTTTTCGATATCAACGGTGTCCAGCACCTGACCACCGAAACGCTCGCCCATCAGGCCGGTACGGATGCCTTTACGTGCGGAGTAAATCGCCGCCGCCGCGCCCGCCGGGCCGGAGCCGACAATCAGTACATCGTAAGCGTCGCGCTGGTTCAGCTCTTCCGCCGCGCGTTTTTCCGCGCCGGTATCCACTTTCGCAACGATTTCGGCAAGGGTCATACGGCCAGAACCAAATTCCACACCGTTCATGAAGACCGCCGGCACGCCCATCACGTTGCGCTCGGTGATTTCATTCTGGAACACCGCACCGTCAATCGCCGTGTGTTTGATGCGCGGGTTCAGCACGGCCATCAGGTTCAGCGCCTGTACCACGTCCGGGCAGTTGTGGCAGGAGAGCGAATAGTAGGTTTCAAACTCGAAATCGCCGTCCAGGTCACGGATCTGCTCAAGCAGCGCCTGCGCTTCTTTCGACGGATGACCGCCGGTCCACAGCAGCGCCAGCACCAGCGAGGTAAATTCGTGGCCCAGCGGCGAGCCCGCAAAGCGCGGCCCCTGCGTGGAACCCGGGTTAGTAATCAAAAATGAAGGTTTGCGTGCCGCGAGCGTGTTGTCTTCCCTGAAGGAGACTTTGTCAGACAGCTCGGCGATTTCCAGCAGCAGTTCTTTAATCTCTGCCGATTTCGCGCTGTCATCCAGCGTGGCCACTAACTCAACAGGCTTTGTCAGACGCTCAAGATAGGCCTTGAGCTGGGTTTTCATGTTTGTGTCGAGCATAATTTTCTCCTGAGCTTACGCTTCCTCATTTAAGCCGCCTCAGTGCAGCGCCGCCGCGATGCAACTTAAATGAGAGTGCGTAATAGCGTTTTCAAAAAAACGGGTGCAAGACTGCACCCGTGATAATGCCTTTTTCCGAGTATTTCGCGTTACAGGAAGGCGGCAAGCTTAGGAATCCCCGGGAGCTTACCTCAGTAAGTGACCGGGGTGAGTCAGCGCAGCCAACGCACCTGTGGCGTGAAAGACGACAGAAAAATTAGATTTTGCCAACCAGGTCCAGAGACGGCGCTAAGGTCGCTTCGCCTTCTTTCCACTTAGCCGGGCACACTTCGCCTGGGTGAGAGGCTACATACTGAGCCGCTTTGATTTTACGCAGCAGGTCAGATGCGTCACGGCCGATGCCTTCAGCAGTAATTTCGATAGCCTGGATAACACCCTGCGGGTCAACGATGAACGTACCGCGGTCAGCCAGACCTTCGTCTTCACGCATGATTTCGAAGTTACGGGTCAGGGCGCCAGTCGGGTCGCCGATCATCGCGTATTTGATTTTCGCGATGGTGTCGGAGCTGCTGTGCCACGCTTTGTGGGTGAAGTGGGTATCGGTAGAAACGGAGTAAACGTCTACGCCCAGTTTCTGCAGTTCTTCGTAGTGGTCAGCCACGTCGCCCAGTTCGGTCGGGCATACGAAGGTAAAGTCAGCAGGATAGAAGAAGAATACGCTCCAGCGGCCTTCCGTGTTTTTCTCGGTAACTTCGATGAACTCACCGTTTTTGAACGCCATGTTTTTGAAAGGTTTGATTTTGGTATTAATCAAGGACATCTATACTTCCTCCGTGTTTTCGATGGGATGTAAGGTATCGAATTTTCGTAACCCAGGCCAATGCGTTTGCGTTATCAAATCAATAAGCAATAGCTAACAACTGATCCGGGCCAACCTTAGTGAACGTTTCTCGCCGTCTCGCGAAAAAATAAAAAAGCCACCTCAACGGGCGGCCTGAGCGCTGAGATACCCGCAGGCCACAGCAGAGCCAGCGTGCTGGCGAAAGCGTTGCGTGCGGTGTTTTGCGACGCAGACGTACCTTCGATTAGAACACTCCCCTGCCTAAAGGGCAACGCACGTGAAGATTATTCGTGCCTATGGCTGTGATAGGGAGAGCTTTGCAAAATTCATCGCCTCTCTGATGTGTGAGGCTGCGCCATTTTTTCGGATTATGCCCCGTCTCGCCTGCGCAAAAACATATTCCTTATCTATCATTTACTGAGAACAGATAAACCATAAAAATCCCCTTTTCGTCTCGTTGCGAGGCTGTCATGGCAAATTTGCAGGATTTGAAAAAGTTTGACCTCAATCTTCTGGTGATTTTCGAGTGCATTTATTTGTATCGCAGCGTCAGCAAGGCGGCGGAAGCCCTGTTCCTGACGCCGTCAGCGATAAGCCAGTCGTTACAGCGGCTGCGCAACCAGCTCAATGACCCACTCTTCGTGCGCTCCGGCAAAGGCATTACGCCGACAACCGTAGGCACTAATCTGCATCACTATCTGGAAGACAACCTGAACCAGCTTGAGCAGACCATTAACATCATGCAGGGCGCGCCGCTGCGCAAAAACTTCGTGCTCTACTGCCCGCCCGCTCTCGCCGCCGATCATCTGCCGGCGTTAGTCAGCGCGTTTCGCGAGCATTACGATTTTGAACTGGAGCATTACGACACCACGCTTGCCAGCGAGACCGTGGAAGATCTGCTGGCCTATCGCAAGGCGGATCTGATTATCGGTATGGCACCGGTTGCCAGTCACTCGCTGATTTGCAAACACTGCTTTAGCGAAGAGACCGTGCTGGTATGCAGTGAGAACCATCCGCGGCTTGGCGAGCACGCCGATGAAGCCGCGCTCGCACAGGAGAAATTCACGCTGTTTAACGGCACAGCGGAAGGCCAGAAACAGTTTCACGTGAAGTCGGCGGAGCTTTTCGGTGAGCGGCAGATAGCCTTTACCAGTAACTCGATCTCCTCGATCATGGCGGTGATTGGCAGCACCGATTTTGTCGGCATTCTGCCTGCCCCCGTGCTGCGCCGTTATCGTCAGCTCTTTGGACTACGCCCCGTCAAGCTGAACTTCAGCCTGCCGCAGTATGATTACTACCTTATTTATAACCGCTCATCGTTAACGAATGCGTCGTTCGTGAGCTTTGTGTCGCTCATCGAACAGCACTTCCTGCGCGATGTGCCACAGGCGCAGAGCCGCAGCACGGCTTCACCCGATCAGCCCACCTTATAACCGCGCCAGACGCTCCGCGGCGGCGAGCAGCGTCGCCTCCTGCTTGGCGAAGCATAAGCGAATCAGCTTGTGCGGGAACGGGGCGTCGCAAAATACCGACAGCGGAATGGCGGCGACGCCCGCTTCCGTGGTCAGCCATTCGCAGAAACTCACGTCATCACGCGTTGAGATAGCGCTGTAATCCGCCAGCAGAAAATAGGTGCCTTCACAGGGCAGGATTTTAAAGCGGCTGTCACCGAGCGCCTGGATAAAGCGATCGCGGCGCGCGCGGTAAAAATCCGGCAAATCGAGATAGTGCGCAGGCTCGGCGCGCAGCATATCCGCCAGCGCCAGCTGTGCAGGCGTGTTGACGGAGAACGTCAGATACTGATGCACTTTGCGCAGTTCCGCGCTGAGCGCGGCGGGAGCCACGCAGTAGCCCACTTTCCAGCCGGTCATGTGATAGGTCTTGCCGAATGACGACACCGCAATCGCCCGTTCGCGCAGCTGCGGATGCCCCAGCACGCTGGCGTGGCCCTCTTCGGCAAAACAGATGTGCTCATAAACTTCATCGCTCAACACGTAAATTTCACGCTCCTCAATGGCCTGCCAGAGCGCGGCGAAATCCGCGTTGCGCCAGACGGTGGCGGACGGGTTATGCGGCGTGTTGAGGATAACCAGCCGGGTGCGCTCAGAGAGCAGCGCGGCGAATTGCGCCCAGTCCACGCGAAAATGCGGCGGCGTCAGCGCGATGCGCTTGAGCACACCACCCGAAAGCGCCACGGCGGGCGCGTAACTGTCGTAGCTCGGGTCGAAGCAGATCACTTCATCGCCGGGGCGCACCAGCGCGGTAATCGCCGCGTAGAGCGCCTCGGTAGCTCCCGCCGTGACGGTAATATCGCTGTTGGCATCCGGACGGTGGCCGTAGAGCGCCTCGGTTTTATCGGCGATCGCCTCGCGCAGCGCCTGCACGCCGGTCATGGGCGCGTACTGGTTTGCGCCCGCCGCCACGTGGTGCGCCAGTCGCTCCTGTAAATAGCGCGGGCCGTCGAAATCCGGGAATCCTTGCGACAGGTTAATCGCCTGATGCTGCTGCGCCAGCGCGCTCATGCGGGTAAAGATGGTCGTGCCCAGCGCGGGCAATTTGCTTTCTGGCGTCAACGGGGTATGGCTCATAACGGCTGATCCTTTCGCGCGGTGTCGTGTTGTTTTGATGTTATCTGTCTGTTGCCGACACTATAACACGATGCTACTCTCTGGCAATCAAGACGCTTAGACGTCTAAACGCTAACGATATGCCTGCGGGGATGCGATGAGTAAAGAGAGCCAACTGGAAGCGCTGGTGGCCGCCTGTCACTGGATTGGCGCGAAGGGCTGGGCGCCTGCTACCGGCGGCAATATGTCGCTGCGCGAAGACGCGCGCTGGTGCTGGCTAAGCGAATCGGGCAAGGATAAAGGCAGCCTGACGACAGACGATTTTCTGCAGGTGGAAATTGCCACTAACCTCGCGCCGTCCGGCCGTAAGCCCTCCGCCGAAACCGGGCTGCATACCCTGATTTATCGCCTGTTCCCGGAGGCGAACTGCGTGCTGCACGTGCATACCGTTAACGCGACGGTGCTGTCACGCGTGGAGAAAAGCGACGCGCTGCATTTGTGCGGCTACGAGATGCAGAAATCGCTGGCGGGACAAATTACGCATCTTGATGATGTGCCTGTTGCCATTTTCGATAACGATCAGGATATTGATGCTCTGGCGGAGCGCATTGCGCGTCACCACCGCCAGTTCCCGCTGCGCTACGGATTTCTGCTGCGCGGCCACGGGCTGACCTGCTGGGGGAGCGATGTCGCCGTCGCGCGTCGCCATCTGGAGGGGCTCGAATTTCTGTTTGAATGTGAAATGCAGCGACGCCTGCTGGAGAGAGCATGATCCGCGCCATAGTTACCGATATTGAAGGCACCACGACCGATATCCGCTTCGTTCATAACGTCCTTTTCCCCTATGCGCGCGAGCGTCTGGAGCGTTTTATCCGCTCGGGCGAGCAGCGCGAACCGGTGAATCTGCTGCTTAACGAGCTGCGCGGTGAGATCCACGCGCCCGCCGCGTCGGTGGATCAACTGATTGAAACGCTCTTCAAATTTATGGATGAAGACCGCAAATCCCCGGCGCTGAAATCGATTCAGGGCTATATCTGGCGCGAAGGCTACGTGAACGGCGATTTTACCGGCCATCTCTACCCGGATGTTGTGCCCGCGCTGCGCCGCTGGAGCGCTCAGGATATCGATATTTACATCTACTCCTCCGGCTCCGTACCGGCGCAGAAGCTGCTCTTTAGCCACAGCGATGAGGGCGACGTCACGGAGCTTCTGAGCGGCTTTTTCGATACCCATGTCGGCGCCAAACGCCAGGTGTCGTCGTACCGCAATATCTCGATGAAAACCGGCGTGCCGGTGCATCAGATGCTGTTTCTCTCAGACATCCGCGAAGAGCTGGACGCCGCGCGTGAAGCGGGCTGGAAAACTGTCCAGCTCATCCGCGGCGAGCCAGATACGCAAAGCACCCACCGCCAGGTGTCCAGTTTCGATGACATTCACCCGGAGCAGATCCCGACATGAGCGCACTGACGATTTTTGCCGATAACGGTGCCAGCGAACCGCTGTGGCAGAGCACCGATGCCGACGCTATCCGCGAACAGCTTAACGCGCAGGGCGTGCGTTTCGAACGCTGGCAGGCCGACCGCGACCTCGGCGATAACCCAACGCCGGAGGCGGTGTTGACCGCCTATCAGCACGCGATCGACCAGCTGGTGGCGGAAAAAGGCTACCAGAGCTGGGATGTCATCAGCATGCGCGCCGATAATCCGCAGAAAGAGGCGCTGCGCGGCAAGTTTCTCAATGAGCATACCCACGGCGAAGATGAAGTGCGGTTTTTCGTGGAAGGCGCCGGGCTGTTCTGTCTGCATATCGGCGACAAGGTGTATCAGGTGTTGTGCGAGAAGAATGATTTGATTTCGGTGCCCGCCGGGACGCCGCACTGGTTCGATATGGGCTCGCAGCCGCATTTCACGGCGATCCGCATTTTCGATAACCCGGAAGGCTGGATTGCGAATTTCACCGGCAGCCCGATAGCCGAAGCGTACCCGCGTCTGGCGTAGCGCATATATGGCGGGTGCGCGTGTGAGGTAACGTGGCGGGTGCACGTGTGAAGTAACGTGGCGGGTGCGCTGCGCTTACCCGCCCTACATCCCTTCAGGCACCCGTCTTGGCCGTTTGTAGGGTGGGTAAGCGAAGCGCACCCACCTTTTTACAACACTCACAACATGTACGTAGGGTGGGTAAGCGAAGCGCACCCACCGATGTACCCACCCAATTACACAAAACCTACCCGAGAATCTCCCGCAACACCGGGCCAATCACCTCGAATGCCTGCGGGGAGATAATCTCCACATGCGCGCAATCGACACTGTACACATCAAGCGCCCGCGTCCACGGTGCCCACGCCTCGTAAGGGTTAAGGCCCGGTGTTACGGTGCGTTCGGCGACAAACAGCGTCGCGTCACCTTCAAAGCGCGTACTGCGCGCGGTAGAAAGCAGCCGCACCGCGTCGGCGTAATTGCCTTCGATGGTTTCAAAAAGCCTCGTCGACCCCTGCCCCTGCTGCGCGCTCACAAACGCCGCCCGCTCGCGCTCGATCTCCGCCAGCACTTCCGGGTCGAGCTCGCGTCCGCCCTTCTCCTGCCAGTTTTGCGTTTCCGGCGGCCAGGTGTCGAGCAATCCGAGGAACGCCACCTCCTCGCCCGCCGCCTGTAACCGTGCGGCGACGCCGTGTGCAATCGTTCCGCCGAGCGAATAGCCAAACAGCCAGTACGGCCCGTGCGGCTGCTGCTCGCGAAGCGTCGCATAATGGCGGTCGCACAGTTCATCCACCGACGCGCACTGCTGCATCGGCCCGTCCGGGCGCGGCGACTGAATGCCCGTTATCGCCCAGCGCGGCGACAGCCAGCGTTGCAGAACGCTGAACTGCCAGGCGAAGCCCGACGCCGGATGGAAGCAGAACAGCGTCGGCCCGTTGCCTTCACGCAGCGGCAAAATAGCGCCAAATCCCGCCTGCGCGTCGCGTTGTTCCGCCACGGCCGCCGCGAGTTTTTCCACCGTCGAGGCCACCATCACCTGCCCGACCGTAACAGTCCGCTCCAGCTCACGCGTGAGCCTTGCCGCCAGGCGCATCGCCAGCAGCGAGTGGCCGCCGAGCGCAAAGAAATCCGCCTGCGCGTCGGTCACTTCCACACCTAAAAGTTCCGAAAAAGCGCGGGCGATTGCCGTCTCGCTGCCCGGCGCTACGGCTCTGCCCGGCTCACGCACCGCAAGCTGCGGCAACGGCAGCGCTTTGCGATCCAGCTTGCCGTTGGCGCTGAGCGGCAGCGCAGGCAACTGAACAAGCGTCACCGGCACCATATGCGCGGGCAGCCATTCGCTTAAGCGCGCGCGCAGTGCGGCCACATCCAGCGTCGCGCCGGAGGCGGAAACCAGATAACCCACCAGCTGGCGCGCATCGCCGCCCGTTTCGGCATGGCTATTCAGCACGCAGGCGTGCGTCACCGCCTGCGCCACATCCGGCAGGCGCTGCATCACGCGGTCTATCTCGCCAGGCTCAATACGCTGGCCGCGGATTTTCAGCTGATCGTCGCTGCGCCCGAGATATTCCACCGCGCCGTCCGGCAGCCAGCGCGCCACGTCGCCGGTGCGGTACATCCGCTCGCCGGGTACAAACGGATCGGCGATAAAGCGGCTGGCGGTCAGATCCGGGCGGCCAAGGTAGCCCTGAGCCAGCTGAACGCCCGTGAGATAGAGATCGCCCGCCATGCCCGGCGGCACCGGGCGCATCCGGCCATCGAGAATGCGCAGGCCGGTATTCCAGACCGGGAAACCAATCGGCACGCTGGCCCCCTTCACCTGCGAAAGCGCCGCGCCGAAGGCCGGATACCCGCTCACATCCACTGCCGCCTCCGTCGGGCCGTAGAGATTATGCAGCGGCACGGCGGTGAGCCGCTCCCAGTCGCGACACAGTGCCGTCGGCAGCGCCTCGCCGCTACAGAACACCTGGCGCAGCGACGCGCAGGCACCGATCGCCGCTTCAGAAGTGAGCGCGCCGACAAACGCCGCCAGCATCGACGGTACAAAGTGCGTCGTCGTCACCCGCCAGCGCGCAAACAGCGCCTGAAGCGCCTGCGGATCGCGGTGCGCCTGCGGCGGGGCCATCACCAGTCGCGCGCCGACGATAAGCGGCCAGAAAAACTCCCATACCGACACATCAAAACTGCACGGCGTTTTTTGCAGCACCACGTCATCCGCGCCGAGCGGATACTGGCTTTGCATCCACAGCAGCCTGTTGACGATGGCGGTCTGGCCGACCATGACGCCCTTCGGCCGCCCGGTGGAGCCGGAGGTGAAAATCACATAGGCGGTGTGCGACGGGCGCGAGCGCAAAAGCGGCTGCGGATCGCTTGCCGGCAGCGGCGCTTCGTAGCAGAACACAGGCAGGCTCGGGATATGCGTGAACCGCGCCTGCTCTGAGGCAGCGGTGATCAGCAGCGCCGGGCGGGCGTCCTCCAGCATCATTTGCAGGCGATCGTCCGGGTAGCCGGTATCGAGCGGCAGCCAGGCCGCGCCCGCTTCCACAATGGCCTGTAGCGCCAGCGAGAGAAACACCGAACGCGGCAGCGCGACAGCCACCACATCGCCCGGCTTAACGCCGCGGCGCACCAGCTCCGCCGCAAGCGTAAGCACTTGCTCACGCATTTCACGGTAGGTAAAGGCATGGCGCGCGTCGGCAAGCGCCGGGGCCTGCGGTGTCGCCTGCGCCTGTTTCGCCAGCAGGCTGCTGAGCGTCTCCTGCGGCAGTGGCACGGCGGTCTGGTTCACACGCGCAATCAGTGCGTAGTCGTTATCATCCAGCAGATCCGCCTGCGCGCACACAAGCTCAGGTTCAGCGGCAAACTGTGTGAGCAGATGCGGCAGACGGGCAAGATGGCGCTCAATCTGCGCGGCATCATAGCGCTGCTGATTGGCCAGCAGTTCCAGCGTCACGCCGCCCTGTTCGTCGATATAGAGCGCGATTTCGAGATCTTTCACCGGCCCCGAGGCGAGCTGGTGGGTTATCCCCTCCACGCCATCGAAATCGAGCCGGTAATCAAACATTTTCAGGTTCAGCACCGGGCCATAGAGCGGCGTCTGCTGCGCCACTCTGCCCGCGTCGCGCAGCACCTGCTCGGCGTCATAGCGCTGATGACGGCGCAGCGTTTTGAGCGTCTTCGCAAAGGCGGCGGCGAACTGCGCCAGCGTCTGTCCTGGCTCAATGCGCACCGGGCAAGGCAGCACGTTCAGCACCGGGCCGGTGGCGCACAGCGCGGCCGAGCCGATGCGGCGCATAAAGATGAAACCGGCGCTGTAGGCGTCACGCCCGCTCAGGCGGCCAAGCCAGAGCGCCACCAGCGCCAGCGCCATATCCGGCGCGGTCAGCCCGCCGCTGTTTGCCATAAGCGCAGCGAAATGCGCATCATCAAAGCGCAGCGAACGGCGAATCAGCGAGGTGGTGGAAGATTGCCCGGTAAGCGGCTGGTCAGAGAGCGTCGCCGGCGGCGGCAGGTCGCGCACCTGCTGCGCCCAGAAGGCGGCGTCGCGTGCGCAGGCATCCGATGCCTGATAGCGCGCGTATTCATCGACCACCTCGTTAAACGGGACGAACGGCGAGGCGGCGGGCTGTTCGCCCCGGCGCAGGCTGCCGTAAATATCGGCGATACGGCGGGTAATCGCTGTGAAACTGAAGCCATCGACCACCAGATGATGATAACGCTGATACCAGAACCAGCGCGTCTCACCGACGCGCAGCAGCGCATGGTGCACCGGCGGTGTGCCACGAGTGACGCGCAGATCCTGCTCCAGATCGGCGTGCATCAGGCGCTGCGCGGCAGTCTGCGGGCTGGCGTCGTGGCGCAGATCGAAGATTTCAGGCGTGGCAAAAGTGAGCGACGCGTCAAACCGCTGCGCGACGATACCGTCGCGCTCCTCAAAACGCATTCGCAGCGTGTCGGCTTCCATCATGCCCGCCACGATGGCGCGCGCCAGCAGCGGCGCGTCAAGCGTGCCGTTCAGCTCGACGTAATGCGCCACGCTCCAGGCGTTGGCCTGGCGGGAGAGTTTTTCAGCCATCCAGATACCCGGCTGCGCCGCCACCAGCGGCAGCGCGGCGGTGGCCTGCTCCACAGGGGAAAGAGTTATATCCGTCACATTAACCTCAGGTCTCGTTGCGGTGGGCGAAATCGGCAGGCTGCAACGCCTGACCGTGCTCATTAAGCCACGCCTCACACCTCTCCGGAGGCTGTGGCGCGGCCACCACACGCCAGCCCGGCGGCAGCGCGCACGGCTCCGGCCAGAGGCTTATCTGTTTTTCGTGATTTTCGAGCAGCCAGAAACGGCCCTGCGGATTATCGAAGGGATTGCTGAATTCCATACGTCACTCCTGTCCTGAAAAAGGCATCGGGGCGGGTGTAGCGGCCCAGAGTGCGGCGAGACCGTCGGTCAGGCCGCCGCGCCAGCAAAGCGCGTCGTGGCCGCCCTCCACCTGACGCCAGAAAAGCGGCGGCTGTGTGCGTTGCAGTAAAGAGACCAGGCGCTGATTGGCCTGCAAAATGAGCGGCTCATGAAGGCCCGCTTCAAGATAAATGCGCAACCCGCGCGGATCGAAGCGGCCTGCGGCCAGCTCTTCAACCAGCCAGCCGCCCTCACCGCTCGCCTCGCGCGTTGGCCACCAGAAAGAGCCGGACTGGCTCAGTACGCAACCGAAGCGCTGCGGCCAGCGCAGCCCCGCATAGAGCGCGGCGAGCCCGCCAAAGCTCTGCCCGGCAATCACGGTGGTGTCCGGCGCGTCACGCCATCTCGTGTAATGACGCGCCTGCGGCAGTAATTCCTCCCACAGCGCCTCCCAAAACACGCCGTTACAGGGCAACTCCCGGCTGCGGTGCGCGGTGTCAATCACATCCACCAGCAAATAGACGGCAGGCGGCAGAACGCCGCGATTGGTGAGCGTCTGGAGCGCGGGCCACACCGGCTGGCTGTGCGCCCAGAACTGGCCATCCAGCAGAATAGCGAGCGGGCGCGTCAGGGGCGCGTCATCACCGCCGGTGGTAAAGAGCCATACGCGACGCGCGTTGCCGAGCTTTTCGCTGTGCCAGAGAAATTCCTGCGCGGGCGTGTACGCCACGTCTTTTTCTTCCCAGCCTGGCTGCGCGGGCGCGTCTGGCAGATGCAGCGCGCTCATCGGATGGCCGCGGCCACCGCGCCAGTGGTGCGGGTTGAATGGGTCGGGAATGGCCTGCGGCAGCAGTGCGCGCCAGCCTTCGCGCAGCGCGTGGCGCGCCGGAACGTCTGCAAAGGCGTCGGGGGCGAAATCATCGGTCTTTGTGGAAGGGATAAAACAGTAGCTGCCGCGCCAGGCGGCGTCTAATTCGGTGCGCCAGTACCAGGCGTCGGTGCCCGGCAGACGCATGAGCGACTGCGGCGCGGAGGGCTTGTGGTGATCGGTGATACCGGTGAGGTAAATCCACACGCGCTTTGTATCAGACGTGCTTTCATCCCCTGCCGGATCGCGCCACCAGAACGTCACGCAGCAGGTGCCCGACGCCGTGCCGGAAATCTCCGGAATGCCCTGCGCCTGCTTCGCCTGCCACCAGGCATCACTTCCCGCCTCGTGCTCCGCCACTGCCCAACTCCTTGTTAGTGTTGATAAATATCATGGAATGACGTCAATCCTGATAATTTGATGATAATACTATTGATAATTATTTGCATTTGCAATAGCGTATTGGCGCGCTGTGGGAAGCGCGTCTTTCACTCAAAAAACATTAACCCAGCCAGACGTTTGCGCGCTGCCGCTCCAGGACGAGCGGGGTTTGCGTATAGCGGCTCTGGCCTATTCCCTGCTGCGCCCTGCCCCACTGGGGATGGACTTCCGGGCCGCAGCACAGACAGCAGGATACAAAATGAATAAAAAGCTCCCTCTTTCTCTGGCGATGCTGATTAATCTTGGGATGTATGGCGCCGCGCTGCCCGCCTGGGCGCAGGAGAGCACCGCTCCCGTGGATGGCAACGCAACGGATGGCGATGACACGATAGTCGTCACCGCCGCACAGCAAAACCTTCAGGCACCCGGTGTCTCGGCCATTACCGCCGATGAAATCCGCAAAAACCCGCCCGCGCGCGATGTGTCGGAAATCATCCGCACCATGCCAGGCGTCAACCTGACCGGCAATTCCACCAGCGGCCAGCGCGGCAACAACCGCCAGATCGATATCCGCGGGATGGGCCCGGAAAACACGCTGATCCTGATTGATGGCAAACCGGTCAGCAGCCGTAATTCAGTGCGTCAGGGCTGGCGCGGCGAGCGCGACAGCCGCGGCGATACCGCCTGGGTGCCGCCGGAAATGATCGAGCGTATCGAGGTGCTGCGCGGCCCTGCCGCCGCACGCTACGGCAACGGCGCGGCGGGCGGCGTGGTGAATATCATCACCAAACGCAGCAGCAACGACTGGCACGGCAGCTGGAACAGCTACTTCGATGTGCCGGAACACAAAGCCGAAGGCGCCACCAAACGCACCAACTTCAGCCTCACCGGGCCGCTTGGCGACAGCGTCAGTTTCCGCCTGTACGGTAACCTGGCGAAAACCCAGCCGGACGCGCAGGACATCAACGCCGGGCATGAATCGCTGCGCACCGGCAGCTACGCCGATACCCTGCCCGCAGGGCGCGAAGGGGTGGTGAATAAAGATATTAATGGCCAGGTACGCTGGGAATTCGCGCCGATGCAGGCGCTGGAGTTTGAAGCGGGCTATAGCCGCCAGGGCAATCTCTACGCGGGCGACACTCAGAACACCAACAACGACAACAGCACCAACGGACTGGTGAAAAAATACTACGGCAAGGAGACCAACCGTCTCTATCGCCAGAACTATGCGGTCACCTGGACCGGCGGCTGGGATAACGGCGTAACCACCAACACTTACGCCCAGTATGAACACACGCGCAACTCGCGTCTTGGCGAAGGGCTGACGGGCGGCCTGGAGGGGCTGTTCAACAGCGAGAAATTCTCCGATATCAACCTGAGCGACGTGCTGCTGCACAGCGAAGTGAGCATTCCCTTCGACTGGCTGGTGAACCAGAACCTGACGCTCGGCACCGAGTGGAATCAGCAGCGTATGAAGGATGGCACCTCTACCGCGCAGGCGCTGACCGGCTCCACCAGCGGCGGCGCTATCCCTGGCGTCGATTCCACCAACCGTAGCCCATATGCCAAAGCGGAGATCTTCTCGCTGTTCGCGGAAGACAACATGCAGCTCACCGACAGCACCACGCTGACCCCGTCGCTGCGCTTCGATCACCATACTATCGTTGGCAATAACTGGAGCCCGGCGCTGAACCTGACGCAGGCGCTGACCGACGCGGTAACGCTGAAAATGGGCATCGCGCGCGCCTACAAAGCGCCGAGCCTCTATCAGACCAACGAAAATTATATTCTCTACAGCCGTGGCCAGGGCTGCTACGCCAGCGCCACCAATACCGGCTGCTACCTGATGGGTAATGAAGATCTCAAAGCGGAAACCAGCGTCAACAAAGAGATTGGTCTTGAGTATAAGCAGGATGGCTATCAGGCGGGCCTGACCTGGTTCCGTAACGATTACCACGACAAGATCGAAGCCGGTTATACCCGCGTCACGGCCATCAGCAATAAAACGGATCTCTACCAATGGGAGAACGTGCCGAAAGCCGTGGTGGAAGGGCTTGAGGGCACGCTAAACCTGCCGGTGACCGATACCATTCAGTGGAGCAATAACCTGACCTGGATGTTGCAAAGTAAGAACAAAACCACCGGTGATCGGTTGTCGATCATCCCGGAATTTACGCTGAACTCAACGCTGAGCTGGCAGGTGCGAGACGATCTGTCGCTGCAAAGCACGCTCACCTGGTATGGCCGTCAGAAGCCGAAGATGTACAACTATAAGGGCGAACGCGTGACCGACAGCGGCACCAATGAAGTCAGCCCTTACAGCATCGTCGGGCTGAGCGGCACCTGGGATGTGACCAAAAATGTGAGCCTGACGGCGGGCGTTGATAATGTCTTCGACAAGCGTCACTGGCGCGCGGGCAACGCCCAGACCACCGGTAACGCCAAAACCAACGCCTGGATGTATGGCGCGGGGGCGGAAACCTATAACGAATCGGGCCGGACCTGGTTTATGGGCATTAACACTCATTTCTGATAATGACGACGGCGGGCAGCGATGCCCGCCTTTTTCCGATGCAAACTACTCTCACTTCACTGACCTTCGCCGGACACCCGCTCTGGCGCGTTGATTTCGCTCCCGACACTTTCACACCTGCCGATCTGCTGTGGCTGCCGCACCACGCCATGCTGGCGAATGCCGTTGCGCGGCGTCAGGCCGAGCATCTGGCAGGCCGTTTCGCCGCCGTCGCCGCACTGAAGGCGGCGGGCGCGCCATTCTCACCGCCCGGCATCGGCGCGCACCGCGAACCGCGCTGGCCTGCGGGTTTTACCGGCAGCATTACGCACACCGGCCACCGCGCCTGGGCTGCGGTTATCACCACGCCGGGCGGCATCGGGATCGACGTTGAAAGCCTGATGGACGCGCAGACGGCGCGCGAGCTGGCGTCCGGTATTATCGACACACAAGAACGCGCGCTACTGGCCCGCACGCCGCTGCCCTTCGCCAGCGCCCTGACGCTCGCGTTTTCCGCCAAAGAGAGCCTCTTTAAAGCGCTGTTTCCGCAGGTGAGCGACTGGTTCGGTTTCGAATGCGCGAAAGTCGTCGCGCTGGACGACCATCAGTTAACGCTGCGCCTCGCCTGCCCGCTCGGGCCGTTCATGCAGGGGCGTTGCTTTACGCTGCACTGGCGTCAGGAGGCGCAGCAGATCCTCACGCTGGTGAACGCGCCCGGAAGTGGCTGAGCGGCTGTTTCTGTATACCGTCGGCGGTGAAATTCTCCGGCGACAGCCAGGCGCGCAGCGCGGCATCGGCCTGTGGCCATTCGCTGTCGAGCAGCGAAAACCATTCGGAATCGCGGTTGCGCCCTTTACGCACCATCATCTGACGCAGTCGCCCTTCATACGTGAAGCCAAGCCGTTCAGCGGCGCGGCGCGAAGCGGTATTCATCGAATCGCATTTCCACTCCACGCGGCGGAAACCGTGCTCAAAGGCATCGCGCATCAACAGCCACAACGCCTCGGTGCCGGTGACGCGGTTTTTCATGCGCGGCGACCAGGTTACGTGGCCTATTTCCAGCACGCCGTTAGCCTTATCAATGCGCATAAAACAGACCAGCCCGACCGCCTCGCCGCGCGCGTTATCCATCACCGCGAAAGGCACCAGCGACGGATCCATCACTTTTTGCGCCACCCATTCATGGCACTGCGCGAGCGTATCGGGGCGATCGCTTGCAAGCCATGTCCAGTCGCGATCGTCCGGCGCGTCCTGATAGGCCGCCAGCAGCGCGGCGGCGTGCGCGTCGGCATTCAGCGGTTCCAGCGTGCAGTAGCGCCCTGCAAGCGTTATGCGCTCAGGCATCCGTGCGCCTTTCCAGCCCGGCACTGGCGCGCCGACCTGCTGATCGTAATGGTTGAAATAAGCCACAAGCACTCCTCCTGATGGTTGTTAATAAAAAGTTATATCAGGAGTGAAACCAGGAAGATAGCGATAACGCAGCGGGAAAACCGCGCACAGGAACTCGGTTTTATCTGAGCGTTTTCACCGCAACTGGATGATTTTGCATGACTATACTTGGAGCAAACCCTTTACTGATAAGCGAGCTGCCCATGCCCCTTAAACCGTTTGCCCCTTCCGAACCCTACACCCTGGGCGTTGAACTGGAGCTCCAGGTGGTCAGCCCGCCCGGCTTTAACTTAAGCCAGGATTCCTCAACGCTGATTAGCGCGCTGGAGAGCCGCGTCACGGCGGGTGAAGTGAAGCACGATATCACCGAAAGCATGCTGGAAATCGCAACCGGCGTCTGTCGCGATATCAACCAGGTAGCCGCGGAATTCGCTGCCATGCAGCGTGAAATTCTCGCCTGCGCCCAGCAATATCACCTGATGATAAGCGGCGGCGGCACGCATCCGTTTCAGAAATGGCAGCGCCAGGAAGTATGTTCCAGCGAGCGTTACGCCCGCACGCTGGAGCTGTTCGGTTATCTCATCAAGCAGGCCACCGTCTTCGGCCAGCATGTGCATGTGGGCTGTCGCAACGGAGAAGAAGCGATGTATCTGCTGCACGGGCTGTCGCGTTTCGTGCCGCATTTTGTCGCGCTGTCGGCGTCTTCGCCGTATATGCAGGGCGCAGATACCGGCTTTGCCTCCTCAAGACTCAATATTTTCTCGGCCTTCCCGGATAACGGCCCGGCTCCATTTGCCGCCGACTGGACGCAGTTCGAGAACATGTATGCGCGTCTCGAAGGCACGAAGGTAGTGGAGTCGATTAAAGATTTGCACTGGGATATTCGCCCGAGCCCCGGCTTTGGCACCGTGGAAGTGCGCGTGATGGATACGCCATTAACGCTGGAACGCGCCATTAATATCGCCGGATTTATTCAGGCGATTTCCCACTGGCTGCTGGATGAGCGCCCTTATAAACATAAGGCTGAGGATTACCTGATTTACCGGTTTAACCGTTTCCAGGCCTGCCGCTATGGGCTGGAGGGGACGCTGACGGATGTTAGCACTGGCGAGCAACGCACCATCGGGGAGGATATTTTGCGCCTGCTCGACAAGCTTGAGCGCTATGCCCGCCCGCTGAACGCCAGCAGCGCGCTGGAGGCGATCCACCGCTATGTGAAGAATAATGACAGCGACGTACATCGCATTCGTGAATTTACCGCCGATGGCGGCTCGCTCTCTGAACTGGTGCGCCTGAATGGAGAAATCTGGGCCGCCTGAAAACCGCGTTACGCCTGACCGGCTCCTGACTGATTAAGGGAATTTACCTTAAACAAGGAACCCCCTGCCTGTAAAAGCCAGCCATTTATCGCTGGCTTTTATCTTTTCTGAAAACAATAACTCGCCTTTTTTTATTCTGGATCATCAGAATAACTCTTTTGAGTTATTTTTTGGCCTCAAACGCAGCGACAGCGATTAAAGCATCTAATTTGTCTTACCGATAGGAAATATAACGATTTCTATCGCAACACAGGAATGACGCTAATGTCATGGATATATCGCCTCTCTATGAAAACCAAATTAGCCATCGCGCTTTTACCGTTATTAATTGCGCTGCTCTGGCTGGCGGGTGCCGGGATGCTGTCGCGCATCGATACCGAACGGCAGATGCGCAACGTCGAAGAAGTGACGCGCCTTGCGAAAAGCGCCGGTGATGTGGTGCATGAGCTGCAAAAAGAACGCGGCCTGAGCGCCGGTTATCTGGGCAGCCGCGGCGCGCAGTTCAGCCGTGAGCTCACCGCACAGCGCGCCCGGACGGACAGCGCGCTCGCGGCCTTTAACGCCGCCATGAAAAACACCGATGAAGAGAGCCTGAAAGGCAGCGTGGGCGAAGCCATTCGCGCCTTCCGCCAGCGGGTGTCGATGCTCGACGACACGCGCCAGCAGATCACCGCCCTTTCCGTTCCCGCGCCGCAGGGTGTTGCGTTTTATACCGACACCATCAGCACCGTACTGGAGCTGGTGGGCCGCAGTACGCGCTTAAGCCACGCCGGAGTGATTGTGAATCAGATGGTGGTTTACTACAGCCTGCTCAGTATGAAAGAACAGGCGGGCGTTGAGCGCGCGCTCCTTTCCGGCATTTTCTTCGCCGATCGTTTTGCAGACGGCCAGCTGGCGCGCCTGAGCGAAGTGGTGGGCAAACAGCAGGCGTGGCTCGCCGCCTCGCGCCAGCTTTCCGACGCTGAGGGCGTGAAGCGGATTGACGCCGCACTCGCGCTGCCGTCAGCGACCCGCGCGCTGGCGCTGCGTCAGATAGCGTTCGGGAAAGCCGCGAGCGGCGGGTTTGGCGTGTCACCGGCGAGCTGGTTTACCGCACAGACGCAGCGTATCGATACCCTGCGCACGCTGGAGAACGCCGCTTCCGCGCAGCTTCTCGCCACAGCAGGCCAGCTTGCAAGCGACGCCCGTGCAGGCTGGCAGCGCTTTCTCGCCATCACTCTGCTGGCGCTTATCGTGGCGGTGAGTTTCGCCGTCGTGGTGGCGCGCAGCATCCATCGTCAGCTGCATGCGACGCTCACCGCCATTGACGGCATGGAGGGCGATCTCACGCGCCGTCTGGACGTGCCGGGCAGCGATGAACTCTCCGCCCTGAACCGCGCCTATAACCGCGCCATTGAAGATATTCAGCGGATCGTCGCTGAAATAAAAACCGGTGCGGTCGTGTTGCGTCACGCCAGCGCCGATATCGCCGCGGGCAATCAGGATCTGGCGCAGCGCACGGATGAACAGGCGGCATCGCTGGTGGAAACCGCCGCCAGCATGGAGCAGATAACGACGGTTATTACCCAGACGGCCGATAACGCCCATGAGGCGGAGCGCCTGACGCGACTGATGGAAGAAGAGATGCAGAGCGCGAGCGCGGTGGCGCACGCTGCCCGCCAGAGCATGGCGGATATTCAGGCCTCCAGCGAGCAGATCTCGCGGATTGTCGGCTCGATTGACGACATTTCCTTCCAGACTAACCTGCTCGCGCTCAATGCCGCGGTGGAAGCGGCGCGTGCCGGAGAACTGGGGCGCGGCTTTGCGGTGGTGGCTTCCGAAGTGCGCACGCTGTCGCAGCGCTGCGCCCGCGAGGCGGGGCTTATCCGCGAGCTGGTGGCGAACAACATGGCGAAAATCGGCGAAGGCGTGGAACATGTCGATGCTTCCGGCAAGGCGCTGGATGGCGCAGTCGCCAATACCGCCCGGATGCGAACGTTTATCAGCGATATCGCCCGCGCAGCGGCGGAACAGTCGCTTGGCGTATCTCAGGTGCACGAGGCGCTAAACCAGCTGGAACAGGTGACGCAGCAGAACGCCGCGCTGGTTTCCGAGGCCGCGACGGCCAGCCAGACGCTGGATAATCAGTCTGAAACCATGTCGCAGTTGGTTAACCGGTTCGTGGTGGCGTAAAAACCATAACGTCGCCGCAGGAGTACGGCTACAAAATATAGTGGTTTTTCAGGGAATATTGATCCATCGCTTGATTAAGGTTGGGTTATTTCCTACTATCCCCAGCCACCTGAATACAGGTTTTAAGCCGCACTCACCCCGCGGCTTTTTTATTATTTGCATTGCAGTCATCGTTGACGGGATATCGCGCCATTAAGGCACTGTAATTATAACGTTCCGCAACTAATGACATTCTGACGAAATACAGCCTCTGACCTGCTCCGGGAGAGCAAAACATGGAATATAGTTTCGGTGCGAAATTTTTTATCCTTTCGCAAATCAGCGTGTTTGTTATTTCCGTTTGCGCATTAATTAATGGCGCGCTGTAAATAACAGCATTGACCGTAACGGATTATTACCCTCGCCAGATGGATTTGGCACCTTTATTCTCCACCGTTGTTATACGGTAATGAAAAAGAGGCGCGACGCCTCTTTTTTCTATAACGCCGTCAGCGTCGTTTTTTCCGTTTCGGTATCATAACTGCCGCTGACCGCAAACCCGACGGGTTCCGGTTGCCAGTAAAGCAACGCCGCTATTTCAAACCACAGCGTTGTACCCGGCGCGGACTGCCGCTTCGGACTTACCACCAGCGACGACGGGATAATACGCGGCTCAAAGCGCAATAATACGTTGCGGATAGCCTGCTCCACCATCGTCCAGCTTTGCGGCGTCGCATATTTCCCGGAGAGCGGCGCGAGGCCGTGATTAATCACCGAATTAACCACCGCCGGATGTCGCACCGGGTCGATGAGCGCTTCAATATTGGTGTTGTTGAGCAACACATCAATATCGCGCAGCACTAACTGCCGGTAGCGACGCGCATTAATAAAACTCGCGTCATGCGCCTCGTGGCGGGCTTTTGGCTCCTCGTCCAGCAGCCGGTCAAGTAGCGTCGGCGCGAACTGTTTTTTTCTCTCCATCGCCCAGCCTTAATAAAACCGAAGCTCACGCAGATCCGGCAGCGCATAGTCCGCGTTATCGGTAATCAGCATCTTTCTGCCAAGCCCGATACAGAGCGACTCGCTGACCGGCTGCCAGTCGGTCAGGCTGCCGAGGCGGGTTTCCTGCGTCGCTTGCGGCGTCAGCGGGTAGCGAGCCGGGATATAGCCCTGAAACTGCCCGTCAGCGAGAGTCACTTGCGCAGGCAGCCAGAGCAGATCCAGCAGGTCAACGGGACGGTGGATCTTCAGCGCACGCAGCGCGGAAAACGGCACCCAGCGGTACCCTCCCGCACAGATAAATTCGCACACGGGCCCGAGCCGCCCGTCGCTGTCGGCTATCCAGCTAAACGGGGTTATCTCCTCGCCTTCGCCCGCCGTAAGCGGTGCCAGGTCGAATGCCTGCTGACGAAGGCGTTCGGCGTCCTCGTCATGACCGGAAGCGAACTGCCGGTTCGCCTCATGAAGCAGCGCGACCCATTCCGGCAGCGGCTCCGTAAGCCCCGCAGGCGTAATGTCACCGGCCAGCACGCGGGCGCGTAATATTTCGCTCATAACGAGATTTTTATAAAGCTCCACCCGCTTTGTATATTCCGCATCGAGCGCTTTCAGTATCTCCAGGTGCGTCAGAGCGTTATGCCAGTCGCCTTCGAGACAATAAAATTTAAACAGCAATTCGCGCGCCGCGCTGTTATCAGGCTGCGCTTTTAAGCGGCTCGTCGTTGCGTTGAAATGGGCGTCAAACGCCGCGCGATTAAGTAAGTCCTTAAACGTGATTTCTGTCGTCATGGTCATCCCTGTGAGTCTCAGAGCAAACTATCCAGATCGGGTTGATGGAATTCCCGCACCGTCAGGGCGGGAAGCCGTGTGGGCGCTTTTATGTGCTGCGCGTCCGGCGATAGCATTTTCAGGATGTCATAGCGCGGCGCGCTAAACAGTTCGGGATCCGCCTCAAGGCCTGATAACGCCTCCAGCGCCTGCGCTATCAGTGCCGACGATCCCAGAATGCACTCAGTAAGTGTTTTCTCTTTCATCTGTTCGCGAAGCTGCGCAATGTCTGACGCGGCCTCTTTCAGGCGCAGTCGCGAAGGGGCAGGCGAATACGTGGCATCGCGCCGCTGCGCGCCCCAGGCCAGAAAGCGTTTATATTCGTTTTCCAGTCTTTTCAGGATGTCGTCGTCAGCGCGTGTCTCCTGCGGGCCTTGCCAGTCGACATAGCGCACGCTGCGGGAGAGAAGCGCGTCGACCTCGCGCACCGCCCATTCATCGGCATTTTCCGGCAATCCTGCGGCATCCGTTTCCTGCGCCATCGCCACCTGCAGCGCATATCGCCCGGCCTGCACCGTCAGGCCGTAGCGCAGAGGGTAAGGCTGCCCGGGCGCAAGGCGTTCATGACCGGCGAAACAGACATAATCCGTTGCCGCGAGCGTCATGTAAGGCTGCGTTCCGCGCAGTGAAAAGCACAGCACGTTAGTTCTCTCTCTGGCCCCGGCAGGGATAAACTCGCCGCTGTCGATATCAAGCCAGGCCGCGTCATGCTGCTCATTCAGGGTGATTGCCCCGCCATTGGCGGGCCAGATGAAACGTATCTGCATAATGGTTAGCCGATGAAGACATCGCCGGAGCCGCTGGCGATAGCCGCGCCACAGCCCGTGGCGTCGCCTGTCCTGGCGGCGGGATTATTGTTGATAAAGACCGATCCTGAGCCTGATGAAACGGCTGACGCGCCGTGAATGGAACAGCTCGCGCTGCTGGCTCCCTGCATGGCCGCTGGCGCGCCATTGATGGACACATTCCCGGAACCGTTGGAAATGGCACCGCCGTGGCTGATGGCATCGCCTGCCCGTGCTGCATTTTGCATATTTCCTCCTTTATGGAATTAACGCTGGCGGTCGCTCCGCCAGCGTGGATAGCGCTTACCAGATTTTGGGCGGCGCCGTCTGCGTCTCTGTTGGCGTCTCCGTCGGCGTTTCGGTCGGCGTATCCGTCGGCGTATCGGTTGGCGTATCGGTTGGCGTATCGGTCGGCGTATCCGTTGGCGTATCGGTTGGCGTATCCGTCGGACAGTGCGTCGGGATGGGAACAGGAATGGGAATAGGAATAGGCAGTGGCGGCAGAGGCAGCGGTAAAACCATAATCCCCATCAGCGGCATCAGCCCCGCAAGGCTTGCCAGTGCGCCCATACCGCCACCGCTGCTGTTACCGCAGGAACACCCGCCATCGCCAGGGTTGAGCTGCACCTGGCCCCCCTGTATCACCACCTTACTGCTGCCAATAATTTTGATCGTATCGGCTGAAATAATCAGCTCCCCGCCGGAGCTCAGCGACATGGCACCGCCTGCTGCCACTGTCGCCGCGCCGCCCGCGGCCACCTGCCACGCGCCGCCCACGGAGGTGCCGCTATAGCCGCCAACGTTTGTGAGATCCGCTCCCCCAACGTTAAGGGAATTCGCACCGCCGATATGGTGCGCCTGCGCGCCGCCGACCATCACCTCGCGCGTCAGCCCGACCTGCATAAAAGCGCCAAGCCCAATCAGTTTGCGGCAGCCACCGAGGATTTTTTTAACGTAATTCGCACCGACAAAGACATCCCGGTTGAGACCCACAGAAAGTTTTGAATTTTCGCCAATCGTCTGGGTTTCATCTTTTTTCGTCAGGCGCTCCATATTGCGCTCGGCCTGCTCCCAGTACTGCTCAAGACCGGGTTTATCCTCAAAGCGGATCCCGTTGAAATTGGTGCGCCCGCCGCCGATAGTGCGGCTTATCATGCCGCTTTGCGTGGCATTACCCGGCAGATCCCACGGCGGCATCGTAATGTTGTTATACAGGCTGCCAATAATCAGCGGCCGGTCCGGGTCACCGTTGATGAAATCGACAATCACTTCATGCCCGATGCGGGGAATATAAATGCCGCCAAAGTTATTGCCTGCCCATGACTGACTGACGCGCAGCCAACAGGAATCTGATTCACGGTTTTTACCGTAACGATCCCAGACAAACCGCACTTTCACGCGGCCATATTTGTCCGTCCAGACCTCTTCGCCAGGCGGTCCGACGACAATCGCCGTCTGCGGCCCGCGCGTGCGTGGCCGTGGCGTGTGCAGGGGATGACGGTAAATTTTATTGGTCGGCTGAACGACAAAATGGCAGTGCCAACGATAATCTTCAAAACCGCTTACCTGAGCGTTGTCCTCGATATCAAGCCTGCTGGAAATAACCAGATATTCCCGGTTGGCTTTCGCAACGGGATAGCCGCTTAATACAAAATTACAGCCGCAGACGACGCCCCGAAGCTCGCCGTCGCCTGTCGCGCGTGAGCCCAGAGCGCCACGCTCTTCCATGCGCACCCGCGCCAGCTGTTCGCCAATATTTGGCTGTGCATAATCGCCAGGCCAGTGATACATCTCCATCAGGTTAAAGCTGGTGTTACGCGGCTTGCTGTCGAGCGCAAGGATATCGGCACGGGATTTCGTAAAATCGTAATCGTTAGTCACCCAGCGGCCGGTGGTAATGGTTTCCTGCGCCGCGAAGTGGGCAATATACTCTTCACCCGCTTTTGGCGTTTCGGGTAAATAATGCAGAACATGGTAGGCGGCGCTGTCGACGCGTTTATGCGCGCCCACATGATCGACAAGAATTAACTTATGCTTCTCGTCTTTATGCTCAAAGAACCAGTAAATCCCCCACTCCTCCATTAAGCGCTGAATAAAACTGAAATCCGTTTCGCCATATTGCACCTGAAAATCGAGAGACGGATAAGTACCCGTCAGACGTTTCTCACAAGGGAAAAAATATTCGGCGAGCACCTCATCAATGATTTCCACCACATTTTTATTCTGGAAAATTTTGAAATCGCTGGTAAGCGTCGCGAGATACAGCCACGGGCGAATCTCTATTTCAAACATCGCCTGATTCGCGTCTCGCCCGATATAACGCGCGCGCTCCACCAGGCCCGATATTTCGCGCCGCCCGCGCCCGAGACCTGCCGTTTCATCAAGCCCGTTACCGTCGATTTCCATCGCGACCGTCATTTCTTTACCCACGAGGGCTTTGAAATCGATATTCGACGCCGCCTGCCAGGAAATAGCAGCATTCGCGGGCGTTTTCGCGGTAAGGGTGTAGGTATATAACGTGGAGAGCGCTTCTTCTCCGGTTAATTTAGAAAGCACTAAAGCCGGCTCACCGGCAAGATAAGGCATTGCCGGGCTGAGTAATTGCGTTGTACGCGACATAATGGCACCTGATATTGACTGAACCCCACAACGGCGTTGTCACCGTTGCCTCCCTGTTTGTGTAATAGCTATCCGCTGCGCATCGATATATTTACCGTGTCGGCTTTGCCTCCAGATCCAGACCATATTTTCCTCAGCGATACAGGCAGGCCATGCCCGCCACGGCATGACATCCACACCTGCATCATCCTCAAGGCGATAATCCGCCGCGCAGAGCGGAGCGAGCAGCGCTGAAGAACGCGCCCCGAATCGCCAGGCTTTATTGACCCACCAGCGCACCCATCCGGGCGCGAGCGATAACCGTAACGCTTTAACCCACTGCCGAACCGCTGCACTCTCACCGGCGCGCGGGCGCTCATCCGCCCGCAGGCACAGGATCCGCGCCTGCCAGAACGCGAGGCTTTGCTTTTGCGCCGCATGGTGTAACACACGTGGCCGACGGAGCCGGGAAACAAGCGCAACGCACGTGTTATCGGGGCCGTTAAGAAACGCGCCCAGGTAGTAATGGCCTCTGAAAACCAGCGCGAAACACCACGGATAGTCATTGATCGCCGGCGTGCCAGCGAGCGGCGTCAGCACCGGCACCACCTCGGTTTTCAGCCGTAAAACCAGCGCGCGTTGCGCCCGGCTGTAAACACTTTTATATGCTTTCTGTCCACATCCGATATGAACGGGAACTATCGTCCTTGCGAACATACTTATCCCCCGTTATGCCGCCGCCGGGCAGGCAAAGTCTTTCAGCAAATCGGGGATAAATCGCCCGGACCAGTTCAACCCTGTCACTTCAAAATCGACGCGGCGTTTATTAAAAAAGTACGTCACGATCGTTTTTCCGTCGGCCGTCTGGCGCACGTCGCTCGCGTTATCCACCCAGTGCAGCAGCGACCAGGAACCTTCCACCACCAGTTCAGAGGTGGATTCTCTCTGCGCGGGACGTGCGGAGAGTCGGATCTCGTTTGCCGAATGCCCGCCCGGCCAGTGGAAAAACAGCGGCCTCACCGGACCGTGAGAATAGTCAGCAATCGCGTCGTCAAACTGCATCTGTAGCCGGGTAATGGTCGGGTCCATGTAAACCACCGCCACCGAGAGATCGAGCGCGACTTTTCTGCCGTCTTCCCCCTGGAATAAGGCGCTGCGAACCGCGGCACCTTGCTCAAACACGCCAAGCCCTTCCCCCTGCGCACGTCCTTTGTAACGCCACGGGGTGGAGGCGGTATCCACGTTCTCAGCAAGATGCGTCTGGAACCAGCTATCCAGCTCGCCGCCTGCGCCGAAAAACCGCTCAAACTGATTGAGGCTGATTTCCTGGTTGCTGTCGCTTAGCGGGTAGCGCCCCTCAATGGCGCGGCGACACGCCTCACCAGGCCCGGCGTCGATCGCATTTTGTTGCTGCGTGGCCACTTCACCTTCGACTTTCTGAAAGGAGTGATTCAGTAGCGGCGCGATAATATTTTTAAGCGGCGCAGGCCAGGTCTCGGATTCCACCGCGAGCCGTCTGGCGGCATCAGATAACGCTGGCGGATCGCCGGTTTGCAGGGCGTTGTCATACATGACAAACAGCGTGTATTGATCGTTAAGCAGACCAATAACGCGGTTAAACGACGAACCGGGCACGGCAGATATCATTCCTGTTTTGGCATCCGGCAGCGCGCTGCCGCTGTAAAATTCACGCAGGGCCGCAAAACGGTTGTCGACTCGTTCCTGAAGCAAACGTCGTTCCTGAAAAGCCACCCGATCGTTCAGCCTTTTCGCGTTGCTCAACAACGCGCTGCGGTTGGTAAGATTAAGCGTTTCGGTGATGTCCGGCACTTTGGCCGTCAGTGTGGTTTGCTTCACCGCTTCGCGTACCAGATTCACCAGCGGTGAGTTAGCCGCCACCAGCGTGCGCAGCATAAAAATGTTGGGAGCCATACCCGCCGTTTGCGCCGTATCGACAGGCAACAGCGCGACCCCGTTCAGCAGACGCTCCCAGTAACCAGCGTATTCATCGAGATAGCGCGCCAGCACGTCGTTTCGCAGCATCATCGGGTTAATCATGCCGCCTTTGTCATTACCCATGACCCAGCGATCCTCCTGAAAGGCGCTGGTCAGCAGCAGCGGCAGTTTTTTTTTAACGAGCTGGTGATATCCCTCAACGGTGTATAGCCCAGGAATGCCGCTCGCCAGCAGCGCTGTATCTTCCAGCGTGAAAATATGGGCCGACGATTCGCCCGCCAGTTGCTCAAGCGTGAGATCCTGCGGCGCGTCGGTTTCAAGCTGGTCACGCACGCGGCTCCAGAGCCGCGTGGTCAGCGTGGTTTGCGCAAGACGTTTTCGCGCTTCTCTGACGAGACTCTCATCGCGCGGCTCGCCGAAGCGCCGCCATTCCGGCTGCTAGAACAATGCATTCAGGTGGTCGGTAAAGACCGCTTTCTCTTCAAAAGCGGTAATTTTTCCGCTCTCGCTCCAGAGCCGCGTAATGCTGTCAACGAGATACGCAAGATCGAAACGCTCCTCCCCGGTCAGCATCAGATAACGCTTCAGCGCGTCGAAAAGGTCAGCCTGATTTCCCTCCTGCAGCGCCTTTTTCAGTGCCTGCGTCGCGTCACGCTCAATCAGCGGAAACAGCAGACGCTGCAGGAAGTAGTGATACAGCGTATCGGCCTGTTGCGAGACAGCATCACCGGTATACAGCCCGTAGCGCCAGTCGTGACCGGGAGCGTCGGGGGACAGCCCCGGAAACGCCGCCAGCTCACGGGTTGTTTTTAATAGCGCGGGCAGCAGCGGAAGGTCATGCGTTTTGATAAACGTATGTACTTCGTGCTGTAGCTCATTCGCGTGATGGCCGACAGCCTGCAGATAATCGCGGTTGTGCGCATAGCTGGTGAAGAGGCCTTTGATGAGAAAAAGCGACAGCGCTATACCGGCGAGGTGGCCGGCGAGATTGCGAAAGCGCCAGGTTGTCTGCGCGCGCAGGTTATAACGCACAAGCCCTGCGTCTTTGATAATGATATCGGCGAAAAGCCGCTGTAAAAAATAGCGTTTGCCCCAGACCATCTCTGCACCTGGACGCTCGTCTTCTGGGGTCGCTTCCGGCAGGCAGCCCCCGCTTTCAACCGGTGCCTGATCTGCCGCGTGCCGCCACTGTTGCACAAGCGTAGCGCTGTTGCGAAGCGTCACGCTCTCCGGCTGACAACAACTGGTGAAGTACACGCCGCGAAGCGTGCCGTTAAACTGCGTTTCGTCATAACGAGAAGCAAAGAATATAGGGCGCAGGAGCGCTGAAAGACGCTGTGCGAGCAGCCGAAAATCCTGCGGAACGGCATACATTTTCTTCCTGTCCGCCACGGCGTACTCTTCCTGATGACGAAGCGTGACGGCACTGCTCAGGCGGTTTTCCAGCAGCAACAGCTCATCTTCAATATCACTTTCTGGCGTCGGGCGGCGGCTGATGTCTCCCCAGGGGAAGGTCACGCCCCAGATTTGCTCACGCTCCTGGGCGGTCAGATGGCGAAACCAGGCGTCAAAACCGGTCAGCTCATCGACTTTCGTCACGATGAGATAAACCGGGAAGCAGGCTCCGAGCGTGGTGCGAAGCTCGTCCAGACGCGCGCGCAGCGTGGCGGCAAACGCCAGCTGTTGCGTTGTCGGAAGCCCGAGAATTTCTCGCGCGGAAAACGCCAGCAGCGCGCCGTTAATGCCCGTCGCAGGGCGATACTTGTGGATAGCCTGTAGCAGCGCCTGCCACTCCTGGCGACTGTCGTTCCCCTGGCTTACATATTTTCCCGACGTATCAATAAAAAGCGCGTCATTAGCGAAAAAGCATTCGCAACTGGCGGTCGGCGGGTTTTCTTTACCGGTACGATTGAGCTGTTCGGGAAGCGGAAATTCCTGCCCTGATGCAAGCACCAGTGAGGTTTTACCCGCGCTTTGCGGGCCAAGGACGAGATAACAGGGCTGTGAGTCACTGACATGACGCCCCACAAAAAAGCGACGCCAGCCCGTTTCCTGCCGATAAATGCGGCGGCTGAATGCCTGCGCATCGCGAATGATGCGCGTCACCTCGGATATTGCAGGATCCGGCACGCTGGCAGTGCGGCGAAAGCGTATTTTTTCAGTCCATGCAGGATTGTTGAGCGTGAACAGCAACAGCCGCCAGGCCGCATAGAGAAGGATCAGCGTCATCACAACGACAATAATTGCGAGGCGGACTGCAGTGCTGTGTAATGGATAACGTTCCCCAATCAGCACATATGGCCCGGCGACCCAGACCGCGGCGCAGAGGGTTAACGCGCCAGGCAGACACAGCGCGAAGTCATACCAGATGGCCACAAGCCACAGCAACGCAAGCAGGATAAACAGGAGACGCGCGCCCGCCGGGGCAAAAGGCCGCGCCTCACCAAAACCGATATACGGCCCGAGATACCCGATAGCGCACGCCATAAGCACAAACCAGGCCGCCATCAGGAGAAATTTTAAAGACCGTCCGGAAAATAACCGATTCAAAAAAGCCATTGTCGTTCCCGTTAATAAGTCACAAAAATTTCAACGCGTCGGTTTTGCGAACGTCCCTGCGCATCGTGATTACTGGCGATCGGCTGTGTATCTCCGGCCCCTTTTGATGTGATTTTCTCAGGCGCGATGCCTTGCTCCCGGAAATACGCGGCTACCGCCTGCGCCCGTTTTTCTGAAAGCGCCTGGTTGCTGGCAAACGCCCCGCTACGAATAGGCGTCGAATCGGTATGGCCGATAATCACCACCTCACCATTCACCCGCTGCACTTCAGCAGCGACGCGACGAATGATGTCAATCCGCTCCGGCCTGACGCTGGCATCGCCGACAGCAAACATAGAATCGCCATGAAAGATGACCCGGCTTTCCCGCTGTGACTCATCCACGCTGACCCAGTGGCGGGCAATTTCCGCTTTCAGCAGAACCGCAAGGCGTAAACGCTCCGGCGGACGCGGCTCAGTGATATGCAAACGCTGCATCGCCAGTAACTGCTGGCGGAATAACTCCTGCGGCAGGGACAGGTAATATTTGCAACCAAGAAAAAGCGCGGCGACCAGCAAAGCGCAGAGCGTCAGCGATACCTTCACCGGAATGAAAAAAAACGATTTTCGGGCTGCCTGCCCCTCACAATATGCATGAGGGGAAAGCACCGGAGGCAGCGTCTCGCGAGTGCTCTGGAGAAGCGTTAGCAGCCGCTGGCGAATGCGGGTCAGCTGGCGTTCGCCATCGTCAATGATGCTGTAACGCCCTTCAAAGCCCAGCCCCAGAATATGCAGCATGATTTCCAGCACATCCGGGAATTCATGAGGACTGGCGGAGAGCCTGCCCACCAGCAGAAAGAATTTATTGCCGCCGTCGTTGTCCCCTTCAAAATGATTGAGCAGGTTGCTTTGCGACCAGCCAGACTGAAGCCCCCAGCTCGTTCCATGCGCGGCCTCATCCAGCGCGGTGCAGAGGCAATAACGCACGATGGCCATCTTTTTCCAAGGGATATCGGCTTCATCGCACACCACGCTAAATAGCGTGATTTCGTGCCTGAGGATATCTTTCAGCAACTCCACATCAGCGATTACCGGAATGGTTTCCGGCATCTCACTGAGCGCGCGCAACAGCGGCAGCGCGGCCTCCAGCAAGGGGATCTGCGCAGCGCGCACTTTCGCGACGCGCTGTTGAATGCTCTCGGTTTTGATACGCGCGTGATAACGCCGCCCTGAGACAGGGGCTTTCTCATTGCTGAAAGGATCAGAAAACGAAGGTGGCGTCCCGAATGCATCGCCTTGTTCATCTACCAGAAATTTCCCTAATGCCTGGAGGTTAAGCGCTTCATCACCAGACGTGAACGCATCCATTGTGCTCATCAGTCACGGATCCCCCACAGTTCCATCTTGAGGCCAGGAAACTCACCGGCAACGTGCATCGCCAGTGCTCCGGCGACGGTGATGGCATCCCAGAATGTGCCGCTTTTCTGAAGCTCAAAATAGACATGACCGGCGTTATAGGGGATCTGTCGCGGCGGCACCGGTAGCGCCAGCAATTCCAGACCCGGCAAGTGTGAACGCACCAGTTCATGCAACTGCTGAGGCGCACTGATTTTCGCCTGCGCGGAAAAATGCTGCTGAAGAACATCTGCCGGCAGTTGCGCATTCACGGCCAGTACCAGGCTTGCGAAGGTGCGCAACTCGCCAGGCAACACCACCGCGCTCCAGACACCGTTACCTTTCGCATGCAGAGGAATAACCTGCCCGGCGCGGATAAGAATCTGGTTCAGCAGTTCATGCACATCGTCCACCAGCGGCCGGATGCTGGTATACAGTCGCGCATGGTCGTAACCCGGCGCTGGCTGGGGCCGACGCGTTTTAGTACGAATGAAGGTAGATAATTCACCGGCAAACTTCGCGAGCTCCTGATACAGGTCAATCGGCGGCAGCTCAGGCACATGGCGCAGATGATCCAGCACCGGTTCGTATTTATTGAATATTTGCAGCAAAAGGTAATCGACGATTTCAGCGCTGGCGCTGGCTTTGCCATCGCTGTTTGACAACCGACCCGCCAGCATTTCGGCGCGCAATTTAACGAGTCCGTTGAGATGCGTTACCCACTCATTGAGCAATGTGTTGGCCGCACAGCAGGTCACCGGGGGAATATAATCATTCTCATGCAACAGCACGCTGCCATCAGGCTGAATGGCGCGTATGCGCGCCAGTGGTAAACCGATCCACGACTCCGTCATTTCGCTTTCAGGCACCAGCATGAGGCGCAGCCGCCCAAGCTGAACGGGTTTCGGTCCCTGGCGAATGGCGTTGGCATCGTTCAGGGGCGTTTCAAAAGCGCAAAAGCGCGCAAGCGAACTGGCATCATGTGCATCAAAAATAGTTTCATCACTGTTTTCGAGCCGCAGCGGCACGGCCAGAAAAATCAGCTGGCCTAAGTGTTCAGGGCGAACCGTTAACGGCTCGGGCGAAGCCGCATGCTCCGGGATATCGAAAGGAGTGCCATCAGGAAAGACGCCGCTGCCGGAATGCAGAACAAACTTACCGTAGGCGAGCGCTTCTTTATCAATACTGTAGCGTGAAAATCCCCAGAAAAAGGGAGTGATGGTGGCAGCTCGCTTATGCGAGAAATATTCCAGATACCGCTCCTGCTGCTGAAACAGCTGTGGGCGTAAAAACAGGCCTTCACTCCAGATAACTTTATTCGTTCTCACGATTCAATCCCTTGATTGTGATGTTTAATTTATCGAAAGTTATTTCAACAGGTTGCACAGGCGCTTCGGTGTGCCACGGCCAGAGCGCCTGATACCAGCTCACAGACAGCTTTTCAGGCAGTGGTGAGGTGGCACTCCACTGCGCCTTTTGAATATCGCGATAGGCAGCGACAATCCCAAGCGCATGGGCTGTATCGTCCGTCACGACGGTGACCTGTTTCTTCTCCCCCGGTCGCAATATGCCTTCCCAGAGACGCTGCATCTCTTTTTTCAATTCGGGATCGGGCGATTCGGTGATCGTCAGGAAACCGGCATCCAGAAACGCCTCATCATCATTGAGCGCATATACCGTTACTTTTAGCGGGCTCGCAACGCCCCGACGATTCGGGTTCATATTCAGGCCCGCTATCAGTGTGAGTTCGACCGTATTCTTTTTCTCCGGTGGCGGCGCAGACTGGCAGGCCGTCATCATGCTTAGCACGATTAAAAAACTAACCTGCGCGCAAGATACTGTGTAATTGCGCGTCCGTGCCGCCCGGAGAGTAATACTCCAGCCAGTCATCATTCGAAATAACCCATTAAATCAGGCATCGTTATCAAGCCATGTTTTATTACGCAATGAATACTGTTAATACGTTCTGCCAGAAGACTTAAAAACTTGCCGTCATATAACGGCAAGTTTTGGGCTTCAGGCCGTTATTAGCCGTGCAGGTTAGCTTTAACGTCATAGCTGGCAGAAATAACGCCTGCTTTTTGACCTTCCGCATTCTGCATTACATAATCTTCGGTCATTTTGGTAAATGAGAAGCGCACTGATTCACGCGGACGTGTTTCATCTTCCAGCGATCCCATTACATCCACGCCGGTAATAATGACATCCGTGAATTTAATCAGCAGATATTCGAGCGGATCTCCACCCGCTTTACGAATAACAAACTGGATGTTTTTAATATGTTTACCGGTCAGACAGTAGCTCACCAGATTCGGTGTCGCCTTATCGACATAATGTTCAAAGCAGAAATCAGCGACAGTCGCCTTACCGGAACCACCACCAGAGCCGCTGTGCATATTGGAGTGCTGTGACACACTCCAGTGCCATGCCAAAACCTGAATTTCGTTTTTATGAGTGGCATCTAATGACTCCCCTTCGATGCCATCAATTTTAATAAACATATCCTGTGCCATATCATTCCTCTTGAGCACGGTTAACTATAAATGGCGAATAACGCCACCTTAAAACAAGCGATGAAAGCCATCACAGGCGCTCATCAGCCTGTTTTTATTCCTGCAATATTCACTATTAAATTAGCATTCAGCGGAGCCGCTAATTTGCCCTCTGAATATTATGCAACATGTTTTAAAGAAGGCAGTTTCGCGACCATTCTTAACGACACCGTTAATCCTTCCAGCTGAAAATGCGGGCGCAAAAAGAATTTCGCCTGATAATAACCAGGATTCCCTTCCACATCTTCCACAATGACCTCGGCAGCCGCGAGCGGGCGGCGAGACTTGGTTTCTAATGACGAGTTAGTAGGATCGGCATCGACATAATTCATGATCCAGTCATTCAGCCAGCGCTGCATATCGTCGCGCTCTTTAAAGGTGCCGATTTTATCGCGAACAATGCATTTCAAATAATGCGCGAAACGCGAACACGCAAACATATACGGTAAACGCGCTGATAAGTTCGCATTCGCGGTAGCGTCCGCATCATAATATTCAGCAGGCTTCTGTAAAGACTGTGCGCCGATAAAGGCGGCATAGTCGGTGTTTTTACGATGCACCAGCGGTATAAAGCCATTTTTCGCGAGTTCGGCTTCGCGGCGATCAGAAATAGCGATTTCTGTCGGGCATTTCATATCAATGCCACCATCATCGGTAGGGAAAGTATGACACGGCAGCCCTTCCACCACGCCTCCGCTTTCAACACCGCGGATTAATGTGCACCAGCCATATTCTTTGAATGAGCGATTGATGTTAACGGCCATCGCGTAAGCAGCATTAGCCCAGACATACTTAGAATGATCCGCCCCGTCGGTCGTTTCTTCAAAGTGAAACTCATCTACCGGATTAGTACGAATACCATAGGGCAAACGCGCCAGGAAGCGCGGCATGGCAAGCCCAATATAGCGAGAATCTTCCGCCAGCCTCAGTGAATTCCAGGCGGCGTATTCGAGATTCTGCGTAAAGATTTTGGTCAGGTCGCGAGGGTTTGAGAGCTCCTGCCAGGATTCCATCTGCAGAACAGATGGCGACGCACCGCTAATAAAAGGAACGTGCGCAGAGGCCGCGACTTTACCTAGTGAAGCCAGCAAATCCACATCAGGTGCGCTGTGATCAAAATAATAATCGGCAACCAGGCAACCATAAGGCTCGCCCCCAAGTTGCCCATACTCTTCTTCGTAGATTTTTTTAAACAGCGGACTTTGATCCCAGGCGACACCTTTATAGCGTTTCATGGTACGACGCAGGTCACTCTTGGAAATATCCAGGAAGCGTAATTTTAACTTTTCGTCCGTTTCGGTATGAGTGACCAGATAATGCAGACCGCGCCAGGCGCTTTCCAGCGTCTGAAACTCCTCATGATGTAAAATCAGGTTGATTTGCTCTGAAAGCTTTCTGTCAATTTCAGCAATGATGGATGCAATGCATTTATAAGCATCATCCGAGAGCGTAACAGCATTAACCAGTGCCTGCTCCGCAAGGGTTTTGACCGCGCCTTCTACCGCAGCACGAGTTTGATCCGAACGCGGTTTAAACTCCTTAGCGAGTAACGCATTGAAGTCATCAAGTTCAATGGCAGACGCCGCGGCGCGCTGTGATTGCTCTGTGTGAGTCATGGACATATTCCGTTATCTCCGCTTACTCTTCCCGCTCGACTTCCGCTGAAGCCTGCTGCGGTTTCGGCGAGGAAGCTAATGTTTTTAATAAGGATTTATCGTTAAGTAACTGCATGACCAGTCCTTCTGCGCCAGCTTTACCATCCATATAAGTTTGCAGCGTCGCCAATTGCGTGCGGGCCTCCAGCAATTGCGCTAACGGCTCCACTTTCTTCGCAATAGCGTCTGGCGAAAAGTCATCCATACTTTCAAAGGAAATATCCACCATCAGCTGTCCTTCGCCGGAAAGCGTATTCGGGACACTAATAGCTACGCGCGGTTTCATCGCTTTCATGCGTTCATCGAAATTATCGATGTCGATGTCCAGAAATTTTCTGTCCGCGACAGCCGGCAATGGCTCCAGTGGCTTACCGGATAAATCCGCCAGTACGCCCATAACGAAAGGAAGCTCAATCTTTTTTTCACTGCCATAAATTTCCACATCGTACTCAATTTGTACGCGCGGCGCCCGGTTCCTGGCTATAAATTTCTGTGAATTACTTTTATTTACCATATATACCTTCATCCCTATCCGGTTAACAGCACTACTACTATTCCACGTAGAAATTTCAATTCATTAAATAAGACGTCAGGTTATCGTCTCTATTTATAAATCAGGTCTATATTTGCCAGCGTACCGACTTCGCCTGGCGTAACGTTACCATTGCCTGCCGCATAATAAGCCGCGATGTAATAATGAGTAATGGCATCACCTGTCGCAGGGATAACATATTCTTGCGTGCTGGTCTCATCGTTAATTACCATCTGAGCTCCATCAGCGTTACGCAATCTGATCTGAACGTTTTCGCTATAACCTGTTCCACTTTCGTTAAGCAAATTACCGGTGTTCATATCAGCGAGGCCATTATCATTAACAAACCGCAGCAATACTGTTTTATCAACAGGGCAGTGTGTAAGCGTTACTGAAAATTGCTGACTTCCTGCCTCTGTGCCCGCTTTTTGTAGTACGGTCGTTGACAGTACAGGCAACGTAATTGTCTCTGCCGAAGAGGCATTATTGATATTTACGGCACAGGTTTCTTCCATATAAGTGCCCGTAAAAGACACATTTATTTTGCAGTCACCCGCGTTTATGCATTTCTCAGCAAAGCAACATGTTGCGTAGCAGATGAATAGTAACATTCCTGCAAACCTGGAGAATAGCCGAATTAATCGGGGTAATATTATTGCGGTATACATGACACCTCCATTTGCACGATTTTTCCTGCAGGCATATCCTGTGCATATTGTTTAGCACTATTCGTTTTAATGAGACATTTATTCTTATCCCATTCAACGTAAAGATGCTGTTGCTCCGGATCCCATCCGCGCACGAATGCCATACCGCCCTGACCAATAATGCTTTGGCTTGTATTTTTATCATCAATAATTTGCGCGCCTATCGGCAAAAACTCTCCAGATACATCTCTGACTATCAGAATTATGGGGCGCCCGACGAGGGTTTTCATATCCACGGTAATGGCTGAACCCATACGTGGAACTACGGTTTTCTGGTTTTCAAGCACATCGACCGTGTCCGGCAAACCGGAATAATCAATAGCGACAATATTTTCCTGATACGGGGTCAGAGAAGGAACAATCGCATAACCCGCGCCATCCACTTTGGCACCATGTCCGTTATAAACTCTTGCGCCCTCCGCACCCGGTACGCCGACAATCGCAAACGGATAATCGCCGATGGTCGGGCCAGCAGTGATCCCACCTTTATGGGCAACAAGACTACCGTTAGCTGTTGCCGATAGTTGCCGCGCCGAACGGTTGTTCATTGACGCCGTCGCGGAGAACTGGCCTACCGGCGAATCATAGCTAATGTTGCCCCTGAGTTGCTCTTCACTGGGCATATCGTCATTTTTATTCATTGTGGTGCCAACGCCATAATTTATTACATTTTGTTGGCCCTGAGATCCAGTAGCATTAACCTGCCATAACGTATCCCCAGAATCGTTATTTGACATCGTAGAATATAAAGAGTCGAAGAGTGGTTTTTCATTTTCCCCCTGGCCCAAAGGCACATTGATGGTAACCATATATGTATCATCATAGTTATCATCTTCATCACGCGTTCTCATCGCGCTTAGCGTCCATGAAAAATAGCGCTGCGCCTGCGTCCAGGAAACCGAATATTGCTTTGAGGCTGCTCTGTTGTTCCAGTATCGATAAATACTGGCCCTAAAGTTGATGAAACTCCCGCTCCACAGCGACTGTGATATGTTTGCCGTCAGGCGCTGACGGGTACGGTAATCACTGGCGTAGTAATTATTATCATCTCCATACCGTGCAATGCTGGCCTCCCTGAAGCTATAAAACCCCTTAGAAGAGTATCGATAAGCCGCCAGCGTCAGGTTAGTATCGGTGGGGCTGACATATTTTGTTAAACCAATTTTGAAGCTATTACCGCTGGATTCTTTTGAATCGGCCAAATCGCTTTTCGCATGGGTAATATCGATGGATATGCCGCCAATAGGCGTATTAACAGCATGCCCCACTGCCATAGAATAATAGTGGCCTGAGATCTGAAAGCCAGTATAAACGGTATAATTACTTGTCAGGCCATAATGATAAACGCTTTGAAATATGGTGGGCTCATTATGAACAGCATCATCTTTAAGTTTGCCTGCTGAAATCGCAAAGCGTGAGATTGATTTATGCAACAGCATGGGCGGCGCTGAAAAAGGAATGTTCTGGATACGCTGTCGCCCATCTGCTTCAGTAATCGTCATTTCAAGATCGCCGCCATACCCCATGGCACCGATGTCAGTAATTTCAAATGCGCCTGGTGGCACGACCGTTTCGTAAATTGTCTGACCACGTTGAGTAATCTTTACTCTTGCGTTGGTATCCGCCACACCACGCACGATCGGCGTGTAATTACGTAAACTTTCAGGCAACATCCGTTCGTCCGATTCGAGTTGTGCCCCTCTGATATTGTAGCTATCAAAGAGGTCGCCGGAAGTATTCGAATCGCCGAGCGTCATCTGGCTTTTTAACGGAGTGATGTCGGTTTGCGCATAGCCGGCCAGGTTTTGTGTGCGAAGACTTTTGTCATTACTCCAGTCGGAGTTAATACGTTTACGCAACCTCCAGCCCGCAAAATTCAGACCAGTTAACAAACCGAGATTGCCCTGAAAAGAATCTCCATCTTCTCCACGGTTATTCTGAAAGAGGCTATAAAAATTACCACTATAATCCAAAAAACCTACCGTACTCCCTGCATCCCACCGACTGGGGTCGATATAGCCTCGGGGCTGGGGTATTAAATTAATTTGCGGTACATCGAGTGTCAGTTCGAAATCGGCAGGGTTATAATTAACCTGACTTTTAGGGATAAGTTCATCGAAGCGATAACAACGTTCATCTGAGAGTTGTTTTTCAGATAGTGGTATCTCCAGACGAATCCCGGCCTCTTGCAGTTGCTTCAACAGTAAGCAAGGGCGAGCATTTTTCTCGGCTGCATATTGCTCAAAACGAATATCATGTTGCCCATGATTTTGCCCATTGATAATTAATGTAACGTTATAAACACCAGGGGTGACAGGGTTGCCATCTGCATAACGAGATATATCAAATTTTTGCCCATGAATAAATGCCTGGTTGAAATCCACCGAATCTTTCGCTGATACGGTATTGTTGTCCCTGGCTGCAACGTTAAATACAACTAAAACGGAAAAGGCAGTTACAGACACACTAATAAAAGAATTAACACTGAAAGCAATCCCTTGTAATGCCGGGAGAAAGCGGGCTTTTTTGAAGTGAATTTTAATCATAAGGTTAACTTCTCCCAAAAAGTGAGCGCTTAGAAATCCATTATTTCCCGAAAAAAGTCAGGAGTGACACACACTTTACTTATTCTTTTATTTCCCGGAGAGATTTAAAGAGTTGCCACCTGCTGGTTTAAGTATCTTCATAACGGACGCGCCATAATCATTCAAAAGCCAAAAGGTGACTGAATCAACAGACATTGAGCCGGTCAATTTTTTTGCTGGATAAAATCTTTCTGTAGCGCCTGGGGCCACCATATCCATAATTAAATCTATTTTTGCTGTCTTTGTATTTAACCTGGCGGTATCAAAAGAAAAGAAGTAAGGTGTCGCGTTTGTCACTTCTACGCCAATGCCCTTCACATTATCATTTATTATTTTCCAGCGAAGTTTATCAACATTTGCTTCACTACTACTGGTAAGCGTTTGAGGTCTGAAGAAGATTTTTATACGCGTACGAAATGCCAGCTCCAGGCGATTTTTTTTCACATTTCCATCAGGTGCTGGCGGGATCTCCAGCATATTGAACCAGAAAACCGATTCACGATCTTGTGGTAACGTCATCCCGTTATAAACAAGACGGACACTTTGTCCTCTCCCCGGTTCTACACGATAAACCGGTGGCGTAACAACAAAAGGAACTTTGACCTGATTAATATCAGAATCCGTTTTACCATCATCAACCCATACTTGTACCAGAGCAGGTTGGCTGCCTTTGTTATTCGTGCGTACACTGACATCTTTTTCATTACCAGGAAATATTATGCGCGTACCGCTGATTGTCATTGACGCTGAGCAAACAGAAATGCCGCACAAAAAAACAGCCATTATCTTTAAAAGTTTGAAAGACATAGCAAAACCCTAATTAACTATTTTTATGAAATGATGATATAGCACTCATTAATGGCGACCCTTTTCAGAGTCGCCATATTTAAATATCAGGGATAACTTAAGGTATAATTTACTTTAGCCGTGACATCACCCGCTTCGGTGGCGGCAGTAGCATAATAGCCACCGATATAACGCATTAAAGCTGTCTGGTCAGACTGTACATCAAACGCAGCACCAGTCTCGCCAACGGCAATAACACTTGAGTCGGTATTATATAACCGTACCTCTACGTTTTTAGCGCCTCCCGTTGCAGCAGCATTTGTCAGGTTACCTGTAACCGGATCGAATCCTGTGGAATCCAGGGCTTCAAAATGCGCAGCCACCTTAGTAATGGCAGCAGGGCAACTGACTGCTTTAATCGTAAATGTCGTGCTACCTGCTTCATCTCCCGCTTTAGCAAGGGTTTGTGTGGATATCGTCGGCAGCGTGACGGTTTTATCCACATCATTGGTGTCGATTTCGCATGTTTCAGCAATCAGTTTTCCGTTAAAAGTAACGGTCCCTTGCGAAGCTGCGCTGGCATAACCAGAAATTAAGCCAAGCGCCAGAGCGCAGTATGCAAAACGTAATTTACGCATGATAATCCTTCATTTATTCACATAATAGCTTTCGAAAACGAACCATCCTTGTATGGTTCCCGTTTATTGCACAGTAGTGCTTTTTTCTGCTATGTCATCCTCGCAATAAGGTGCTACCAGAAGACATTCTGTTCCCGTTGAGATCGTCACGCCTGAAAGCTTCGCTTTTTGGGCGTTATTCATAAGAATCCCTCCTATCTGGGGTAAAATATTCTGCTCGATATAACGAATTAACACTCTCGCACCGGTATCGGATACGTGGCATTGGTCAATAATGTAGTTAATCACTTCATCGCTATATTCAAGCGTTACTTTATGATTTTCATAAAGACGCTTTGCCACCCGCTTAAGCTGAGCATTTATAATGAATCCTAATGCTTCTCGCCTCAAAGGGAGATAAGGAATTACCGTTAGCCGGCCGAGAAATGCAGCAGGGAAAAATTTTAATAACTCAGTATGCAGTAGTTCTGCCAGCATTTTCTCTTCAGGCAGTGTATTTTCATCACGCGATAACGAGATTAGCTTTTCACTACCCACATTGCTTGTTAACAGGATGATGGTATTACGAAAATCAATTAATCGGCCCTCGCCATCTTCCATCCGTCCTTTATCAAAAACCTGGAAAAACAACTCATGCACATCAGGATGGGCTTTTTCAATCTCATCCAGCAAAATAACGCTATAAGGTTTACGGCGAACCGCTTCGGTAAGAACGCCTCCTTCACCATAACCAATATATCCCGGCGGTGATCCTTTTAAAGCGGATACGGTATGCGCTTCCTGATACTCACTCATATTAATAGTAATGAGATTATGCTCGCCGCCATACATTTTTTCCGCAATGACCAGCGCGGTTTCCGTTTTACCGGTCCCGGACGGCCCCGTCAGCATAAAGACGCCTGTCGGACGGCCAGGATCCGCCAGGCCTGCACGGGCCATTAAAATACGCTCACTAATTTGCTTAAGCGCAAAAGGCTGGCCGGTGACACGTTCAGCAAGATGCAAAGGAAGTTCGCGGACAATATTCATCTCATCCTGAAGCATCTGGCCAATCGGAACACCTGTCCATTCACTTACAATAGCGGCAACGACATTTGCGCTAACCTCCGTGTGAATCATCGTCTGTTCACCACGAACCCGATTAAGCTGACCCTCTGCCTGTAAAAGTGCCTTTTTTAACGCTGCTTGCTGTTCGTCATCGACGTTTTCCTGCTGGCAATGATTCTGTAGCGTGGCTCGCAGCGCATTAATTTCGCTAACAATATTTTTTTCCTGCTGCCAACGCGATTCAAACGAATCGGCTTCTTTAATCTTCTGTGTGATAACGCGCTTTAATGCATTAACAGATGCCTCATTACCTTTACCAAGCGTACTGGCTTTAACGGCCAGCGAAAGCTGCCTTTTTGCAGATTCCGTCTGGTATTTTAAATCCTGCAACATTTGCGGGGGCGCATATTGCCCTACGGCAACTCTGGCGCAGGCCGTATCCAGCAAACTGATCGCTTTGTCAGGTAACTGCCTGGCGGGGATATAACGATGCGAGAGTTTTACGGCTGCGCGTAATGCTTCTTCTAAAACCCAGACGTTATGATGCGCTTCCAGCACCGGCACCAGACCACGCAACATTTCCGTGGCATTGTCCTCATCAGGCTCCTCTACCTGCAACACCTGAAAACGACGTGTCAGCGCAGGATCTTTTTCAATATGTCGTTTAAATTCACTCCAGGTCGTTGCTCCGATTGTCCTTAACTGACCACGGGCTAACGCTGGCTTCAGTAAATTTGCTGCATCGCCGGTCCCTGCGGTATTTCCCGCGCCGACCAGATTATGTACCTCATCAATAAATAAAATGACCGGTTGCTCAGAAGAGGCCGCTTCTTCCAGCACAGCTTTAAGACGCGCTTCGAATTCGCCTTTCATACTGGCCCCTGCAGAAAGCGCCACGATATCCAGGCTCATTAAGCGCACCTCAGCGAGCGAAGGAGGCACTTCACCTGCGCTAATGGCGAGCGCCAGTCCTTCGACGACAGCCGTTTTGCCAACGCCAGCGTCTCCGGTCAGTAAGGGATTGTTTTGACGGCGACGCAGAAGGATATCGATCATTGTGCTGATTTCGCGATCGCGGCCCAGCACAGGGTCAATCTTTCCTTCTCTGGCAAGCGCGGTGAGGTCGGTTGCATATTGAGCAAGGCTGCCACTGCCTTGTAATTTGATAGCGCCGCTGGCTTCACCCGGCATAGCATTCTGGCTGCTAAGAAATACCGTCGATTCGCTCTCTTTTACTTCAGGTGAATTGCGGGTGATATAGTTGAAATCGCGATTGAATTGCTCGAGTACAATTTTCTCCAGTGGCGCAGCAATCGCTAATAAAGCACGGCGAAGCTCTACAGACGTCAGCAACGCTATTAAAAGATGTCCGCTACGTATTTTACTTTCAGAATGCTCAAGACTGGTATACATCCAGGCCCGTTCAATCGCCAGCTCAATAAGATAAGAAAAATCTGCGACCGCTGTTGCGCCATCAGGTAAATGATTAAGAGAACGCGCTAACTCACGATCCAGGGATTCGCAGTCAACATTGAAATAACGTGCGACATGCTTGAGATCGTTATCTTCCTGGTGCCAGAGCTGATTAATCCAATGGACCAGCCCCACATAAGGATTACCGCGTAACTTACAGAGCGTCGTTGCGCTTTCAATACTTCTGAAGAGCGTGTCACCCAGCTTTGAAAAAAGATTCTTCCTTGAGATAGCCACTTTATGTTTTCTCTTAACATAGTTTCCGAAAAGAACTGCAGCCTGATTACGCGATTGCGCCATTTCTTTTTTTAGAAATTAGACAAAAAGAGAGGAAAGATAAATATGTAATCCAGTTACAGGAACGTTTTAAGAAAGCAATCCAAGCACAATTCCTAAATTGAAACGAATGCCCAGCGTAACAAACTGTTTTATAAGAAAATATCTTTCCAGAACATTTTTCTAAAACGCTACCAGTCAACCTCGTGCGTTGAGCCTGTCCTTTTGTCATGACATACTTTTATCAGATAACCTATTCGCCTGAGCGGCTTTACGACCTTTGGTTAGTGCATTAATGGAACTTTTTTTATACATTCAATGAATGATTCTCATAATTTTTTATAAAAAACGCAAAGGACAAGCTCTCGCTGTAGAAAAGCCAATACTGGTTATCAATCAAAATTGAGAATTGAATAACAGCGTTATGCTCAGCGATCTAAATCGTCCTTTCTAAGCCGAATGGAATGGCAAGCATTTAATCAGGACATGGCATGGATAATAAATTTCTTGATTATTACAATAAAGAACTCACTTACATGCGAGAAATGGCGCAGGAGTTTGCATTGCAGCATCCAAAAATTGCTGCGCGCCTGGGTATGCATGGAATTGAAATTGCCGATCCTTACGTGGAACGTTTGATAGAAGCGTTTTGTTTTATGTCTGCCAGAGTCCAGATTAAACTGGACGCCGGCTTTCCGCAGTTTACACAGCGCCTGTTAGATATTATTTATCCTAATTATACTTCTCCGGTTCCCTCTATGGGGGTAGTGCAATTGAAGCCCGATTTCAAAGAGGGAGATTTAACTCACGGGTATACCGTTGCCCGTCACAGCGCTTTTTATTCCCCCATCGCACCGGGTGAGGCAACCCGCTGTGAATTCCGCAACGGTCACGCGGTCACGCTATGGCCACTGGAGATTACCGAGGCAAGGTTAACCTCTTTACCTCCTGACATTCCTTCGACAGCAAAATTCGTTCTGCCTGTTCAGCGCCTTAAAGGCGCACTGCGTATCAAGCTAAAGCTGCATGAGAATTTACGTTTTTCGCAATTAGCCGGGCTTGAACAACTGCCTGTTTATATTGATGGTGATGAGCGTGTCGTTTCGCACATTTTTGAGCTCATCCATACTGCGCATGTCGCTATGATGATTCACGGTAAGACGTCTGCCGGGAATGTCGACACGTTAGTCACAGAGATGCCGCTTACCTTTGAGGGGTTAAACCCCGAACAGTCCTTACTGCCTGCGCAGTGGAACATCTTTCATGGGCATACGCTTCTTCAGGAATATTTTACCTGCCGCCAGCGCTTCTACTTTTTTACGCTCACACAACTGAGTGAAGGGCTAAAAAAGATAGACAGCAACGAAGCTGAAATCATTATCTTGCTTGATAACGCGCCTCAGGATCTGGTGGCCCATATCACGGCTGCGCGCTTTCTGCTTTTTTGTACACCGGTGATAAATCTGTTTCCCAAACAGATGGACAGAATCGAAATTAACCGGGCATTGAATGAGTTTCATGTTGTTGCCGATCGCAGTCGCCCGCTGGATTACGAAATTTTTTCGATAAGTAAAGTGGCAGGACAGCAGGCTGAAAGCAGCAACGAAGTCACGTTCAGTCCTCTTTTCCAGACGCGTCATTACCATCATGGGAATGCCGGACGTTATTTTTCACATACCCGACGCCCCAGAACGCTGGACAAAAACGTTCGTCATTATGAAACACGCACCTCGTATCGGGGCACCGAAGTGTTTATCTCGTTGGTTGACCAGCATGAGGCGCCTTTTAGCGACGAGCTTCGTTATTTATCGGTCGATGCGCTGGTCACTAATCGCGATCTGCCCGTTTTGCTTTCTCGTTCTGGCCATTTTGATCTTACCATGACCGACGCCGCACCGGTTGAAAGCGCACGATTTGTCTGCGCGCCCTCTTTTCCACACTCTCCTTTTGCAGAAGGCGAATCCGCCTGGCGACTGATACGACAGCTCAGTTTCAATTATCAGCCGCTGGCAGACATGGATCACAGCACGGGTGGAGAAGCGCTACGCAAGATGCTGCGGTTGTTCATCAGCCATTCTGATCATGAGGCCAGTACCCAGATAGATGCCCTGGTGGGATGTAAAAGCGAGCCCATTGTCCGCCGCTTACCCGATGATGGTCTGCTTATTTATGGCAGAGGCGTGCGCTGTACCCTGACGGTAGACGAGGCAGGTTTCTCAGGCATTAGTCCGTATCTCTTCGGTCTTATTATGGAAAATTACATCGCCCGACATGCTGCGATTAATGTGTTCACCGAAACAGAATTAGTCTCCATGCAACGTGGACGCATCAGTCGCTGGAAAGCGCGCCCGGGAAGGCGAGGCGTTTTGTAATGCTTCCCGAAACCCCAGAGAAAACGGCGCTACCCGCTTGCCTGGAAGCGTGGTGTCAACATGAAGCCCCCTGGCAATCAGGGTTTATCAGCGTATTACGTGCTATCGCGGCACGATATTCTCACCGGCCGCAGGTCGGGCGCGCCGCCCTGCCTTCAGAGGAAGCGTTCAGAATTGGACAGCGCGCGTATATGGCATTTGCGCCACGTGAAATCGCCTGCATGGACTGGCGCAACGGCAAGGTAAATCTGCAGGTTTTTGGAACCGGCGTATGGGGCGCGCAAGGAGCAATGCCACTCCATTTTACCGAACTCGTCTACAGCCGAATGGAGAATCACGATCACGCGCTGGCGGATTTTGTCGATCTCTTTCATCACCGCGCGCTTTCTCTTTTTTATCGTGCCTGGTTTATTTCACAGGATTCCGCGACGCTTGACAGAACCGATGACGAAAAATTCGCCTTTTATGTAGGGAGTCTGGCCGGGCTGGATCTTCAGGAAATCACCGCCTCCGCGCTGCCCTCTCACGCAAGGCTGAGATCAACTGCACATCTTGTGCGGGAGGCGCGAAACCCGGAGGGATTGCTTGGCGCTATCCAGGACTATTTCCAGGTACCCGTCAATATAAAGGAGTTTGTCGGTCAGTGGATCGTTCTGGAGCGTTGTGATCAAACGCAATTAGGCAGTAACGACGCCGCGATGTTACTCGGTAAAGGCGCGATACTCGGCGAAACCGTACTGGATCGCCAGCATAAATTTCAGCTCATCATCGGGCCGCTCAGTCTTGAGCAATACCTGCGTTTTAGCCCGTGGGGTCAGGATCTTCCCATCCTGAAAGAATGGGTGCGCAATTTTGTCGGCTTTGAATACGCATGGGAAGTACAACTGCTTCTTAACGCGCAGGCGGTGCCGCATGCCTCGCTGGACGGCACACATCAACTCGGCTACGCCAGTTGGCTTCCCAGAGAAGAGTCTATGAAACCGCTCTATGGCATGTGTTTTGAGCCTGAACTTAACCAACATGGCTGAATTTCCTCACCACGCCCTGGCGCAATAATGCTTGCCGTAAAGGATGAATAACTTATGGACATAGATACTCTGCAGATATCGGAATATTATCAACCACTCACGATGCCTCTCCCAGGTGCATTTCCGTGCGGTGTAAACCTCGAATATGACTCCGATTTCATTTTACTGCTGTCACGATTACAGCCGAGGCTTGATGCGGAATATGGCCAGTTCATCGAGGCCGCAGAACCCGTAAACTGGGCGGAAATTGAACGTGACTGTTTAGCCCTGTTCAACCGCAGTAAAGATATCAGATTGCTGATTATTCTTATGCGGTGCCGCTTGCGACAAACAGGACTGACGGCGCTTGAGGAAGGGCTCATTGCGCTATCTTTTTTTCTCACGCGCTGGCCTGAAGATATTCATCCACAACTTTATGACGAAGGGGAGTTCGATCCCCTGATGCGTATTAACGCGCTAAATGAGCTGGAAGATATTCATGGCATCATTGGCGATTTGCGTAATCAATTGTTGCCCAAAGCCGCCGGTACGCAGATCACACTTAAAATATTCGAAAAATCGCATGCTCTCCCGCGCGACAGCGATGCATTGCCTGAAATAATGCTTTCCGCCTTACGTCTCGAATGGAAAACGCGGAATGATCCTGTAATCCGCTCTTTACAAGTGGCAAAGGCATGGCTCGATAAGATAAAAAATATAATCCCGCAGAAAACCAATATCGATATGCCTGATTTTCCTCAAATGAGCCAGCTTTTGAGCCTGTTTCTCTCAGAGGATGAACAGTCAGCGGTCTATTCCGAAACTCCGGTTGATCCCCTTCAACCGGGCGCGTCAGGAGAGGAGTTAATAGTGCCTGTGCTGATGCCAGAAGAGGTATCTGCGCAAGTAACAATGACAGCGCAACCGCACACTATTAATAGTCGGGCTGAGGCGCTTTCCCGGCTTAAAGAAATCCGCGCCTGGTTTATTCATGCCGAGCCAAGTAGCCCCGTTATACCGCTACTGGCTTTTACCGAGCTGACCATCGGAATGCATTTTAACGAGTTATTAAAGTTTATCCCGGCGGAGTTAATTTCCCGACTGGATACAGAAAAGGATTAAAAAAATGAAAAAATGGCTTTCCATTGTGGCGCTATTTGTTATTACTATTGTAAAAGCTCAGGCCTGTGAGGTTGACCTGAGCGACGGCGTCGGCCCCACGACGTTATCCATTCCTTCCCAGACCATTACTATTGATGCCGCGGCGCAAACCAGCACGACAGTGCCTGTTTACAGCTATGATTCCTCATTACAAAGCACGCGGATTTCTTATATTAACTGCCTGAACGGCACACCATTCGGTAAAAGCCCTTATAATCTTGGTCCACAGGATACCAGCACAAAACTTTACCCAACGTCTGTGCCGGGCATTGGGCTAAAATTGCGCTGGAATAATGCCTCCGCTTTCGGTGATTTTCCCTCCGAAGGTGCCATGAGTTTCCCGTCAACCATGGGGCGATTTATTTATCCTGTAGGCTCATACTTCCGTATAGAGCTTTATAAAACACAGCCAACCGTTTCTCTGAAAAATCCCGATGGTGATATTCTTTTGCCACCCGGCGACATTGCTTATAACTGGGTTTTGATAAATAACATCAGTCACTATGCTCAAAGACTTAATATCGGACAGATACTGGTGGTGAGTACACCAGCATGCACTTTCAACAATAATAAAGTGGTGGACTTCGGGCTTGTTACCGCAGCGGACCTGGCTGCAGGCGGCATCGAAAAAGCTCTCAACTTTGACATTACTTGTCAGTCTGATTATGGGAACTACTCCGCAACAGCCGCTATTTCAACAAATACGCCCTCTGCGGACAATCAATATATTAAAGTTAAAGATAGCGCGGGTAACAGCGACAGGCTTGGCATAGAAATCAAAGACAGCCAGGGGCAGCTGATGTTGTTAGATGGCAGTACCCGCGAGCAACTGACGAATATCGTGGCCAATACCCCGGCGAGCTTTCACTGGAAGGCGCACCTTAAGCCCACGGCAGGCGTTCTCCATCCGGCGAACGGCGATTTTACCGCTCAGGCTGAAATTATCCTGCAAACAAAGTAGCGGCCTGCCCTATGAATCATTCGCTTTCAACCCTGTTCGTTAGTATTGCCAGTTACCGGGATCCTGAACTGATCCCGACGCTTAAAGATATGCTGACGGCGGCTTATCCTGAACGGTTACATATTTCGGTATGCTGGCAGGACGATAACGATATTAAGCAGTTTCTTAATCAAGGATTTACCGTCGTATTTGTGGAAGGGATGGATAACGGCGCGTTGTATAAACTCAGTTTCGCAGGCGTAGTGATTGATGTAATAAGCCTGCACTACTACACCAGCCAGGGGGCGTGCTGGGCGCGTCATATGGCCGAAACGCGATTTAACGATGAAGACTATTTCCTGCAAATCGATTCCCACTGCCGTTTTATTGAAAACTGGGATCAGGAAATGATTAACACAGTCGAAGAATTGCGCTCATCGAGCTCTAAGCCTGTGTTATCAACTTACCCGCCGCCTTATGACCCGGATAATAGTGAAGACAGAAAGCGTTACATCAGTCGGCTTATTTTCCGTGAGTTTACCCCACAGGGTATTGTCATGCTCTCTTCCCGAACGGTAACGTCGTCATCGCCTTTACGCTGCGGCTATCTGGCTGGCGGTTTTATTTTTGCTGATGGCAGTTTTGTCAAAGAAGTGCCCAACGATCCGCATATTTTCTTCGCGGGTGAAGAGATAGCCATGGCGGCACGCGCATGGACCAATGGCTACGATATTTATTGCCCGCATAAGATCCTGCTCTGGCATTTTTATGGCCGCAGGCAACACCCCAAAGTCTGGGCAGACCACAGTAATCAGGCGAAGGCGACGGGAAGCGTCGCGCTTGCGTGGTGGGAACGAGACCAGGTTGCGAAACAACGCGTTCGTACTTTGCTGGGGCTGGAACAACCGCCATGTGAAATGGGGAAATATGGCCTCGGAAGCGTGAGAGATTTTCACTCCTTTGAGCAAGCCATCGGTGTGAATTTCGATAAGCGGGCGGTACATCCGGAGGTCGTGGGTGAAAAGAAACTCAGCTTTTTCTCAGCGGATAAATCGGAAGCACCGCAGGAAGATATCGCATTTATTTACCCCTTCAGGAAAGTCATTAAATTCTCTAAAAAGGAGCTGGATTATCAGCGCTCAGATGTGAGTTGGTGGCATCTCGGTATTTATGATGAGAAAAATACCCTGATTTACCGACAGGAGCTGACACCCGACGCGCTGGTGAAAAAAGTGATCGTCGCTGAGGATAATCTGGATATTGTCGTCGAATTTACGAGCCAGGCGGCCGTAGCACCGGTGTGGGTGCGCTTGTCTTCATTCAGCGACAGTGAGGGCTGGGGAGAGGTGTTGCAAAAGCCATGGTAACGCCCGACGCATTATTTGAAAAAATACTCACGATTGAAATTCTGCTGTCTATGGATGGCATTACTCCTTCGTTTTCAGAGTTAAAACTCAGGCTGACAACAACGCTTGACAGATTCTGCCATTCACTGATGACGGCAGGCGCACCGCAAGAGGATGTCGACAGGCTTTGTAAAATTCTCTGTCTCTGTATAGATGCGCGCGCTCGTACGATTCTCGCCCGACAGGGGCTAAGCTGGGAGGGCCATGCGCTGACCCATCATTATTATGGCTATCACGAGGAACCTGTCATCGTCGCAGAGGTGCTTTCGCCACTGCTGCAACAGCCAGCCTGTCATATTGATCTCTACGCGAAACGGCTTCTGTTTTTACTGGCGGCGCTTTTCCCTACCGACAGCGCACTGCGCACGCTGCGCTTTCAGTATGAAACGGCAATCCCATCTCTAACTTGCGAAAATTTTGTCGCCTCCCCTGTCATGCGCCCTGCCGGCAACGGGATCATTCGTCCGGGAGCCCTTATCGCCTTTGTCATTCTTTTGATGGCCGCGCTTTCGGGTGTGTGGTGGTGGTGCGTACAACGGCTAAGTGAGTAATAGTAAATGTCGGCATTACATCGCAGATCCGCTCGCAGGCTGACGGGCACCACGGCATTGCTGGCGTTTATCGCCACACAACTGATGCCCGGCCCTGCAGGGCTCAACAACGCTTGTGCGGTAGTGGCGCTGCTGGCTGGGTTGTGTTTCATTGGCCAACAATTATTACCTGCCAGACAGCGAACGCTGAAAGCCGCGGAGCCAGCGAACCACCAACAGGTCATTCTTATCGTCGGGCCCTTTGCCGCGCGCTGGTTTAACCGCACCGGCTATGCTTCGGACTTACGGACAGAGCAGGACACCCTGTGGTTGCTCGCCGCCACAGCGGAGGTACTTCAGACCCGCGTTGAAAAGGTGCGCCTGCAGCACCCACAGGCACAGATCCGGCTCTGGCTTCCTTTGCTGCCGGACGGTTATGACGATGTCGCAATGCTCGCGGCGCAACTGGAGGAGTGGCAACGTTCCGTCACAGCCCTGGGCCTGGCGCATCCTTTGCCCTGCTGTGTTGCTATTTACGCAAGGCTAAGCAACACCGATAGCGTTTACTGGACCGGTTTGCACTGTCTCTCGCCCTGGACTGAAACACCGACGACCACACCCTTTGAAACGCTTGCACAGGCTTTCGATGCTATGGGCACGTCGAACAACATCGAAACGCGTCAGCGAAGCCTCATGGGCAAACCGTTGCTGAACTGGCTGCAGACCACGCCGTTACATGAAGCACTGATGCCACTCACGACACATCCCACGCTATGTCTGAGTGGCATTGTGGTGGCCGATGACGGTCAGGGTTTTACGCGCCACGGGGCGTGGGCGCGCTTTCTGGAAAATCAGTATGGCGTGCTTCCGCCGCTCTCTTCCGCGCTGCTGTTGCCGCCGCTGCCGCCAGCATTAAAAGCTGTCTCGCTCTCACCTGATACCGTGAAAAAGCAACGCACCGCAGGAGCGTTACTGAGCGTTACCGCCGTTTTCATCCTGCTTGCCGCCTCGCTGCTCAATGCATTTCATCACGCGCGTGAACAGACTCAGCTGACAACGTCCCTGATTGCGCATACCGAAGCCCTCGAACCGTGGCGAATACGCGCCCGGCGCGCCGCACTGGCGGCACTTGAAGCACAGCAACAGCGTCTTTTAGCGTGCGCGGAAAAACCGCGGCTCATCGACTGGGGTTTATCGCCGTGCTCGCGTCTGCAAGAGGAAGCGCACGACGTCATCGGGCGCTACAGGAGTTTACCTTATTTCAGCTCGCAGGCGCCGGTGTCGCTCTTTTCATCGGGCAGCGCCCGTCTGCGGCCGCACGGCCCGGCTGCACTGCAGCCTTTGTTCACGCTGGTGAATCAACACCCGGAAAACCGTTTTCTGATTATTGGCCACTCGGATAACACCGGCAGCCCTGAGGTTAACCAGCAGCTTTCCGTAAGCCGGGCGATCGCGGTGCGGGAATGGCTTGTGAAAATTACAAAGAGGCCTGCGACCCAATTTGATATTTACGGTCTCGGCGCCAGCGAGCCTGTCGCCGGTAATGACAATGAAACGGGCAGAGAGCTTAACCGGCGGGTTGAAGCCATCGCGCTGCCCGCCGACTCAATGGAAATAAGGAAATTCAAAAATGAGTAATAAAGTGCAGCCCTATTCGCTTTATGAGGGAAATTTTCTGACCACCGCGCCGGTGCTCGACAGAAGCGTTAATGTGCTGATGTTTCGCGACCCGGATAATCAGGAATATAGCCTGATAATTAATCGCGCGACGCTGGATGAAGACCAGACGCCGGAAGCGTTTTGCGAGGCGCAAATGGACATTCTGCGCAACAAACTCCCCGGCTTTCAGCTCGAAGGAAAAATGCTCCGCCACGAAACCGGCCCGTCGCGGCTGCCGGTCGTGCAAATCGCGAACCGCTATTTACAGGAAGGAAAAACCATTCGTCAGGTGCAAACGCTGGTTCAGCTGCCTTTTGACGCGTCCACCAATCCCCTGAACCGGGAAGTTATTATTTTTACGCTCTACGCCGAGGCTGACTTCACCGAGTATCAGCGTAAACACTACGTGCAGATCATTAATAGTTTTAATCCGAACGTATCACCGCTGGTGGAATAGGCTTTTACGCAAAGCCCAAAGAAAATGAGGCGCACTGGCCTCATTTTCTCTTTCTGTATGCATTTATTCAGGACATTTGCGGGTGAACTGCTGTTCCGTAATCGTGCTTCCCCACTGAGAGCCCACCCACTCTTTTGTCAGGGTAAAACCAAACGACTCATACAGGCGTCTCGCCGCGGTCAGTTTATTGAATGTCCATAACTGAACGGCCGGAAATTGCCTTTCATCGCAAAACCGCATGGCTTCTGCCATCAGCGTTCTGCCTGCGCCGCTGCCACGACAGCCATCATCCAGGATAAACCAGCGCAGATGCGCTTCTCCGCTCCCGAGATCTTCCCCGTCAATGGCCACAGAGCCGACAATGCGCCCATCGAGCATCGCAAGCCAAATCTGGTTACAGGGGTTATCCAGACGCCCGGCAAAATCAGCCAGCCCCGCGGCCACTTTGCTTTCAAAAAAAGCGCCAAAGGCATGCTCTCTGGCGTAATAACGGCCGTGCATTTCCGTAATGCGGCCAATCATGCCCGGATGGTAGCCGGTAACGATGTGCAAATTTTCCTTTTCGCCGGTTTCCACGCCATCACGGCAGGCCTGCAGCGCCCCGGCATAATGCGTCAGCCCTTGCGACACCAGCTCGCGCTGGGGTGCAGACAGGTTTTTTAACGCGGCAATAACGCGCTCGTTACCGTAGTGGTTAATCTTTGCGACCGTGGTTTTGCCTTGCGCCGTCAGGCGAAGCAACTTGCTTCTTGCATCCCCGGCAGACCCCGTTTCCTGTAATTCCCCGGCCGCGACGAGTTTTGCCAGCATGCGGCTGACGCTCGATTTCTCAAGCCCCAGAACCTGTACCAGATGCGCTGCTGTGATCGTGCCGCAGCGCTCTGCTTCGAGCAGGGTATGAACGACGGAAGGCGAGTAATTGGTTGCCGCCAGCGTCTGGTTCATAAAGCCGAGCTCACGGACCATCAGACGCGAAGCCACGCGGATATTTTCAACCAGTTGCGGTTCCATGGTCATTCACAGTGCCCTCAAAGATATAGTTGTATAATACAACTATATAACGCGCGCTATTGCAAGTGAGATTGACGAGACCCGTTATTTATTCCAGGGCATCACGGCCAGCAGTTTCGCCATCCCGCACCAGCCGGTGATACCCGCGAACATCAGCCCGGCGCCGACAAACGCCGGAACGATATAAAACGCAGGCGTCACTACCGCGCCCGCAATAGTGCCGCCAAGCGCCAGCGCACCGGCGACAATCTGCACCTGGCGCATCAGCGGTAACGGCTGGCGGCGGTCGGTAATGACCGGCAACCCCGCCGCTTTCCACGCGTTCAGGCCGCCCTGCATAATCCGCACGTTTGCCGGATGCGCCGCCGCTGTCAGTTGCTGTTGGGCTTTCTCTGTTCGCATCCCGCTCTGACAGTGGAAGATCACCATGTCGGTCTGCGCCAGCGCGTCTTTATCAAGACAGCCGGGCTGCATCTGCTCCAGCGGTAATGCGCGGGCATCAGCCAGATGTTCCCGCCGCCACTCATCCTGCCCCCGGATATCGATCAGCATGATCTTCTGCCCGGAAAGCGCGTGTACTTCCTCAGGGGTGATAAATATTGATGACATTTTATTCTCCCGGACAATAAATAGTTTTAAGCGTGTGCACCAGCGCCACAACCGCCTCATTTTTAATGTGATAACGGATGTACCGTGCCTCGCGAATGCCTTCTATCAGCCCTTCCGCTTTCATCCGCGCCAGATGCTGAGAGGTTGCCGAAGGGCTGAGGCCACTCATTTTGCAAAGCTCTCCGGCTTCGGTGCCGGGGTTTTCTATAAGCACGCATAAAATCAGCAATCGCTGCGGGTGGCTCAGCGTTTTGAGAAGCGCGGCGGCACTGGCGGCCTGCCTGTGTAACGCATTCAGATCGGTCATGGTTTAATACTTTAGATTTATCTAAATTTAGAAAATACTAAAATAAAAGCATGACTGTCAATCTCCGCGGCTGTTCTCCCCCGCCTCGCTCGTTTCATTTGGTTACGTTAACGTTGTGTGACTTTTTCTATTGCCTTCATACTTTTGTGATAACAACACGATAACGCTATGACGTACCTTCAAGGATCACAGGGAGATCAAACCGATGCTGCGATCGCTACAGGCACTGTGCCTGATGAGCTTTTTTCTGGCGGATGTGCGCGATGGGCTGGGGCCTTTTCTGGGCATTTTTCTGACGGAGCGGCACTGGCAGCCGGATGACATTGGCTTTGTGATGACGGCGGGCGGGATTGCCGCGCTGCTGGCGACGGTGCCAGCCGGGATTATGATCGATGCCACCCGTAAAAAGCGCCTGTTACTGCTGGCTTGCTGCGCGCTGGTGACGCTCGCGACGCTGCTGCTCTGGTACAGCACGCATTACAGCGTCGCTGTGGTGTCGCAAATCGTCTCCGGGCTTGCCGCCGCGCTGATTGGACCGCTTGTTGCCGGGATCACGCTCGGCCTGACCGGCCAGCACAGCTTCACCCGTCAGATGGGGCGCAACGAAGCGTTTAACCACGGCGGCAATATGGTGGCGGCGGTGCTGGCAGGCGTCGCGATGTGGCTGTGGGGCATCGGTGCCGTATTTATTCTGATGACCGGCATGGCCGTTTTCACCGCGCTTTGCGTGCTGGCTATCCGTGAACAGGATATCGATCATGATGTGGCGCGCGGCATTGAAAAAAATAACCAGGCCCATGCCGTACCGCAACTCTCCGTACTGCTGCGTAACCCGGTGCTTATCACAACCGGGCTTACGCTGCTGCTGTTTCACTTAGGCAATGCCGCGCTGCTGCCGATGCTGAGCATGCGCGTGGCGGCTACCGGCAGCAGCCTGTGGAGCCCCGGTCTTTACGCCGCGGCGACAGTGGTGATTTCGCAGTGCGTCATGATCCCGGTCGCGCTCTTCACCGCCTCGCAGGCACAGCGCTATGGCTATCGCAGGCTTATTCTGATTGCGCTGATCGTGTTGCCAGTCCGCGCCGCGCTCGCGGCAAGCTTTGCCGGGCCGCTGTCCGTGATACCGGTGCAAATCCTTGATGGCGTCGCCGCCGGGATTTTAGGCGTCGCGGTGCCGGGCTATATCGTTAACGCGCTGCGCGGCTCCGGGCACGTCAATGCCGGGCAAAGCGTCATTATGCTGATGCAGGGCGCGGGCGCGGCGTTCAGCCCGGCGCTGGCGGGCAGTATCGTCGCGCACTCGTCGTGGCGCATGGCATTTGCCGCGCTGGGCGTCGTGGCGTTGGGCGCGCTCATCGTCTGGTGGCGTGCGGGCGAGCGGGTATCGGCGACGGCCTGATCGCATCCGTACGGGCCAGCCGCGCGTATACTGTTGTTATTGCATTCTTCCTGATGAGAGTTGCTTATGGTAGCCACCATTCTTATTGCGCTTGTCGCCATTATTCATGTCTATATCGTCGTGCTCGAAATGTTTTTATGGGATACGAAAACAGGCCATAAGGCGTTTAATCTGAGCGCCGACTTCGCGCGCGACAGCCGGGTGCTGGCCGCCAATCAGGGGCTCTATAACGGCTTTTTAGCGGCGGGGTTATTCTGCGGGCTGTGGCTCGGCGACAGCGGTTTAACGTTCAAGTTTTTCTTTCTGGTTTGCGTGCTGATTGCCGGGATCTTTGGTGCCATTACCGCCAGCAGGAAAATACTTTATGTTCAGGCGCTGCCTGCGCTGCTGGCGTTAATCGCGTTGTGGATGGGGCTGTAAGGCCTCATTTAATCATTCGCACCTGAGCGTGGCTGTTCTCATTCCATGAAAACAGCACCAGATGCCAGAGGCCAGGCGCTTTGCGTGAAGGGTCAATCAGTCCGTTCATGCCCAGTGATTCCAGACGCGCGCGCACCTGCCATGACGGCGGAATGCCGCCTGCTTTCACCGTCTCCTGCCACGGCGCAATCGCGTCATTGATGTCGATCCCGGCCGCAATAACGGCGTCAGTATTGCGCAGATCAAAAATCTTCTCGGCCACCACGCTGACGTTGACGATTTCCAGGCTGGCTCTGTTATCGCGATGCGCTTGCATGGCCGCCTCAACGCCCTGCGGTGAAGAACTCAAATACAGCGTGGGTTGATCGCCCCGTGAATACCGCCCCGGCGCCCTGGAGCCTGATAACGCAAAGTCCCGGTACGCGGGATCGATCGCCCGATAAAAAACGCCTTCAATGCGGGTGTAAAAAGGGGTGATATCCATAAATTCTCCGCCATGTTTGGTAAGAAGCGATGCCTGCCAGGCCTTATTCGTCAGACGGTTTCATCAGCAGCAAGACGCTCGTCGTAACCCACCTGCGCCTGTTCGATAGCCGCGCCATGCTGCCTGGCCCAGCTCACCAGCGCCACAAACGGTTCCTGCAGCGTTCGCCCGAGCGGCGTAATCGAATACTCAACCGCCACAGGCGATGACGCAATGACGCGACGGCTGACCAGGCCGTTGCGCTCAAGGCGACGCAGCGCCTCCGTCAGGGCCTTATGCGTGATCGGATCCAGCCTGCGTTTAATGGCGTTAAAGCGCGCGGGCTGGGTGCACAGTACGGTCAGAATCAATACCGACCATTTGTTGGCTACCTGCTCCAGAACAGGGCGGGTGCTGTTGATTTCAGCCAGTTGGGCAGCGATATCCGTCGACATGTGGTTACCTTCTCTATATCTGGTGTACATCAGGTGCGTAATTGACCGTAAATATACAAAATGTATCATCTGGCTTCCACCCCCTCTTTCTGGAGTAGCCATGTTGAAACTTGAAGGAAAGACCGTCCTGGTGACAGGCGGCAACAGCGGTATCGGGCTTGCTATCGCGCGCCGTTTTGTGCAGGAAGGCGCGCATGTGTTTATCACCGCCCGACGCGAAGCGCAGCTCGCCAATGCAGTGGCTGACATCGGCGGTCAGATTGACGCCATTCCCTGCGACCTCACAAAGACCGACGACCTCACCCGCCTTTTTGACACCATTCAGACAAAAGCCGGACGTCTCGACATTCTGGTCTACTCCTCAGGCGTCTCCGAGCCGGCGAGCCTGGAAGAGACCACGGAAGAGCATCTCGACCGCGCTTTCGGCCTCAACGTGCGTGCTATGGTGTTAACGACGCAGCGCGCGGTCCGGCATATGAACGATGGTGGAGCCATCGTGTTGCTCGGCTCGATCGCAGGCTCCATGGCTAATGCCGGTTATGGCACCTATTCTGCGACTAAAGCCGCGGTGCGCTCCTATGCCCGCACGTGGAACGCGGAGCTTGCGCCGCGCGGCATCAGAGTGAATACGCTAAGCCCCGGCCCCACGGATACGCCGATGTTTGACAAAGTGAGTGATGAGTTCAGGCAAATGATGAACGCGCGCATCCCGGCAGGGCGCTTAGGCCACCCCGACGAAGTGGCCGCCGCCGCCCTGTTCCTTGCCTCGGACGAAAGCACGTATATCAGCGGCGCGGAGCTGGTCATTGATGGCGGCATGACGGCGTAAACGGCATTCATTGCAGTACCGCGCGCCGGTGGCAGACAAACCGGCGCGCGTATCTCCGGATGCGCTGTCATCACTCACCAGTGACGCCTGCGTTAGCGGCATCTTTATACGCAAGCGGTGTCTGGGATTAGCGAAGCACGGGCGGAAGAGTGGCTCACGGTTGTTTGTTCAGGCCGCCAGAAATCAAATCTGATACCGACCAGGCGTCGTGCCAAACACCCGGCGAAATAAGGCAATAAACGTGCTGACATTGTCGTAACCCAAATCCAGCGCAACCGCAGTGACAGGTTTACCCGCCGCCAGAAGTTCGAGCGCTTTTAGCAACCGCACGCGCTGTCGCCACTGCGTAAAGCTGAATCCGGTTTCGGCACTGAATCGTCTCGTCAGCGTGCGTGAGGATAGCCCGGCCCATGCGGCCCACTCCTCCAGTCTGCGAGCGTCATCTGGCCTGGCTGAAAGCGCCCGCGCGATCCTGATAAGGCGCGCATCCTGCGGCATGGGCAGCCCGAGGTTAACCTGGGGCAGTGACGCTATCTCATCAAGAATGACGCCAGCGAGCCGTTGCTGCGATGCTGTAAGATGATTTTCCTTCCAGGTTGCCGCGCGTGTCACCGCCTCTCTTAACAGGCCGGAAAGGGTGAGAATACAGGGGGCATCGGGTAAGGCATCGCAGGCCGCCGCCGCGATATACACATTCCATCCTGAATAAGGGCCATGTGAACATAAACCGTGTGGCGTTGCCGGAGGTATCCAGACCGCATGCGTTGCAGGCACCACCCAACGGGCATTCCCGGCATCAACCGTCAGCAGGCCCTGTTCGGCGCCAAGGAGTTGTCCACGCGCGTGCTGATGCAGGGGCGTTTCCCGTATCGCCCCCGATCGGCGCAACACGGCCATTAACACGGGTCCGTCTGTCGATGAAGCAAGGGATAAGGGGATTAGCGAATCAGTCATCCGTGGCGTCAAAAGATTATCAGATGTCTTTTATAGCGTACTGAAGCCACCCTCCTCAACGGTAAACTGTCTGCAAACCACACAGAGGAACTCCCATGCAAACTTTTACCATTGATACCGTTCTGAATGCCCTGCTTAACCAGCAGGAACGCCCGCTTGAAGACGTGCTTGATAGTTACTTTAGCCCTGACTACCGGCAGCGCACCGATGGTGCCTGGGACGACCGTCAGGGGTTCGCTCATCATGCACGTAAACTGAGGGAACTCATTTCGTTCGCCAGCATCGATGTGCTTGATGAACTGCGCGACGGGAGACGCTACGCCACCCGGCACCGTGTTCAGTGCACAAAGCGCGACGGAGAAGAGGTGGTGATGGAGGTCTATATGTTCGCCGAAACCGACGACAAGGGACGTTTCACCCGCATTGAGGAAACGACGCTTATGCTCGAGGGTAAAGCGCACGATCGCGATTTAGGCAGCGCGCGATAAAGGCGGCGAATCTGATAGCAATACCTTTCATAATGAATACTCTGTACTAACCCCCATGCTATAAGGTCAGCCATGAATACTATAAACCTGCAAGAGATGTACCGTACCGCGAACGAAAATACTCTCGCGATCTGGGCGAAAAACGCAGGCATCGGGGAAATCAGAAAAGAAAACTACTACGATCCGCTAAAGCTTGCGCTTGCCACTGGCATACAACCGACCGTGCCCGTGAAGGTTTCACGCCTGCTGTGCGAGCTACAACAGCTCACACAGGATGATCCGCTTGCCGATATTCTTCCCGCACACGGTTTACATTTTACTTTCTTACCCCTGACGCTACCGCTCTATAACATAAACGAGCCATTGCCAGCCAACGTGGAGCAATTGACCACGCTCTGGACTCAGTTTGATGCGAAAAAAATTATTATCAGAAATCTTCAGTTAGTGGCGCTGCCCGGTCAGTTACTGCTGGCGGGCATTCCTGAAAACCCGGCGATAGCCCTGCGTCAGTCATTCTGCGAAAAGGTGCTGGAAACTGACTGGAAAAATGAGTTACTGCGGCGTCATCACGGCAGCGCGTTACCCGCGCCATTCTGGCACAGCACGCTTCTGCGCTATAACGCCGCGTTTTTACCCGCCACGCTACGTCAATTTTTTCTTAAGCGTCAGGACATGGATTTCGGCGATGTCACCGGCGAACTGATATTAGCGAGGGTTAACTACAACTGGACGCAATGTTATCCATTAAGGATTAACTGAAAGCCTGATGAATAATAATGGCGCGCCCTGCAGGACTCGAACCTGCGACCCACGGCTTAGAAGTTCCTAGAACTACCTTTTAACACAATAACTTACAGCGTCATACCTGCGCTCACACGTCCCATGACGCTAAAACATGCAAAGCTGTGCAAACCGGTGCAAAGCCTTGCGCGTCTCACTTCTGTCCCACTCACCGTCGATCGATGCGGCGTCCGATGCTAGACTCTTCCCCTTCAAATCTAACGGACTTAGATATGCTCAAGCTCTTTACAAAGTACGCCTCTGTGGGCGTGCTCAACACGCTAATCCATTGGGTGGTATTTGCCGCGTGCTTCTATGCGCTGGGAACCAGCCAGGCGCTGGCGAACTTCAGCGGATTCGTTGTTGCGGTAAGCTTTAGCTTCTTTGCAAACGCTCGCTTTACGTTCAACAGTTCCACAACCACGTCGCGCTATATGCTTTACGTGGGCTTCATGGGCTCGCTTAGCGCAGCTGTTGGATGGGCCGCTGATAAATGCTCTCTCCCGCCAGTTGTGACACTGGTCGTGTTCTCAGTTATAAGCCTTGTGTGCGGGTTTATCTATTCGAAATACATCGTCTTCAGGGAAGCAAAATGAAGATTTCACTCGTGGTTCCGGTCTTCAATGAAGAAGACACAATCCCTATTTTTTATAAAACCGTCAGAGAATATGAACCACTCAAATCGTTTGAGGTAGAAATAGTATTCATCAATGACGGCAGCAAAGACGCTACAGAGTCGATTATCAATGCGCTGGCCGTTTCTGATCCGCTTGTTGTGCCCCTATCCTTCACCCGCAATTTCGGCAAAGAGCCGGCGCTATTTGCAGGGCTGGACCATGCCACCGGCGACGCAGTGATTCCGATTGACGTCGATTTGCAGGACCCGATTGAAGTTATCCCGCAACTGATTGAACGCTGGCAGGCCGGGGCGGATGTCGTCTTGGCTAAACGTACAGACCGTTCCACTGATGGTCGCCTGAAGCGCAAAAGCGCTGAAATGTTCTATAAGCTGCATAACAAAATCAGTAACCCGAAGATCGAAGAGAACGTAGGTGATTTCAGACTCATGTCTCGGGAAGTCGTGGAAAACATCAAGCTCCTGCCAGAGCGAAACCTGTTCATGAAAGGCGTTCTGTCATGGGTTGGCGGCCGCACTGATATTGTGGAATACACCCGCGCTGAACGTATTGCAGGTAACACAAAATTCAATGGTTGGAAACTGTGGAACCTGGCGCTTGAGGGCATTACAAGCTTCTCCACCTTCCCACTTAGAATGTGGACATACATTGGCCTGGTGGTTGCTGGCTTTGCGTTTATGTATGGCGCATGGATGATTGTCGATACACTGGCCTTTGGAAACCCGGTCAGGGGTTACCCTTCTCTTCTGGTTTCGATTCTCTTCCTGGGAGGAATTCAGCTGATAGGGATTGGCGTTCTTGGTGAGTACATCGGAAGAATTTACATTGAGGTAAAAAACAGGCCTCGTTTTATTATCAAAAGAAAAGGGGATAACCGTGATTGATATAAATAGGGTTTATAGAAACAGGTGGTCTTTAAGTTGGTCATTCTTGTTATCTATATTATTCATACTCCCATTCGCCATTAACAACAACTACTTTGTTGATGACTGGCTAAGGTCTGACACTGGAAACTCAGGATGGGAGGAAAATGGCAGGCCACTTGCATCTTTTATGATGAGCGCCATGTCGCTATTCCCTAATGGTAAAAATGTCTTTGGTGATGGGTCGCTGTTGGATGTTTTCCCTTTAACGCTAATAATATCATCGGCATTATTAGTCGCATCAGCCTACGCCTTTTGTGTGCAAATGGATATCACAAGTAGGCTGAAGGTTTTTCTTATATGCTCTCTGCCGGTTTGCAACCCTTTTTGGGTGGGAAACATTCAGTTCAGGCATGACTCTGCATTGATGGCTGCATCTTTCTTGCTTGCTGTTTTAGCAGCTATTGCAAGCCCCAGGGGCAGGATAATGCTGCTCACCTCTTTTGCCATGTTAACTGCATCATTGAGCTTGTACCAGGCATCCATAAATGCATATATAGCGATGTCTATTTGTATCATATTTAATGATTATTTACGCAGGGATCGCTTTGACATAAAGTTGGCTTTTTATCTTGCTTTGACGATTTTAGTTAGCTACGTCGTATATTCAAAGCTGGTAATGCCAATAGCTCACCTTAGTGACTACGCAATATCCAATTCCAAAATTTTACAATTAAATAAAGAATTTCCTTTAAGGGTGTACAATAATTTTATAAATTACTTTAGGTTTTTGATTGATAATTCACCAAGATTTTATTTAACATTGTGGTTTGTCGCAATTGCCGCATCAATTGCATCATGCGTAAAAAAATTTGGATTTTCACTCAAAGCATTATATTGCGTTCTGTTTATCATTATTTTGTTTCTGTGCTCTTTTGGGGCGCTGTCTATGTTTGAGAGACCAGCTATAGCACCAAGAACCATGATGGCTTCATCAATTATTATGATGTTTTTGGTTTATATTTCTACTGGATGGTCTTCAACTGTAACAGCTACCTGTTCGTCAGCTATGATTATCATTTCTTTTATTTTTTCATACATCATATCAGGAGCGATGAACGCGGTTGAGAGAAATGATAGATTTTTAGCAACGCAAATAGCTAGCGTATACTTCAAACATTATAACGCAGATCACAAAAACATATACATAACTGGCAAACCAAGATTACCAAAATATGCTTTGCGGGTAACTAAATCATTTGGCATGGCTAGATATATGGTTATTTCCGCCTTTAATAACTATAGATTTAAATATAGCCTTATGTCTCAGTATGGTATTTCTTCTGGATACCCTGCACCGAAGATTGCAGAGGAATACGAGATTTTCTTGAGGAAAAATGACAAACAAACAATTTATTCAGACGCACTGTTTGACACTTTTTATTACAAGGATGCCATTGTTTTTAAATTTAAGTAAATACACGGGCGGTTACGCCCGTATATTTTAGATTGCTCATATTATTATGACTTATTCTAACTAAAGAGAGTCAGATCAAAGGTGTAGCTTCCCGTCAGCATACTTAACACAGCACCACCGTTGGTATAAGTGTTAAAAGTTACTGTTTTCGCTCCAATAGAAGCGATGTTGACTTGACCGGCACCAAGCATTCGAATAACAAGGTTATCTACAGCTTTTTGGGTAATGTGGCTAGGGAACGCAATAGTAAAACCTGTTGCAGAAGGTGTTACTGTTGCTGTGATTCCTTCCACGTCAGCTTTAGTAACAGCCCCGGCATTAAATGAAATTCTTGCCTTGCGAGTAAAATCAACCGTCAGATCTGTTACCACGCCAAGTCTTTGAAATACAGGAGAGCGTGATGTTGTTATTCCACGAACAGTAACATTGGATACTGCACTGCCAGTGAATGCTATCAATGGAGCAGGGGTGCCGCTACTACCACCACCAATATTATCGTGAATGTTAGCTATAGTGATGTTCTGGACGCTTTGCGTGTCGTGCCCAACCAAAATAGGCGTTGATTCACCGGGGCAGGTTATCACGGCGTTACTCAACATCCCGTTATTACCGGAGATATTAAACGCAATAATGTCTGTGCGCCCTACAGTTGAGTCTTTAGGAACAGCATAGATGTTCTGGTTAGTAATAAGCCACCTGTTGGATTTGTAAGTTGGAGACTGGCCTTGACCAACGGCATAAACAGGAACTCCAGCGGCGTATTTAATGGTCTGGAAAACCATGTTAGAGGCGATGTAATCAGTAATGTTGTTGTTTTCGTCATTGAAAATCATGCCACCGTTGCCGCCCTCCTGAATCGCGTTATTCAGGATGAAACGTTGAGAAGCGCGGATTGCGAGCATCCACTGGTTGCGGTCGTCTCGACCAATCCAGCGACCTATCATATTGTTGGCAATAACGTTTACGTTGCCGTTAGTATCGCCGCCGGAGCCAGTGGACATATACAGCAGGTGTCGGCCGTTCGGTGCAGCCTCTACCGTCTGCATCACGTTATTGATGATGGTTTCTTTGGCGTTGTCCGTAAGAACTGAATAACCAGCACGACCGCCGCCGACATCATCACCAGTATGGTAGACCTGTTTTTCGGTAATAACGTCATTAACAATCGCGTTCCTTGCCTGGCTGACATAGACGCCACCTGCAAGACCTGCGAAGGAGCGAACCCCACGCACAATCAGGTTTTTGGTGTAACGAGTTAATAACGCGAACGAGGAAATGGCCTCATTAGTGTTATCTGTCGGAGAAGAAGTGCCGCCAGCCTGAATATCATTGATTGTTACATTGGTTGTAGGAGCTGCGTCAGTACCAAGCATCCCGTAAACCGCAGATTTACCTGAGGTATCTGTAACCTTACCTCCTCTTCCTTCAACAAACTGATTGGAATCCAGTCGGTAGACCATGCGGGACTGCATCTCAGGGACATATGTATTGGAGTTCGTTGATATATCTTTATCTATCTCAACATCGCGCCCGTTAGATAAAACCCCGGCCACGCCAGTAGCATACCCATCAGGACGTCGGTCAATGGCGTTCAAGTCTGCAGCAAGGGTTCCACGATGATTGGTTCCAATGAGCCCTGCCCCCGTTGATGACGCCAACATTGACCTAAGCGTAGAGTCTCCAACGCTAATCCATGCTCCAACACCAGTTCCGCCTGTAGATGCAGGAGTAGATCCGGCAGGAATAACCTTCGGCAGAGGCCCATCCCAGCGGTAATATTCACCGTCTGTTGTGTCTTTCAGGATCTGATTTGGCAATGAGATTGTTGCCCCTGCCTGGAAAGTGCCAACCGGTATCCAGCCAAATGCAGCAATAGCCTGGCGTGCAAGTTGGTTCAAGCCCTCTATTGTGTAATGTTCATTACCGAAACGGTCAACATATGTAGTGACAAGCGAAGTAACAAACTCGTCGATTTTACCGGCGTTAAACTTCAGGTCGCGCGGAGATTCACTCGGTACTGGATTATTAGTAGGTTGCGTAGCCATATTTTTTCCATAAAAAAACCCGGCGCTATGGCCGGGTTGGGATTGTCGGGAATGTCTTATTGGTAGATGGCGTCGCTGTATTCCGCGACAGTCAGTGATACCGTGTTATCCGTGTTTGGTTTGATGCTGTTGACAGTCCATAACTGACTGTCCAGCTCTTCCACTGTCGCGATGAGATAACGCGACGGGAGTTGCACCGTATCTCCATTCCAGATATTGAGCTGAATGTTTGGTATTGCCGCGGTGAATCCGTATTTAGTGTCCGTTCGAGGCGAAGCTGGATAGCGTAACGTCGGATTCCCCAGGCTGTCGGTGACAAGCACATACATATCGCCTGTAAAGGTTATCGGCTCGCTGGTATCAAAGTTGTTTCCGGCGCGGCCGGTGATGTATCCCTGCTGCTGATTACTGTCGTAGATGTCCGGCATCTGAATGACGCTACCCACCTGGATAATGCCATCTTCGAAAACTTTTGCGTTCATCTTCACACGCGAGTAAATCAGCCGCTTAACTTCCCTCATCGCCCTATCACGCGCCTGATACTCGTTGCGGAATCCGATAATCTCCAGTTTATTGGGGTTCTCTGCTTCCTGCTCGACGATAGCGCCGTTCAGCACGCGGTAGTTGATGTACGTCTTATTGTTCGTTGTGGGGTGAACATAGGACACCTGAACGCCGTCATAACCGCCGGGAAGAGTGGCCTCGTACGTCATTTTGTATTCGTCCGTCTTCATGTTGGCCCGGTTGAATACTGCGGCCGGATAATCAACCTTTTGGTCGCGGGTGAACGTCAGCACTCCATCATCCCAATATGCGATAACAGACGCCGCATTGCATATCGCCTGCACACGGTCGCCTAACGAGTCGTTTTCGTCGTCAAAAGTGTAGTCGAAGTAACCCAGACGATCGTCAGGCAGACTCTCAGCAATAGAGTACAGACCGTACAGGTCAATGCTGCTGACCGACTGCTCACCCATGATGAGCCAGGTATGCGCCACCGCATCAGCGAACGAGCGAGACGGTCGCAGCGTGTAATCTACAGTCTGCGTGTTCAGGTTGTAAGTGATTGTATGGCGCGTTACGAGAGCGTTATATTTACGTTCGCGACTTCCCAGCGCGTTTTCTGTCGCCCGAACTTTTACACGTACCAGCGTGTCAGTCGGATGAACGACGTTGGTCCTGATGTTGATCGCGTGAATCTCTTCAACTTTTAGCACCGAGGCATCGCTGGAGTTATCAGTGCGCTGGAAGCTGATCGCATACTTACCAAAGCCACCTGACGGGGTTATCTTATCTGTGCGATAAAAAACTTCGCTCGTATGGTCGTGAGGAGTCCCCTGGTAATACGTGAAAGTTTGGGTCGTGCCGGGTATCTGGTTGTAATTATCGTCGATTTTCCAGATAACAACTTTCCAGTTCGTCTGTTTTTTACCGCCCAGGCTCGACTGCGTGTGTAGCCAGAGCTGAGAAGATTCAACTGGCGAGAAGAATGGCCCCACAACAAGCGCTTCGTTGTCGTTGAGAATGAATTTCGTAGTGTTGATGGTGGCATTTGCCGGGATGTCCTGAGGGCCCTGCAGGTCGCTCATCGTGAAAGTGTACCAGCGAACAGGATTAGTAACCGCCCCATTGTTAGTTTCCACCGCAGAGATGAGGGTGCCAGAGAAAGTAGCGTCAGTAGTGACACTGCCAGAAGCCGTGCTGTACGTAACGTTAATGGTGAATGTTACGGCATGCGGCAGCACTAACCCCATGAAATAATCGAAGTCGGATTGCTTCACGATTTTCATGGCTATCTGGCCGCCGGAATATGTCCCGCTGACGACGGTATTTGCCGTCGCCGTTTCTATCGGGAAATCTCCCGCTTCGTTCTGCCCGGGAACCTCCTGTCCATCTACGTCATCAAAGCCATACCCTTCAACAATCTGCGGAATGACCTCTCCAGGCTGATAGAATTGAAACTCGGCACCGGCCAGCGAGCCCAGACTCGATTCAGAGTAGCGCACAGACTCATAATCGTACTTACCGATTCCGACGCACATCCATTCTGTCACGTACTTCAGTCCGCCATCTTTATCATTCTGACGCACATATTCGAAAACAGATTCCTGAATAAGGTCAGGAAATGACCTCACCTGACCATAAATATCCGGCTTGGCTTTATAGACGCGCGCGGTGTTAGTCTGTCCAGTAAGGCTATTATTTGGAGAATCTACTGTATTGCCGCCAGTGTTTGCGATAGCTGGCTTTGGCGCAAGAAAGGAAAAAACCTGCCCAACGACTTTAAATATCGGGCTCAGAACATCTTCTACAATCCCTTTTGGCTGGTCGTGAATCTGGATGTGGTCTAGTTCGCTCAGCTCAAACGCCAGCTCATCGTCGTCACTCAGCTTCACGCCGTTGCGGATGATCAGCAGGTCACGGTGAAAGGTGGCGTCATTGGCCGCCAGCCAGTCATAAAAAAGGGTGCCGTTTGGCACCCTGCAACGCAGCTTAGGCGTTCCTGGAAAATTTGATATCTCAACCAGCGCCATAACAAAAATACTCCACTTTGGTGAATGCCCGCTGAATGACAAGCAACGAGTCCATGCGCACGCTTCCGTTTTCGCCGCGCGAGTGCAGGGCTTGTCTGTTAAGCACCAGTCCAACATGCGCCGGTTGTGCGCCGCGGTACCCCACGAATATCCCGCCCTCTACTGGGTTATCGACCTGACGCCAGAAGACGACGTCTCCCTGATAGCAGGTGAAGAAGTCCTCCCCGGCTTCGTAGTCCGGTGTCTGGTGTAGCTCAATACAGAGCACGTGGCGGTAATAAAGAATAACCAAGCCCCAACAGTCTACCTTCTCGAACGAGCAGGCGCGGTTCGCCCACGGCACGCCAATGACCAGCCTGACGAACTCAGAGGTACTGAAGCCCTGTGTATTCTTGCGGATCATAAAGTCGGCCTATATTGTTGTTTAACGGGTTAGTTACTGAGAGAGTCACTGATGCAGCATCTGCGTCGATATCTACCGTTTTGACGTACAGTTGCCACGACTTAATCGGCGCAGACACATCTCCACTGTCGAATATCTGCCGCGTCGCTGTGATTGCCGTCAATCGGGATGCCCCCTTCCACTTCTTCATCAGCGCTTTGATGTCCGATGAAAGGCGTCCAAGTTTCACAGTGGCGTCAATCACAGGCGTGCCGCTCTGTTGGCTCTCTTCAATTTCGAAACGCGCAGGCTTGTACACTTGGCCGCCAAGTGTTTTATCGAAGAACTGCTTGTCTACCAGGCGGACGTAGCCGAATGAAGGGTGATAGAAAGTAATGGTGTCGAATAACCCACGCGTCGGTCGCTGTTGTTTGTATTCACGAAAGGACGGCATTACGGCACCCTCGGCAGAGACTCCGGATCACGATTATCCGGATAACCAGTCACAACAATATCCAGCCAGCTATTCCACGGCGGCGGCAGCTCAACAATGATGTCGTCAAACTCGTCGTCAGGGTTATAGAGGTGGTTCGCGATAACGGTTCCCGTCCAGGTCACCACGCCGCCGTCGATGCTCGTTTGCACCGGCATCTGCGTGAAATGCAACTCCTGAATCTGCAAGCCACTGCCGCCGATGTTGATGGGCATGCGAAACCAGTTAACACCGCGATTCAGGTAGTTCGGGCTGCGCAGCCACTGCTGGAAAGCGCGCTCCTGGTCCAGAGTGAAAATCCACGTCAGCGACCATGTGGTTTTCAGGTCGTCAGTAAGGTTCTGGAAAATAGCCGGGCCGACTGCTGGCTGGTCAGCCAAAAACCCGGTGTCGAGTGTCATATTCTTGCTGGCTTTTTGTGCCAGCGGCAGCCAGTCTGGGTAGTCGATAATAGCCATCAGCCCTGCCCCCTTGGCGTGCGTTTGACGTTCATATTGCTGGTTATAGCGTTGCTGATTGGGCCGCCATTGTTCAGGTCGGCGACAATTACATCTACTGTCACGCCGCCATTGCCATCAGTTCCGGCCTGAGCATCTACAGAGGACGATGTGTAGTTCTGGATGTTAATTACAACCCCGCCACCTGTCCCCGCTGTCATTTCCTTGTTGCTTATCACCCGGCCATTGTCGCCCGGAATCATATATTGCTTCCCGGTACTGGCCTGGTAAATCTCCGGCATCCCACCTTCACCAACCTGATACATCCCACCCGCTGATACCGGGCCGCCGTTTTTGCGCTTACCAGAAAGAGCGAGTGCTGCTACGACAGCGCCAAGCCCAACCGCAGCGGCACCACCGAATGAACCGATTGATGCAACTATTGCCGCAGGTGTCCATGCCGCTGTCGTGGCTGCTGCTGATGCGGTGCTTGCCGCTGTTGTGGTGGCAAGAGCGCCGACCTGGGTAGCTGTAGTTGCTGCTATGGCTGCCTGCTGAGTAGTGGATCCAATGATGGCGTTCTTAGCCCATTCAACACCCATCTGGACGAATGAGTTAACTAGGCTATTGAGCACCGTGCTTGCCAGCGACCTGGCAGCGCCTTCAGCACTCATGCTTCCTGTAATTATTCCTGTTAGTGCGTTTGAAGCGTTACCAGCAAGTGCATCGAATGAGGCAGCAAGTGCTTCGTTTCCTGCGCTCTGGTTTCGCCATATTTCCCACTGAGCAGCAATGCGTTCCTGCTCATACTTACGATCAGCGGCTGCCTGTAAAGCAAGTGCGTTCTGATGTGAGATAACCCCTTGCTGCTCGAATTGCTGAATGAGAGCAAGTTTTCTGGTGTTTTCATTTACTAACTGCTGAACTGGATCAACACTGCCTGCAGCTTCCTGTTGCGGCGTAACTGCTTGCTGAGAGCGTATTTTGGCGAGGTTAGCTTGATGCTCGGCCTCAAGTCTCTCTGAAGTTTGGTTATATTGTTCCTGGCTTATTTTTTTCGCAGACAATGCAGTATTCAGGTCTTGCACGTCTTGCTTATAGCTGGCGTTCTCTCGCGATTCCGGGAGTAGCTTCTCAGCGGCAGCCTGTGCCTTAATAGCATTGGCTGTGTCCCATTTTGTCGCAGCATACTGCCTTGCCTGTTGGATTTGAGCCTGGGTAGCACCTTTTCCAAGAGAAAGCTCAGCATTTAGCATTGCCTGCTCTCTGCTCAATTCATCAGTTGAGTCGGCAGCAAGTTGAGACTGCTGCTTTAGCGCCTCAAGTTTCTGCGCTATTGACTCAGCCTGGCTGGCTGACTGCTTGCCCTCTTTGTTGCTTTGCTTTCTTGCTTCGGTTACCCGGTATGTCTCGGCATACTCGTCCTGTAGTGCCTTCACGCGTTTCTGGTCAGTAATCCCGGCATCGGCCGCATCATATTGAGCCTGCAACCGTGCGCGAGCCTCACCTTCAAGTTTGGCTAGTGCTAATCTGCGTTCCGAATTTTTGACAAGCTTTTGGGTGGCGGCATCATCACCGTTAGTTGAAGGGCTTTTGAAACCTTGGTTGTTTTTGGCTTCATTTGCAGCCTTGGCACGAATGCTGGATATTTCTTGCTCTGTGCGCTTAAGCTCAAAGGCAGCCTGTCCTCTTCTTTGCTGAAAAACAGCATCGCTTTCATACCAGCGCTGCCCTTCCTGAACTTCCTTATTAAGCTCTTGCTGCAACTTAATAAGTTTTGGCATCCTTCCGGCATCGCCTGCGTTGTTATTGTAATAATTAAGGTTATCAGCAACGCTTTGCATTAATCCCGCAAGTGTGGATGTCAGACCTATTGCCTGGTTCAGATCACTTATTGCGTTTTTAAAGGCAACATCGAGACTGTTTTTAGCTCTGTCGATGCTAACTGGCATTTTGTCGAATTCAGCGTTAACACTCTCCGACTGTTTCTGGATAGCGTTTAGCGCGTCTTGAGCAGTTAGCTTGCCTTCAAGCATTCGCTGTCTTAACTGACCAATCGAAATGCCTAACCCGGCCGCTATCTGCCTTGCCAGTTCCGGCATTTGCTCAAGAATGGAGTTGAACTCCTCAGCACGAACAACACCGCCTGCGATTGATTGCCCGAACTGTCGCAGGGCATTAGACATTTCCTCAGCAGACGACCCGCCGATAGTGCCTATTTTTTGAAGTGTGTCAGTCAGGGAAAGAATCTGTGAATTTGTTGCGCCTGTTTCTTTGAGGGCTGAGGTGAGAGTCTCCCAAAGACGTTCAGTATCAGAAAGGCTATTCCCGGTTTGCGATGCTATAGCTGACAGCGCCTTCATTGACTCTTTCGCGGCATCAACGCTTGGGCTAAGGCGCGCAACCCTGGCCTGCAGGGTATTCATCTGGTCGCCAATTTCGATTAGCCGCCTGGCAGTTTCAATAGTGAAAGCGCCAGCAATAGCAAGTCCAACCTTGTTTAATGCCCCCTCGAAACGACCAGCGGATTGAGATGATTTATTAAAACTCCCGTCCATCTGGTCAAGGCGCTGGTTGACCTTTTGCTGCGCTGTAATGAGTTGAGCAACATCCATTTCTACTTGATAGACGATGTTACCTAACTGCTTATCTCCGGCCATTTATCAACCTCCGGTCATAAAAACCGCCTCAGCAGTTATCATTTTTTTGAAAAATTTATTAATGTGTTTAGTACCACTATTAGCATTCAGGAATGCCATGTCTTTCGTAGAGCCATCATCATTACCTCTTGATGACCCAAAATCAGGAGAGTTAGCAAAATCAATGATAATTTCTGAAGCCGAAGAATTATTCGGAGCGCGAGATACTTCATTTTCCATAAATGAAGCAATCCTCTATCACAACAAGACTCCCCGGGTCGTCGTTGCAACTGAGCCCAATAATCTCTGCATTGTTTATCTTAGTGACGGATCACAAAATAGATGGGACTGCTTTATGTACGAGATGGCTCATGAGTCTGTTCATCTACTCAATCCGCAAAAAATCTCGGCATCTTATTTAGAGGAGGGTGTTGCGGTTTGGTTTTCGATGATGATGTGTAAGAAGTACTCATATGTTTGCAACAAACCCACAGGTAAGTACAGACAGGCTTATGAGCTTTTATTAAAGATATCCGACGATGTCCCAAGTGTAGTGAGGATAATTCGAGAAAAATTTCCCAATCTCACTGACCTTAATGCCGATGATCTTCAGACTACCTTTCCATCTTTAACTCCAATAGATGCGAAAAGACTAGTCAGACGCATGGAGTATTAACTAGTTTTCTTCTCTTTTTAGCAAGGTACATTTCAGCAACTTGATCGTACTCTTCCCTGGTAAAGCCTTTCTGCTCAGGGTATTTCGTTGCCAGCAGCATTTGAAACTTGGTCATCGTCAGATTGCCAGCCTCCTGCTCGGTCATGCCGAAATGGGCCTGCGCGGCCACGATGTAATCGACGGCGCGGAACTCGGTACTGGTCTCTCCGCTTTCATGCCGCTGGAGCTTTCGCACTTTCGCCTTGCCGATAACGCCATGGGTTATCAGTGACTGCGCAATCAGCAGCATGTCAGATTCAGGCAGCGCGCCTTTGCGAATTTTGAATGTGCGACCAGTGCCTTTAGATGGGTGAAAAATACCCGTAAGCGGGCCAGCGTCTTTGTCACAGCAGGCATTGAGAACAACCACTGAAGCGAGAAACGCTTTGCGACCGTAACTGGTGCTTTTAATGTGGTTGATGAGCCATTGCGGAACGTATCCGTAAGCCTCAACAGCACGACTCACCAGACTGGTTACTTCATCATTGTGCAGGTCGTAAAACACCTGCACGATTTCTTCTGGCTCGCCAATGCGCGACATGTTCACAAATGACGGCCGGAAGAAGTAATCCTCGCCGTCAACGCTGATGAGGCACTCGCCAATCTCTTTAAGCGGGATATTCACCGGTAAAGCCTCCACGCTTTTCTTCTCTCGGTTCTCGGCAGGCCGTCGAAAGCCTTTTCCACGGGCATCTCGTCGGCATGGTCTACAAGTGAATAGCAAGGGTAAATAACATCCCTTCCCCATGCGTCGCCGAGGGCATAATCTGCCGGCTTTCGCTGGCTCCAGTTCAGCAGGATGCGGTTAATTCCACTGGCTGGCAGCGCATAGCAGACGCCATGAATCAGTCGGTTCAGGGTGATGTAATCAGCACGGAACTTATCAGCGGCGATAAGGCTTTCAGCAATCTGTTGCTGATACTGCGGCGGGCGACCGGTGCCGAGGTAAAAACTGATTAGCTCATCAGGGAATCTGGCGCACCATTCAGCCGCAAGACCTGCAAAGCCATCCACGGGATGGGAATCATCTTCCAGCACGACCACTCGCGCTGACTGGCCGGCAGCCCACTTGATTGCTCTCAGGTGATTCCAGTTGGCTCCGTGGTCGGCATCATCGATAAAAATCCGCGCATTAAGGCTCTCAGCAAGCCTGTGAGCCTGCTCGGCGCGTCGGTGATGACCTACCACCGCGAATGTTACTTGTGCTGCCACCATGCTGTTTCCTTGCCGATGCCGTTGGTCTTAAACACCGTGTGCACTTTCGGGCCGGTAATCACTCGGTCACCGAACGATTTCGCCACGATACCGAATGCGATCATGTCACCTACCGCCCTTGCTGCCCCTTCTTTATTCCAGAAGCGGTCTGACTCAATGCGGTAGTAAAGCCGCACGATGCGGTGAGCAAACTCCATGACATCTTGGCGTAACCCTCCAAGCAATCCGGCGTTCAGCATAGTGTCACTGGCATACTGCTTCAGGAATGACTGATACACGCGCTCGGGATGGTTTTTGATGGCCCATTCATCGGAATATGTCTTTGGCTCAGAACCGACATAAATCACGCCCGGATGCATCTCACTCCACGGCTCGCGAAGCATCTCGACATCGGTTCCATCGGTACACCAGACGAAACGATATTCCGGATTATCCCGCAGGTGCTGCCAGATATGCAGCCAGCGCCGGAAGTAAACGTTCATGTCGACAACGGGCACTCGCACCGTCGTCTGGCCTGGTGGGGAGTATTCGAACTCGTCAGCGAGAATGACCGCATCGGCACCTTTAATCGATTCTGACCATCTGGCGATAAGCGACTGCTCTGGCTTCATCCTGGTTCCTCGCTGCGGGTCAGGATGACTGGTCAGCAAGGTTGTGATTACGGCATTACGCTGTCTACGGTACGGGGCCCATCCGGTGTAGCCCGTGTCGCGTCGCTCGTTGTGTATTTTTACGTTGTTGCTGACCTGACGCTCGCGCTCTGGCTTGGGTACTGAGCGCTCTACCGACTCATGCTCATCCAGCGAGTAAATCAGCTTCTCAGAGCCGATAACGTCGGCATATGCCCATGAGGTAAGCCCTGCATTATGAATGCGCAGAGCGAGGTCTGAATGCTCATACATCCCGCGCCCGTAAACCGGATCGAATCCGCCGACCTTTTCAATCGCGCTTCGGTGGTAGTAGAGCATCACGCCGCGCTGCCCTGTGTAGGCGATGTGTTTTTCATCGTGGTACAGGACTGAAAGGTCATTCAGCTTGCGTGGGCCAGCCAGGTCGAGAAACTGATATGCCAGATGAGGCTCAGGAGATTCGATATACGGAATATGCCAGCCATCAGCAATCGGCCATGCATCATCGTCCCACAGGAACAGATGCTCGCAACCTGCATCCATCAGGGCTTCAATGCTGGCGTTTTTAGATGCCACGATACCCTGTGATTGCTCATGCCGGATGAGCCGTGCAGATTCTGGTGCTACGGCAGCCGGCACCGAGCCATCATCGACAATCACGACCACCGCGCCGGGCGGCAGATGTTTCTGGTGCTGCTCAAAAGCACGAGCCAGCACGTCGGGGCGGTTGTGAGTGGTGATGGCAATACCAATGCCAGATGAGCGCGCCGACGCGGGCTCGTAAGGAATTCCGTTTATCAGAACCTGCATGTCTCTGTCTCAGAAAGGGGGGCTTGCCCCCCGCTGTGTTTTAGCTGGAAGGTTCGGAGGTATCAGTAACCTGCACGGTGCTGGAGTCGCCCACTTTGAACTCAGTGGAGAAGGTAACGATGTCGTTAGTGCCGCCGTCAGAGCTGAGGGCGGTGATAACCATGTAACCCTGGAAGGTCACCGGGCCGTATTCCATGCGAACCCAGATACCAGGTTGGCGTTTGGCCTTGAGCTCGGTAGCGAAGTACTTGATGAAACGACCGATACCATACTGGTCGAGCTTGTCGTTTTTGCGCACCTCACCTTCAAAGCTGATGGTGAAGTCTGAGTTTGTGGTGATGCTCTCGACAAAGCCGCCGCCATCGTCAGCATCACTGGTCACGGTGTTCGGGCTGAAGTCGAACCCTTTCGACGTACCGGCGGCCAGCGCTTTAAATTCCGATTCAAGCGGCACCGTGTCCGGGCAGCCGTCGGCAACTTCAAGCACAATAGCGCCACCGAACAAGCGTTCGTTGCTGGTTGGGCAATTAGCCATGTTACTTCCTCTTTGACGTTTAATTATTCGCCGTAGTTGGCGACGAATTGAAGCCGATAGACAAGGCGTCCCTCGGTTGTAGGAACTGGTGCGGGCATAGCGCCCATATTCTGAAGATAACCGACACAATCATCGGTCATGGGGTTTTGCTGGACGTAATCGATTATTCGCTGCACGCGCTCATCGACAAAAGCATTGCCACCTTTTGCGCCGATAACGTCGACCAGGATGTACTGCTCATTGCCGAGGCCATTTCGGATATTGCTGCCGCCATTTGGACGGAACACCATGAACCGGTCAGATTCAGTGCCTGAGTCGGTCCACATCAGCAGCTGAACCTTAAAGCCATCTGTCAGGCCAGCATTGATGAAGTAGTTACGCACGCGCGTATGCATTGGCGGATTCATAGTGACAGCTCCTGCTTCATAACCCGGTCGATTTGCTCGCGGGTGTCCTCAAAGCCTTTGGTCAAAAACTCTTTACGGGCGGTAGCGCGGCGGAAGGTTTGCGGAACATTCGGATCGTGAACGTAAACCGCATAGTTGGCCGAGTATCCCACCCTGCCGGTTACTTTTGTGCCGTTAGCGTCAATCTCCCGGAACTGGCTGTTGAGAAGCGTCGATGTGTCGATTGGTGTGTATAGCGCCGCCTGAGCTCCGCCGATTAGCAGCGCTGACTGCACGGCCCTGACGACCTTGCGCCCCTGCACGTCATTAATCAGCGCGTCCAGATTAGCTTTCGCCTGGGCAATGCCGCGAACTTTACCGGCCATATCAGACTCCCGTTATGATGGCGTAGTCGTCGGCGATCCGCTCGAAGGTGTCTTCATAGCGAAGCACCTGCTGCACCTCATCAGCTCCGGCTTCTTTCGGGTCGGTCAGGTCGGAAATGCCAATCAGCACATAGTCGCCATTCTTAGCCAGTGCGTACTCAGTCCAGACTGTGTTTTTCACAACGATTTCTGAACCAATACTGCCGATGCGCTTGCTCAGGCCGCCTTCATAGCCGCAAAGAATCTGCTCAGGCGCTGCATATCCCAGCGGGTCGCCGTAATCGTCCTGACCATCCAGCTTTCGCCAGATTGTCGCTGTTGCGGTGTAAGACCAGTTAGCTACTGAGCTCATAACGCATACTCCAGGTGCTGGTCTGGTTCTAGCCCTGCTTTGATGGGCTTAACCTTTACTCGCGTGACACTTGATGAGCTTACGTAATCACCTTCATCCAATGGAAAGAAAGGTGGTGGTGAATCGCTGTCAAAACCCAGGTACATGAAGAATGCCTTCGGATGTGTCTTGCGGTCTTTGAGGGCTTTATATGTATGCTCACCAGTAGAGTCGATATAGGTGATTTCGACATCCACACCTGAAAAGGATGAATTAATGCAATTTGCCATCAGCAGCCCCCAACGACATCAAAGAAGCCAACACGACTACCCACGTCAATCGGCAGTGACGCCGTACATCCGCTCTTATCCAGTGACAGAAGAGCGTCACGCATCGAAAGCACATCGCCGGTATAGTCGAACGACCGCGACGCCCCTGAAGGCGCTGACTGCGATTTAATGCGCTGACTGTATGCCGTTAAGGCCATGAGAGAGACGGCATAGACCTGAATCAGCACGACGTCACATTCGTCGTAGCCAGACGCCTCCAGGCACTGCTCAATGCTGCTGAGCTTGCAGAGATATGCGTCGATGATGAAATCAGGGATGGAGTAACCGAGGGATGACAGCTGCTGTTTAACCTGCGCTGCTGTGATTGGCGTGATGGCCATGGTTACTCCTTATCTTTTGGTTTCCGTCCGCGCTTGGGTGTGGCGACTTCCAGCTGGCGCTCTTCCAGGTACTCGGCCAGCCCGGCATTAACCCATCGCTCGGCGATTGAATCGGCAACCTCTACCTCAGAGCCAATCTCCAGCTTCTGGAAATTGGCACCGGCAAAAAGGTTTGATGAAATTACTTTTACCAGTGCCATATCACTTCCTTAGCTGGTCGCTTCGCCGGTGGCGTGAACCACGGAGTAGTGACCGTTGATGTCGGTTTTGACCATCAGGCCCATTGCGCCCCAGGTGCGCCAGATGTAATCGCTGTTGTAGAACGGACGCGGGTCGGCAACGGTGCCGATGGCCTGGCCTACAATCGGAGCAACTACCCCTGCCTGCAGAGGAACAATCAGGATTTCGTTACCCTGCAGTTTCGCGTCTTCTTTGATGGCCGCGATGCCGGTCAGGGTCAGGAGCTCCTGCAGTACGGTGCGAGACTGGAAGTTGTCGCTGAAATACTGTTCCAGGTTGGAGACGATTTCAGAGGAAACGTACCAGGTCTGCTGGCCGTACTGGTTGTTCTGCAGCTTGAGAACATCACGCAGACGGATTGCTTCGGCGCGAATTGCTTTCGGATCGGTGCTTGTCGCCATGTTTACGTTCAGCGTCACCTGAGCGACGCGCTCATCTGCGCGGAAGCCCTTCCAGGTCAGGCCGTCGAATACTGCGTAGTTACCAACCGCATCGCGGTAGCCGTCCCACATGTAATCAACGTACTGACGCTGAACATCTTCCACGGAGCCACGCTGGGCGTCAGCCTGAGACTGAAGCGCTGACGGGCTGTTGAAGATTGGGTCACGCCAGTTGAACTTGAAGCCGGAGTCGTGGATCGGAACCATCGTGCCGTCGAAGGTGTAGACGCGAGCGTCAAGCGCTGCGCCAATCTGGCCGGACATTGAGGTGTGCGCCCAACCACGGCCACCGGTACGGGCGTAGTCGTAACGGGATTGCTCAATACGGACAGAGCGTGACAGCGGCATCAGGTCGTTCAGCAGAGTGAACTGCGTGTTCGGCTCGAACTGCTGAAGCACGGTGGTATCGTACGCGCGGTACAGTCGACGGATATCATCAACTGCGTTAACGGCGTCCAGCGTTGGAGCGTCTTCAGCAGCGCCACGCCATTGGGTGCGAGACAGGAAATCAGCAACCGCCTGTGCGGTAGCGTTACGTTCAGCCTGCAGCGCGCGGAACTGAGCCTGGTTTGCTTCCAGGTTGCCAGTCTTCTCGCCAAGAGATGTGGAATATACAAACATTAATCGGTCTCCTTACTTGACCACTACGCGCAGCAGGTCGCCTGCAGCAACGGTTGTCGCTTTGTCTTCTTCCACGAACAGGACTGCGGATGCAGTGCCGCCGGAAGTGACGCGACCGTTAGAGATAGCCAGTGCCTGGCCTTTGTTATAAGTGCCGGCAGCAGCGCGGACGTTCAGGAACATGCCGGGCAGCAGCTGAATGCCGACGACCAGCTCGTTAGCCGGGATGACGTCATCGACGCCCATGCAGCGCAGATAGTCATAGTTCGCCACATACAGCACAGCGCTTTCGCCGCCGTTGGTGGATGCGGTGAATTTGCCGTTAGTGAATACGCCGATGGTGCCCGGCTGAGTCGCTGCGGCTGCCCCGCCTTCGCGGTTCAGAAGCGGGTTCGGGAATACGCCGCCCGCGTGAATTACGTGTTTACCGTCTTTAGCCATTTTTATTACTCCGGCATCTCAGAGAAGGGTTTATCGGTGGAATGGTTGAATGCGCCGGACAGGCTGCGAGTGGTAGCGCACTGTGCATACAGGCCATCCAGAGCCGCGCCGTCGAGAGCGTTAACTGCCAAGTCGTCCAGCTTGAACTTGGCTTTAACCGCTTCGCGCTTGGTGGCTTTTTCCTGGGCTGCGTTAGCTGTCAGGCCGGATTCGATAGAGCTCAGCTTGTCGGCAAACGGCTTAAACCATGCCGGCGCTTCTTCGCTGTTAGTTGCTTTGTCTTTGGCTGCCTTTTCTTCAGCCTCTTTCTTCTCGCGAGCGGCCTTTTCTTCCGGCGTTTCGGTCTTAGAGGCGGCTTTTTCGGCTGCCATCTGATTGAACGCATCCAGCAGCTCAGCGTCTGATTTGCCTTCGGTCGGCTTACCGGCGGCTTTCAGCGCATTGATAATCATGTCTTTCATCGGATCTCTTTCTCCGTTGGTTTTAATTTCGTACTCAGGTGGTTTGCGCACGACTTCTACAGGTTCGCCGACGAATTGAGCCTTGCCGTCATCGTCGATGAGGTAATTCTGTTTGAAATATTTATCTGCATCCCGATAAACGAAGGAGTCCGGCCATACGCTTTCCGGCCATACCCAATCATCGTTGTCACGACCCTCGCGTAGCTTGTCGCTAATAGCCCGCTGGATATCGTCGAATGAGAAATTTGATGCGTTTGTGAAGAAGAATTTGGTCTTGTTAAGCAGCCCTTCCCTGGTGCAGTTAGATGCCTGCGCGAGGTCTGCGTTTTCTACGCTCACTTCCTGCTGGGAGTTATCCGCGTTAACAAAGATTCCGACGCCTTCTTCAGGGGTTGCGGCTCCAGGCTCATCGAGAAGGATTGCCACATGATCGAACTGCATATTGCGCGCGACCCATGAGTAGCTCTTGCCCTTCGACTTGCCGCTGTTCTGCTCGCGGCGCAGAAGGAGGCCGGTAGATACGTGAATCGGCTCGGCGTTTGAGTTGGCCTGCAACTCATCAAGCCGCTCGATAAGACGCTTGCCCTTCTCGCTCGACTGCGCGATGCGCTTATTGACTTTCATGTCCATAACGACGCGATCGCCGTCTTTGCGGACGTTTTCAGCCCACGCGCCGACGTGAAACTGGTTAACCGCTCGCGGGTTGGTGGCGCTGACGTGCTCGTTGCCAATCTTCGGATGCCCGAAAGGCATGGGATTGCCTTCGAGCGTTTTAAAGCTCTTGTTAATCTCCTCAGCCGGATACAACCCGCCATTCATGACAACGTCATCCACGACAGGCACGACGCCACGAATGACGATATGCTCGTCACCGTCGATGGTTTCAGTTGAGATGTTTGAAGAGTTGATGGCGAGGCTTTTTACATGAATGCTGGATAGCTTCATGCTGAGTCCTCTTGACGTTTGATTTGTGGATTTCAGGCAATAAAAAACCCGGCGCATAGGCTGGGTTTTTATTTGTTTTGATTAGCGGACCAACCCATCGTTATGATGGAATTTGCCGAGGGCTTGGGGATATATCCAAGTCCGCCAGAGTATGTCGATAACCTATATGAATTCTTCCTCGCTATACCCTTTTGACTCTGCCCACTCGAGTATTTTCTCTCGAGCTTCACTCTCATCTTCCGTGATAAATCCATAAGAATGAACTTCGTTGCCATGCTGCGGTTTGAAAGTGGCGGTAAATTGCGCCCTGCCACCCTCAACATGACTTTTAACAAGCTTCATAGTACCCCCTTCTCTCGTCGATGAATTAACGAGGATGCCACCGCTTGCTCTCTTTAGCCAACTTATCCGCCAGCCCTTCATTAAAGATGCGCCCTTCATCATCCAACAGCACCGGAATCTGACTGCAATAGCAGTTGTACCTGTTGCCATTCTGCGCGTAGAAAGCCTCTACTTCTTCCGTTGTGAAAGTCTTCCCATGTCGCGCAGCATGCCATGGGCGCGTTGTAGACTTCAGGGCCGATATCCACAACAGCTCAGTATTAAGCCCTAACCTTTCTTTCGACCATTCTGCTTCTGACCACTGAGCCTGCCGTAAAGCTCCTACTTGTTCCGTCTGCGCTATCGTCTTGGCGCGACTCATCGAGACGTCCAGGCGCTTGCTAATCAGGCCTGCCGTTTCTCGCGGGCTCACGCCCCGACCTATCGCATCAGCAACGATGTTCGCCAGGTCAGCACGGGCAGCATCAGCGATTCCTCTCCACTCGCTATAGGTGGAGATATAACCCGCTGCCACCTGATTCTGATAAGCCGGACTGCTTAGCAACTGCTGAAGCGTTGTTGACTGCTCATAGACAGCCGATTGCGCTGACAGATTGGTAAATGCCTGCAATGTGCCACGCTGATACTCATCAGAAACGTACTGAAGCGCCCAAAGGTTGTTACTCCCACCCTCCAGGAGATAATCGTCCAGAATCGTTTCTATGCGCAGTAGCAGGTCAGACAGTTGCTGTGGCGACATGTCATAGATGAAGGTGCCCGCATTCACCTGGTAGAGTGTGTCTGGCTTACTGCCTTCTCTCGCCAGAATGTACCCGTACAGCGAATTGCCACTGCGCTCCCTGCCGACCAGATACGCATCGAGCAACTGCTTCAGCGCCAGTTTTATCTGGTAATAGCGATTCTCGATATCCCGGAACATGCGGTTAACCGGTCGATATGACTGCGTGGGGTCGGCTTTATTGCGCGGAATTATCGGGCTGCCCGGTCGTTGTCGGTTGTTCAATTGGGTCACCTGTCAGCGGGTCTGTCGTTGCGGCTCCGGCAGGCTCTTCTGGCTCACTGATTGGCTCAAGCTCGCCCACAGCACGGATTTCATTCTCAGTAATCGCTGGAGTGCCGTATGCCTGCTGGGTGTCTTTGGCCACGGCTGCCATCGCCTGCATATTTGCGATCTTATCTTTCTCACTCGGCGCGAGTAAGTCAGACCATGCGAGCGTAACCTCGCCAGACTTCGGCGGATCGATGACGCCAATCTGCCAGAAGCGCTCAATGACGCGGGTGATGAAGTCAGACATGAAACCCCAGCGGCGACCATTGCAACGCTTAGCCCAATCAGTTTTGTCCTCATCCGAGGCAAGACGCCCGGTCTGCTGACCAAAGAGAATGGTGAACGGACACTGAATCGTCGCGGCAAACTCGTTAGCTGCTACAGTCCATGTAGGAGTCGGGTCAGCCGCCGCGACTGATAGCACCGATGGCGCGCCAGCCTGCATGACCAGTGCCGAATCTGTACCGCGGTTCATCCTGGAGATCTTGTCATTCAACGCTTCGCCGAGGTCTTTGAATCCAGCGTCGACAGCGGCCTGCTTAAGAGAGGCCATGTCTGTGTCTTTATCGAACGCAATCCCAAGCTGGCGACTCGCATTTTTCAGGAAGCCTTCAGCGCTACCACCTGACGTTTTCTCGATGTCGAGAAGCTTGTTGTAACCGGCACGGAGCATTGGAATGCCGGAGAACATATTCTCGTCTTCTGCGCCTTCGCACAGGATGATGACGCGGCTCGGGTGAATCTGAACGCTACGCACGGGCCCATAAGTACCGCCATCGCCGACTGGCTGCTCGTTAAAATTGTACATCACAGGCTGACCGTAGTTTTCAGACATTGGGTCTGTGTCAACGTCGCCTGGCTTAATCTGAGACTCCCATGCAGGGATGAGTTTAACCACTGCCTTCAGTCGCTCAGTGCCGAGTGACCTGATGTAGGCATCATTGATTGGCTCTTTCCATTCTCGGCCATCCTTAACCTGAATCAACAGCGCCGAATAGCGGCCAACAAGGTTACGGCGGTCAGCGTCTTTCAGCTTCGCCCAATGGCGCTTGAGAAGCTTCTCAACGGTGCGCTCCCATTCAGTGGTCTCGCCAGACTCATCCTTCTCTTCGCCGTCGATGATGGTGGGATTATCGACCCAGCAGGATTCCAGCAGCTTGTGCACCGCCGCATGAGCAACGGCATTACGCTCATAAGCGCGATAGTACTGGTCAAAACCTACCTCGCTCGGGTATCCGAACTCATCCCACAACTTTGTGCGCTTTGTGTTGCCGTTCTGCCCGTGGGCGTACAGCATTCGTTGCCGCCCTATCGCATCAGCAAGGGCGTTCACGAGGAATTGTTCCCCGGTGCTTAATTGACTCACTGATGAGCTCCTTAGAAGAAGATTGCGCCTTTAGATTTGCGCTTGATGTATCCATCCAGACCGTAACGGACTCCATCCCAGCAATGGTTATTCTTGTCCTCAATTACCGGCAAGACTTCGCCAGTGATCCGGTCGGTTTTGTACGAGTAGAGTCGAGCCTCTTTCGCCGTCTCTTTGCAACGCGGGTGAATAATAATTTTCTTGAAACCACGAAGGCACGTTATCCCATCCTCGACGCTTCCCTGCCATTTCTGCGCCGCTGAGATATTGAATCCCTGCCCCTTGATATGGCTGATAGTTTCAGGTCTGGAATTGTCGGCTTTGATAGGCCATTTACGCGCTTCAGGAATGCCGTGGAACCTCTTCTCATCAGTAACCTTCCAGTCTTCAAGCTGTTTAGGCGTGGCATCGGTTTTACCAGCGTAGAACTTCCACATATCGTCGAGCTCTACGCCATTGCCGTAGGCCTCGTATTCGATGTAGAGGTTGTTATCCAGGATAAACATACGAATAAGCGTGCTGGGGTCTTTCGCGAATCCAAAGTCAGCGCCGAACAACAAGCGCTCTGATTTCTTCCAGAGATCGTCTTCGAAGCTCTGCACGACGTATTTGTTCGCCAGTACCTGTTTATCGGAGTTTTCGAGGTAAGCACCTTCCCATATCCACGCATAGTCGGCGTAATCTAGGTTTGCCAAGTCTTCCTGACGCTCTTCCTCAAGCACCGCAGGGAACCATGGGTTGTCCACATAGTTCATCTCGACAATCATCGAGCTTTTTGGCGGGTTCTTTCTGAATAGTTTGTCAGTGGCGCTGCCGTCTTTCTCCGGGTTCCACGTGACCCAAATTTCTGACCCTTCTTCACGAACTGTCGGGCGAAGCTTTTTCCACGCAGTGGCTGATACCGACTCGGCCTCATCAACCCAAGCTACAAGAATTCGCGCTTTTGATTTGATGCTGTCGAGGTTATGGCGTAGACCACAGAATACGTAGCTTACTCTGCGGTTCTTTGTCCGGATGTATTTCTCGCCGATGTCGAAGTAATCATCAAGCCACGGCACCGAGCGGATAGCTTGCTTGACCTCCTCCATGGAGGATTCTTCCAGAGAGTTCATATACTCACGAGCGCAAAGTATTACGCCACTGATATTGGCCTCTGCCGCCTGATAGGCCCTGACAGCAGTCATCAATGCGAAGGTGCGCGTCTTTGCTGAACCACGGCCGCCGTGAGCACCACGATAGCGAACACCTTCGGTAGCGAATACCGGGACTAACTTTGCTGGTATCTGGAGGTCAACTTGGCTTTCCATTGTCTGGGTCAACTCCTACCAAGCGAATCGTCGTTGGCTTTGTAGCCATAGTGCCGTCAGATGATTTATGGTCGATCTCCTGACTGACCTTGTCGCCATACTTCTTAGGGTTCATTCGGGCCAGCGCCCATTTGCGGGTATCAATTCGAAGTCGTGCCTTACCTACTGCGGCAGCCTCTTCAGCTACTGTGTCAGCGATATCGAACATCTCTTCGAAAATAGCGTCGGCGCGCGTCTCCGTGGCTTTCGCGTATTGGTCGCGAAACTCTTCATGCTGAGCAAGCCAGCGGAAGACAGTCGACTTATTCGGCATGCCTGGACGCTCACACACCTTGCGCAGGCTTTCACCATCGGCAAGCAGTGAGCAGATGTCAGCAGCCACCTCTGGTAGATAATCAGAAGGGCGGCCAGTTTTTGATTCGGTCGCCATAGTCATTCCTTAAGATGTTTGTTCTTCAACTTCAGGCTCGGGCACGTATTCCATCTCCTGCACGTTATCAGGTGCCAGGTATACCCATGAGCCGTCTTCGCGAGCGATGCCGATGAAGCCGTTGATAATCTCTGGCTGAGATCGCTTCATCAGACCTTCATGCGTCTAGCCTGTTTTGGTTTTGACTGTGATGCGGTAGATGTCGGCCATGATTTTCTGCCCGTTATATTTTCGAGTGCCATCATCAGGCGCACTCGTAAATGCGCCTTGTGATGAAAGCCGTTGTGAAAGAGGCTCTCAACTCTTCTTAGGCTGCCAGCTTGTGCTGCTCTTCAATCAGAGGCTGTCGGTGATTGCGCTCGAACAGGCCGGTCAAACTCGCCTTCCTTTGCTCGAAATCCCATCCCATCGTGATGAATACCGTGTTCGCTCGTTGTAACTCAGTGATGCAGTGAATCTGCTCTGGCGTCAGGTAATCCCGAATTGGCTCTTTCTTGCCTATTTCGTGATGCACTCGGAACTTAGCTGAGGTCATGCCGAGAGCGATGCGGTTAATCAGGTCGGCTTCGTTACTGAAGTGATGAGGCGCGATCTGCTTACCCTGAGATTCGCGCTCATGCTTAATAGCCTCGGTCATGGGTTTGTATTCAAGGCGCGCGGCGTTGCGGTCCATCTTCTTCTTAGCCAGCTCGCCACGCATCGCGAAGAATTCAGAAACCAGGCGTTTCTTGAATGCCCGGACAACTTCGTTGTTTCGCATGTAGGTGATGAGCAGCGTGGTTTGCTGTTCGTTTAGCAGTGCAATTTCCTGCTTTTGCATACCCCCATCCGTTTGAAAGGGTCGCATTTCAAATTCCACCCTTCCGAACTCTTCGAGGTCGCTTTTGTACTTCCTGATGAGTTGAATCACTGGCTTGTGATCTTTCATAACACCACTCGCGATTACAGCCGAGTTGGTGACCAGGTCGAGTTTTTTTATTTCAACTAATTGCATAGCGATTACCTTTTAGAAAGTTGAGCCTGTTCGCACAGAAAAGCCGCCCCGAGATGGTCGCCACCATATACGGCAGTTCTCAGGCTCAGCTTTCTGAAAGACTCGGGAATGTTATGCGCTGCGACGCGCGTTTTACTGCGGACATAAAAAAGCCCCGCATTAGCGAGGCTGATATTGCTTTGTTGCTGATGGTGAATCTTCTTGGGGTTTGTCATGGTCGCAGGCCTCGCGATTCCTCACAGAATGGCTAACCCACTTATGGCTTACCCGTCAGCGCCTAGAATCTCTTAGCCGAGTAGGCACAGCCCATGATCAAGCCCACCGATGACAGGCTTTGTAATAGGGGCAAAAGACACGCTTTCGGCAAGCTAGGCTATTTGTTACTCTATGCGCTAAGAGGAGATAGGTATGCGCACTTATGCAGTAATGGCTTTGATGCTTGTTTTTTTGATGGCTATATTTTCCGTTTTTGTGCCAGTGATAATATTTTTCAAAACAGCGCTTCTCGCGATCCTTGAGTGCTGGTTAAACCATTACAAATACTCTTTAGTACCCGAAGTTTTGAAAGATTATTTCACACTGAATAAGATCCTGCGTCTCGTTGCTGCGGGCGCGTGGTGTGGATTTCTTATTTCCATACCTCTTTGCTGGAAATTATGGCGCTCAACTCCTAAATATGACCCGCTCGATAAATACTTCAAATAGTTACCTCTGGCACTGCGTTTTAATGTATTCCTGCAGATATCGATCATTTAACCGCGTTATACCAAGCCTGCCAGCGGTACTTATCAAGCCGAAGCTGCCGCAGGCATTCAGTTGTCTCGACGTCTGCCTGCAAGTCAGCATCGCTGTTCGAGCCCGCATCACTTGCCTTGCACGGGGGCTGCATCAAATCCGCTGATGGAGTTGGCAGCGTCGATTGCACGCTGCCGCAACCGGACAGACTCATCATCAAAATCACAGCGGGTACGATTCGGATCTTGAACATATCTCACCACGTCTCGCGTTATGGTTCGGTAGATAACCTTTCCCTCATTGGCAGCCTGCGCGCCTTTCTGCTCTCCAGCCTGAACAGCTTTAGCTGCCCTGTCTTTCTTCTTCGCAGCCAGTGAGTTGATGCGGTCAGCGTGTGCGTACCATCCGTTGCGGTATCTGATTTCGCCGTAACCAACAGCCAGTAGAATCATGGATAAGATGACAATCAGGATTGTTCGCAGGCTAAAGGTCATTTTCGCTTTCCGCCAGACACATGGAGCGCTCCATCTCCCGCCGGTTCTGCAATCCCTTCCACTTCATACCACCTGCATAGACCCAGCGGCGCATTTCTTCACATGCTCCTTCCTGGTCGCCTTTGTTCAGCTTGCGAAGAAGAGTCGATTTAGCGAAGGCATCGCTGCCTACGTTGAACACGAAGCTGTATAGCGAGGCGCGATGGTATTCGTTCAGCGGAACCTTAACCAGCTTGTCTACGGTCGCCTTGGCCGGTTGCAGGTCTTTCCACAAAAGACGATCGCATTCTTTATCGGTGTAGGTCTTGCCGCGAATGATGTCGTTGCCAGTGTGGCCGTCACAGACAGTCCAGACGCCAGCGACATCTTTGTAGGCCTGATACTTCCGGCCCTCTACGCCATCCTTGCCACCAATGAATATCGTGGCGATGACCATCGAGCCCGCACCCGCTGCGGCAATCAGTTTATTTCTCAGTGAGGACGGGATAGCCATCGTTAGTCCTCCTTTGATAACTGCCCGGCTGAGGAAGGCCATCGCTCGTACGCCTGAATCTGCGCCAGCGTGGTTTTTCGTTTGTAATACCAGTTGATACCGAACGTCAGTAGCGCCACGACAATACCGGCGATAACACCTACTGCGCTCCACTCGTCAGGACTTAGCCGGGTTAGCAACCCATTAGCCACCGTCCCGGCAGATGCGCCATAAGCTGCGCCAGAAGCTAATTTGCTCATATGTGACATCTCACACCTCCGATAGGAAGTGCTGTGGTGTAGTTAGGAAAGGCCAGCGAGGCATCGGATGCGAGGGTTCATCTGTGATTGATTGCCTGTGGCCTAATACGAAAAAGGCCCGCCGAAGCGAGCCATTGAATAGGAATTTATTTAGGTGAAAAGTTGATCTACGCACTACAAATCGAACTATTTCCAGGGCATTATCCAATCCATCGAATGGAGGCGTTATGGATAACGGACAGCTAACTGTTAACCTGAAACTGATAGCATCAGCGCTTAAGCTAACGCGCCATGACCTGGTAGAGATAGTGCGCGAAGGCGGGATGGAAATATCATCCACTCACGCAGACAAGTGGTTGCGAGCCAAAGGAGCGACTAAAATCGCTACCGGTAATTCAGCGGATTACGGTGCTCACATTAATCGTACTGAAACGATAAAAGATGACGAATTCCGCGCGTTCTGCATTGGCCTCAAGCCATGGCTTGATAAGTTAAGCGCAGAAAAGTAGCGTGTAATGTTCCCCACTTAGGTGGGGATTAACCGGCAATACTGTACAGTTAAAATGGACAGTCACCTGGTAGAAATACGTTCCCCGCTTCGGCGGGGATTTTCTTTTGTAGCTCTGCAAAAAAAAGCCCCGAGCGATTAACTCAGGGCTTAATGTTTTTAGCGCTTAACAACGTGCGCAACTTCCACTGTTAGAAATCATATCCGCAGGTTCGGGAAAAGTAAATAGTGCACGATAAATTAATGCACTATTTTCGGTTTTTACCTGGTGACTTCTCGTAACTGTGCGTCAGCCCACGATTCTTCCACCTCAAACTTGATGATAAGGCCGTCGTAGAATGGCTTAACTGACTTCTTCCACGTATCGAGGGAGATGGCGTCAGTAATCTGGCATACCGCCGCAAATGCCTCGGTAGATGGCAAGCGAGGATAGCCAACGCCGCCGCAGCGCCTGCAGTCAGAAACCACAGGAACGCCCTGCTTTTCTGTTTCCTCCTGGTTGATCGCCTTGCCACGACCTTTGCAGTCAGAGCACGCGGTCGAGACCACCCCTTTCCCTTTGCACTTCTGGCACAGCACTTTAACCTGCTCCCTTCTGGCCGCAAGGTTAGGCCGGCCAATGTGCTTCATGGTCACTACTTCCGCATGAATGAAGCCAGCGCCATTGCAGCATTCACACTGCCGGGTACTCCCGGCGTTGCGTGAGTAATCTTCAAAGGCGTAAGTTGCGAGCGCTTGCATTACCTTTGGCTTAATATCACTTTCGAGCTTACGCAAGGCGGCAACCTTATCGCAGCGCTCAATTGCATACAGGGTCAGCAGTTCAATAGCTTTCTCACGGTCATTGCTGCTGACGCCCATTTTCCCCATAAAGGCCGCAAAGCCCATCTGCGCGCGATTCTGCACCATTCCCTGAGCTGCCATGATATCAGTGCCGGTCAATGCGTCTGATGCTGTGGCTCGCGGGGAGTCGTTTATCATGGTTGATTTGGCGAAGTGATACTTCAGTGCGTTTTCCAGGTTCATGCTGCATCACCTCCCTCTGGTTTGTTAATGCCAAGCCGGTTTACCAGCTCCCGACGCATTTCCATCAAACGCTTCTCCGTCTCGTGAACGTTGTTGAGCTGCCACTCGATAGCCTCAAGCATCTCCTTATCCTTCTGGCGCTGCTGAGCTAATGCGATGTTTGTTACCGTCGTCATGCTGGCTCTCCCACCATTGAATCGAGTTGTCGGCGCAGCATCTTGAGTGCACCGTCCGGGAATGGCTGGCGCGCCAGTCCGGTGAATATGCCGTGCACTTTCCGGTCGCTCAGCCGCGGCAGTAAGGCGTTCACCGTCGCGCGGATAGCACCGTTAACCTTGCGCCCGTCTTTCTGCGCCAGCTTTGCGGCCAACTCCACAGTCACCAGGGCATCGAGATATTCCTCGCAAACCTCTCTGCTTATTTCGCTCATGCGGCCTCCTCGCGCGAATTGCGCAGGTCTTTAAGCTTCTGCTGATACTCCGCCTTAATCGCTTTGCACTCTTCGATAGTCCAGCGGTGGCGATAGTGGTTAGATTCGACAGCCTCGACTGCTGACAGCCCGATACGCCGGATAAGCTCTGCCCGGTACGGCACGAGATTGCCGCTCTTGTGCTGATTGCACACGACGCATTGCTTATGGATATTGCGTTCATCAAAGCGAAGCTGAGGTGCCGCAGCAGTTGTCCGGTAGTGACCGGCATCCCACTGAGCGGACGTGAAAGTTCCGCACGAGATGCATGGCAGGTCGCGGTCTCTT